>JANQMH010000028.1 GCA_028280195.1 Exilibacterium sp.
CCCACAGCAACTGGTCGCCCACGGTAAAGGCAGACAGGTATTCGGCACCCATATTCATTTTGCGCAGGCGCCCCACCGGTACCTCGAGGCTGCCGGTCACCGCCGCGGGCGTCAGCCGGGTGAGGCTGTCGTCGCGCCGATTGGGCACCACTCTGACCCAGGGGTTAGCGCTCTGCAGCATGTCCTCGATCTCGCTCAGCGGTACATCCCGGGCCAGCTTTATGGTCAGCGCCTGACTGTGGCAGCGCATGGCGCCGATGCGCACACAGATGCCGTCGACGGCGACCGGTCTCTCGCTCAAGCCGAGTATCTTGTTGGTTTCCGCCTGGCCCTTCCACTCCTCGCGGCTCTGGCCGTTGTCCAACTGGCGGTCTATGTAGGGCAGCAGGCTGCCGGCCAGGGCGGCGCCAAACTGCTGCTGTGGCAGCTGGTCGCCGCGCAGCAATGTCGCCACGGCGCGATCGATATCCAGTATGGCGGTAGCCGGGTCGTGCAATGGCTCGCCGGCAGCCGCGCCGATGGCGGCCATCTGCTGAATGAGCTCGCGCATATGCCTGGCGCCGGCGCCGCTGGCGGCCTGATAGGTCATGGCCGAAATCCACTCCACCAGACCCTGGCGAAACAGGCCGCCGAGGCCCATCAGCATCAGGCTGACGGTGCAGTTGCCGCCGATAAAATTCCTGATACCGGCACCCACACCATCTTCGATGACGCTGCGGTTGACCGGGTCCAGCACGATCAGTGCGCTGTCGTCCATGCGCAGGGTGGAGGCGGCGTCGATCCAGTAGCCGTTCCAGCCGGCGCGGCGCAGTTGCGGGTAGACCTTGGCGGTATAATCGCCGCCCTGGCAGGAGACTATCGCCTGCAGCGGCAACAGCGCCTCGATAGCGCCGGCGTCGCGCAGGGGTTCGGTCTCCTTGCCGATCGCCGGACCTTCACCGCCGACATTCGAGGTCGTGAAAAATGCTGGCTCGATATCGCCAAAATCCCCCTCCTCGCGCATCCGCTGCATCAGCACGGAGCCCACCATACCGCGCCAGCCAACAAAACCTACTCGCATCATCATTTACCGCAACTTTCTCTGTCTCTGTGGACGTCCCTTTGTGGACATCCCTTCATGGACGTCCCTTCGCGAACGCCCCTTTTGTGAATGTCTTCCTGAACGCCCGTCGTGAACATCCCCTGGTGTCATTCCTGCGCCGGCAGAAACCCAATAAATCAAGCACCTGCGGCCCCCTGCCCGCAGAGGAACCGGCGGCCTGCCTACTCCAGCGCTGCCAGCACCGCATCGCCCATTTCCGCGGTGGATACTTTGCGGCAACCCGCGGTGTAAATGTCCGCGGTGCGCAGCCCCTGATCCAGCACCCGGCCGACTGCCGCCTCGATGGCCTGCGCCGCAGGCGCCAGGTCGAGAGAATAGCGCAACATCATGGCGGCGGAAAGAATCGTTGCCAGCGGGTTGGCCATACCTTTACCGGCAATGTCCGGCGCCGAGCCGTGGCAGGGTTCGTAGAGGCCGCGGCGGTCCTTGTCCAGCGATGCCGACGGCAGCATGCCGATGGAACCGGTCAACATGGCCGCTGCATCGGACAGAATATCGCCGAACATATTGCCGGTGACAATCACATCGAACTGCTTCGGCGCCCGCACCAGTTGCATGGCGGCATTATCCACATACATATGGGACAATTCCACCGCCGGGTACTCCGCCGCCAGGCGCTGCATCACCTCGCGCCAGAGCACCGTGGCCTCCAGTACATTGGCCTTGTCCACCGAGCACAGGCGCCGGTCGCGCTGCATGGCCATGGCAAAGGCGTTGCGGCCGATACGCTCTATTTCGTGCTCGGCGTAGCGATAGGTGTTGTAGCCCTCGCGCTCGCCGCTTTCCAGGGTGCGGATGCCGCGCGGCTCGCCGAAATAAATGCCGCCGGTCAATTCCCGCACAATCAGAATGTCGAGCCCGGCTACCACCTCCGCTTTCAGGGTCGAGGCTTCAGCCAGTTGTGGATACAGGATCGCCGGGCGCAGATTGGCAAACAGCTGCAACTCGGAACGCAGTTTCAACAGCCCTTTCTCCGGGCGCAGTGAACGCTCCAGTCCATCCCACTGCGGCCCGCCGACCGCACCCATTAAAATGGCGTCGGCCGCGCGCGCCTTTGCCAGGGTGGCATCGTCGAGCGGCACGCCGCAGCGATCGATACTGCAACCGCCGACCGCTGCCTGGTCGAAAGCCAGCGCCAGGCCGTAGAGGTCATTGGCGCGATCGAGGACTTTGCGGGCCTCGGCAACGATCTCGGGGCCGATACCGTCTCCGGGCAGCAAGAGGATGTTTTTGCTCACTTTATTCTAACCTTTGATGAGGTGACAGCTTATAGCTTGATGAGGTGACAGCCTACAGCTCACAGTAAAACCGCGGTCCCCTGTCAGCGCTGTAAACTGTAAACTGTCAGCTTTAAGCTGTGACCTTTTGAAAAACCGTTTGCAGAAAGTCTGGGAATTATACCGCATTAAACAGCCACGGCGCCTGCTGCCGTCGCTGCGCCTCATAGGCTTTGATGGCGTCGCTCTGCTGCAGTGTCAGGCCGATATCATCGAAACCGTTCAGCAGGCAGTATTTGCGGAAGCTGTCCACCTCGAAGGCATGGCTGTCGCCGCCGGCGGTGGTCACCGTCTGCGCCGCCAGATCCACTGTCAGCCGGTAGCCTTCCTGCGCGTAGAGTGACTGAAACAGCGAGTCGACTACCGCCTCTTCCAGCACGATGGGCAACAGGCCGTTTTTGAAGCAGTTGTTGTAGAAAATATCGGCAAAGCTCGGCGCAATGACACAGCGAAAACCGTAGTCGTCCAGGGCCCAGGGCGCGTGCTCGCGACTGGAGCCACAGCCGAAATTTTTCCGCGCCAGCAGAATCGAGGCACCCTGGTAACGGGGAAAATTCAGCGGAAACTCGGGATTCAAGGGCCGCCCGCTGCAGTCCTCGCCGGGCTGGCCCTCGTCCAGATAGCGCAGTTCGTCAAACAGGTTGGGGCCAAAGCCGCTGCGCTGAATGGACTTTAAAAACTGCTTGGGAATGATCAGGTCGGTATCCACATTGGCGCGGTCCATGGGAGCGACAATACCGCTGAGCTGGGTGAATGCTTTCATTGGCCTGAATCTCCTCGGCGTTTAGCGGAAGTCGCGGACATCGACAAAATGTCCGGCAATGGCGGCGGCGGCGGCCATCGCCGGGCTCACCAGGTGGGTGCGCCCGCCGTAGCCCTGGCGACCCTCGAAATTGCGGTTGGAAGTCGAGGCGCAGTGCTCGCCGCTGCCGAGCCTGTCTGCGTTCATCGCCAGGCACATTGAGCAGCCCGGTTCGCGCCATTCCATACCGGCGGCGATAAAGACTTTGTCCAGCCCCTCGCCCTCGGCCTGGGCCTTGACCTGGCCCGAGCCCGGTACCACCAGTACCTGCTTGACTGAGGCGGCTTTCTGGCGGCCGCGCACCACCTCGGCGGCAGCGCGCAGGTCCTCGATACGGGAATTGGTGCAGGAGCCGATAAACACCCGGTCCACGGCGATATCGGTAATCGCCTGACCGGCGCTCAGCCCCATATAGTCGAGGGCGCGGGCATAGCCCTCGCGCTTGACCGGATCGCTCTGCGCTTGCGGATCGGGCACCCGGGCGTCCACCGGCAGCACCATTTCCGGCGACGTGCCCCAGCTGACCTGTGGCTTGATATCTCCGCCCTGCAGCGTAACAACTCTGTCAAAATGGGCGCCGTCGTCACTTTTCAATTGCCGCCAGCTGTTCAAGGCCCGCTCCCACAGCTCGCCTTCGGGTGCGTAGGGGCGGCCCTTGACATACTCCAGCGTGGTATCGTCGAAGGCCACCATACCGACGCGGGCGCCGGCCTCGATGGCCATATTGCAGACCGTCATGCGGCCCTCCATCGACATCTCACTGAATACCTGGCCGGCAAATTCAATCGCATGACCGGTGCCACCGGCGGTACCGATAGTGCCGATTACAGCCAGCACCACATCCTTGGGCGTAACGCCCGCCCCCAGGCGACCTTCTACGCGCACCTGCATATTCTTCATTTTCCTGGTCACCAGGCACTGGGTCGCCAGTACATGCTCGACTTCACTGGTGCCGATACCATGGGCCAGCGCCGCCAGAGCACCATTGGTGGAGGTGTGGGAGTCACCGCAGACGATGGTCATGCCGGGCAGGCAGGCGCCGGTTTCCGGGCCGACGACATGGACGATGCCCTGGCGGCGGTCATTGATCTTGAACTCGGTAATACCGAAGTCTTCACAGTTATCGTCGAGTGTCTGCACCTGGATTTTTGACACCGGGTCGGCAATACCGGCAACCCCGGTGGCGCGCTCGTCGCTGGTAGTGGGCACATTGTGATCGGGGGTGGCGACCACACTGTCGACCCGCCAGGGCCGCCGCCCGGCCAGTCGCAGGCCTTCGAAAGCCTGCGGCGAGGTGACCTCGTGAATGATATGGCGGTCGATATAGATCAGCGCAGTGCCGTCGTCGCGGCCGCTGACAAAGTGGGCGTCCCAGAGTTTGTCGTAGAGGGTTTTGGCAGTCATGGCAGCAGTCAGTAAAGGATGGAAGTAGCGCCAGTCTATGCCGGAAGGAAAAATAAAACAAATTCATCTTTTTTATAGTTTTAATTCCCCATGAGAATACTTAGTATACCGGGGCCATGGACACCCAAAACCTGAAAGCCTTCCAGGCGGTGGCTGAACGGGGTTCGTTCTCGGCCGCCGCGGCGCAATTACACCTGACCCAGCCGGCGGTCAGCAAGCGCATCGCCGCGCTGGAGCAGCAGCTTGGCTGCCGCCTGTTCGACCGCATCGGCCGGCGTATCTCGCTGACCGAGGCCGGGCGCGCCCTGCAGCCGCGGGCCCGGCATATCCTCCAGGAGGTCGCCGACGCCCGGCGCCTGATTGCCGATCTGGAGGGCCATGTCGGCGGGCGTCTGAGCCTGGCCACCAGTCACCATATCGGCCTGCACCGGCTGCCCGCCGTATTGCGGCAATTCTCGCGCCAGTATCCGGCAGTGACACTCGACCTGGATTTTCTCGACTCGGAAAAGGCCGCCGACGCGGTACTGCAGGGACAGGTGGAACTGGCGGTAATCACTCTGGGCCCGCCGGCCCACGAGGGCCAGCTGATAAGCCATGGCATCTGGCCGGACCCGCTGGCTTTTGTCTGCGCCCCGGATCACCCGCTGCGTTCACGCGATGGCATCGACCTGGCCCAGCTGGCGCAATACCCGGCTATTCTGCCGGATCTCAACACTTATACCACGGCACTGGTAAAGGACCTGTTCGACAGTCGCGCTATCCCCCTGCGCCTGTCGATGGCCACCAATTACCTGGAGACCATTAAAATGATGGTCTCCATCGGCCTGGGCTGGAGTGTCCTGCCGCTGACCATTATCGACCGACAGCTTGCAGATCTGGGCCTGGAGAGGCTGACGCGCCGACTCGGCTGCATTTACCACCGCGAACGCAGCCTCAGCAATGCCGCCAGTGCTTTTCTGCGCCTGCTCGAGCACCATGTGCGGCAAAATGCGCCAAAATAACTCAAGACATGTCAGTTTCGGGCGATATCACCACCGGGCAAAATCAAAAAAATAGTCTAGAGTTGATAGCGTTAACATTTGTTTTACAGAAATTACTTTAAATTGTCGCCCGAGACTTTGTTATGAAAACGTTGTAACAGTGTTATGACAACGTTGAGACAATGTTGAAACAACGTTAAGACAACGTTGAGGCAACGGGTCGATCGCAAATAAATCGTCTGGAGAGCACCTGCATGAAAAAACTACTCGGCATTACCTGTCTGGCGGCCCTGGCTCCGCTGACACAGGCCGATACCATCTTCGGGGTTTATGCCGGCGCCGGCCTGTGGCAGGCCGACTACGGCGGCGACACCGGGGTTGAAAGTATCGACGTGGATGAACTGGGGCTGGAAGACGAGGACAATAATTTCTTCTTTGTCGCCATTGAGCACCCGGTGCCGCTGCTGCCAAACGTCAAGCTGCAGTTTATGGATATCGAATCGCGGGAAAGTGCCACCCTCAGCCGGGATTTCACCCTCGACGATGTGACCTTCACTGCCACCGATACCGTGGTGACCGATCTGGATTTGACCCACACCGATGCCATTCTCTATTACGAACTGCTGGACAACTGGATCAGTCTCGACCTGGGCCTGACACTGCGTGCCTTCCAGGGTGAGGCCGCGGTGCAGAGTCAGACAACCACTGCATTACAGGAGACGGTGGATCTGGAGGCGGTAATACCGCTGGCCTACGCCAGGGCCCAGTTCGATCTGCCGCTGACGGGTTTTTCCGTGGGTGCCGAAGCCAACCTGGTTACCTACAGCGGCAATACCCTCTCCGACGCCTCGGCCAAGATTGCCTACACCTTCGGGTCCATCATCGATCTGGGTGTGGAACTGGGCTACCGCCGCATGACCCTGGAAATCGACGATATCGATGATCTCGAGGCGGACCTGACGCTGGACGGTCCCTACGCGGCAATCGTGCTGCACTTCTGAAATCGTGCTGCACTTCTGAAATCGTGCTGCACTTCTGAAATAACGTTGACAGCTTACAGCAGACAGCAACCCGCATGATCGAATTGCTGCGGTAAGCTGTCTGCTGTCTTCACTGCTATAAATCCGCTACCGCCTTCTGGCTGGTACCACTGATTATCCGCTCTGCCTCGCTGCGGGCGAAGGTTGCCGGCCCGTCTGCCCCGGTCTGCGTTTGCACCCAGAACAGCGCCGCTTTGTGCCAGCGCGCGGCGGCCTGATTGCGAAAGTAACGGATATGGGTGGGTTTACCTTTTACCTGTTTCATCCAACCGGACAGCTGTTCGGCCATATCCGCGGCCCGCTGCCAGTGCTGCGCCGCTCTTTCAATCTGCCGGGAGCGGCTGTAGGCATCGGCGAGGCGTTCGGTATCATTGCCGAGATTGCGCAACTTGCGCAGCGCCAGTAACTGTATACCGCGCTTCTGCTCGCCGCTGAGCTGCTGCGACTGCCAGGCCGACCACAGCGCCTCGATCTCCCCAAGTTCTTCATTGAGGCCATTGCTGCGACTGGCCTTTGTTACGTCGCGCCAAAAATCGATCGCCGCCTCTTCATCCTTCAACGCCGCATGGCTCTGTGCAATCTGTTGCCGCAGCCGGTGAGCTTTGGCCAGCGATTTCTCCCGGCCTTTATACAAACCGAGTGCCGCGGCATACTCCTGGCGCTGCTCCAGCTCTGCAGTCATCTGCAGGTCCTGCCGGGCAGACCAGTTCAGCGATTCTATCTGTTTCTCAGCAGCCCTGATCCCCGCCCTGTCCAATGTGTCGTGCTGTTTTGGTTTTACGCTGAGTGCCACCGGAAAAGCGTCCAGCCCCTGCAGCCGGCAGTAACTCGTGGGCTTGCCCTTGTTGGCGACACAGGCTTTCACCAAATCCTTTTCTTGATCGCGACAATCCTTGCGCCACTCGCCAACGACAAGGGCGCTACAGTCGCAGTCGACCAAGGGACACTGACGGTTCTGTGCGAACACAGAAGACGATGTGAACACGATGAATAAGAGCAAGATGTATTTCATCTTTTTTGTCACCCCCGCCCTGATATATTTTGCCGGCCAGCACAAGAAGAGTTTACAGCGGGGCTGGCAACATATCGTAAAAAGAAATGTAATGGTTTTGGTGACAGCATAAAAGGGCTTGACAAGGTAATCAAGCGCTTTGTCGGGCATATAGCTGAGTCTTCGAAGCTGTATAAAAAGCTTAACTGCCGGTTATTACCACAAAGCGGGCGAACGCCAGCGCAATCAGCGCCGCAAAAATACTCATGACAAAAGGCAACTCGACACTCACGCCCCACAAGGTGCCACTAAGCGCGGCGCCCACCGCACCGCCGCCGCCAAAACTGATGGCGCTGTATAACGCCTGCCCCTGCCCCTGATTTTTCGCGCCAAAAAAAGACCGCACCAGTTCGATGGCAACGGCGTGGGCAATACCAAAAGTAAATGCATGCAACAGCTGAGCAAACAGCAATAGTGTGACACTGCTCACAAAGTAGGCCACCAGCCACCAGCGTATTACCGTTGCCGCCACACTGAACAACAGCAGCTTGCGCAGGCCAAAGCGCGGCACCAGCCGATGCATGAAAATAAAGATCACCACCTCGGCAATGACGCCGAGCGCCCACAGGCCACCGATCGAGGCACGCTGGTAGCCGGCATTTTCCAGATACAGACTGAAGAAGGTATAGTAACTGCCGTGGCTGACCTGCAGAAAAAAACTCGCCGCAAGAAAGCAGGCTACCGCGGGTTGCTTCACGGTGCGGATAAAACCACTGAGCGGTGCGGTGTTTCTACTGATGTTGTGTTCTCTGACCGAGAGGCTGCAAAGCCAGATCAGCGCCAAAAACGCCAGAATGAAAACCGGCAGATAGCCGATGGCGATACGGTCGAACAGCCAGCCGAGCCCCACCACCACGACAATGAAGCCGACCGACCCCCAGAGTCGAATGTGGCTGTAACGCTGCGGCTGATTACCGAGATAACTCAGGGTTATCACTTCGAATTGCGCCAGCACGGCATTCCAGAAAAAGCTGTAGGCGGCGACGATCAGCGCCATACCGACAAAACCGAGCTGCAGAAATACCCCCAGAAAACACAGACAGGCGCAGAAGCTGCCGATGCGGATAATGCGCAGGCGCCGGCCGCTGCGATCGGCCAGCCAGCCCCAGATATTGGGGGCGATAACCTTGGTGAGCATCAGCACCGCGCCGATATTGCCGATGGCCTGGGCGCTAAAACCCAGCGACTGCAGATACAAACCCCAGAACGGCACCAGCGCACCGACCACCGCAAAGTAGAAAAAGTAAAACCCCGAAAGCCGCCAGTAAGGCAGTGCAGGCACGGGCGCCGGACCGGACAGCACGTTCAGGACGCCGCGGGCGCTATCACAACGCCGCCGGCGCTGTCAGGGCGCCGCCGGCGGTATCAGCGGCACTCCCGATTGCACCCCGGCGTTTTGTCCGCGGTGACGCAATAGGTGGTCCATCAGCACCAGCGCCAGCATGGCCTCGGCGATGGGCGTGGCGCGGATGCCGACACAGGGGTCGTGGCGGCCGGTGGTGACGACCTCCACCGGCTCGCCGTTGATGTCCACACCGCGACCGGGAATGCGCAGGCTCGATGTGGGCTTGAGCGCAATATGGGCGACGATGTCCTGGCCGGTGGAAATACCACCCAGTACACCGCCGGCATTGTTGGAGAGAAAGCCCTGCGGCGACATCTCGTCGCGGTGCTCCGTGCCCAGTTGTGTAACACAGTCAAAACCGGCGCCTATCTCCACACCTTTGACGGCGTTAATGCTCATCAGCGCATGGGCGATATCGGCATCCAGGCGGTCGAATACCGGTTCACCCAGGCCGGGCAGCATGCCACTGGCGGTGACGGTGATTTTCGCCCCCACGGAATTTCCCTGCTTGTTCAGGTCCTTCATATAGTCTTCCAGCGCCACAACTTTATCGGCATCGGGACAAAAGAACGGATTGTTGTCGACCTCGGCCCAGTCGACCTTGTCAATGGCAATGGGCCCCAGCTGCGACAGGTAACCGCGCACCACGATACCCAAGTGCCGCTGCAGATAGCGTTTGGCAATGGCGCCGGCGGCCACCCGCATGGCGGTTTCGCGGGCGGAGGACCTGCCGCCGCCGCGATAATCGCGCACGCCATACTTCTGCATATAGGTGTAGTCGGCATGGGCGGGCCGAAACCGGTCTTTGATTTTGCTGTAGTCCTTGGAGCGCTGGTCGGTGTTTTCGATCAGCAGGCCGATGGGTGTACCGGTGGTTTTGCCCTCGAATACCCCGGAGAGGATTCTCACCTGGTCGGCTTCGCGACGCTGCGTGGTAAAGCGCGACTGGCCGGGCTTGCGCCGATCCAGGTCGCGCTGCAGGTCGGCCTCGCTCAGCGCCAGCCCCGGGGGACAGCCGTCCACGATACAGCCCAGTGCCATACCATGACTCTCGCCAAAGGTGGTAACGCTAAATAACTTGCCAAAGGTATTGCCCGACATCGATCTTCCTAACTGCCCGTATTATTATCAGCGGCGGCATTATACGCCGCCCGGGAAAAATCTGCTCTGTGTGCCTGCAATTGCGCTTCGCCAAGCACAAATACCCCGTGGCCGCCGCGCTCGAACTCAACCCAGGTAAAGTCCACCCCGGGATAGGCCCGCTCCAGCGCCGGCCAGGTGTTGCCCACCTCCACCACCAGCAGGCCACCGGGGCTCAAGTGATCGGCAGCTTCGGCCAGCAGGCGCCGCACAAGGTCGAGCCCGTCGGCACCGGAAGCCAGTCCCAGCGCCGGCTCGGCGCGGTACTCGGCCGGCATCGCCGCCAGGTCTTCGGCATCGACATAGGGCGGATTGGCAACAATCAGCTCGTAGCGGCGCCCGCCCACAGCGGCAAACAGATCCCCTTGCCAGCTGCTGACCCGCTGCTGCAATTGGTGCAGCTCGATATTCTGCCGCGCCACCACCAGCGCCTCGCCGCTGATATCGCTGAGTTCCACCTCGGCGCCGGGAAACGCCGCGGCGCAGGCGATGCCAATGCAGCCACTGCCGGTACACAGATCCAGAATACGCCCGGGTTCGCCCGCCAGCCAGGGCTGAAAACCCCGCTCTATCAATTCGGCCAGGGGTGAGCGCGGCACCAGTACGCGCCGGTCGATATGGAATCTGAGCCCGGCAAACCAGGCCTCACCGGTGATGTAGGCGGCGGGTATGCGCTCCCCGATACGCCTGTCGAGCACCGCCAGCACCTGGCGGCGCTCCTCCAGGGTCAGCCGCGCATCGAGGACCTGGGGGCTGCTATCCCAGGGCAGGTGCAGGGTGTGCAGCACCAGGTACGAGGCTTCGTCCCAGGCATTGTCACTGCCGTGGCCGAAATACAGGCCGGCAGCGGCAAAACGGCTGGCGCCCCAGCGGATGCAGTCGCGTATGTTCAACAGCTGCTGTGCAGTGGATTCGCGCTTTTCGATCACAGAGACTGGCCTCTACTCCTACTCATTCAGAATATCTGTCCACAGGCAGCAGCCGGCCGGGCCGCGGCCGATGACAACACCGGGGTTTGTGACAATTTGGTAAAAAAAACTTTACCCCATGCAGGGCATCACTTAGGGTAGCTTCCCCGCCCGCCTGGGCTGTATCGGAAGGTCGTATGATGAAAGAACATTTCGAGCATATTATCAAGGCTATCGGTGAGGATCCGCAGCGGCCGGGCCTGGTGGATACACCGGAGCGCGCCGCCAAGGCATTTGAGTATCTGACCCGGGGCTACCGGCAAAATATCGACCAGGTCATCAACGGCGCCCTGTTTCCCTCCGATTCCAGTGAAATGATTCTGGTGGAAAATATCGAACTGCACTCGCTTTGCGAACACCACCTGCTGCCCTTTATCGGCAAGGCGCATGTCGCCTATATCCCCACAGGAAAAGTAGTGGGATTATCCAAAATCGCCCGCATCGTCGATATGTTTGCGCGGCGCCTGCAGATACAGGAGCAACTCACCGTGCAGATTGCCGAAACACTGCAACAGGTCACCGCAGCTGCCGGGGTAGGCGTCATCATCGAAGCCAAGCATATGTGCATGATGATGCGCGGGGTGGAAAAGCAGGAGTCGGTAATGAAAACCTCGGCCATGCTCGGCTCGTTTCGCAGCAACGCCAGCACCCGCAGCGAATTCCTGTCATTGTTGAAAAGCAGCCTATAATCAGTAACTAGTATCTAGTGACTAGTTACTGATCCTGACTATTTCCACTCTCAGGCTGCGCTCGCCGCGGCGCTCCGGCGCCAGGCCGCCGAGACCGTAGGCCTCCAGTCGCGCTGCGGGAATGCCGGCCTGGACAATTTCATTTTTGACAAACTGCGCGTACTGCAGCGAGGCCTCCTGCCGCTGGGCGTGGCCGTCGGCGCCGTAGTCGTGCCCGACCACCGCTACGCGCATAAACCGCTGCAGGCGCAGTGCCGCCACCAGGGACTGCAGGTGCTGGGGGTCCAGCCGCGGGCTGCTGGAACCGGCACTCAGACCCGGCAGCACATAGTGCCCGCGCTGCTCCAGCTGCTGGCTGATGGTCTCGGGATTGGCGGCTATTTCACCCTGGCGGCCGCCGCGGCTCTGCAGCACATCCACCTGCGCATAGACTCGCTTATTGCCGCGCCGCACGGTGTAAAGCGCAACGAAGAACAGTTGCTCCCTGGCATCGACAATCTCAAAAGCACCGTAGTGCTGGTACTGATCCAGACCAAACAGCTGCTTGATACCGAAGCGGGTATTGGCCCAACTGTTACTGGTGCCACAGCGGCGCCCCTTGCAGCTGAACAGCACGCGGGCGTTCATCCCCTGCAGCTGGTCGGCGTAAAAATCATACACCTCCTCGGCATTGAAGCCCGGCGGCGCCTCCAGGGTATCGCGGTGCAGGCGGCCGCTGACCCTCTGCTCCTGCTCCGCGCGCCAGACGTTGTTGACCTTTTTCAGGGCCCCCAGCGCCAGGCGGTAATCGTCAGTATCGCTCTCGGATTGATAGACCGCGCGCGCATTGGGGAAGGCGGCCAGAGACAATTGGGTGGCAGCCTGGATACTGCCACTGACAAGGCTGAGAAAGAGAACTGCTAGTGTTGTCTGAAAGGTATTGTTTACTGCTGCCAAGTTGATTCCCTGGGCCCGCTGGCCGTTAGCTCTGTCAACGTGAGAAGAGGTCGTTGAACACTGCCGCAATTTTTAACGATTCGGCTTCCATATGCAAATGGTGTCCGCCGGCAATGGCCTCTACCTCGATATGGGGGAAGGCGGCCAGGTTCTCCTGATACTGCTCAAACATTTTCGACAGCCCCTCCCGCGCCAGCACCAGTTTCACCGGCGCGGTGATGCGCTGCACGAATGCCTCGACCTGCTCCTGTGTCAGCTTTACCGCAGAGGCTGCGAGCAGCTGCGGGTCGGTACTCCAGGTAAGGCCGCCGCCCGCAGGCCGCAGGCCGCGCTCGGTCAGCAGCACCGCAGCCCGGCGGCTGAGTGCAAAGCGGCCGTTGATGCGCGCCTGCACCGCCGCCTCCCTGTCGCTGTATACCGGCGGCTGCTTTTCCTGCTGTACCTGCAGCTGCAAAATGGAGCTGGCCAGTTGGGCCGGCGCATCCTCGGCCCGCACCGGCTGCGGCCAGAGGCCGTCGATCAGGCCCAGGTGGCTGATGCGCTCCGGAAACGTACCGGCACATAACATTGTGACAATGGCGCCGCGGGAATGTCCCAGCAAACCGAATTTCTGCCAGCCCATCTGCTCGGCAATGGCGAATACCTCGCCCACATCCTGCCAGATATTATAGGGGTTAAAACGCCCGCGGTGGCCGCTCTGGCCGTGGCCGGCCATGTCCAGGGCCAGCAGCTGCACACCCTCGAGCTGGGGGGCCAGCACCGCAAAGCTGGCGCTGTTGTCGAGCCAGCCGTGCAGCGCAATGACGGGGGTGCCGGCACTGCCCCACTGCTGCGCGGCAAAGCGCACGTCTCCCACCTCGAACTGCAGCTCTCGCGGCATCATCGGCTACACTCCCGGCTGCTTGAGCCAGCGCAGGCTACCGGAGCCGGCCGCCAGCCACCGGGTTTCGATATTGGCCAGCGCGCTGGTGCCCATGCGATAGCGACCGGGTTCGAGATCGCAGAGCCAGTCGACAAAAGTGCCGACCAGGGGCTGGTGGCTCACCAGCAGCACCCGCTCCAGCTCCAGCTGCTCGATCAGCGCGGCGACCTTGGCCGGGTCGCCGCCCGGCAGCAGTTCGTCGGTGGTCATCAACATAATGCCGGGCAGCAGATCGGCGGCAATATCGGCAGTCTGCTGGGCGCGCGTATATGGGCTGACGAGAATTTTCTGCACCCCCTGCAGCTCACCGAGACCGCGTTTCAGTGTGGTCAGCACCTCGGACTGGCCGCGCTCGGTCAGGCAGCGCTGGTGGTCACGTTTGGCGCGGGGCTCCGCTTCACCGTGCCTGAGAACAAAGATCTCCATAGAGGCCCCTTATTACAATCTACTTAACTTCAACTGCAGATCAACACTGTCACAGTTGCTCGGGGTGTGCTGCGGCAGCGGCATCAGGCGCCGGACGACGGCGGCTCCTGCACCGGCATTTTCGCTCCTTCCGGCGCCTCGGCCGACGGCCAGTCGGAAAAGGGGAAGGGTTTTTCCTCGCTGTTATAGGTGAGGAAGCGCAGCGAGTCGTGGATATAACTGGACAGAGAGCTGCCGAAAGCGCGCAGCTTGTCATTATCCCTGCCGGTAACCAGTGAAAACAGAAACTGCAGTATGACCAATACCCACATAATCGCGGTCGCCACCTGTAACAACAGGGCAAACAGCAGCATAAATACCAAGCGCAACCAGTTCCTGCCAGAGGTCAGATTGGATTTCAGGTTATCGTCCATCGCCTTATTCCCCTCAATGGATCATTGACTCATATACTCAACATCGGTGTTTTGTTCGCCGACCATCAGGCTGTGCGCCACGTCGGCGATGGCCCGCTGCTCGAACAATATCTTGTACAGGCCCGATACCAGCGGCATATACACCTGCAGCTGCTCGGCCTTGTGCTTTACCAGCCGCAGCGTGTTGACGCCCTCGGCCACCTGCCCCACCTCGGCCACCGCCTGCTCCAGGGTTTTGCCGCTGCCGATGGCGAAGCCGACCCGGTAGTTGCGGCTCAGGTCCGAGGTACAGGTGAGCACCAGATCACCGACACCCGCCAGGCCCAGAAAAGTCATCGGGTCGGCGCCGAGGCGGGCGGCAAAGCGGCCCATCTCTGCCAGACTGCGGGTAATCAGCATGGCCTGGGTATTGTGCCCCGAGCCGAGCGCTGCGGCCATGCCCGCTACAATAGCATAAATATTTTTCAACGCCCCGGCGAGTTCGACGCCGTAGCTGTCGCGATTGCCGTACACGCGAAAGGTGCTGGAACTGAGTATGCTCTGCACACAGTCGATTACTTCCCGGTCGGCGCTGGCAATCACCGTGCCGGTCTGCTGCTGGCGGACAATTTCCCTGGCGAAGTTGGGGCCGCTCAAGACCCCGATGCGCCGCTGTCCCAGTTCCTGCTGCAGGATTTCGCTCATCAGGGTAAAGGATTGAGGCTCAATGCCCTTGGTGGTACTCACCACCAGCGCATCGGCCTTCAGCAGTGGGGCCACCTGCCTGGTGACCTCGCGAAAAGACTTGCTGGGCACCGATATGAACACCACATCGGTGTGCTGCAGGGCCTCGCCCAGGCCTGCGGTAACCTGCAGCCCGGCGTGCAGGCGATAGCCGGGCAGATATTCCGGATTTTCACGCTGCCGCTGGCAGGCGGCGGCGCGGGCCGCGTGCCGCATCCACAAGAAAGTGCGGTGGCCATTGCCGGCGATAATATTGGCAATGGCGGTACCGAAGCTGCCGCCGCCGAGCACGGCAATAGTCAGATCGCGGGTCATGCATGCCCCAGAGGCCGAGCCCGGCTCGGCCTGTTTTTAATGGCTCAGCTCAAGCAGCAGTTTGTTCAAGCGCTGCACATAGGCACCCGGGTCCTCCAGTTGCCCGCCCTCGGCCAGATTGGCCTGATCAAACAAGATCGTGGTGACATCGGCAAAGCGGTCCTCGTCCGGCTCCTGGTCGAGCTGTTTCACCAGCGGGTGCTCCGGATTGAGTTCCAGCGTCGGCTTGCTGTTGGGCACCGACTGGCCGGCGGACTCGAGAATGCGCCGCATCTGTGCACCCATGTCGCCGGCACCCACCACCAGACAGGCGGGCGAGTCGGTCAGGCGCGTAGTGACCCGCACGTCCTCGACCTTTTCCTCCAGCACTTTTTTAACCCGTGCCACCAGGTCTTCATTCTCTTTGGCGACTTCCTCCTGGGCTTTTTTCTCTTCCTCGGTATCCAGCTCACCCAGATCGAGCGCGCCTTTGCCGACATCCTGGAAAGACTTGCCGTCAAATTCATTGAGATGGCCAACCAGCCAGTCGTCGACCCGATCGCTCAGCAGCAATACCTCAATGCCTTTCTTGCGGAACACTTCCAGGTGCGGGCTGTTTTTGGCGGTATTGAAATTTTCCGCCACCACATAGTAAATTTTATCCTGCCCTTCCTGCATGCGCTCCACATAATCGCTCAGCGGCTGATCCTGATCGGGTTTGTCGGTGTGGGTGGAGGAAAAGCGCAGCAGCCCGGCGATTTTCTCGCGGTTGGAAAAGTCCTCGGCCGGCCCCTCTTTCAGCACCTGACCAAACTCCTGCCACAGCGTGGCATATTCCTCGGGCTTGTTCTTGGCCATTTTTTCCAGCATGTCCAGCACCCGCTTGGTCAGCGCCGAGCGCATGGAGTCGATATTGGGGTCTTTTTGCAGGATTTCCCGCGACACGTTCAGCGACAGGTCATTGGAGTCGACCACACCTTTGACAAAGCGCAGGTACAGCGGCAAAAACTGCTCGGCATCGTCCATGATGAACGTGCGCTGTACATATAGCTTGAGACCGCGCGAGGCATCGCGGTTATAGAGGTCAAACGGCGCCTTGGCGGGAATGTACAGCAGGCTGGTGTAGTCCAGCTTGCCCTCCACGCGATTGTGACTCCAGGTCATCGGATCGCTGAAATCGTGGGAGACATGCTTGTAAAATTCTTTGTACTCGTCGTCCTTTATCTCGCTGCGGGGCCGCGTCCACAGCGCGGTGGCATTATTGACGGTTTCCTCTTCCGGCTGCTTGGCTTTGGCCTCGCTCTCGCCTTCGGCACCCTGCTGGTCCTGGTCGTCCTCTTTGCCGTCCTCTTTGTCGTCATCGGCGACGGCAAAACTTTCTTTTTTCATTACCACCGGCAACGAAATATGATCGGAGTATTTTTTGACGATGGAACGCAGGCGGTAGTTGTCGGCAAACTCCGTCTCATCGCTTTTCAAATGCAGAACCACGGTGGTGCCGCGATCGGCTTTTTCCACCGTCTCCACACTGAATTCCGCCTCACCGCTGCAATCCCAGTGCACTCCCTCCTCCTTGGCGGCGCCGGCGCGGCGGGTAAACACCTCGACCCGGTCGGCGACGATGAAGGCGGAGTAAAAACCGACACCGAACTGACCGATCAGGCTGGAGTCCTTCTTCTGGTCACCGCTGAGCCCCTGCAGAAACTGGGCGGTGCCGGACTTGGCAATAGTGCCCAAATGCTCGACGACTTCGTCGCGGGACATGCCGATGCCGTTGTCGCTGACGGTAACGGTCTTGGCATCCTTGTCAAAATCGATACGAATGCGCAGCTCCGGATCGTTCTCGAACAACTCGGCATTGGACAGCGCCTCGAAGCGCAGTTTGTCGGCCGCGTCGGAGGCGTTGGATATCAGCTCGCGCAGGAAGATTTCCTTGTTCGAATACAGCGAGTGGGTCATTAAATGAAGCAGCTGTTTGGCTTCAGTCTGAAAACCCCGGGTTTCTTTATGCGCTTCTACGGTCATCGAGTCTATCTCCTACAATCTTTCCCCATTTTTGAACGAACTGGCAGCAATCGGCCGGCTGCTGCAATACATGGGGGCGGGCCGCGGGATTTCAACTATATAGGATCGACCGCTGACCGCAGCGTCAGCCCCCGCCTACTCCAGCAGGAAGTGGGCGCGGGCGGTGGCAATCGGCTCCTCGCGACTGTCCTGCCAGGCCTGAATGGCGACATTGACCAGCTTGCGCCCCTGCCGCACCACATGACAGGCGGCGTGGGTGTCCTGCAGCCTGCCGGCGCGCACATAGTCGATGGAGAAATCCACCACTTTGGGAATCCTCAGCACATCCATGGTCATTACCAGGTGCAGCGCGCCGGACAGCTCCAGAAAGCCGCCGATGGCGCCGCCGTGCAGGGCCGGCAGGGTCGGATTGCCCACATTGCCCGGTTTTGGCGGCAGGTGAAACAGCAGCTCGCCCCGATGAGAGGCGCGGATGCCCAGCAGCCTGGCGTAGGGGATGGCCTCAATCACCGGGCTGAGGTCGGCGTCGGCGCGGGCGCGGTGGGCGGCTTCGGCCATTGCGCTCATCCGGCGTCCTCCATACTGTCGAGCACCGCGACGATCTGGGCATCGAGGTTTTTCACCACCTCCGGGTCCAACTGCGCAAAGTTGGCCACGCAGTAGGCCAGCGGTTTCTGCGGGTCGTCCTGGTAGGCCTTGCCGCGGCAAAAGATCACGTGCCTGGTACTGCGGTATACCCGGGCTTCGGCGTAGATAGTCCGGCCGGGAACCGCCATTCCCATATAGTCGATGCGCAGATCCAGAGTCGGGCAGAAGCACAGGTGATCGAGACAGGAAATTGCGGCAAAACCGCAACAGGAGTCCAGCAGCGCCGTTATCACGCCGCCGTGCACCACCCCGGTCTCCGGGTTGCCGACAATGGCGTCGCTGTAGGGCAGCTGCATCTTCGCCCCGCCCTCCTCTACGGCGGTAAAGCGCATGCCCAGGGCGTGAAAATGATCACCCGGGTTGGCTTTGACCATCAGTTCGGAAAGCTTGCGCAGTTTCGTTAGCTGTTCTGACATATATCTGTAGGAAACGGTTAGCCGGCATGCATGGGATCCGGTCTGTGGGGGCAGCCCACAGCCCTGAAGCGCGCCATTACAGCCCTGAAGCGCGCCATTATAGCCCCGCCGCCGGCGCCGGCCAATCCCGGCGCCACTATTGCACCGCCACTGCGCCCTGGCCATAGCGGGTTTTGACCAGCTTGCGCTTGCGCCGGCTGATGGGAATGCGCAGGCCGTTGGACATCACACAACTCGCTTCACTGCCGGCGATGGCGACCCGCTGCAGGTGCTTGTGAGCCACCCAGTGTGAGCGATGCACCAGCATGCCCTCAGCGTCGAGGGCGGCGGCGATATCGCGCAGATTGCCGAGCACCAGCACCCTGCCCTGCGTGGTGTACACATGCAGATAGTGAAGATCAGAGGAAATGGCAATGATATTCCTGCCCAGCACATCCGGCAGCGAGCGGTAGAATTGCGCCAGCACTGCCTGCCGCGCAGCGGCGGCGGTCTCCTCGGCGGCGGTTTCCGGCGCCGCCGGCCGGGCATCGCGGCAAAGCCGCACACCGCCCCCGCCCACTTTGGGATAACCGCCGGGACCCGGGTCAGAAGGCGGAGAGGGGCCCTGCAGCTGCGGTTTCCCCAGCAGTAGAGGCAGGTTGATCGCCAGCCAGCAGGCGACGAACGGCGGCATGATCTCCAGCCACTCCACCAGCAGGGCCCGCCAGATGCCGGCGGCGGCGAATTCATCGAGCCGGCTGTCGGGAACTTCCGTGCCCAGCACCGGAAACAGCCCCTCGATACCCGAATACCAGGGCGTCACCAGCACTGACCCCAACAGGCCGCTGAGTACAATCGCGGCCATCACGGGCAACTTCAACGCCAGCCTGCGGCTGATCAGATAACTGGCGAACCAGACACCACCGAGGCCGACACCAATATGCAGCAGCCAGTACAGCGAACGTTGCCAGACATTCAAGCCCTGCGATGCTTCAGGCCGTATCATCACAAACAGGACCAGCAGCACGGCGCCGGCCAGCGGCAATATGCGCCGCAGCGGCAACACACCCAAAACCGTTCCATTCGTAACTGCCTGCACTGTACCTGCCTCAATTGTGCGGATCGGGTGCGGATGAAAATATATAAAGCGCAGTCACACCCAACTCGGCGCCCCCGACAAACCCTATCTGCCTGCTGTCGCGCCACTTTATCAGCGCCACCGGCTCCAGTTCAACGCCGTATTCACCGGCGCTGCCTCACTGCGCCGCCTATTCGGTCCCAGCGCCGGCGGCAAAAGCCGAGCTGCTGCCGTTAAAGATCGCGATAACCGCATTGCCACAGTCTCCTGATTATAGAACTGCCCGGGGCCGGCTATGGCGGTGGAAACAGTAGCTGTCGGATAAGTCGTCGGCAGCCGGTTTTGCATGAACGCGCGGTTTTTTGCATCAGTGGCGGCCCCTCTCTCCCCGCAGCTCTTGCCAGGGTCGATGACAATCGTCTCAGCACTCACCCGGCCCGCATCAATCTGACATCTTTTTCCACTTTCAATGGCTGCAAAATGGCCGCAAATCATTTTGTGTTTTGGGGCAAACCGCAACTGTTTTTTCCGGCGCCCGCAAGCCGAAATCAAAGTTTTTAAATCTGTCAACCCTTGTTACGCCACTGTCACACCGCGCTTGCTACTATCCCGTTCACTCAATCAGGTATGTTGGCCCGGGCGGCGTTACTTGACCGGCACTGCTCGGGCAGCATTACTACAGGTGGACAAACCAAGGCTTCACAGTGGAGTGGAAATGATGATTAAAAAGAGTGCGGCGCTGAGTTTGCTTGCGATCAGTCAAGTAACTGCGGCGATAGATATGCAGGAAGCTCAACGGTTGATTGCGACGGAATATGAAGACGCAAAGGCAACTGAAATCAGGGAAGTACAAAAAGGAGGCGACAAATTCTACGAAATCGAATTTGTCCGCCAGAACACCGAATACGAAGCCCTGGTAACACCGCAAGGCAGAATCGTCGATATCTCCGAAGACGGCGGCGGACCGCCGTTGATCATCGGCGCAGCGGTAATCTTCGACGATACCGTATACCGCGATCTCGACAGCCAGGTAATACCGGTGCCGGTAATATACGGCGATATCGGTAATTTCTGGTTTCGGGGTATCAGTTTTGGCTACTACCTGTATGACGACAACGATGTAAAAATCTCGCCGATGATTCAGATCAACCCGGGAGACGGTTACGAAGAGGACGATGTGAAGTCCGGCAGCAGACTCTACGACGGCCTGGAAGACCGGGAGCTCACCGTCGATTTCGGCGTCAACTTCGAATACGATATGGGTTGGGCAGAGGCTGAGGTCAGCCTGCTGGCCGATGTCTCCGGTGAGCATGACGGCTGGACCGCGGCATTCTCCCTGGGCAAAACCTATAATCCGACCAACACCCTCAGCGTGGTGCCTTCGATCAGCGCGATCTATCGCGATGACAAGGTCAACCAGTACTTTTACGGTGTCGAACCGCAATTCGAGACAGATTTCCGGCCCGCCTACGAGGCAGATGGCGGTATCGACTATGAAATCGGCGTTTTCACAACCTGGATGTTTACCGATCGCTGGTATCTCTACGGCAGCGCCTCCTACACGCTGGTTGATGACGAAGTGGATTCCAGCCCTCTGGTTGACAGCGATAACAGTGTTTCAGCCATATTCGGTATAGGATATGTGTTTTAGGCATGCTTGTTTGTTCACTGGCATACTGGCACTGGCGGCGTGCAGCAACGCCCCGGTGCCGCACGATCCCTCGGCCCTGTCTTTTGCGCTGAACCCGCAATGGCAGTACGCTGAAAAAACTGCCACCGGCGATCACCGCGAGCTGGGCTGGCTGGCACAGCTGGATTCACCAGCGCTGTACACGCTGGTGGATCAGGTGATCGACGGCAATCCCAACTTGAATATCCTGCGGCAGAGGCTGGCGGTAGCCGGCTTCGAAGTTACCCGGGTGCGCACCGACAGATTGCCGAGCATCGACGCCAATCTGTCATCAGAGCGCTCCGTCGGCGTACCCGGCCAGCCGGAGGGCAATCTGTCAACGCTGGAGCTGGACACGAGCTGGGAACTCGACCTGTGGGGACGCCGCGCCTCGCTGGAACAGGCGGCGCGCATTCGCCAGATCAGCGCGCAACAGAACTTTCAATACGAAGTGTTTTCGATCGTCGCTCAGATCACCCAATTGTGGCTTACCTTTGTAGAACAATCGCAGCTGGTGGAGTTGAACAGACAGGCAATCGCCAACTGGCAGCGCATCAGAACATCCGTCGGCAGGGACTACCGCGGCGGCATTGCCAGCGCCGGAGACTTTCAGGCGGTAGAGATTGATTTTGCCAACGCCAATGTCGAGTTCTATCTGTCGCAGCGCCAACTGGGCGAAACCACCAGGCAACTGAAGGTATTGATTGGCGCCTACCCCGATGACCGCGCCGGCGACTGGCTGGCCGAATTGCCTGCGATGCCGGATATCATCGCCCTGGAAGCACCCGCAACACTGCTGATGACAAGACCTGACCTGCTCAGCGCCAGCGCCGATCTCGCCGCAGCCGATGCCGAGGCGGAAGCGGCTTACCGGGCTTTGTATCCGAACGTAACACTGCAGCTGGTACCGCAATTGCTTTCCGGGGAATTTGCCAGGTTCAGCAATACCGAACGGGTATTCAGCGCGGAGATCGGTGTGCTGCAAACCATCTTTTCCCGCAACAGGTTGATTGCCGAAAAAGACATTGCGCTTTCAGCCGCCGTACAGGCATTCTGGGCCTACAACCAGGCGGTACTGCTTGCCTACCGGGAACTTGAGCAGGTACTGCACAACGGCATTCAGTTAAAAAAGGAAGTTGAGGCGGCCAGGCAGGCCCGCCGCTCGGCCCGCCTAGCGGCCCGCTTCGACAGAGATGCATACCGCCAGGGACTGAAGTCCCTGGCGGACTACCTGTTCAGTGAGCGGCGGGCCATTGACACGAGCAAACTGTACCTGGGCAAGCAGGCGCAGAGTCTGCGCAACTGGGTCGCCCTGCAGCTGGCGCTGGGCAGGCCCTATCAAACCTGACCCGCGATGACGCCAATGACCCCGACTCCCCGATTCTGAATGCATTATCATGATAAAACACTCGCCCAAAGCCTGGTCTGTTCTAGCCCTGTTTTTTTTATCGACAGTGTTACTGTGGCGGACCTTCGATACCGATGAGCGCATCATGCAAACGGCGGTCTCAAGCCAATCGGAACTCGCCGCGGCCGACACCGACAGCAGAGCAACCGGCTTCGAGGTCGTAGCCCGAAAGTTTGACAGGCAGTTCAGCTCCCGCTCCATTACCGCTTACGGGGAATCGCTGGCCCACCAGACCAGCGAGCTGAACGCCCGCGTCGGTGGCATGATCGTGGAGCTGGACCCGAGTTTCGAGTTGGGCCGCAAGGTGCAAAAAGGGCAGACCCTGGTCAAACTGGACGATACCGACTACCGCTTCGCGCTGGCGCAAGCCGAGCAGGCCGTCGCCGACGCCGAGCGAACCCTGCTGCAGCAACAGGTTTCCAGCGAGCGTGCCCGGGAGGAGTGGTTCTTGACCAATACCGAACAGCCGACGGCGCTGGTATTGCAGCTGCCACAGCTGCAGGCGGCCAAGGCGCAGGTGAACAGTGCCCGCCTGCAGCTGCGTAAAGCGGAGCACGACCTCGCCTCCGCCACCATTGTCGCGCCCTTTACCGGCTGGGTCAGAGTACGCCGGGCAAGCCTCGGAAACCTGGTCTCAGCCGGCACTTCGGTGGGACAACTGCTGGCCGCCGACAAGGTGCTGGTGAATATCTCCCTGTCGCAAAACCAGGCCAATCTCCTGGCGCGGCAAAACAACTATCAACTTGACAGTAAGGTAGTACTGGAAGCCGTTCGGCCACAGATGCAATTGCCCGACGGTTTAACGCAGCTACAGGAGCAACAGCCGCAAATATGGCAGTTGAGCGGACTGAGACTCAGCCCCGATATCGACCCGGCAACCCGGCAGATCGTCGCCCAGGGCATTTATCTCAGCGCAAACAGCGCCGGTGTCGAAGACGTCTCACCGCTGAAGCCGGGTATTTTCCTCAAAGCGCATATCCAAATTGAGCAACAGCAAAATCTGTTCGGCGTACCACTTTCGGCACTTACCGCCCAGGGCAGCCTTTTCGTGCTGGAGGAGAACCACATCGCCGAGATCGCACCGGCAATCAAGTTTCGCAACGACGAGACTGTCTATGTGGATATAGCGGGGAAAAACAGTATCTGCCTGGTCACCGAGCAGGCCAATCAATTCTGGCATGGTCTGCCGGCATTTGGAGTCAGCTGTGAAAGCGATTGATCGCACCGGACCGGTCGCCTGGTTCATTCTCAACCCGGTCGCCAGCAAAATTTTGCTGGCCATTGTCATCATGGTGGGCATCACCGGCCTGTTCGGCCTGCGCCAGGAAGTGTTCCCGCCCTTTGCGCCCAACCGGGTGGATATGACCATGCTCGTCAGAGGCGCCTCTCCGGCAGAAGTGGAGCTGCAGGTGATTCGCAAGATCGAGCAGCAACTGGCGGATTTAGACGGTATAGAACGGGTAGTGGCGACGGCCTATCAGGATCGGGCGCAGGTGCAAATTGAACTGGCCAGTGACGCCGAGCCGGCCAAAATGCTAACGCTGATAAAGTCCCGCGTCGACGGTATCAGCTCATTCCCCGTCTATGCGGAGCGGCCGGCCTTCAATATCCCGCGCACAACCGGGCCTTTCATGCTGGTGAATGTAAGCGGCGAGCTACCGGTCGAAGTGTTGCATCAGCAGGCACTGACACTGGTAAAAGCGCTTTCGCTGATCCCCGGCATCAGTTACGCGGAAATTGCCAACGAACCGGAAATGCAGGTAAGTGTTGAAGTGCCGCCACAGACTCTGCATTCACTACAACTCAGTCTGGCGGACATCGCCCGCGCCATCGATGCCTATTCTCTCAATATCAGCGTCGGTGATATGGAAACCCGGGACGGTGTATTGTCGCTGCGCAGCGACAGTCTGGCCTTGAGTCCACAGCAATTCGCCAGGATTCCGATAAAAGCCCTGGGCAACGGCGTGTCGCTGAGGCTGGGCGAAATTGCCGCAGTCAGGGTAGAGCCGGTCAAAACCTATTCAATCTCACGCTTCAACGGCACCCCAAGCCTGGAGCTGGCGCTATACCGCGACAGCAATACCAGCTTGTCCCGCGCCAGCGAGCAGGTCAGGCGTTTCCTCGCCGACTATCAACAAAAGCTGGGAGACAACCTGAC
This sequence comes from Exilibacterium sp., assembly GCA_028280195.1. Lineage (GTDB taxonomy): Bacteria > Pseudomonadota > Gammaproteobacteria > Pseudomonadales > Cellvibrionaceae > Exilibacterium. The sequence goes on from JANQMH010000028.1 coordinate 24,894, forward strand.
CGTAACCGCCTGGAAAGACGATTCCCGCGAGTTTACCTCCCGCACCAGCCTGCTGCTGTCCAACGGTATCAGCGGCTTCATCATCATCTGCGTCTTATTGGGGACTTTCATACATATCCGTGTGGCACTGTGGACGGCATTCAGCATTCCGGTGGCGATGCTGGGTGCGCTCGGTATTATGCATCTGAGCGGTTTGGACATCAGCCTCAACGCTATCACACTTTTCGGCTTTCTGATTGCCGCTGGCATTCTGGTGGACGATAACCTGGTAATCGGGGAAAGCATTTATCAGCAGACCAAAATGCACGGCCATTCCCCCGACAGTGTCATCGCCGGCGCAAAGCGGGTCGCGACACCGGCGACCCTGGGCGCCCTTACCAGTGTGGCGGCTTTTTTCCCGCTGACATTGACCGAGGGCGAAATCGGCAGCCGCATGGGCGGCATCGGCGTGGTGGTAATCTGCTGCCTGCTGGCCTCGCTGCTGGAATCAAAACTCATCCTGCCGAGTCACCTGTTGCGGCCGGGCAAAAAAATTCGCGGCACGAACTGGTACAGCCGATACCAGCAGGCGGCCAATGGCTGGCTGGAGAACTTTACCAACACCACTTATCGAAAAAACCTCTTGCGGGTGTTACAGAAGCCATGGCATCTGCTCGCAACGATGGCGATACTGTTCGCGTTAAGCATCTTTGCCATCAGCAGCGGTTATATCCGCACCACGGTTTTACCGGACATTGCCGACTACGAGATTGACGGCATATTCAATATCAACACCAACTTGAGCCGCGCCCAGAGAGAGTGGGTGGCAGACCGCATCAGCGCCAGCCTGGAAAAGACCAGCGACGAAATCAAACAGCAGTTCGATCTGGATTACGATCCGGTCATGCAACACAGCATGGCCATCAACACTGAGACCATTACCCTGGCGGTGGAGATAGATCACAGTGAGAACGCTCCCTTTGACGCCCATGAGGTGGCTGCCCACTGGCGCGGCAATATCCCGCAGCTGACAGAGATAACGGCAGCGGCGATTGCCTCCGGCCCGGGGTCCGACGAGCAGGTGGCGCTACAATTGAGCAGCGATAATCCCCTTACCCTGGAACTGGCGAAAGAGGATTTGAAAAAGCACCTGCAGGGCATCGACGGCGTGGTCGATATCCGTGACACCGCGACGGTCAAGAGCAAAACGATTCGCGTAGACAGCACACCGCAGGGCGAGGCCCTGGGTGCCAGCCAGCGCTGGCTCAGCGAGCAGGTTCGAGCAGCATTTTACGGCATTGAGGCTCAGAGAGTGCAAAGCGGCGAAAGGGAGTGGCGGGTAATGGTGAGTTATCCGCAGGAGGACCGCAACGACCTGGCCGATCTGATGGACATGAGGGTGACAATGCCCGGGGGTGAATTCGTATCGCTGTCGCTGGTAGGCGAAACCCGCAACAGCCAGACTGAAACGAAAATCATCCGTATCGATTCCCGCCAGTCCGTGACCGTTTATGCCAATACCCTCAAAGGCTTCGATGCGGAATCCATTACCGAAACTGTGGCCGAGGAGTATATGCCGCTATTGGCGCAGCAGTATACCGATCTGAGTTTCAGCATCGAAGGTCAGGCAAAGGAAGCGGCTAAATCCATCGTCAGTTTAATCAGCGCAGGTATGGTGGCACTGTTTGTCTGTTTTGCACTGATGGCCATACCCATGCAGTCTTTCCGCTATACCTTGCTGATTTTAGCCGTATTGCCTCTGGGGCTTATCGGCACGGTTCTGGGGCACCTGTTGATCGACATTCCCTACAGCCTGATTTCAATGTTCGGCCTGATAGCCCTGATGGGAGTATTGATTAACAACGGCTTACTGCTTATCGATGCCTACCGCAGTAAACTCGACCAGGGCGTGGAAAAAACCACCGCCATTGTCGAGTCCTGCCTGCGGCGGTTTCGTCCGATCGTACTCACATCAGCCACAACTTTTGCCGGGTTGATGCCACTGCTGTGGGAGTCAGACCCGGAGGCACTGTGGCTGGTCCCGATTGCCGTCTCTCTGGGAATCGGCGTTCTGGCCGGCACCGCATTGACCCTGCTGGTACTGCCGGTTTTGCTGAAACTGACCCCGGCGGAAAAAGGCGCTGGGGAAGTTGCCAAGGCTGATCGCTACCAGCAGCAGGCGACCCTCGGCAGTTAGCCAGACAGTCATCACGCTAACCGCGCCCGGCCACCGCAATAGACTGCCCGTTAGAAAACGTGAACGGCATCACACTTCAGGTGTAGATGGTCTATTATTCATACGGCATTGGGTTTAAGCGGCATTGGGTTTAAGCAGCATTGGCACTGAGTTCTTTTCTCGGCCGCAGTAGAAAGACATAGACCAGTGACACCACATAGAGAACCGACAAACTCGGCGCAACGGTAACGAATATCTCCGGTGTACCCCGCAAATAGTGCAGATAAACCAACACCACCGTTACCAGCAGGCTGGGGATCAGCGCGGCAAGAACAAATCTCGATAACCTGCTTTTCCCCAGCGTATACATATATTCCATAAGAACACTGTAGAAAAAAGTGTTGAAAAGAGTAAACAGGAACTGTGTTGTCGTCGCCCGAAATGCAGCTTCGTGCCCCTCGTGCATATTGGCATAATAGGCCCAGCTGCCCCACAGGGTAGAAAAGAACATGGCATTCACCACACCGCGTTTTACGATTTTACCGATACTAAAGTAACTCACAGACTCTTACTCCCTGGTGAAATAACTCAAACATACGACTCTGATACTTCTGTACTACCTGGACACTACCTGAGTATTAACCGGCAGCCTTAAAAAGCCCGGTCACACACACTCATATCCGTGAAAAGAATATCCCGGCTTCTGCATCGGAAGAAAACAATTATCACTAACATCAAATAAACAACCGATGATTCACCGGTCCGCCGTTGGCAATACCGGACATTATTACACAAGCTGTAAATTTTCTCTCTGCTCAAAGCGATTAGCATGTCACTTCAGCGGATAGTTTTCACGCACAAAAATGAGTCGCTCCGGGTGAGCACTGATAAAACAAAACAGGATAAAAATGCTGACTTACAAATTCAAAAATCCATCTAAAAAATATCTATAATTTCCTCAATAATACTTAAAACCAAAAATCAATATCAAACTTTCACCAGCTGTCGCCAATTACCAATAGATACCGTCAGTAAGAAGTGACAACAGTGTGAAATTATCACCGAAAAACCAATTATCCATGTGAAAAAAATTTTACTTTTTCAAATCGTATTTTTACATCACATATTGCGGTGAATATATTTTAATACCGTTTGACGGTTTACTATAGATATAAGTAGAATGTTTTTAACGTGAAAATGTTTTTAACTATTTTGACTTAAGTAACAAGTTTGACTTAAGTAGAAATAAAAGTAGAAAGAAAAGCAGAAAGCAATTTAATCAAGGAGCAATTGCATTTGACTTTTGTTGTATACGTGAAATCACGCGGTAACGCCAACCGTAACGAATGCAACAATGTTGTGACCTTTTCAAAAAACCAACTTCAGACGTTTTATGGGATTTTTCTGTTGGATATTGAAATCGTACAAGACAGAACAAAACTGTAAAACAGTTCACAAACGCAAATCACGATCGTTGAGAGTGTATTATCACGTAGTTTATACCGAGGCATCGAAGATAAATCAGGCACCAGAAAAAGGAAAATCATCGAATCGGTTATTTAGAAGCGATGTAATCGGCCTCTTAAGAGAGGCATTAGGAGTCGAAGAACCTTTGGTAGAACGTGTTGCAGTATCAGCGAGATGAAACCCTCGCCCGTTAAAGCCCGGGCTTAGTAATACTTTGCCCCAGATGAAAATGATCTCTGCGACTTTTGTCGTTGCGAACACGCACGCGCCCAGCTTATGGGTCGACTGCTGCAAACGAGACAGCTGTAACAGTACTGCAAACGCACAAAGGCACACTTGTAAATAACGGAGCAACAAACACTTAACTTTACCACGTTATATATTTGATATGTCTAAGGAGCACGTTATGCGAGACAGTAAAGAAAACGATCATACTGAAAGTGAGGAAAAATCCATAGCCATTATCGGCATGGGCTGCCGTTTTCCAAAATCGATCAGTTCGCCGGATGAATTCTGGGACAGTTTGATCAATGGCGTCGATGGCATATCCGATGTACCCAAAAGCCGCTGGGATATCCGTAAATACTATGACGAAGATATCAACAAGCCGGGGAAAATGTACATCAAGCAAGCCGGGTTTTTACAGCAGCGCCTCGATGAATACGACCCACTTTTTTTCGGCATATCTCCCCGGGAGGCTGACATGGTAGACCCCATGCAGCGCCTGTTAATGGAGGTTACCTGGGAGGCGTTCGAACACGCGGGGTTAACCGAAGAGGCCATTGCCAAACAGAAAACCGGAGTTTTCATGGGTGGTTTCGCGCTGGACAATAAGACTGTTCAACTCGACAGCATGAACCAGAAGATCATCAACTCTCATTCTGCCCTGGGCATAACACTTGCCCTGCTTTCCAACCGCCTGTCCTATGTTTTCGATTTGACCGGCCCCAGCATATCGATCGACACCGCCTGTTCATCGTCCATGATGGCGGTTCACTATGCGATACAAAGCATCAGAAACGGCGATTGTGAAATGGCCTTGGTCGGTGGAGCCAACACCATGTTGACGCCCGGCTATCCCATTGCCATGTGTAAAGGCCAGTTTTTATCTCATCACAGCCGCTGCAAAACCTTTTCCGCCGATGCCGCCGGTTACGTGCGGGCCGAAGGCGCCGGCGTGCTGGTGTTGAAATCCCTGCAGGCAGCAAAAAACGACGGCGACAATATCCACGCGGTTATCCTGGAATCGGGAGTCAATCAGGACGGCGGTCAAACCAACGGTATTTCACTGCCCAATCCAAAGGCGCAGGAGGAACTGATCCGCACTGTCTACAAAAGGGCCGGCGTCGCGGCTGACAAAATCGACTATATCGAAGCTCACGGCACCGGTACCAAAGCGGGCGACCCGCTGGAACTGTCCGCCATTGCCAATGTCATGGAAAACCGCGATCTGAAATCGCCCTGCCTGGTTGGTTCGGTAAAAACCAATATCGGGCATATGGAGGCGGCCTCTGCTGTAGCGGCACTGATGAAAACGACCTTCGCTTTAAAGTACAAGAGCGTGCCACCCAATCTGCACTTCAATGAGCCAAACCCGGCGATACCGTTCGATGAAATACCCCTGGAGGTGGCAACCGAGACCACTGCCCTGCCGGCCGATGCGGTAAACTACGCCGGTGTCAACTCATTCGGCTATGGCGGCTCGAATGGTCATGCACTGTTGCGCTCCCCTCACGCCGACGAAATATCTCCTTTTGTGCAGAAAAGCGAACAGGACAGAACCTGGCTGGTGCCCGTTTCCGCACGCAGCCAGGGCGCTCTCAAAGCACTTGCCCAAAGTTACAGCACATTTCTTCTCAACGACCTGGCCGCCGAGAATAAGTATGTCATGGAAGACATTGTCTACTCGCTCGGCTGCCGCCGCACCCAGCATAAGTTCAGGGCGGCTGTCATCGCCAGGGATAAAAAGGACCTGGCCGACAAGTTAGCGCGATTCTCCGCCGGGGAATTTCTGGATACGGTTATCGATGATCAGGCAACTACAGGCACCAGCAACAGAAAAATCAACTTCGTATGCACCGGTATGGGGCCACAGTGGTGGAAAATGGGGCGCGAGCTCTACGCCTCGGAGCCTGTATTCAAACGGGAGATGGATCGCATAGAGGAGGCTTTCGTCAGCACCAACGGCTGGTCGGTGCTGGCGGAGATGCAGAAAAGCGAAGAGGAGTCGAGAATGGCGGAAACCGAGGTGGCGCAGCCGGCAAACTTCTATTTGCAGGCGTCACTGGCCAAGTTGTTCGAGTCCTGGGGCATCGTTGCCAACAGCGTCATCGGCCACAGTGTCGGAGAAGTCACTTCGGCTTATCTGACCGGCGCCCTGTCGCTGCGCGACGCGGTACTGATCAGCCACTGCCGCAGTCACTGGCAGCAGAAGTGTAATACGCTCAATGGCGGGATGCTGGCGGTCGGCCTTTCCGAGGACAAGGCCAACGGCTATATCACCGGCTTTGACAAGGTCGAGGTGGCGGCCATTAACTCTGTGGATGCCGTCACCCTGGCTGGCGATAAAAATCAGCTGCAGGAGATTGCCGAACGCCTGACGGCCGAAGAGGTATTTAACCGCTTTCTCAAGGTGGATATCGCTTATCACTCGAGCCAGATGGACGGTATAGAAAATGAGCTGAAAGCCGCCCTGAGCAGTGTCAGTCCGCGCAAGACCCACACGCCACTGTACTCCACGGTAACCGGCAAACTGATTGACGGAGAAACGCTGGATGGTGAGTACTGGTGGCTAAATGTGCGCCAGCCGGTAAGGTTCGCCGAGTGTATGGAACAGCTGATTAACGATCAGCAGGGAGATTTTCTCGAAGTCGGCCCACACCCGGTACTGCAGAGCAGTATCAAGGAATGCCTGCAGCGAGCCGATGAGAAAAGGGCAGTCATTCCCACCCTGAACAGAAAGGTGGCGGAGCAGTTGAGCTTTTACGCCTCTCTGGCCAAGCTTTACATGGCCGGTGCGGGTATAGACTGGACGGCATTCGCTACCGCCAAACCGCAGTTTCTCGACCTGCCTACCTATCCCTGGCAGCGGGAATACTACTGGCATGAAACCGATGCCTCCATCGAACACCGCATCGGCCGGCCGGGATATGTGTATTTCAACGAAACCCTGCGCGGGCCGCTGCCCGCCTGGCAATGCGAGGTCAACAAATATCTGCTGCCTTACCTGCAAGATCATCAGATCGAGGGGATGGTGGTGTTCCCCGGTGCCGGCTATGCCGATGTTGCGCTGGCACTGCACCACGAAGTTTATACGGAACAGCCCTGCACCGTGGAAAATCTCACCATCCACAGCATGCTGGTGGTACAGCCTACCCAGGTGCCCGTCATCCAGTCTTCCATCGACCCCGACACCGGCCTGTTCAGCATTCACAGCCGCGATAGCGGTATGCCCGACAGCGACTGGAAACTCCACGCCTCAGGCAAGATCCTGGCCGAGCCGCTGAGCAGGGAAGCCATTGCGGTTGAGTTGGAAGACCTGAAGGCCCGGCACACAGAGACAGTCGAAGTTGAGCAGTTTTACAGGAATATGGACTCGCGCGGGCTGAATTACGGGCACTACTTCCGGCCAATCAGAAAAATAATGCGCAACAGCACATCGGTCATGCTGGAAATCGAAACGGTGGAGGAAGTGGCCACAGAGGAGGGTGAATTCATACTGCACCCGACGATTCTGGACGCCAGCTTCCAGTCGATCGTCATCCTGATAGACGATGGTCAGGGCTTCGTGCCAACCGGTATGGAGCGATTCGACCTGTATCGGGCGCCGGGACGCCGCTGCTGGAGTATCGCCAGCCTGTGCAAGCGCTCAAAAAACAGCCTCATCTGCGATATCCGCCTGGTGGATGAAAACGGCGATGTGCTGGCCGCCGTACATCAGCTGAAATGCCAGGCTCTGCCGCAGAAATCCGCAGCGCAGTCCGGTGAAAATATCTGGCTCTACGAATACGAGTGGCGCAAGCAGTTGCCGTTGAAAGCGAATTTATCAGAACTGTTGTCGCAGCAGTTGCTGGTTCTGGCCAGCGGCAGCGAATTCAGCCAGCTGCTGCTGCAGAGGCTGGATGAAATGGATGTGAACTATGTGGCATTTATCCAGGGTTCGCACTACGCCAAGACCGATCTCAATAAGATTACCCTGGACGCCGCCAGCGAGGAGCAGCTGCAGCAGGCATTTGCCTCCGTGCCCTACCTGAAGCCGACCAATATCGTCGATCTGTGGGATTACGACAGCGCCATCGAATCCGATACCCCGACCTCGGCACTGGTCGGGCACAGTATGGCGATGCGCAATATGCTTTCGGCGCTGCAGCAACAGGAGCAAACGGAAAACACCGACTGGCTGAAGATAACCTCCGCAGCCCAGGCCCTGCTGATGGGTGAATCGGCACAAAACATTGCCGTTTCGCCACTGCTCGGTCTCGGCCCGCTGGTTGTGAATGAATTTCCCAATATTCTGTGTCGTACTCTCGACCTGGATGCTGGCGAAAGCGCGGCCAATATCGAGATCCTGCTGGCTGAGGTGCTGGAACAGGACAGCGAAACGGAGATCGCCTACCGCCAGTCCGAAAGATACGTGCGCCGCCTGACGCGATACGAAGCCAATACCGAGACTGAGCAGGAAAAAGAAATACCGGCAACGGAACCGGCAAGACTGCGCCAGCAGCGCCACGGCCAGCTCGACAGCCTGGTTTTCGAAAGTGCAGACCGCGAGCAGCCCGCCGGCGCTATGGTTGAAATCAAAGTCAATACCGCGGCACTCAATTTTGCCGACGTGCTGGCCGCCGGCGGCGAGCCGTCTGCAGCGGGCGACGACAACAGCTTCTTTTCCGACAGCCTCGGGCGTGAAGTCAGCGGCGTCATTAGTGCGGTCGGTGAAAACACAAAATGGAAGGTCGGAGACGAGGTGATAGCGCTTACCAGTGACGGCGGTTTTCAAACCTATGTCACCGTCAGCGACGACTTTGTGGTCAGCAAACCGCCGTCTCTGTCATTTGCCCAGGCGGCCAATTTCCTGGCATTCATGACGGCATGGCAGGCCCTGGACAGACTGGCGCAACTGAAGGCCGGCGAAACAGTGCTTATTCACAACGCCTCCGGAGGGGTGGGCCTGGCGGCCGTCAGCATTGCCAAACAGGCCGGTGCACAGATATTCGCCACCGCCGGCTCCGATGAGAAGCGCGAATTTCTGCGCACGGCCGGCATTGAACATGTCATGGATTCGCGCAGTCTGGCGTTTTACGATCAGGTACTGGAAGCCACGCAAGGCCGGGGGGTCGACGTGGTCCTGAACACGCTATCGGGAGAAGCGCGCACAAAGAGCGCGCAACTGGTCAAGTCCTTCGGCCGCTTTGTCGATATCGGCACCCGCCAGGCTGCGGGTGGAGAAGCGCAACCTTACGATTTACACCGCAACAACCTCACCCTCATGTCCGTCGATATGGACAGCATGCTGCTGCATCGCCCGCAGGAAGCAAAGGAGCTGATGCAGGAAGTTGCAGAGTTGTTTAACTCGACTGAGGACATTCCCGAGCCATTGCACTGTTTCGCCGCCAACGACGCAGTGGGAGCCTTCCAGTTGATGCAACAACACCGGCATATCGGCAAAGTAGCGCTGTCGTTTGACGGCGCCACACTGACGGTCAAGCGGCCAAAACAGCACTCGTGGTTAAAGGCCGACAGCACCTATCTGGTAACGGGCGGCACCAGGGGCTTCGGCTTGAACCTGGCTCTGTGGCTGGCACAGCAGGGCGCCTCACAGCTGGTTCTGGCCAGCCGCTCCGGCGGCAGCTCAAACGAAACCCAGGCCGTTATCGAAAAGATCGAGGCGCTGGGCTGTAAGACCTTTGTCAGAGCCGTGGATATCGCCGACAAACAGGCGGTGCAGCAGCTGTTTACGGAATTTGATCAGCCGCGGTGCCCGCTGCGGGGCGTATTCCACAGTGCCGGGGTGCTGGATGACGGCTTCATCACATCGCTGGACGCCTCCCAGTTTGAGCGCGTTATTTCACCCAAGGTCGAAGGCGCCTGGAATATCCACTACGCCGAGCAGAAACTGGAGTGCAGTGTACTGGATGTCTTCGTGCTGTTTTCATCGGTATCCTCGCTGATCGGCAATGCCGGACAGGCGAACTATGTCGTCGCCAATACCTTCTATGACAACTTCGCCTTCTATCGCCGTGCGATGGGCCTAAATGCTACAGCTATCAACTGGGGCGCGCTGGCGGACTCGGGAATGGTCGCCAGGGATGACAATGTCGAGGAGATACTCGCCGAGCAGGGCATCACCCCGATCGACAACGGCCAGGCCCTGCACCAGATGAGTGAAGCGCTGGAGGTCGGTGCCGTACAACTGGGCATTGTCGACCTGGACTGGAACCTCTGGTTTCAAGCCAACCCCAGCTCGAAAAAATCCAAGCGGTTCGCCGATATGTTCGGCCTTATCGAATCGGCAAGTGAAACCGGCCCGCTTAAAGAGCTTTATGACAAACTGCGCGAGTCTACGCCCGAGGAACGGCTGGCGGCCATGGAACTGGCGGTAAAGGAACAGATTGCCGATTTGTTGCGATACCCCATGGAGAATATCAGTGCCGATGAAGCGGTTTCCAACCTCGGTGTCGATTCTCTGGTAGCCAGCGAACTCAGTACGCGGCTGAAAAACGAACTCGGCATGTCCGTCAGCAGTATCATGCTGTTAAACAGCCCATCGATCTCACATCTCGTTCAAAGCCACCTCTCGGAAGTATTTGCCGTCGATGAGCAAGAGGAAGAGCAGCCTATGGAAAGCTAAGGGAAGCACTAGACAGGGAACGCTGGACAGGCAAAGCAAAAAGCCCCCGGCGTTGCAAAAAATCTTCGCTGCAATGCGGTAGTTTGCGCAACGTCGGGGCAACCCAAGCAATCGCTTCATGCTCAATAGTCAGGTGGGCACCGCCAGTTTTGCCTGAAATTCCGCGGACGATCAAAAAATTTGCAATACCGAGGTCACAAACCATGAATGTACACACGTTAAACGGTCTTCAACTGATGAAAATGATGGCCAGCGGAGAAATTCCCGCGCCCAATATCGCCGAACTCATTCCCATGCTCGATGGTGAAGCAAACCGGGGAAAAATGAACCTCAGAGTGCGCGCCGATGAGCGCCACTACAACCCCCAGGAAATCGTCCATGGCGGTTTCGCCGCCACGGTGTTGGACACGACAATGGCCTGTGCAATACAGACCCTGTTAGGGCCCGGCTGCGGCCTGTGCACCATCGACCTGGATATCAAGTACTTCAAAGCCATTCCTACCAACAAGGATCTGTTTGCCAAAGGCAGCGTCAGTGAAGTCACACGGCAGATAGGCTTTGCCCGGGGCGAACTGGTGGATCAGGCGGGCAATATCTATGCGGCCTCATCCACCTCATGCATGCTGTTGGACAAGTAGGTGACAGGACCATGGATACGGAAGCACCTGCCGAAACGCTGCGGCGAACCGAACTCAAAAAGCAGCGCTGGCTCAGAGTCTACCTGCCCAGACCTGCGGCAAACATCAAGCTTTTCTGCTTTCCTTACCTTGGCGGCGGGGCCCAGATTTACCGCCGCTGGCCCGAGTTCCTGTCTGAGAATATCGAGCTGAATGCAGTACAGTTGCAGGGCCGGGAAGACCGGCGCAGCGAAGCCGCAGCGAGAGACCTGAAAGCAATGGCAGCCACAATCGCGGAGCTGTTGGCGACCAGTCAAAAACCGATTGCGCTCTATGGTCACAGCTTTGGCGGGCTGCTGGCTTTCGAAGTGGCCAGGCAGCTGTGCCACCTGGGTAAAAGTCCGCTGCGTGTATTCATCTCCTCCCGGCAGGCGCCGCACCTGAGGATCAAAAAGCGCAGGGCTCACCTGCCCCGCCTACAGCTGATTAACGAACTCAAACGCCTGGGCGGCACGCCGGCGGAAATATTGTCAGACGAGGCGCTAATAGATCAGGCACTACCGACAATAAGGGCGGATATTACCGCCATCGAGAGCTATAGCTGGTCCGAATCCATGGGCAAAAGCGAATTCCCGATAACGGCAATTGCCGCCAGGCAGGACACACTGGTTCCCGCCGACAGCATCAGAGCGTGGCAGTATCAGTCGAAATCACCCATTACATTCACCGAGGTGGATGGCGATCACTTCTACCTCAACAGTAATCCCGCAAGCGCGATTACCGAAATCAACAAACTAGCGGAATATTAACTTGAATCTTTAACTTAGCAGTTGCCGGGAGCAGACGGCAAGGAGTGGAAAATGAAAAACGAGTCAGCGGTCAGATCGATAAGCGAAAGCCCGGATATGCTGGTGAAAAATACCGCGCAAGAGAAAGCGGAAATCAGCATATCGAAGCAAACCAGCCTTCTCTATGAAATTGATGAAGCACTGACACGGCTTCAGGTGGGCGCTTACACCGTATTTTTTGCCATCAAGGTTCGCATACCCGAAGTACTGCAGCGGCTAAAGGCCTCAACCGACGAACAAAAACGGCTTCTGGCAAAGGAGTCGGCGACAAGGGTACAGGAAAAGACCAATTTCGTTGTCGGCGGTTACCGGCTGATGAGAAAACTGATGTTCAGCACACGGCACTGCCGGGAGACTCAGTTAAAACTACTGGCCAATATTCTGCGGGAAAATGCCGATACCGAATACGGAAAAAAACACAAGTTTTCCAAGGTAGATACACTTGCAGATTTTCGCAACGCTGTACCCATTAATACATACAATGACCTGGAGCGTTACATCGAGCGTCATTTAAAGGGCGAAGCTGATGTACTGATGCCGGGAACCCCGTGTTACTACGCCACCACCAGCGGCTCCACGGGGAAGTCAAAATTCATTCCGGTAACCAAGAAAATGGAAGCGAGCTCACACGAAGGCAGCGCCCGGCTCTGGTCCTTCAGTCTCTATAACAATGTACCAGCGGCCTTCGCGGGCAGTTGGGTCATTATCGTCTCGCCGGCGGTGGAGGGCTACGCGCCGGACGGCACCCCTTTCGGGTCAATTTCCGGACAATATATCAAAAACCTCAGTGAAAACATCAGAAAGAAATATGTCGTCCCCTACGAGGTTTATGAAATCAAGGATTATGAGGCGCGCTACTACAGCATACTGTTGCTGAGCATGGCCGATGACAACGTCACGCTGCTATCGTCAACCAACCCGTCCACCTTGAGCTTGCTGGCAAAAAAAGGCAACGAGCACAGTAAACGCCTGCTCAAGGATATCCGCCAGGGCACACTCGACCCGGATCTGCATATAGAACCGGAAATCAGGACCCTGGTCGAAAGCCGGCTGCGCCCCGATCCGCAGCGCGCGGACAAACTCCTGCGCTGTATGCAGAACGATCCCGACGGCGAGTTAAAACCGGTTCACTACTGGCCCAAACTGGAGGCGGTGGCCTGCTGGACCGGCGGCAATTCGAAGGTTTTTCTCGACAAAATGAAACACTGGTACGGCGAGGTAAGGCTTAAAGATCTCGGTTTTCTCGCCTCTGAAATAAGGGGCTCCATACCCCTGACGACAGAAAGCAGCGAAGGCGTGCTGACCATCGACGAGAATTTCTTTGAATTTGTTGAGGCAGAAAAATTCAACAGCGGCAACCATGACTACCTATTGGCTGACGAACTGGAAGTGGGCAAACGCTACTACCTGTATTTCACCAATAACGCTGGCCTGTATCGCTATGATATTAACGATATCGTCGAGGTCAAAGGCTTTGTCAACGGCACGCCGACCATTGACTTTATCCAAAAGGGCAAAGGTGTCACCAATATTACCGGTGAGAAAATATATGAACAGCAGGTATTGTTGGCCGTACAGAAAGCCGAAGAAAAGCACCGGATAAAACTGGCCTTTTTCCAGGTGCAGGCCCGAGTTGAGCTAAGCCGTTACGACCTGTTTTGCGAATTCGAAACGGACTCTCTGAATAAGGCCAAGAAACTGGCTTTCTTGCAGGAAGTCGAAACGCAGCTGCAGCTGCTGAACCTGGAATATAAGACGAAGCGAAAATCGCTCAGGCTGGATGCCATGCAATTACATGTTCTGGCGGAAAACTCTTTCGAAACATTTAAGAAGTTCCGTGTCAAGCAGGGCGTTAGAGAAGCACAGCTGAAGACAGTTCCCCTGTCTGCGGATTTCAGTTTGACAGAATCTTTAAAGGTCGTTGACGTTATCACAATATCGTAATGGAGAGTCACAAATGAAAATGCTGAATGCAGTGGTTTTAGGGTTCTGGCTGCTGGCCGCAGCCGCGTCGGCCTCGGGCTTCGATGCGCAGTACGAGGAAACATTTCAACAGCAGAGGTTTACTGGGTTTTCCGGTTATTTTGAGCGCCAGAACCGAACCGGAAAAACCCGCAACTTCCTGCAATTGGATAACGATATCTTCTGGCGCGGACAACTGGCCAGATATCGAATCAACTATACCAAGTGGACCCCGCAACACCCAAACGGCAAGGTGATTATCTACAATCACGGCTTTCAGAGCCATAAGGCCTGGTTCAATGAAACGGCTGAACAGCTGCACCAGCTCGGCTACGTTGTCTATGCTTTCGACCGCATCGGCTCCGGCCGCTCCTCAGCCGGCGTATCTGTGGTACTTACCGAGGAGAACGGCGAAACCACCAGGTCGCTGCTGAGAAAACGCGGCCATATAGACTCCTGGCAGGTGTTTACCCATACCATTCACTTGATGAAACAGCTGGCGAAATCGGAAAACATCGGCGCCAGTATCAATTTATGGGCAAACAGTTTCGCCGCGGTCCTGGTCACAGCCTACCTGGAAGAGTACCGGCCGGACGACATAGATTCCGTCGTATTCACCACACCCGGCCTGTATTCGAGTTCCCCCCTGCCCTTTACCATCGAAGAGCTGATCAACGCCGCCCCCGGCACCTATTTCGAATCGACCATTCCGGAGGTAAACAACGACAGGGGAGCAGCCAACTTCACCTCCGACCCGATTTATTTCGACGCCATCAAGCGGGACAGGAAATCACTGCGGCAGGTAACGCGAGAGTATTACTTCAATATCTCCTGGGTCTCCGAGTTCAATGAACTGAACAGCGGCTCCCCGGACTCCCACCTGCCGGCCGTCAGGCGCTTTTATCTACTGGTCGACCAGGACCCACTGATGAACAATGTCAGAATGATGGAATATATCCGCCGGAACGCCGACAATGCCATTGCAAAAATATATCAGGGTGGCCCGGACAATCGGCATTTCCTCACTTTCACTGAAGATGCCGTTGAGGCTGTCAACGACATTGACAGCTTTTACCGGGAGGATACCGTGCCCGGTATCGAGGACCTGTAGATGGAAGTCATCGGTTGCAAGTTACGCCAGACCCATATTCCCTTTAAGGTGGATTTTTCCCATGCCACCAAAACCCGCTCTGCAGTCGACGGCATTTTACTCGAAGTGGTCACAGACACCGGCACTATCGGCTACGGCGAAGCCCTGCCGCGGGAATATGTTACCGGAGAGACCAACCAATCGGTGCTGTCGGCCATGGAGAACACGGTCATTCCCGGTTTGCTGGGCAGGCAATTTGACAACTTCGAGTCACTGGCGCAATGGTTCGGCTCATTTCAGCAGCACTACCCGGCCTTGAAAGCCAATGAACTCTGCGTAAAGACGCTGACAGAACTGGCACTGCTCGATGCCTTTGGCAAGACCCGCCAGCAGTCGCTTATCGGGCTGCTGGGGGGGGCACATCGCGATACATTGGAATATACCGGCACCGTGACCGCGGGCAAAGCCGAAGGTATAGAGACCTATCTGCAGGTCTATGAAGACATCGGGTTGCGCCAATTCAAGCTGAAAGTCGGCTTTAGCTGGCAGCAGGATCATGAGATCGTGCAGTGGGTCAGAAATCGATTTGGTGCAGACGCCGAGATCCGTGTCGATGCCAACGAAGCCTGGGATCTGCCGACAGCCAAAACGCGGCTCGCCGCCCTGGCTGATCTGGGCGTGGTCTGCTGCGAGCAGCCGATGCCGGCGGCTTGCAGAGACGACTATCCGGAGCTGCGGCAGTTTATCGATAAACGCCTGAATATATGTGTTGACGAATCGCTGTGTTCAATGGAAGACGCCCAGTGGCTGGCGAAAAATCAAGGAACCGATGTGTTTAATCTGCGGGTGTCAAAAAACGGCGGTATTCTGACCACACTGGAGCTGGCGAAAATAGCCAGGCAGGCCGGTGTGGTATGCCAGCTGGGGGCACAGGTCGGCGAAACATCCATTCTGACCCGGGCCGGGCAAATCGTAGCCGAACACCTGGGCGACCTGATTTACCACGAGGGCGCCTTCGGGACGATGCTGCTGGACTACGACATTACCGATACACCGTTGATGTTTTCCCGGCAGGGGCTGTTCGACTGCCGGCCGCTACGCGACAAACCCGGCCTCGGCGTGGCGATTTCGGACGTATTGATCGAGAAGATGACCTGCCAGCAGGCGGTCTTCACCTGACTCGCCGGCGGCCCGATAACGTGGCCCGGTTGCCGCCCACATGTTTAAATGCGCGCCACCGGCAGTGGCGCCGGAGCAGGCACCCAGGGTCACATTTCTTTCACGCCGGTTGGATTACAATCGTTTTCATGTATTAAACTTCTCTCACCAGAGGACAGCTGGAACAGTATGGAGCGGGGATGACAGGCAATGAGAATACTGTTGGTTGAAGATGTCGAGGATATAGTAGCCAGCATTTCTGAATACCTCGAGCTGCAGGGGCATATTTGTGACTATGCCTACAACGGCAGCGCAGGTCTACAGCAGGCTATCAACAATGAATACGATGTTTATATTTTCGACATTGCCATGCCGGGCATGAATGGTTTAACGCTGTGCAAGACACTGCGCCTGCAGAAAAATGACACCACACCGGCGTTATTTCTGACTGCGCGGGATACTTTGGAGGATAAGCTGGAGGGATTCGCCTGCGGCGCCGACGATTATCTGGTCAAGCCCTTTGAACTGAAGGAATTGAATGCGCGTATTGAAGCGATATTCCGCCGTTACCGCGGCAGCGATGAGAAAATCCTGTCGCTGGATAACCTGGAGGTGAATATCGACAAACAGGAAGTCAAGCGCGGCGGGCAGAAGCTGGAGTTATCACCGATTAGCTTCAAATTACTGGCCATTCTCATGCAGAGTTACCCCCGGGTAGTATCGCGCGAGCAGATTGAATATGAATTGTGGGGAGACGAGCTGCCGGACAGCGATTCCCTGCGCAGCCATATTTACCGACTGCGGCGGATAATTGACAAGCCATTCCCGAAGAAACTGATTCAGACTGTCCAGAGCAGAGGCTTCCGCATGGTCGATAAATGAATATTGTCAATAGTTTACGCTTTCGCATTTTGGCAGCGTGCACACTTTTCGCCCTGCTGACCTCAATATGCTATACCCTGGTCGGCTTAAAGGTATTGGATATCAATGATGATGAGTTATTCAACTGGCATATTGCCGACCGGGTATATCGCTGGTTGGAGGAATACGACTCTCCGGGTTCCTTCGCCGTCTTGGAGGACAGATACCCGGAGAACATTGTTCTGGGCAACGACCGGGATATGTTACTGCGCCTCAGTGAGCTGGTCGAGGAGGACAACAGGGTATCGCTGTTAGACAGCCTCAGCCTGGAGATTTCTCCGCTTACGGAGCACAAGTCCGCGAGTACACAGGGGTATCGCATCTATGAACTGCGGGTCGATACCCATAAGTATCATATCGTCAAAGCCGGGCTGCCACAGGAAGGTAAATCGCTGTACTATTTTATCGATGTCAGCGGCTATAAAAGGCTGGATGTATTCGCTGCCCAGGGCACCTATTTCTTTCTGATCGTCTCAGCCCTGCTGTGCATCATACTCGGCTGCCTGCTGGGGGCCCGGGTTGCCCGATACGTCATATCGCCGCTGACCCGGCTGACGGTGGAAATCGGCGATATCAACTTCAAGGAACACACCTCGCTGCATGCGTTAAAGGACGATTACTACCCGGACGAGGTCGGCCAGGTGGCGCAGACCATCAACCAGCTGATGCAGCATGTCACCAATATGATCGAACGGGAAAAGGCCTTCTCCCGCGATGTCAGCCACGAGCTGCGCACCCCCAACACCAGCAGCCAAATGGCGCTGGAGCTGGCAATTCAGTTCTGCCGGGATCGAGAGCCAAAACTCATTCCCATCCTGGAAAGGATAGAGCGCGCCAACAAGGACGTTACCCATTTAATTGAAACGTTTCTATATATGGGGCGGGATAAAATTGACCCGACGTCACTGGTGTTTATCGAGCTGCATGCCCTTACCGACCAGGTCATAGAGCGCAATAAATACCTGCTGGGCAGCAATTCCGTATGCATCAAAAATTTGATCGACACAAAGCTCAGCGTAAAGCTGCCCAAGCAGCTGCTGTTGGTGGTAATCAACAACCTGATTCGCAACGCCTTCCAGTACACCGCCAACGGCGAGGTCACCGTCAAGGCGGACGCCTCGTTCATCACCGTTTCCGATACCGGCAAAGGTTTCAATCAGCCGGAGATTCAACGCCTGATGCAGCCCTATCAGAAAGACCAGGACGAGGGCATGGGTCTGGGACTGAGCATCGTGCGGAGAATCTGCCTGCTGACACAATGGCAACTGGAAATCACCAGCACATCCAACAGAGGCAGCCAGGCTACGGTGAGGTTTTAGTTGCTAGTCGCTAGAGACTAGTAACTAGCAACTAGTAACTAGCGACTAGCAACTGAATTCAAACCCTCTCAATGACAGTGGAAATCCCCTGCCCCAGGCCGACGCACATGGTCGCCACGCCCAGCGCACCTTCATTTTGCCGCATGACATTCAGCAGGGTGCCGGTGATGCGCGTGCCGGAGCAGCCGAAGGGATGGCCGAGGGCGATGGCACCGCCGTGCAGATTGACTTTGTCGTCCATCTTTTCCAGCAGCTGCATGTCTTTCAATACCGGCAGTGCCTGGGCGGCAAAGGCCTCATTGAGTTCGAAGAAGTCGATGTCCTCGAGGCTCAAGCCGGCCCGCTGCAGTGCCTTCTGCGTGGCCGGCACCGGCCCGTAGCCCATGATCGACGGGTCGACACCGGCCACCGCCATGGCGCGCACCTTGGCCAGCGGCGCTATCCCCAGCGCCTGGGCGCGCTCGGCCGACATCACGATCATGGCCGAGGCACCGTCGGTAATCTGCGAGGAGCTGCCCGCGGTTACCGTGCCGCCCTTGGGGTTGAATACCGGCTTCAACTGTGCCAGTCCTTCCAGGGTGGTATCGGGGCGAATGGTTTCATCGCGGCTGATGCTGGCCCTGAAGCCGCGCTCATCGTGGCCCTCGAGCGGCAGGATTTCATCGGCGAAATTGCCCGCCAGTGTCGCCTTGTGCGCCAGGCGGTGGGAGCGCTCGGCGAAGGCATCCTGCTGCTCGCGGCCGATGCCGTGCATCAGCCCCAGAAATTCCGCTGTCATGCCCATGGCGCCGGCAGCCTTGGCCACATGTTTGGCCAGGCGCGGATTGGGGTCGACGCCGAAGCCGTTGGGCAGATGCCCCATATGCTCCACCCCGCCGACCACAAACACATCGCCGTTGTGGGTCATAATCGCCTGCGCTGCGGTATGCAGCGCAGACATGGAAGAGCCGCACAGGCGGCTGATGGTCTGGGCACCGGCGGTGTGGGGAATCAGCGTCATCAGGGAAAACATGCGGGCGATATTGAAGCCCTGCTCCTTGGTCTGGTTGACACAGCCCCAGAGCACATCTTCGACCTCGGCGGGATCGACTTTGGGATTGCGCGCAAACAGACCGTTAACCAGATCGGCGGATAAATCTTCGGCGCGACGGTTGCGGAAGCAGCCGTTTTTCGAGCGCCCCATGGGCGTGCGCGCAAAGTCTACAATAACGGCATCTCTCGGATTCAAACTCACGGTGTCATCTCCTGGTAATCTCTAGGCGAAAAATGTCTCGCCGTTAGCGGCCATTTCGCGCAGGCGCTCGGTGGGCCGGTACAGCGCACCGAGTTCTGCGTATTGATCGGCTTTGGCGACAAAGGCGGTCGCTCCCATATCGTCGATATAGTGCAGCGCGCCACCGCGAAACGGCGGAAAGCCGATGCCGTATATCAGTGCCATATCCACGTCCGTGGCCGCCGCCGCTATGCCCTCCTCCAGGCAGCGCACCGCCTCCAGGCACAGTGGAATCATCAGCCTGTCGATAATCTCCTCGTCGCTGAACTCGCGCCGCTCGGCGCAGTGCGGGGCCAACAGCTCCCATACCGCCGCATCGGCCACCTTCTGCGGCCGGCCCTTCTTGTCGGTTTCGTAAGCGTAGTAGCCGCTGCCGTTTTTCTGCCCGTAACGGCCGGCCGCGAACAGGATTTCACTGGCGGTCTTGAAATCGCGCGACATACGCTCGGGAAAACCGGCCGACATCACCTCGCCGGCGTGCACACCGGTATCGATACCGACCACGTCACACAGGTAGGCCGGCCCCATCGGCCAGCCGAATTTTTCCATCACCTTGTCGACGTTGACAAAGTCGGCGCCGGCGTGCACCAGCCCCATAAAGGCTCCCATATAGGGCGACAGTATGCGGTTGACGAGAAAGCCCGGGCAGTCGCGCACCACCACCGGCTTTTTGCCCATCGCCAGGGCGTAGCCCACTGTGCGGGCAACGGCGGCATCACTGGTACTGGCGCCGCGAATAACCTCTACCAGCGGCATTTTATGTACCGGATTGAAAAAGTGCATGCCGCAGAAATTTTCCGGTCGCTGCAGCGGTTCGGCCAGATGGTCAATGGAGATGGTCGAGGTGTTGGAGGTAAGGATGGTATCGGCGGCAATTCTGCCTTCCACCTCGGTCAGCACGGCGTGCTTGACCTTGGGGTTTTCCACCACCGCTTCAACCACCAGGTCGACCTGGTCAAAGCCGTCGTAGCTCAATGCCGGGGTGATCTTGTTCAGCACTGCGGCCATCTCCGCGGCGTCCAAACGGCCGCGCCCCACCAGCTTCGACAGCAGCTTGGATGCCTCGCCCAGGCCGAGATCGATGCCCGCCTGATTGATATCTTTCATAATGATGGGTGTGCCCTTGTAAGCCGACTGGTAGGCGATGCCGCCGCCCATAATGCCCGCCCCCAGCACCGCCGCGCGCGCCACCGGCTCGGATTGTGAAGCCCACTGCTTGGCAGTCTTACCCAACTCCTGATCGCCGAGAAACAGACTCACCAGGTTTTTCGCCACCCCGGTCTTGGCCAGCTTGGCAATCGACTTGGCCTCTTCCCGCAGCGCCTCGTCGCGCCCCATCTTGGCGGCATTCTGGATCGTCTTCACAGCGGTCAACGGTGCCGGGTAGTGGCGCCCCGCCTGCGCGGCGACCACCGCCTTGCAGGTCTCGAAGGACATCATCGCCTCAATATCGTTTAATTGCAGCGGCGCTTTTTTCTCTTCGCGCCGGCTGCGGTAGTCCAGTTGGCCGTCAATACACTGCTGCAACAGGTGCAGCGCCGCCTCGCGCAGCTGCTCCGGCGCCACCACCGCGTCCACCGCGCCGAAGGCCAGCGCCGCATCGGCCTTGTATTCCTTGCCGGCGGCGATCCACTCCACTGCATTGTCGACGCCGATAAGGCGCGGCAGCCGCACCGTACCGCCAAAACCGGGAATAATGCCCAATTTGGTTTCCGGCAGGCCGATTTTGGCGACAGTCGACATCACCCGATAGTCGGTCGACAGCGCCATTTCCAGACCGCCGCCGAGCGCAAAGCCATTGATCGCAGTAACCGAGGGAATCGGCAGGTCTTCAATGGCATTGAAGTACTGATTGGTCTGGTAAACCGCTGCGGCGATATCCTCTTCAGCAGCGCCGAAGTTGTTACCGAACTCGGTGATGTCGGCGCCGACGATGAAAACATCCTTGCCACTGGTAACCAGCAGGCCCTTGATGGCCGCCGCCGCGCTCAGGGCCTCGCCGGCCTGGCGCAGCTCGTCGGTAGTCAGGGCGTTGAATTTATTGATCGATTCGCCCTGCAAATCGAAGTTTAACTCCGCAATGCCGTTATCCAGGGCACGTACGGTGATGGCTTTACCTGAATAGATCATCTATCAGCCTCTATAGGGGAGAGAACGGTGACTGGGCCCCGACACCCGTTTATACGGCCGGGGCAAGCGGCCTTGCCGGTAACTGCAGTCGCTTTCGGCCGGCGTTTTGCCAGTGGCTAAGGATTAGGGATTCCGGCGCACGCCTCAATGGCAAATTCGCTCCTATTGACTGACAAATAGGGGCTCCGCCTCGCTGCAGGCCCCGTTGCGCAAGGGCCCGCGGTAAATACGGCCGGCCCTCGAGGCGCCGGCATTCAATCGGTTTATACTCGATCATTCAGCAGTTTGATTTTTTTTGTGCCGGCAGCTGTGCGAAGCTGCGCGGCGGGCGATTACTGGCGGAGGGGATTATGCTTATTGCAGATAAAGTCGTAGTGATTACCGGCGCGGCCAGCGGCATCGGCAGGGCCCTGGCCCGGCGTTTTCAGCGCGAGGGGCCGCGGCGGCTGATTCTGGCGGATCTGCAGCGCGAGCCGCTCGAGCAACTGGCCGCGCAGCTGGGCGCCGACGCCGTGGTCTGCAATGTGGCTGCGGAGGCAGATGTGCAACGACTGGTAAAAACCGCCGAGGACAGCTGCGGTCATATCGATCTGTATTGCGGCAACGCCGGCATCCTGCGCATGGGCGGGGTGGAAACGGACAAGCAGACCCTGCAGCAGGTATGGGATGTCAATGTCATGTCCCATATCTACGCCGCCCGCGCGGCACTGCCGCGCATGCTCGAGCGCGGCGGCGGCTATTTTCTGATAACCGCCTCGGCGGCGGGGCTGCTGACCCAGCTCGGCTCACTCAGCTACTCCATCAGCAAGCATGCCGCGCTGTCCTGCGCCGAGTGGCTGCAGGTCAGTCACGGGCATCAGGGCATCAGGGTCTCGGCCCTGTGCCCCCAGGCCGTCAATACGGCAATGACCGCCGGCAGCGATGGCGGCAGTGTCGCCGGGGTCGACGGCATGCTGTCGCCCGAGCAAGTGGCCGACACCGTGGTGGAAAAGATCGCCGAGGAGTCTTTTCTGATCCTGCCCCACCCGCAAGTGAAAAAATACTTTCAAAATAAAGCCAATGACTACGACCGCTGGATCGGCGGAATGCAGCGCCTGCAACAGCAGTTCGCCGAGTTGATGCCAAAATAATTTCCACAAACGGCGCGCAGATGTGCTCTGACGCGCCGGTCTCCACTAAACAGTTGCCATTCAGCTGAGACACGTTCAATATGCGCTCCGCGATCGCGCCGGTGCCGTAAACAGCTTTTTCCGTACCGCCAGTACGCCGCGTCGCAACCGCTTGGGATGTAATCAGGTTTAGGTAATGACTCTCCTCATCGCTCTGTTTCAGGGTGTCCCGCAGGGCGCGGCGACACCCGCAGCCGTTGAAATTCGATCTGCAGTTAGCCGTCACAGCACCGGAGCTTAGACGTGCACAAGCTCCTCAAGCGCCAGCTCCGGCGCCTGCAGCTGGATAAGTTTGCCAAGCGGGAAATCACTGGAAAACACCGCATCACCTGGCAGCGGTTGCTGGACAGTATCGACCGCACCTACGGGCAGATCGATCGCGACCGCCGCCTGCTGCAATGCTCCCTGGACCTGGTGTCGAGCGAACTGAGCCGGCGCAACGACGAGGTCAAGGCCCGGGTCGACGAGTTGGAAGCCACCAAAAGCCGACTGGAGGATGTCGTCGCCACCCTCAACACCACACTGGATGCCGTGGGCGATGCCATCTTCGCTTACGATGACCGCGGGCACCTGGTGAACTGCAATCGCATGGCCATCGATATGCTGGATATGAACGCGGGCAAGTGCCGCAACCCCGCCTTGCAGTCGCTGCTGCGGGTGTTGCTGCGGGTGTATAGGAAAGCCAAAAACCCCGCCCTGGTGGCCGACAAACTGCGGCGCATCAGCGACGCGCCGGGCTGCGATTTATTCGGTCTGCTGGAGTTTGCCGACGGCCGTGTTTACCAGTATCAGTCGTCGGCAAAACTGCGCGGCGGGCAACTGCGGGGGCGCGTCTGGTGCTTGCGCAATATCACCGAAACCCGCAAAAACCAGGCGCTGATTCACCACCAGGTCTACCACGACTCGCTGACCGGATTGCCGAACCGACTGCTGTTTCTCGACCGCCTGCAATACGCCATTGCCTGCGCGCGCCGCAACAACTATCTGGTGGCGGTGCTGTTTATCGATTTGGACCACTTTAAAAAAGTCAACGATACCTGCGGCCACCACCGCGGCGATCAACTGCTGCGCGATATGGCGGTGCGTATTCGCGGCTGCTTGCGGCAGCACGATACCCTGTCGAGGCTCGGCGGTGATGAGTTCGTCGTGCTGCTCGAGGGCCTGCGCTCCTGCGGCACGGCCACTACCACCAGCAGCCGTATACTCGAAGCCGCCTGCCAGCCCTACAGCATCGACAAGCGGCGCTTCTACGTGTCCTGCAGTATCGGTATCAGTATTTTCCCGAGAGACGGTTTTGACCCGAAGGAACTGATTCGCAAGGCCGATATGGCGATGTACCACGCCAAGGAACTGGGGCGCAACAACTTCCAGTATTTCAACGCTGCGCTCGAGCGCCTGGCGATTCACCATGTGGAGCTGGAGCAGCGGCTGCGGGCGGCGATGGAAAACCGTGAACTGAGCCTGTTTTACCAGCCCCGCGTGGATGCGCAGAGCGGCCACATTCTCGGCTTCGAGGCGCTGGCACGCTGGTTTCCGCCCGGCAAAAAGGCCGTCTCCCCCAGCGAGTTTGTGCAGGTGGCGGAAAAAACCGGGCTGATCAAACCGCTTGGCGAGTGGGTGTTGCAGGAAACCTGCCGGCAAATCCGCCGCTGGCTGGACAAGGGCGCGAAAGATTTTACCGTATCGATCAATCTCTCCACCCGCGAGCTGTTGGAAAAAGACCTGATCGGCAGCATCGGGCTGGCCGTGGAGCGCTATCGGATTCCGGAAAACGTACTGGAACTCGAAATCACTGAAACGGTGTTGATGGAAAATCTGGCGTATGCGCAAGAGCTACTGCACCGCATCCGCCGCATGGGCATTGCCGTCGCCGTCGACGACTTCGGCACCGGTTACTCGTCGATGCGCTACTTACAGCGGTTGCCGATCGACTATCTGAAAATCGACCGCTCCTTTATTCTCGACCTGGCCGCCAACAGGCACAACGCCGCCATCGCCAGCTCGATTATCAGCCTCGGCCACAATCTCAGCCTGAAGGTGATAGCCGAGGGCGTAGAGGACAGACCCAGCCTCGAGTTTTTGCGCAGCCGCAACTGCGACCAGATTCAGGGCTTCTACTGCCACCGGCCAATGCGGGCGCACAGGGCCCTGCAGCTGCTGCTGGCCGAGCCGCCGCTGGCGGCGGCTGATCCACAGCCGGCAGACTGTGAAACGGTTGGCGCCGACTGTTGACGCTGCCGGCTAAAGCCTTTATTCAGGGTATATTCATATTGCGGTGGCTAAGCTGCCGGTGCAATATGACTCGGACCTCGAATAATCCCGAGCCCCGAATAACCTCGAGTCCCGAATAACCCCGAGCCCCGGATAATAGAGAAAAAGGATGCCCAGAATGACAGCTACAACCCGCCCCGCCCTCGCCGTAGTCCTGCTGGGACTGCTGCTGACCGGCTGCGCCACCATGAACCGCTCCGAGTGCCTGACCGCCGACTGGCGCACAGTGGGCATGGAAGACGGCTCCCGCGGCGAGCTGCCCGGCCGCCTGGGTGAACATCGCGAGGCCTGTGCCGCCCACGGCGTCACACCGGACCTGGACGCCTACCAGGCGGGCCGCGAGGAGGGGCTCAGAGACTATTGCCAGAGTGCATCGGGTTTTTACCACGGCAAGTCCGGGCACGGCTACAAGGGTGTGTGCCCGGACTATCTCGAGGGCGAGTTTCTGGCAGGCTACGAACAGGGCCGCCGCCTCTACAATATCGACCAGGATATCAACGAGGCGCGCAACCAGGCGCAGCAGAAGCGCAACAAGATCGACAGCCTGCGCAGCAGCATTGCCCAAAAGGAAGGGTTACTGCTAAGCGATACCACCAGTAAAGGCCAGCGCTCC
This sequence comes from Exilibacterium sp., assembly GCA_028280195.1. GTDB lineage: Bacteria > Pseudomonadota > Gammaproteobacteria > Pseudomonadales > Cellvibrionaceae > Exilibacterium. Next base: position 50,734 of record JANQMH010000028.1, read on the forward strand.
GTGCTGCTCAGCGACATCAAGGAAATGGAGCGGCAAATCGGCCGCCTGCAAAGCGATATCAACCAGTTGGAGTATCGCCGCAGTATGTTGGAGAGTGACTACCGTCGGGCGGAGGAGCAGGCGGGATTTTACTAGTTGCTAGTCGCTAGTGGTTAGTCGCTAGTGATTAGTTTTGGGTCGCTGTGACGCAATACAATAACCTTCATCATAGATAACTCTCCTAATTCTCGAACTTAGCATCTACTAACCACTAACCACTAGCGACTAGCAACTAGTGACTGTTGGATTGGTTGCCGCTTTGTGCTCGATGGCGGCCAGTACGTCTTCGATGTGGCCCTGGAGAATGGCGGCGGTGCGGCCGCATTCGGCATAGGCGCGTATGCCGGTAATCTGGATCTGGATGAAGCGCGCCAGGGCATCGGTGTCGGCGGCCTCTCCCAGTTCCCCGCGCTGTCTCGCCACTGCCAGTAGCTCGCGTAGCGATTGCTCGAAGGCCGCCATCAGTTCAACCGCCCGGCCCTTCAATTTGGCGTTTGCCGGTTCCAGATCCGCCAGGGTTTTGGCCAGCATGCAGGCTCTGCCGGGAGGCTCCACCCCGTCGCCGATCACCAGGCTGTGCAAAAACTGCCTGAGCCCGCCCAGAAAACTTCCCTGCGCCTCTATCGCCGCTCCCAGGCCCTCGCCGGTATACTGGGCGTATTGTTCCAGTACCTCCAGATACAGGCCCTCTTTACTGCCGAAATTGGCATAGATACTCCCGGGACGCATATCCAGCTCCGTTTCCAGATCGCGCATGGAGGTACCGCTGAAACCATGGCGCCAAAACAGGCGCATGGCCTTGTCGACCGTCTCACCCCGCTGGTAACGCTGCTGTCTGCCCATAGACCCGAATCCCCTGTTTGTCTTGAAAACACCGCAAGATTTTACTTGAACAATCGTTCAGCTGCGAATACTATTCTGAGCGATCGATTACATCAATATTTCGCCCACCCCTATTCACTCATGAGGATCCGAAGATGGACCCCTTCACCCTGTATAACGCCGAGACGGCGCCGCAAGACAGCAAACCACTATTGGAAAACTCGCAGCAAGCCTTCGGTATGATACCCAATCTGCACGCGGTCATGGCAGCGGCGCCAGAGCTGCTGCAAGCCTACCAGCAGGCCCACAGTCTGTTTCAGAATACCTCCTTCAACGACGACGAGTTGACTGTGGTGTGGCAGACCATCAACGTCGAGCACGAATGCCACTACTGCGTGCCCGCCCATACCGCCATCGCCAATACGGCCGGTGTCGGCGCCGACATCACTGCGGCGCTGCGCGACGGCACACCACTGCCGGCAAAGCTGGAGGCCCTGCGCACCTTCACCCTGAAAATGGTGCGCCAGCGCGGCCGCGTCAGCGAGCAGGACATCGACGCCTTTATCGGCGCCGGTTTTACTCAGCGCCAGGTGCTGGAAGTGATCCTCGGCATTGCGCAAAAAGTGATGAGCAATTATACCAATCATATTGCCGAAACGCCGCTTGATCCACCCTTTGCGAAATTCACCTGGCAGCAGTCGCCAGCCTGAAAAACAACACCCGGCCAAGTACCGGATCAGACCTTCTCCGAGTGAGCCCAAAACCGGGCTCACACTCCCTGCCCTGTGTTTACCGGTGTTTCTCCCAGCGTCCACCCGGTGGCCATAAACAAACGGGCGGCGCCAGGACCATCCCCGCGCTGGCAGAACAGCCGATCGCTTAGCTATCCCGGCAGTTCACATTTGCTATACTCGGCAGGTTTTTTACCATCCACAGCAGTAGGATATGCCATTGAGCACGACGCCAAAAACGCTTTACTCTCCCCGCTATTGGCCCACCTGGCTGGGCATTGCCCTGTTGCGCTGCTGGGCCCCGCTGCCGTGGCCACTGCAATACAGGATCGCCCGGATACTGGGTATGCTGGCCAATACATTCGCGCGGCGGCGACGGCATATCGTCAATGTCAACTTGCGTTTATGTTTTCCCGAGTGGGACGAGGAAACGCGCAATGGCAAAGTACGGGAAGTTCTGTTCAACAATGTGCTGGGGCTGGCGGAGGCGGCAAACGCCTACCACCGCCCCACCGAGAGCTTTCGCGACCAGGTCACCATAAGGGGATTGCAGCACCTGCAGCTGGCCCATGCCCGGGGCAGAGGGGTGATCCTGCTGGGTGCGCACTACAGCCACCTGGATTTTGGCGGGGCACTGGTGTCGCTGGTCTGCAACCCCTGTGCAATCTATCGCCCCAATAACAATGCGCTGATGGATCGCTACATTCTGCAAGGACGCAGCCGCTTTATGAAGTCGGTCATTCTGCGCTCAGATATGCGCGGCATTGCCCGTGCACTGAAAAAAAATGAGGTGGTCTGGTACCCCCCCGACCAGGATTACGGCAGAAAACACTCGGTGTTTGCCCCATTCTTCGGTGTCAATGCCGCTACCATCACCGCTACCAGCCGCCTGGTAAAACTCAATCAGTCCCCGGTGGTCGCCATGTCCTGTTATCGCCAAGAGCATACAGACCGTTACTTTCTCGAGTTTCAACCGCTGACAGATGCGTTTCCCAGCGGCAGCGACGAGCAAGATGCCAGGCTGATCAACCAGGCACTGGAAAACTGCATCCGCAAATCGCCGACCCAGTATATGTGGACTCACCGGCGCTTCAAAACCCAGCCTGAGGGCCGGGCAATGCTGTATCAATAGCGCTGCCAGAGAGCAGCTGGCGGCCGCCGGGGATTGCCTGCCGCGCTAAAGTAACTTCCACAACATATCAAACGATATCTGCAGAGCCTGGGCGACAGCCGGCGATTCTATCACCACGGCACTGGGATAATCCCCTTCCTGCAGCGAAATCATCGCGCATTTGGGCGGGTAAATGGCGACATAGCTGGCCTGCCCGACGGGTTTATCGCTGTCGATCCACTTGCGCTCCGCCAGCTGCGCCTCGTCGCCGCCTTCGCCGATGGCAATTGCCCGGACGCGGATATTGCGCTTTACCCGCTGTTGGGTGAAGGTCGGGAAGGGCCGATAGAGGTGGCGGCGAATCACTTTGGAGGAATAGACACTGTAGCTCTTGTCGCCGCTGTTTTCTGCGGTATTGAGGATATCCTTGAGTACGAACTCGATGCCGTCGTCACCCTCGTAGTACCTTACCTGGGTATCACTGCTGTCCGGCTTCAGCAGATGCAAATCCGGTATCACCTCTGTTTCCAGCAGCGCGCTGGCCTGCTCCAGTCTGGCCTTTTGCTCATGCGCCAGCTCCAGCAGCCGGCGCGGATTTTCCGCGCAAAAATGCCGCCGTTTGCCCTTCGGCTGCAGGGTTACCAGGCCGCGCCGCAACAGGCCCCTGAGCAGCTCGTGGGTGGTGCCGCGGTTGACGCCGGCCTTGTCGCCGATATCGCGGATCGAGGCGGGCCCGAGCTGCAGCAGCGCCAGGTAGACGCTGATCTCCTTGTCATCGAGGCCCAGTTGCCTGAGTGTCTGTCTTCTAGACATTTGTCAATTTTTTGATGACAAATGATATTGTCACCAATAGCTCCAGTTGGTTATGGTCCCGCACCTAGGGCCTGTTGACACTAATTGAGTTAGCTCTGTTGCGCCTGACAAAGCGCCAATCTAGGCGCGAGGAGCGTGGTTTGGTCATTCCAAATGAGTGACGAGCAACGACGAGTGGCGCT
>JANQMH010000056.1 GCA_028280195.1 Exilibacterium sp.
TCGAACGCCGAAACCTGGGGGTAAACAAGGAACACGGCGCGGTGCAAGGGCTGTGTGTTGTCCGGCAACAAACTGCCCGTCATTGATCTGGCTGAAAAGGAGGTCATCTTGTCCTTTATGCCATAGCCGGCTGTCGCTTACAATCCCGGCAGCGTAATCGGTGCTGCACAGCCGCACTGCCGGCCGAGCTGCAAGCCGGTCGGGAGACTGATTGAGTGAGGAGTATTGCATGCTGGAAATGAGACCCAACTGTGAGCGCTGCGACAGCGACCTGCCGGCCGATGAAGGCGGTGCACTGATCTGTTCGTTCGAATGTACATTCTGTCGCGAGTGCGCCGCAGGCGAGTTGGCGCACCGCTGCCCCAACTGCGGCGGTGAGTTGTTGGCAAGGCCGTCGCGATCGCGGGCCCTGCTGCAGGACTTCCCGGCCTCGACCCGGCGCGTTGTCAACAGGCCCGCCACTGGAGAATCGCCAGCGGCGCCCGGCGCCTAGCCCGCCGCATAGTCCACCGCCCGGGTGCGGGCGCTTTGCATCGCCTTTCACAGCCCGCCCTGCAATCTTGCTGAGATCGCCTCACCGGCGCCGGCAGCGTTGATGTTTTGCGTATCTGCGCAGCGAAAACTCGTTGTGAGCTTGCGGTGTTTGCAGGCAGCCGCTGAGGCTTTTAGCACACTTGTCGCCACGTTGCCGGTGATACGACTGCAGGCGCGCGCGGCTGGCCATGGTTGAAACAGCCGCCTATATTTTCTCTATATTTCTCCCGGCGTAAATCGTCTTTTGGCGGCCGGCAAGCGGCGGTTTTTTTTGTGCCCGTCAATGGCAAATTCCAGGGCTTTGGCCTTGAGGACTTGCGACTACCAACCGTCTCTGTAACCGAATCAAGCAATGCGAAAAAATCGTCTGCAGCGTGCGCAAATAAATGCGACAACAATTGGCTGCGACGCATAAGCCTGTGTCTAATTAAACGAACCTGGGAGGTAACCCAATGAAGTTTGTTAAAAACTCTTACAGACAGCGCTTGCGGCTGCTGCTGGTGGTGGCGTCGCTCGGTGTTGCGTCTGCGGCCGTCGCCGCCGATCGCATGGCGGGGCGAAGCAGTCTCGACGAAGCGCGCCCGGCGGTGAGGGACTTGAAACTCGACAGCCCGCAATATGTGAAGGATGCGCTGCAACAACGCTCGCGCCCGGCACTGCATTCATCGCTGGTGAATGCCACCGGTATGCAGCAGGTGATCGTGCGCCTGAAGACGCCAGCGACTGCGAATATGACGGCCAGTTACGCCTCCGCGCGGCGCACGCACAAATATGCGCTCGAGGCGGCGCAGGACGATTTTGTCAGCCGCTGTCAGTCCAGCACACCCTCAGTCAAGGTGCTCGGTCGCGTGCAACATGTGCTCAATGCGGTATTTCTGGAAGTGCCGGCCAAGGCGCTGGCGGAAATTGCTCGTGACAAGGATGTGCTGAGTATCAATCCGGTGGGTCACTACAGTGTCAATCTGACCGAGACGGTGCCCTATGTGGGTGCCGATGTAGTGCAGGCGATTGGCTTTGACGGCAGCGGCGTCAGCGTGGCGGTGCTCGACAGCGGTGTGGACTATACCCACGCCGATTTGGGCGGCTCCGGTGATCCCGCCGATTACATTGCCAATGATGGCACCATTATCGAGCCCGGCACCTTCCCCACTGCCAAGGTAGTCGGCGGTTTCGACTTCCTCGGCAATGTCTGGCCCAACGGACCCGGCGGCACCAGTGACCCGCCACTGCTGGATCCCGACCCCCTGGATGACCTGGCGCTGGTACCCGGCGCCTTTGCCGGCCACGGTACTCACGTTGCCGATATCATTGGCGGTGTCAATGGGGTTGCTCCCGGCGCCGATATCTATGCGGTCAAGGTCTGTGCTTCGGTCTCCAATCTTTGCAACGGTATTTCACTGATACTGGGCATGGAGTTTTCCGTGGACCCGAACGGTGACGGCGACACCGACGATCGGGTGGATATCATCAATATGTCGCTCGGCGCCGTCTATGGCCAGCCGTTCGACGATGATCTGTCCGCCGCCGTGGACAACGCCTCGGCGCTCGGTGTACTGACAGTGTCCTCTGCGGGTAACTGCGGTGATGCGCCTTACTGCACCGGCACTCCGTCATCGGCGGCCACAGCGCTGGCGGTAGCGCAGACCCAGGTGCCCTCGGCCATCGATTTTGATATGAACGTGGTTGAGCCGGAGGCCGCTGCGGGTCTCTATGAAGCTGTTAAGTATGCCTGGACGCCGGACCCCGCCGGACTGATTAGCGGCCCGGTACAGTATGGCGATCTCGATGGCAGCAATCTGAATGGCTGTGCACCCTTTAACGGCGATCTCAGCGGGCTGATTGTGGCGGTGGATCGCGGTGCCTGCAACTTCAGCGACAAGATCCGCAATGTCGAAAACGCCGGCGGTGTCATCGGCATCGTGATGCTGATCACACCGGAGGCTCCCTTCCCGGGTGGTTTTGGCGGCGGCTCGGCGATCAATATCCCGGGCTTTAATATCAGCCAGGCCGACGGCGATATTCTGCGCGCCGGCGGCGCCGTCGTGCAGTTCGGGCCGGCGTTCAGCCAGCCGCTGGTCGGCAGCACGGTCAGCAGCACCGCGCGCGGTCCCGATATGTCTTTCAACGCCATCAAGCCGGAGATCGGCGCGCCGGGCGCCTCGATTTCCGCCGAAGTGGCCACCGGCACCTTGCGCACGCCCTTTGGCGGTACCTCAGGCGCCAGCCCCATGGTTGCCGGCGCGGCGGCACTGTTGCAGCAGGCCTGCCGGGTGCAGGGCAAGCGCGGCGACGATGACGACGACGATGACGACGACGATGATGACTACTATGATGACTACGACGGTCGCTCCGGTAACTGCTCACCGCTGGAACTGAAGACCCTGCTGGTGAATAACGGTTATCGCGATATCATCAGTGATACCACCGGCGGACTGACTGAAATTACCCGTATCGGCGGCGGCGAGCTGCGGGTTGACGCGGCGGCAGCGGCAAGCTTCATGGCCTATTCGCCCGACGATGATCAGCCCTCGCTGGGGCTGGGCTTTATCGATGCGGACAAGCCGATGATCGTGCGGCGCACGGTGGAAGTACGCAACCTGTCCAACAAGCGCAAACGCATTACGGTAACACCGACCTTCCGCTTTGCCGATGACGAGGTCTCCCGCGCCGTGTCGGTGTACCCGAAGAAACGCCGTGTCAGTGTCAAAGCGCACGGGTCGCGACGCTTTACCATGCTGTTCCGCATCGACCCGCGCCGACTCAGCGGCAATGCCATGAACTCCGGCGTCGACGGCAACAATCCGGCGGCGCTGACGGCTGCGGAATACGACGGTTACCTGCTGCTGAAGGACAGAGGCGGAGAGGAAATCGCTCTGCCCTGGCATGTGCTGCCGCGCCAGTCTGCCCGGGTTGTTGCCGACAGTGACCGCATTGCTCTCGGCGGCAGCTCGATCGGCCTGGTCAACAGGGGTGCCGGGGTTGCGCAAAACGATGCCTATTCGGTGATCGGCCTCAGTGACGAACTGCCGCGCGGCGAACGCGGACAGGAGTCACCGACGCCCGATCTGCGCGCTGTCGGGGTAAGCACCTTTGCGGTCGATAGCGGGTTCTGTGCGGCGGAGTTTCTGTGGCAGTTTGCTATCAATACCTGGGACCGCCAGACCCATTTGGTGCCGGTCAGTCATGAGATTGAGTTCGATACCGATCGCGACGGTGTCGGTGACTATCTGCTGACCAACCGGGATTTTTCCTTCGACGAGTTCAGCGACGGCCGCCAGGTATCCTGGGTGGTGGATTTGAGCACCGGCGAGGCCGCCGCCCTCTTCTTTGCCGAGCACGCCACCAATACCGGCAATACGGTATTGCTCGCCTGTGGTGAGCAGCTCGGACTGAGCGCCGCGGACATTCTGGCCACCAATGTCGATATCACTGTCAACGCCGTGGATATCTATAACGGCGGACCCGGCGATCAGATCGGCGGCATCACCGTTACACCTTTCGGCGAGCGCTTCCTGGGTGTTCCCAGCGGCGATCTGCCGGCTCGGGCCTCAGGCACGCTGCAAGTGCTCGATACCGGTACCTTCCCCGGCAACACGCCGGAGAGCGGCGTCCTGCTGCTGACCAATGGCGACCGCGGTGAAGGCGCGCGCGGCGGTGCCACTGAAGAGACCGAGGCCTTGTTGTTCTTCGCACCGGGCATTGATCCGCCGACGCCGCTGCCCAGCGACAGTGATGGTGGCGACAAGGACAAGGACGATGACGATGATGATGATGATGATGATGATGATGATGACGACGACGACGATGACGATGACGACGACGATGACGACGACGATGATGACGATCGCGACGACGACTAAATCACCGTTAGCCGGAATCTGACTGTAACGGGGCCGCAAGGCCCCGTTCTTTATTGTGGCGGATGCGCCGGGGAAGAGACCTTTGCCGGAGATCTTTCACAGAGCCTGAAACCGCCCGCCTGGTTGAGGCGGTAGTCCCACAATTTGCCGTCCGCTTTAAACACCACATGATAACCGGCAACCGGCGCCTGGGTGTAAACGCTGCCCGGCACGGGGCAACCCAGCGCACCGCTGGGCCAGACCGCCGCCGCGGCACGCTGCACTGCGGCCCGGTCGTGGCCAAGCCGCTTGCGCAGATCCCGGCGCAGCTTGTGCAGCAGCTGATCCGGCACTTCACCGACGATGGCCGTTTCGTTCTGCTGTGGTATCCGCTCCACCGACTTGCGCTGCAGCAGTTCCCCGCGCTGCCGCTGCAGTGCCGGGTCATCCCGCGCCGGCTGTATGCGGGTATCGGTGCTGGTGACTGCGCATGAAATACAGGCGCTGAGCAAGACGGGTATAAAAGGGCCGGCGCAATTGGGCATGGCAGCATTGTCCTTGTATTGTCTGTGGTTTGACACGCTGGGCTGCAATCCTCTCCCGCTGGCATCAAGCCGGCTTTTGACCCAGATCAAAATTGTCTGCCGGCCGGCGCAGTAGGGTAGCAGCATTCCATTGTTGTCAGCTGAAAAGGCCTTACTATGATTACCACTTCCATCTTTCCCGGCCGCTATGTGCAGGGCGATCAGGCACTGGATGTGCTGGCGGAGGAAACCAAGACACTGGGCAGTCAGGCCCTGGTTATTGCCGATAACTATGTTGCCGAGCACTTCAGTCAGCGCATCAGCGGCGCGCTGGACGGGCAGGTTTCCTATCGTGTTACGACCTTTGGCGGCGAGTGCTGCGACAGCGAAATCCAGCGCCTGCGGCAGATCGCCGGCGAAATGAACGCCGATGTGATTATCGGCGTCGGCGGTGGCAAAACCCTGGATACGGCCAAGGCGGTTGCCTACCATGAGGGCCGGCGGGTGCTGATCGCGCCGACCCTGGCCTCCACCGACGCACCCTGCAGTGCGCTGTCGGTCATTTACAACGAAGACGGGTCATTTAACCGCTATCTGGTACTGCCCCACAATCCCGATATCGTGCTGGTGGATACCGCCATTGTCACGGCGGCGCCGGTGCGGCTGCTGGTGGCGGGTATGGGTGACGCCTTTGCCACCTGGTTCGAAGCGGAGGACTGCCGGCTCAAAGGCGGCGCCAATATGACCGGCCGGGTGGGGCCGATGACGGCCTATGCGCTGGCCCATCTTTGCCACGAGACCCTGCTCGAGTACGGCACCCTGGCAAAACTTGCCTGCGAAGAGAATATCGTTACGCCGGCCCTGGAGCATATCGTCGAGGCCAATACCCTGCTCAGCGGCCTGGGTTTCGAAAGCGGCGGCCTGGCCGCGGCCCATGCCATCCACAACGGCCTGACCACCCTGGAGGGCACTCACGCCTACTGGCACGGCGAGAAAGTGGCGATCGGCATTCAGGCGATGATGTTTTTGGCGGACAAATCCAGCGCCACCATCGACCAGGTATTTGATTTTTCCAGCGCCATCGGTTTGCCGACCACGCTGGCCGATATTGGCCTGGAAGGAGTCGGTGATGCAGAGCTGCTCAAAGTTGCCGAGACCGCCTGTGCCGAGGGAGAGACCATCCACAACGAGCCGGTGGAGGTGACGCCGCGGCGGGTATTGCATGCGATCAAAGCCGCGGATGCGGAGGGGCGCCGGCGGCGGGTTGGCTGAAGCTCCCCATACCATCGGTTACAACAACACCCCACTATTGACTGGTAACCACCAGATAACAAATCAGCTCCCGCTCACCACAGTTTTCGATGGTGTGCTGCAGATCGCCGCGATAGTGGGCCGAGTCCCCCTCAACTAAGGTACAGTCACTGTCGCCGGAGCGCAGCGCGGCGCGCCCGCGGGTTACCGTCAATAATTCCCTGGTGCCCTCGTAATGGGGGGCGCTGCTCAACTGTGCCCCGGGCGCTATGCGGATCTCATAAAACTCGATGTTTTTTTCCATGTGCAGTGGCGACAGCGTGCGGATGCGGCACTCGGCGTCGGCGCGGAACAGGTTGTTGGCGTCGTCGCCGTGTACCACTTCAATGGTGGACGTGGTCCAGGGCTGATCCACCAACTCGCCGATACTGATGCCGAAGGCCTGGGCGATGCGGAAGGTTACCGCCAGGGTCGGGTTGGCCTGGCCGCGTTCGATCTGGCTCAGCATCGAGCGGCTGACGCCGGAGGCGGCCGCCAGTTGGTCCAGTGTCAGTTTGTTTTTCTTGCGCAATTCGGTCACCCGGTGACACAGCGCCTGGCTGGCGGGGTCGACCCCGGTCTGGGGCTTATCGCTTGCCGCCCGGGCTTTGGTCGCCCCGGTCTTGTTCGCTATTACATTGTCGGTCATCGATAGCATTCCGTTATATAGGAAAATTTTCTTGCATCGTAGATATCTGTTGTCTAAGATGCTGGAAAAATTTCCCTTATAGTAAACCTTTGGTTGCGATAAATCACTGTTGCGATAAATCACCATGGACAGCCCTCAATGAAAGCACTGGTAAAGCGCCGGGCCGATACCGGCCTGTGGCTGGAAGACGTTCCCGAACCGCAAATCGGCATCAACGATGTGCTGATCAAGATAAAACGCACTGCCATCTGCGGTACCGATATGCATATTTACAACTGGGACGCCTGGGCACAGCAGACCATTCCGGTGCCGATGGTGGTGGGCCACGAGTTTGTCGGCGAAATTGTCGAAACCGGCTCCAATGTCAACGATTTCAAGCCCGGTCAGATCGTCTCCGGCGAGGGCCATGTCGTGTGCGGGCGCTGCCGCAACTGTATGGCGGGGCGCCGCCATCTGTGTTCCCAGACCAGCGGTGTCGGCGTCAACCGGCCCGGTGCCTTTGCCGAATATCTGGCACTGCCCATGTCCAATGTCTGGGAACACCGCCCGGGTATCGACCTGGATGTGGCGGCGCTGTTCGACCCGCTGGGCAATGCGGTGCACACCGCGCTGCAGTACGACCTACTGGGCGAGGATGTGCTGATTACCGGCGCCGGTCCCATCGGCGTGATGGCGGCGGCGGTATGCCGCCATGCCGGTGCCCGCCATGTGGTGGTGACCGATATCAACCCGCGCCGCCTGGCGCTGGCCGAGCGCCTCGGCGCTACCTGTACGGTGGATGCCGGGCGCGAGCAGCTGGCCGATGTGCAGCGCAAGTTGGGTATGTCCGAAGGCTTCGATATCGGTCTGGAAATGTCCGGCAACGCCTCTGCCTTCAGGGATCTGATCGATAATATGTGTCACGGCGGCAAGGTGTCCATGCTCGGTATTCCCGGCGGGGACGTGGCGATCGACTGGAACAAGGTGATTTTCAATATGCTGACATTGAAGGGCATCTACGGCCGCGAGATGTATGAAACCTGGTACAAAATGTCGGTCATGGTCGAGTCGGGGCTGGATATTGTGCCGGTGGTCAGTCATCGCCTGGATTTTCGCGAATTCCAGCAGGGCTTTGACGCCATGAACAGCGGTGAGGCCAGCAAGGTGATTCTTAACTGGGAGTAGGGCGCTTTGCCTGTTTATACTGGTGCGGAAGCGGTAGTTAATTTGAGTGGGAGATTAACGCGTACTCGAGGGAAGCGGTGCTAATTGATCGGCCCGCCTCTCGGCAGGGCTTTCAGAAACACGTCGTAAACCCCCGCAAGCGGGTCCGGCCCGAAATCACAGATTTCGGTCGTTACGCGGGGCGAAGCGTTGCTTCGCTGATTCCCGCTTTACCCATGGGGACTTCACGCCGGCATCCCTGCCGTCGAGAGTTTCTGAAAGCCCTGCCGAGAGGCAGGCCTATCCTCAGCACATTTAACCAAAGTTTATAGCGCATTGAGCTGGGCCGGTTGGTTAGCACAGTTTTGTTTGATTAGGCATCATTAGGTGCGGCGACAAATGGCAACTATTTTCTTCATTTTATACGCTATCCGAACAGGAGACCCATTGTGTACGGCGAATTTCAACAGCATTTAAGTCAGGAGCTGGCGGCGATCGAAGCGGCGGGCCTGTACAAGCACGAGCGCCTGATTACCACGCCGCAGAGCGCCCATGTCGGTATCAGCAGCGGCGGCGAAGTGTTGAACCTGTGCGCCAACAACTACCTGGGTCTGGCCCAGCACCCCGAGGTCAATGCCGCCGCCAGAGCCGGGCTGGAGCGCTGGGGCTACGGCATGGCGTCGGTGCGTTTCATCTGCGGCACCCAGACGCTGCACAAGCAGCTGGAGGACAGCCTCAGTACCTTTCTCGGCGCCGAGGACACCATTCTCTACCCCTCCTGCTTCGACGCCAACGGCGGGCTGTTCGAAACCCTGCTGGGGGCGCAGGACGCGGTGATCTCCGACGAACTCAATCACGCCAGCATCATCGACGGCGTGCGCCTGTGCAAGGCGCAGCGCTATCGCTATCGCAACAACGATATGGGCGACCTGGAGCAGCAGCTCAAGGCCGCCGACCAGAGCGGCGCGCGCTTTAAACTGATCACCACCGACGGTGTGTTTTCCATGGACGGTTATATTGCCCGCCTCGACGAAATCTGCGCGCTGGCGGAAAAATACCGCGCCCTGGTGCACTTTGACGACTGCCATGCCACCGGTTTCATCGGCGCCGGCGGCCGCGGCACCCACGAATTGCGCGGCTGCATCGATCGGGTGGATATCATTACCGGCACCCTGGGCAAGGCCCTGGGCGGCGCCAGCGGCGGCTATACCAGCGGCCGCCGGGAAATCGTGCAGCTGCTGCGCCAGCGCTCGCGCCCCTATCTGTTTTCCAATACCGTGGCGCCGCCGGTGGTGGCCGGCGCCATCAAGGCCATCGAACTGGTCTCCGCCAGCAGCGATCTGCGCGATAAACTCAGGCGCAATACCGAGCGTTTTCGCCAGGGGCTGCAGCGGCTCGGCTTCGAACTGCTGCCGGGCGAGCACCCGATTGTGCCGGTGATGCTGCACGATGCCGCCCTGGCGGGAAAATTTGCCGAGGCCATGTTGCAGCAGGGCGTTTATGTGGTGGCCTTTTCCTATCCGGTGGTGCCCAAGGGCCGGGCGCGCATACGCACGCAGATGTCGGCGGCGCTGAGCGCGGACGAGGTGGATTTTGCCATCGAGGCCTTTGCCCGCGTCAAGCGGCAGTTGCAGATCCAATAGGCCCTAGTGGCCGGCGAGGCCGGCTTGCAGATAGTCGGCCAGGCGGCTGGCGGCCTCGCTCTGCTTGCCGCCCGCGCTTACCACGCTGATGCCGATTTTGCCCAGCGGCGGAAACTGCGCCGAGGGCCGCATGATTTTCAGGTTGCCCGGCACCGTACTCTTTGCCAGCACGGTGACGCCGAGCCCCTCCTCGATGGCGGTGCGGATACCGGACAGGTCCGGAATGGTAAAGACGATGCGCCAGGGAAGTTTGCGCCGGTCCAGCAGGCGGATGGCGCGCTGGCGATAAATACAGCCCTCGGGTGCGGCCACCAGCGGCAGGGCGGGGTGGTGGTGGGGATCGTAGGCGGCGCTGGCGGTCCATACCAGATCGTCGACTTTGATCAGCTCGCGGCCCGCCGCGCCGGGATTGTCGTGCAGGGCCAGCACCAGGTCGAAGCGCTTGCGGGCCAGATCGGCGAGCAGATTGCGGCTTAAATCGCTGGTGACTTCCAGGGCTACATTGGGATAGGTCTGGGAAAAGCGGCTGACGATTTTCGGCAACAGCGTCGAGGCAAATTCGCTGGGAATACCCAGGTGCAGGCTGCCGGACACCTGATTGGAGTCGAATGCCGCCACCGCCTCATCGTTGAGAGCGAGAATCTTCTTGGCATAGCCGATCAGCTCGGCGCCGGCGCGGGTCAGCTCCAGCTGCTGTCCGTTGCGCGCCAGCAGTGCCTGACCCAGTGTGGTTTCCAGGCGTTTGAGTTGCAGGCTGATGGCCGGCTGCGAACGCCCCAGCAATTCACCGGCGGCGGTAAAGCCGCCCACTTCTACCACGGTGACGAAGGCGCGCAGCGTATCCACGGGGAGGTTTTTCATACAGTCCGGCCGGCTTACTGGTTAACTCTGGTTACATTGAGAATTTAGAATATTAATACAGTTATTTTAACTATTAATTTAACAAATTCACATCCGCTGCGTAGTATCGAGGCTTTGAGGCTCGCCAGCGGCCTGTGCCGGGCCGCTTGAGCGAAAGTGGGGAGGAGAAGTCATGTTCGGCAGTGACGACAGAATCGAGAGTTTTGACCCGGCCTTGTGGGCGGCGATGCAGGGGGAGGTGGAGCGCCAGGAGCGGCATATCGAGCTGATTGCTTCGGAGAATTATGCCAGCCCGCGGGTACTGCAGGCCCAGGGCTCACAGTTGACCAATAAATACGCCGAGGGCTACCCCGGCAGGCGCTACTACGGCGGCTGCGAATTCGTCGACCGGGTGGAGCAGCTCGCCATCGATCGCGCCGCAGAGCTGTTTGGCGCCGAGTACGTGAATGTGCAGCCCCACTCCGGCTCACAGGCCAATGCCGCCGTCTATCTGGCGCTGCTGCAGCCGGGCGATACTTTTCTCGGGCTTTCCCTCGATCACGGCGGGCATCTGACCCATGGCGCCAAACCGAATTTTTCCGGCAGGCTCTACAACGCCGTACAGTACGGCCTGGACCCGGCTACCGGCGAACTGGACTACGAGCAGATCGCGGCGCTGGCGCTGGCGCATAAACCGAAAATGATCGTGGCCGGCTTTTCGGCTTATTCGCGGGTGATGGACTGGCAGCGGTTTCGCGACATTGCCGATGCGGCCGGCGCCTATCTGTTTGTGGACATGGCCCATGTCGCCGGGCTGGTGGCCGCCGGGCTCTATCCCAACCCGGTGCCGGTGGCCGACGTGGTGACCACCACCACCCATAAAACCCTGCGCGGCCCGCGCGGCGGGCTGATTCTGGCGCGCCGCGCCGAACCCTTGGGCAAGAAGTTCAATTCGCTGATTTTTCCCGGCACCCAGGGCGGGCCGCTGATGCATGTGATCGCCGCCAAGGCGGTGGCGCTGCAGGAGGCGCTGCAGCCGTCGTTCCGGCGGTACCAGCAGCAGGTCATCGACAATGCCCGGTGTATGGCTGCGGTGTTTCAGCAGCGCGGCTACAAGGTGGTGTCCAACGGCACCGACAATCATCTATTCCTGGTAGACTTGATCGAGCAGGGCATGACCGGCAAGGCGGCGGATGCGGCGCTCGAGGCCGCCTGCATTACCGTGAATAAAAACGCGGTGCCCAACGACCCGCAGTCGCCCTTTGTTACCAGCGGTATCCGCGTGGGCACACCGGCGGTGACCAGCCGCGGTATGAAAGAGGCACAGATGCAGAGCCTGGCCGGCTGGATGTGCGATATTCTCGACAGTCGCGGCAGTGATGCCGTCATCGACCAGGTCAGGGAAAAAGTGTTGCAGCTGGGCGCGCAGTTTCCGGTCTATCAGCGCGCCGGGTAAGCCAGCGCCACGGGTGTATCAGTGAGGTAGTCTATGTCGATCAGTGTTTTCGACCTGTTCAAGGTGGGTATAGGGCCCTCCAGCTCCCATACGGTCGGCCCGATGAAGGCCGCCAGTCTGTTTGCCGGCAGTCTGCAGAGTGAGCGGCTGCTGCCAAAGGTAGCGCGCATCAAGGCGGAGATGTTCGGTTCCCTCGGCGCCACCGGTATCGGTCACGGTACGCCCAAGGCGGTATTGCTGGGCCTCGAGGGACAACAGCCGGAGACTGTCGCCGTCGACCATATCGGCGCGCGGGTGGCGGCCATTCGCGGGCAGGGTCGCTTGCGGCTGCTCGACCGTCACGAAATCAATTTCGATGACAAGAGCGATCTGGTATTGCACCGGCGCAGAAAACTGCCCAGCCACCCAAACGGTATGCAGTTTACCGCGTTCGACGCCGTGGGGGAGGTGTTATCGAGGCGCATATACTATTCGGTCGGGGGCGGCTTTGTGCTGGACGAACACGCCGCCGGAGAAAATGTCATTGTCGAGGACCAGCGCGAAATTGCCCTGCCGTTTTCCACCGCGGCGGAATTGCTGGCCATCTGCGAGCGCGAACAGCTCAGCATCTCCGATGTGATGTGGGAAAATGAAAAGGCCTGGCGCCCGCAGCGCGACACTGCGGAAAAACTGCTGCATATCTGGGCGGTCATGCGCGAGTGCGTCGACAGCGGCGTCAGCAACGACGGTATTCTGCCCGGCGGGCTGAAAGTAAAACGGCGCGCCGCCGAATTGCATCGCCAACTGCTCAGCCGCCCCGAAGCCTCACTGACCGATCCGCTGACGGTTACCGACTGGGTAACGCTCTACGCGCTGGCGGTAAACGAGGAAAACGCCGCCGGCGGTCGCGTGGTTACCGCGCCGACCAACGGTGCCGCCGGTATCGTACCGGCCGTGCTGCACTACTATACACGCTTTGTCGCCGGCGCCGACGACGGGGGAATACAGCGCTTTTTGCTGACCGCAGCGGCGATCGGCATCCTGTATAAGAAAAACGCTTCCATCAGTGGCGCCGAAGTCGGTTGCCAGGGCGAAGTGGGTTCGGCCTGCTCGATGGCGGCCGGCGCCCTGACCGAAGTTACCGGCGGCACGCCGGCGCAGGTGGAAAACGCCGCCGAGATCGCCATGGAGCACAATCTCGGCCTGACCTGCGACCCGGTCGGCGGGCTGGTGCAGGTGCCCTGTATCGAGCGCAACGCCATGGCCTCCATCAAGGCGATTACCGCCGCGCGCATGGCCCTGCGCGGCGACGGTTCGCACTTTGTCTCGCTCGACAAGGTGATCCGCACCATGCGTGAAACCGGCCGCGATATGCGCGACAAATACAAGGAAACCGCGCGCGGCGGGCTGGCGGTCAATGTGGTGGAAGTGCCGGTCAACATTATCGAGTGCTGACATTTTAGCGGTGGCGCGGCCCGCTTACTGGTCGAGGTACACGCCGTCGTCGTAGGTTTTGACCATATGCGGCCAGAACACGGTAATGGCACTCACCATGGCGCCATTGATAAAACCCTCCGGCAGCATCAGCAGGGCATAGAGGTAGAAATACTCGCCGGCAAGCGCCAGTAACTGCTGCGAGCCACTCAGCCAGAACAGGCCGATGGCCACCAGGCCGCAGGTCAGGACCGAAAGCATGGCGCCGGCAAAACCGGCGCCGAGCATATACACAAACAGGTTCTTGTGCCGCAGTCGCTCGATGATATGCAGCACCAGCCAGGTGATGCAGGCCGGGGTGATGACCGCCAGGATGCCGTCTACCGGCCACGCCAGCCACAGCTGGTCGCCCGCCAGTTGCGACAGGCCGCAGGCGAGGGTACCGGCGATTACCGCCAGGCTCCAGCCAAACACGATGGTCAATGTGGTAACCGCCAGGGGGTGTATGGCCAGCACGTCTCTGACTTCGACCCGCAGTTGCCAGAACAGCGCCAGCGCCAGCGTGGCGCCGAGCAGCGCGTGCTGGCGGCTGCTGACACGCAGCAGTGCCCGCCACGGGGCGTGGCGCCAGGCCGTGCCCAGTGCAGCCAGCTGCAGCAACAGCGCCAGCCAGAATAAAGCGGCATTGGGCGCGGAGAGAATATTCATGGTGATCACTGCCCGGCTATCATCAGTTCACCAATATAACCACTTGGCGGCGGTTTGACGAGGTGTTACCTCGACGTTGCCTGGACGCCGGGGCAGTCGAAAACGCAAGTGCAGAGGCTGGCTGGTTATCGCGTCAAACACACTGCCCGGTAAACCAAAGCCCGTGCGGCTCTAGCAAAGGTTTTACCTGTGGCAACGGAAAAATGGCGGGCGTGAAGTGTGGTCACGCTTATCTGGATACGGCGTATGACAGCTTCCGCATTCCCGGCGGGGCGGATAACTCCGGCAAGCAATTGTTCAATGCTCCGCGCACTTATGGCGCGATGGTCAGCTACCAGTTGCAGTAGTCAGCCTGGCGCGCAGGACGTAGGCCAGGAACCTGTCGTATGCCGAGCTGCCCATACGGGCGCCACCGCGATCGTCGGTATCTGTGCGGTGAACCAGCACCGTATCTATTTCCGGCAAAACGGTCAGCCGGTGCCCGCCCGAACCGCTCGCGGTATAGGCCCCCGACAGATACCGGGGTGCGGGTTTCCCCCCGGCTGCGGCGGACACCCACCACATCAGTCCGTACCCGCCTTTGGTACCGTTTCTGCCGGTGAGGGAGTGCGCGCGAGTGCTGGTCTCGACCCACTCGGCGGGAAGGATTTCCGTGCCCTGCCAGCGGCCTTTATGAAGGTAGAGGAGCCCAAACCTGGCCAGATCCCGCGTTGAGATACGGAATTTGTAAGACGGGTGCAAGGACATGTCTTCAAACTGGTAGCGGGTGTTTGCGGGGCCATAATCCTGCATACCGATGGGGCCTGCGATCTGCCGTGCAAAGGCTTCGAAGATATCTTCCCCTGTTTGCTGGCGGTAGATCGAGCCGAGCACATTGAAATCCCAGTTGTTGTAGTACCAGTGGGTTCCGGGCTGGTACTGATGCCGCGCCGGCCGGCCGGCGCGCATGGCCGGCACCTCGGATGCGGCGGGTAGATAGATACCTGAGCGCGCGGCGAGCAAATCGGCAACCGTAGCTTGTTGCTCTGATACCGTCAGCGGCGTTTTGTCGTCGATGCCCAGTTCTGCGAGCGTGTCGCCGGGGTCGATTTGCCCCTTGGCGATAGCGATGCCGTACAGCGCCGAGAGAAGGCTTTTGCGCATCGAATGAGCGCGAAAGTTTCTGTCGATATCGCCATGCATAAACACCACCTGGCCGGCGGTGATGATCAGCACTGCTGCCGAATCCAGCGCCTGTGCCTCCCGCCTGATTGCTTTCAGGCCGGCAGTCGACCAGCCGAGCGCTTCCGGGTCGGCGACTGCGGCATCCAGGGCGAGCGCATGTAGCTGCGCCGCCGGGCGCTGCTTCGACAGGGAGCAGCCGCAGGCGATCGCCAGCGCCAAAGCGATGGCGATCAAGTGATATGGGCGCCGGCTAATCACCTTCGTGCCGCTCGATACGGCGGTCAGCCGGTTGCGGTGTCAGCAAGCAGCTCGGCATGAAAAGCGATATGTTCGCCAATGAAGCTGGCAATAAAAAAGTAGCTGTGGTCATAGCCCGCCTGCATGCGCAGTTGCAGCGGATAGTTTGCCGCCTGTGCCGCCGCGGTGAGGCGTTGTGGCTGCAGCTGTTCATGCAAAAACTGATCGGCATCGCCCTGATCCACCAGTATCGGCAGTTTTTTTGCGGCGCGGCCAAGCAGCTCGGTGCTGTCGTACTGGCGCCAGCTGTCGCGGTCGCCGCCGAGGTAATTGCCCAGCGCCTTCTGCCCCCAGGGGCAGTGCATCGGTGAGCTGATGGGGGCGAAAGCCGATACCGAGTGATAGTTCTCAGGGTTTTTCAGCGCAATACTCAGCGCGCCGTGACCGCCCATGGAGTGCCCGAAAATACCGCTGCGCCCGCAATCGACAGCAAAATGGGCGGCCATCAATGCCGGCAGCTCCTGCACGATATAATCGTACATGCGGTAGTGCTGCGCCCAGGGCTGTGCAGTGGCATTGAGGTAAAAACCGGCGCCCAGACCAAAATCATAAGCGCCGTCGGGATCGTCGGGCACCGCCTCGCCGCGGGGGCTGGTATCGGGGGCCACCACGGCCACGCCGTGGCGCTCGGCATAGCGCTGTGCGCCGGCTTTGTGCACAAAGTTCTCATCGGTACAGGTCAAACCCGACAGCCAGTAGAGCAGGGGAACTTTTTCGCTCTGTGCTTTCGAGGGTAAAAAGACTGAGAAGTGCATCGGGCACTGCAGAATATCCGAGTGGTGCTGATAGCGCAGCTGCATACCGCCAAAACACTTATTGGCTGCAATCTGTTCGGGTTGCATGGCAGTCTCCTGTGTTCAGTACAGCACCACGGAGCGGATACTTTCTCCGGTATGCATCAGATCAAAGGCCTTGTTGATATCCTCCAGCGGCAGGGTATGGGTAATCAGGTCGTCGATATTGATCTTGCCCTCCATATACCAGTCGACAATCTTCGGCACATCGGTGCGGCCGCGCGCGCCGCCGAAGGCGGTGCCGCGCCAGGAGCGGCCGGTTACCAGTTGGAACGGCCGCGTGCTGATTTCCTGCCCGGCGCCGGCCACGCCGATGATATAGGACTCACCCCAGCCTTTGTGGCAGCACTCCAGCGCCTGGCGCATGGTGTTGACATTGCCGATACACTCGAAGCTGTAGTCGGCGCCGCCGCCGGTCATATCGATCACCGCCGCTACCACATCGCCCACCTCTTTGGGGTTGATAAAGCCGGTCATGCCGAATTTCTCTGCCAGCTCGACTTTGGCGGGATTGATATCGATGCCGATGATCTGATCGGCACCGGCCAGGCGCGCGCCCTGAATCACATTCAGGCCGATGCCGCCGAGTCCGAATACCGCCACCTTGGAGCCGATTTCGACTTTTGCATCGAACACCACGGCGCCCACACCGGTGGTTACGCCGCAGCCGATATAGCAGACCTTGTCAAAGGGTGCATCCCCGCGGATCTTGGCGACGGCGATTTCCGGCAGCACGGTGTAATTGGAAAACGTCGAGCAGCCCATGTAGTGCAGGATGGGCTTGCCGTTGAGGGAAAAGCGGCTGCTGCCGTCGGGCATCAGCCCCCGGCCCTGAGTGGCGCGGATGGCCTGGCACAGGTTGGTCTTCGGGTGCAGGCAGAATTCGCACTGCCGGCACTCGGGTGTATACAGGGGAATAACGCTATCGCCGGGCTGCACTGAGGTCACACCCGGCCCCACTTCCACCACCAGGCCGGCGCCCTCATGGCCGAGGATGGCGGGAAAGGCGCCCTCCGGATCATCGCCGGACAGGGTGAAGGCATCGGTGTGGCAGACGCCGGTGGCCTTGATTTCTATCATCACTTCACCGGTCTGCGGGGCCTGCAAATCCACCTCGGTAACTTCCAGTGGTTTGCCGGCCTGCAGGGCAATGGCGGCGCGGGTTTTCATCTCCAGAGGCTCCTGTGACGGTTTATGCTTGGCGCGCAGCGGCGTGGGGCCAGACCAGTATATTCACCCGCTGTGGCAGTGGCCACTACTATAGTTTGTTGTTGAGGGGATGATAATAGTGGTTATTAAAAACATATTGTTGCAGAATGAAAACATTCGCAGGGGCTAAGGCAATCGTGCCGCGACTCGCCGGGGCTGTAAACTGCTGGGGCCATGAATCTCTGGGATATGAATCGCTGGGGTATGAATCGCTGGGGATATGAATCGTTGGGGATATGAACCGCTGGGAAAGTATCGAGATATTGACCGCCGTGGTGGAAGCCGGCAGCTTTTCCGCCGCCGCGCAGCGTCTCAATGTCTCCAAATCCCATGTCAGCCGCGCCGTCAGCTGGCTGGAAAACCGCCTCGGTGTACAATTGCTCAGCCGCACCACGCGCAGGCTGGCGCTGACTGAAATCGGCGAGGCCTATTACCGGCGCTGTCGTGAGATCGTCGGCAGTCTGGAGGAGGCGGATCGGGCCGTCATGGACCTGCAGGCGACTCCGCGCGGCACCCTGAAGATGACAGTGCCCAGCGGTTTTGGCGAGCACTATGTGGCGCCGGCGGCGGTGGCCTTTGCCCGCGCCCACCCGCAGCTCAGTATCGATATGGATTTTACCAACCGCACCGTGGACCTGGTGGCCGAGGGCTACGACCTGGCCATCCGTGCCGGCGTGTTAAAGGACTCGTCACTGATCGCCCGCCGCATCGTCGAGCGCCGGCTGCATATCTGTGGCAGTCGCGACTATTTCTCCCGCTACGGCAAACCGGACTCCATTGACGCGCTCAAGCGCCATAACTGCCTGGCCGGCTCGCTGCCGACCTGGCGCTTTCGCCAGGCCGGCGGCCATGTCGCCGATATCCGCGTCGAGGGCAGCTGGCGCAGCAATAACGGTTACGCCTTGCTGGAGGCGGCGCGGCGCGGGCTGGGCCTGGTGCAGCTGCCGGCGTTTTATCTGCAGGACGATTTCTGCCGCGGCAGCCTGGAAAGTGTGCTGCGGCAGTACCAGCCCACCGATACGGCGATGTGGGCGGTGTATCCGGGCAACCGCCACCTGTCGCCGAAAGTGAAAATGTTTGTCGATTATCTGGTTGAAACAATCACTAGTAACTAGTCACTAGTGACTAGTTACTAGTGATTAGTGGGGGGGTTGTGATGGGGTTGAAGGGTTTTGGTCGGGAGATTCCGACGAATATTGTTACCGGTTTTCTCGGGGCGGGGAAAACCACTGCTATTCGCTATTTGTTGCAGACCAAACCGGCGGCGCAGAAGTGGGCGGTGCTGGTCAATGAGTTTGGCGAAGTCGGTATCGATGGGGCGCTGCTCAATGCCGACGGTATCGCCGTCAAGGAGGTGCCCGGAGGCTGTATGTGCTGTGCGGCGGGGCTGCCCTCGCGGCTGGCTTTAAACCAGCTGATTCACGCTCACAAGCCCGATCGCCTGATTATCGAGCCCACCGGTCTGGCCCACCCCGGACAGGTACTGGCACAGTTTTGCGGCGATGAGTACGCCGGTGTGCTGGATATGCGCGCGCTTATCTGCCTGGTCGATCCCTGGTGTTGCAGCGATCCGCAGTTTATGTCGCTGCCGGCATTTAAGCAGCAGATCGCCCTGGCCGATATCCTCGTGGCCAGCAAGGCGGATATTGCCGAGCCCGCTCATTTACAGCAGTTTCAGCAGTTTGCCGGCACCTTGTCACCGCCGAAGGCGCGGGTGGCGCAGATTGCCGCTGGCGCTCTGCCGTGGCGTTGGCTGGATGCGCCGCATGCGGCTGGCAGGGCGACTGCCAATGTTACCCATGTCCATCGCACTCACGCCGGGCAACAACCCGTAAATGTAAAGCCCGTCGAGTTTGATCGCCAGGGGGTGGCCCGGGTGGAGAATGCGGCGGAGTTTGGCGCCAGCAGTGGCTGGCGTTTCTCGGCCAGCTGGCGTTTCGACAGCGGCAGCCTGATGGCGTTGTTCAGGCAGCTGCAGATCCCGCGGATAAAAGGTGTGTTTGCCACGGAAAAAGGCTGGTTGACGATCAATAAAATGCGTGCCGTGATTTCGCAGCAAGTGATCGCTGCGGCTGCCGAGAGCCGGGTGGAGATGATCGCTCTGGAAGCGGCGCCCTGGCAGGCGGTGGACCGCCAACTGCGTGCCTGCCGCCTGGAATAACCGGTATATGGCGGCTTACATCGCGCCCCAACCGAGGTTGCCAGAGGGTGGGAGCTGGGCTGTGGCGACAGCCGCTCAAAGCGCCACCGCGGCAAAATGCCGATCACTTTCTGCCACCCGATTGTCAATCAGGCTTTTGACCTCCGGCGCGATCGCCTCCGATGCCCGGTCAAACAAACCGCAAAGCCTTAGCGCCGCGCGCATATCGATATCGGTTCCCAGCACTTCGTAGACCACACGCACGCAGGTGGGCAGGCGCAGGCCGTCCGCCGCCACCCCCAGCCTCAGGCCGGTCAGGTAAGTGGTGCGGCTTTTGTAGGTGGGAAATAAAACCGTCTGGCTGATTTCGTTTTGCGTCAGGGATTCGTAATCCAGCAGGAACAGGCGCTCCGCCAGATGGAAGGCCATTCCCTTGTAACGGCAGGTGAAAGCCCGCTCCGTGCTGTGTTCCCGCGCCAGCCTCTCGGCGCGGCTGAAATAGGCGGCCTCGCCGTCCCAGCCCAGTGCCACCAGGGCGCGCAGGATAGAGTCCGGATAGGTCATGGAGTAGTAGTACTCGAAGTAAAAACCGGCGTAGCCGGCAATGGCGCCCGAACTGACCCGCTGCAGCAGGGCGATATGTTCGCTGTAGGCGGCAGCGGCGGCGCTGCTGGATCGGGTCGGCCGCACCTGCAGCAGCTGTTTGAACTGGTGTGCGGGCAGCAGAATTTCGTGCGCCTCGACGCCGAAGAAGTCACAGATCCTGCGCAGCGTGTGGCGCGCCGGAAAGGTATTGCCGCGCAGATACTTGTTGAACTGGGAGCGGTGGATTTTCAGTCGCCGGCAGACTTCCGTGACGGACTGATAGTAGCTGCACAGCAGCGCCAGGTTGTCGGCAAAGTCTTTATGCACGCACGGTCTCTCTCTTGAATATTCCCAGGATATTTGCATTATTGGCGCCAGTTGGCGCTATTGTAGCGTAAAATAGGGTCAGCTGGCTTATCGACATCCGCCGTCCTTTGCTTTTACATAGTGGTCGGCATGTCGACTGCTGGTGCCGTTTCCGGTGCCGGCGGTGATTGCGCCCATCAAAGAACAAATAACCGATGTGATTCACTGCGCTGGATCACCCAAGCGTACAGGTATCCTATGACTGATCTCACCCGGATTGAGCTCAAGGCTCCGTATTTGATATTTATCGGCGATACCGATGAAGCTACCTTCGCCAAGACCGGTTTTGGCATTGTGCAGTGGCGCCGCTCACTGGTTGCCGGGCAATTGCGCTTTGCCGGCAACCAACTCGATCTGGGGGTGCCCGATATGAGCATTGAACAGGCGGTGGCGGCGGGGGTGAAAAGCATCGTCATCGGCGTGGCGCCGATAGGCGGTGCCGTCGGCCCGCGCTGGATCAGCGTGCTGGCCGAAGCCGCTGCCGCCGGCCTCGATGTGGTCAACGGCCTGCATTTGCGCCTGCAGGGTTTTGCCGATATCGTTGCCGCCGCCAAGGCGTCGGGAGCGGCGCTGATCGATGTGCGCGTGCCGCCCGCCGGCCTGCCCGTCGGCAGCGGTAGACAGCGCAGCGGCCGGCGCCTGTTGATGGTCGGCACCGACTGCGCGGTGGGCAAGAAGTATTCGGCGCTGGCGATGACTGAGGCGATGCAGAGGGCGGGTATGGCGGCGACCTTCCGCGCCACCGGCCAGACCGGCATTATGATTGCCGGCAGCGGCGTACCCATCGATTCAGTGGTTGCGGATTTTGTCGCCGGCGCCGCCGAGGTGATCTCGCCGGACAATGAAGCGCAGCACTGGGATGTCATCGAAGGGCAGGGCTCGCTGTTCAGTCCGGCCTATGCCGGCGTCAGCCTGGGCCTGCTGCACGGTTCGCAACCCGACGCCATTGTCGTCTGTCACGATGCCACCCGCCGCAGTATTGTCGGTGCCGCCGGTGCCGGCATTCCGTCCGTGGCCGAGTGTATGGATCTCAACCTGCGCTGCGGCCGGGTTACCAGTGAGGACATCCAGTGCGTCGGCGTGAGTGTCAATACCTCGGAACTGCCGCCGGCCGAGCGCCAGGCCTATCTGTCAGCCCTCGCCGAGGAACTGCAGCTGCCCTGTGTGGACCCGATTGCCGACGGTTGCGAACCCATTCTGGCGCGCATCCGCAGCTGTTTTCAGTCTTGAGTAGGGTTTAAGCAGGGTTTAAGCGGGTTTTAAGAAAGTCACCGAACCAAGGAGAGCGATCAATGCGCGATATCAGCTTCGCCATCGAAACCTGGGCCATGAAAAGCCCTTTCAGAATCAGCGGCCATACCTTTACCGACCTGCGCACACTGGTCGTGGAGGTCACTGAGGGTGGCGTCACCGGGCGCGGCGAGGCCGCGGGCGTTTACTACTGCGATGAAACCGCCGAATCCATACTGACCCAGGCGCAGGGCGCCGAGGCGGCGCTGCGTCAGGGCGCCGATCGCCAGGCGCTGCGCCGGCTGCTGCCCGCCGGCGGCGCCCGCAATGCCGTCGACTGCGCGCTGTGGGACCTGGAGGCCAAGTCGAGCGGAGCGTCCATCTGGCAGCTGACCGACATGCAGGCCGCGCCGGTGAATACCGTGGCCACTGTGGGCGTGGATACACCCGAGCGCATGGCGGCAGTGGCGCGCGGCCTGGATACACCGCAGATCAAGGTCAAACTCGACAGCGAGCAGAATCTCGAGCGCATGCAAGCGATTCGCGCAGCCAGGCCCGAGGCCGACATTGTCGTCGATATCAATCAGGGCTGGAGCTTTGCGCAACTGGTGGAATTTGCGCCGCGCTTCAAACAACTGGGCGTGGCGATGATCGAGCAGCCGCTGCCGCGCGGCGCTGATGCCGAGCTGGAAGGCTACGACTCACCCGTTACCCTGTGTGCCGACGAATCCTGCCTCGATACCAGCGAACTGGAACAGGCCGCGCGCCGCTACCAGATGATCAATATCAAGCTCGATAAGACCGGCGGCCTGACCGAGGCACTGGACCTGGCCAGGCAGGCGCAGGCGCGCGGGCTGAAGCTGATGGTGGGCAATATGCTCGGCACCTCGCTGGCGATGGCGCCGGGCTTTGTGCTTGCCCAGCTGTGCCAGTTTGTCGATCTCGACGGGCCGCTGTTTCTGACCGCGGATCGGGATCACGCCCTGCGCTATGACAACGGGGTGATCGCCGTGCCTTCGCCGGCCCTGTGGGGCTAAGGCTGCACAGCAGCATGACTGGGGCAGGCTGAAGTTGCCCGCGTCGACCCGGGGCAACTGTCAGCCAGGCATGGAGGGGCAGGCAGCGCTTACCACTGTCGCGTGATGGAAAAGGCGATCGCCACGATATCGGTCTCACTTTCCGGCTCGATAACGCTGCTGTTGGTCGGCAGGCCGCCTCTGAACAGCGCAAAGGCATTGCTGCGGGGTATTCGCCACTGTCGATAGCTGGGCGCCAATACAAACGTTACCGACTCCGACCAGCGGTGCCGCCATGCCAGGGATATCTGCAAGCCGTCGCCGTGCGGCAGGTCGAGGGTGGTGGTGTCGAACTGGCGGTTTTTGAATCTGACTTTGAGATCCGCACTGCGCACTTCGTACCAGCTCAAGCCCAGGCCGAGCGTGTTGCTGGTGTCGATAGCGTAGTGAGTGCCAAAATCCAGGTGCATATAAGGCCAGTGGTAGTCCTCATCCAGCCCGCCTGCCGTCGCTGTCGAGAGGATATTGCGCCGCCAGCGGCGCTCGCCGATGCCCAGAGCCGCATCGAGGGAGAGCCGCTCTGCAAGTTGCCATTGGCGGCCGGCGAAGAGCGAGTAGTTGAGGATGGATTGCTTGGTATCGGATACCAGCCTGGCATTGCCCGGGTAGGCGCGGTAGTCGACCTTGCCGCGGCTGTAGCGCAGTTTTATCCCGGCAAAATAGGGTTCGGAAATCATCCTGCCGTGCAGCAGCAGACCGGCAATATCGCCCTGCTCTGTTACCAGGGTATCGCCGCGGCTGTCAAACTCGCGGAAGTCGAAGTCGCTGACTGTCAGACCGCCGGTCAATTGCAAGCGGGTTTGCGCCGCGCTAACCGGGGCGGTGCCGATGGCGGTGATCAGCCAGGCGCCGGCGGCGGCTTTGCATGCAGCGGCGGCGGCCTTCGCTGAAGTCGCGAAGGCCGCACCGCAGTTCAAGAGGGCCAGTCCTCGAGGCTGATGACTTCGAACTCAGCGTCGCCATCGCTGTCGACTTCGAGAGTGTACTGGGTGTCGTCAATGACGGTAATACGCGCATTCGAACCCGACCTGCCCAGCAGCCGGATAACGCCCGAGGAGGGCCAGGCGGCACCATCGGCCCACACCAGATCGGTGTTGGTAACGATCTCCACATAGCCGTGATCGGGGTGATAGAAATTCCCCGTTATGTTCATGGCGGAGCCGCCCGTGGTGGGGCTGAGAACCGTGGCCAGGTTTTCGCTGCGGAAGGTTTCGCCGCTGATATTATCGCGAATATCCATATCCTGCGTGCAGGCGAAAGCGGTATCGATGGTGGTGAGATCGCATTCCATACTGCCGTTGGCGGTGATATCGATTGGCGCAGCGGTGCCGGGGGAGGTGATATTGAGTGCGCTGAAGGAAAATGTCAGCGCGGAATCAAACGCTTCGGCCTGCAGGTCATACGAACCGCTGAAGCTCATGACACCGTCGTTCCTCTGGCCCCCCTCGACGCAGCCGTCCAGGGTGACCTCGCCGGTAAAACTGCCGTTGCTCTGGTTGACGTCCATTTCGATGCTCAGGGTGCCGCCGCCGCTGCAGTTTTCGGTAACCGGGCCGACCACCACGCCAACCACTGAAGTCGATACCGACGGCGCAATGCCGGCGCTGGCGATTTGGACGAACAGCCGGGCCAGGTCCGGGTTGCTCAGGCCCGCGGCGCCATCACTTTCGGTAACCACCCCCACGACACTGGTTGAGGAGCCCGGGGCGGTGCCGTTGGTCAGGCTTGCGCCGACAAACTCCGGTGCATTGGTCTCGGTCACCTGCGCCTGTGAGGTGACGCCGGTAAAGGCCACGCCGTTGTCGGGTGAGCCGCCGTCGTCGATGATGTCGCCGGAACCGCCGCCACCGCCACAGGCGTGCAGCAGGCCCGAAAGTATAATCGCTGTTGCCAGGTAATTCAGTTTTCTATGCATTGTGTGTCCACCCCGCAGTTTGTGTCCGTCTCTCATTATTGTGTAGCTCATTATTTTGTATCCGCCCCGCATGTGCTTTTCGCTGTTATTCCAGCGGGCGCTATAATACCGAATGTGAATATTGCTGTCATACCCGGCACTGGCAATGTCCAGCTACAGCGCCGCTGCGCACGGTCCATTGTAGCGCACGGTAGCGCACGGGCCATTGTAGATTGTATCGGCGGCAGAACCGTTAACCGCGCCACAGTATCGCTCAGTTTTTATCGCCGGCTCCGATTTCCGCCGGGTGGCATCGGCGGTATTCTGTACAAACCGCCGCGCCGGCTAGGCAGCCGGCTCGGTGATGGTTACGGTATCGCCCTCCTGCAGCCGCTCGGCGCCGCGCACCGCAACCCGGTCGCCCTTGGCGAGCCGGCCCGATACCGATACCCACTGGTCCTGAGCGCTGCCGACGGTGACTTTGACGCGGTGGGCCTTGTTGAAGTTGTCGATCAACACCACATAGGTACCGTCGCGGCGCAGCAACAGCGCGTCGCGGGGAACCGCCAGGGTATTGGTCTGATGCTTGAGGGGAATGGCCGTTTCCAGCAGTTGCCCGGCGGTCCAGTAGCGGGTGGCGCCGACCGGTACATCGATGCGCACCTCGAAGGTCTGCGAGCGTATATCAGCGTTGGGCACAATGACCCGCACGCTGCCCTCATAGACCAGGTCGTCGGCTCTGTCGCCGCTTTTCAAGTGCAGGGTATCGCCGACGGCCACCTGGGAGAAATGTTTTACCGGCACAAAGACCCGCAGCTCCAGGTTTTCGGTATCCAGAAAGCGGGCGATCAGGTCTTTGCGGTTGACTTCCTCACCGCCGCGGTGCAGGCGCTCGGTTACCGTGCCGTTAAACGGCGCCTTGATTTCGGTGCGCTCGATACGCTCCCTGATTTGCTCGACCCGGGCGCGGGCGATTTCCAGGTCGCCCCGGGCCAGATCGCGCCGCGCTTGAATCTGTTCCAACTGGTCGAGCGAGGCGTTGTTTTTCAGCCGCAGCGCCTCGATACGCCGGAGTTCGCGCCCGAGATATGTCAATTGCACCTCGGTGCGCTTGATAATGGCCTGTTGCTCGGCCAGTTGTAAGGACAGCGGCCGCGCATCGAAGCGCACGATGTGCCCGCCCCGGGCGATGGTGGTACCCGGTTCGGCAACCCAGTCCAGGCGGCCGTCAATGCCGGCATTGATGGCGATACTGTTGCGGCTGTGCAGGGTGCCCGCGACTTTGACCTTGGGCTGTACGGAAAACGCCTTGACCCGCCCGACCTGTACCTGCACGGCCGCTGCGGGCTGGGCCTGCACCGCGGCGCTGAAAGCGGGATAAAACAGTGCCAGTGTTATTGCTATCGCGCCCGGGGCTGCCAAATGTTTTAGTCCATTGTTGCGTTTCATTGTCCGCTTGTCTGTTTTATCTCTCGGTTCAGTGATCTGTGTGGCGGTTCTGTGTGTCATTCGCTCTGCCCGATCGCGCTTTTCTCAAACGCCAAATCGACCACATTGTCCGTTGCCGGCTGCCGCCCGTGCGCTTCGCCCATACGCAGCAGGCTCGGCAACAGCACCAGGGTGAACGCGGCGCTGACTGCCATACCGCCGACAATGACCGTTGCCAGCCCGCGGTAGATCTCCGAGCCGATGCCGGGCACCAGCATCAGCGGCAACATCCCGAACAGACTGGTCAGGGTACTCATATAGACGGGGCGGGCACGCACCCGCACCGCCTGCGCCACGGCAGCGCCGCGACCGAGCCCACTGCGTTCGGCGCTGCGGGTCTGGTCCACCAGCAAAATGGCATTGTTGACCACCAGTCCCAGCAGGATAATGAAGCCGATCATGGTCAACAGGTCGAGCGACTGAAAGGTAAACAGGTTTAACAGCGCCAGGGATATCATGCCGCCCGCCAGCGCCAGGGGCATCACCAGCAGCACCAGCAGGCTGTCCTTTGCCGACTTGAACAAGGCTGTCATTATAAGAAAAAGAATCAGCAGTGCCATCAGAAAATTCAGCGCCATGTCACCAATGGCGCCCTGTAGCTGGTCGGCCCGACCGCTCAGCTGAATACTGGAATCGCCGGGCAGAACGGCCTGAATTTCCGGGGCGACCCGGCCTTTGATGATGTCCATGGCCACCTCCATCGGCATGGTTGCCGGCGGTGTCACTTCCAGGGTAATCGTGCGCTTGCCGTTGACACGGCGCAGCTGGCTCGGGCCCACCACCCGCTGAATGCTGGTCAATTCGCCGAGGTTCTGTACCCCGGCCAGCGGCGTATAGATCGGCAGGGTGGCGAGTTCTTCCGGCGTCTGCCAGTCACTGCCGCGCAGAATGACATTCATGCGTTCATTGCCGTCAAAGTATTCGCTGACGAACAGGCCGTCGGTCATGGCGCGAACCGCATTGGCCACACTGCGGCGATCGAGCCCGGCCTGGGTAATGCGGCGGTCGTTGGGCACCAGGCGCAGCTCCGGCTCGGCCAGGCTCAGCCCCGGCTGCGGTTGTACCATGGCGGCGGGCATGGTCTGTTTGAAAACTTCCATACCGGTAGTGGCCGCCGCCATCAGTGCCTCGATATCCGGGCCCTGCAGATCGACTGCAATCGCCCGGCCCTGGCCGCCGACGAAACCCAGCATCGAGCCGCGGAACATATAGAGAATGGAGTCGGGTATGCCGGCGAAAATTTCCTCCCGCGCCACCGCCATCAGTTCCCCGGTGCGTTTGGGGTCGGCGGAGTAGATAAAACCGCCGCTGTTGCTGCCAAAACTGTAGAAGTTATAGCTCTTTATCGGCGGCTCCGCCTCTCCCTGCATATAGGGTTCGATGCGCTGTTTGACGCGCTCGGCAATCTCCTCTTTCAGGAAAGCCAGATTGCCGCCGGGCGGTAAATCCAGATTGAAGAAAAAACCGTCGGTGGGCACCCTGGGTAAGAAATCCGCTTTCGGCAGCAACAGGGTGGTGATGACAACGGCGCTGCCGAGCAGGCCGCCCGCCCACAGCAGGCGCCGCCCGGCGGTGTCGGTAAGGCGCATGATCAGGGCGGTGAGTTTGTTCCAGTAGCTGTCGAAAGGGTCGCGGCGTTTTTCATCTTCGAGCCAGTACTGACTCGCCACCGGCAGCACGGTAATCGCCACCACCATGGAGGCTACCACGGCGATGGACAGGGCGATGGCGAGGTCGGAAAACAGCTGTGCCTCGACGCCCTCCATAAACAGGATCGGCAGAAAAATGGCGACGCTGGTAACGGTGGAGGTAAACAGTGCACCGGTAACCTGCAGCGTGCCTTTGAAAATCGCCTTGCGACTGGCATTGCCGGCCAGCCGCAGGCGCACAATGTTTTCCTGCACGATAATGGCGGCGTCCAGCACCATCCCCACGGCAAAGGCCAGGCCGGCCAGGGAGATCACATTGAGGCTGCGCCCCAGCGCGCTGAGGGCGATAAATGCCACCATCAGCGAAATCGGAATGGTGCAGGCGATGATCAAAGTGGGCCGCAGGCCACGCAGAAACAGCCACAGAATCGCCAGCGCCAGTATCACCCCGAGGCCGAGGTTGCTCTGCACCATGGCCACGGCGTTGCGGATATGCACCGAGGCATCGAAGCTGAGATCGATTTCCAGCCCGTTGGCATGCAGTACCTCGCGATTCAGTTCCGCGATCGCCAGGTTTATCTGGTCGAGCAGCTCGACGGTATTGGCCCTGTTGCCGCGGCTGATGGTGATGTAGTAGGCGGGGTCGCCGTTGCGCAGGGTAAAGGCGGTGGAGTCCGACAGGGTAACCGCCACCGTCGCCACATCCCGCAGGTAGATGGGGCGCTCGCCGCTCCAGCCGACGATCATCTGCTCGAGGCTGGCGCTATCGTACTGGCCGGCAAACCTCACTGTGTACTGGCGCCGGCCGACATCGGCAAAGCCGCCCGAGACATCGGTGGCTCTGGCCACTGCAGTACTGATATTGCTCAGCGGCAGACCCAGGGCCGCGGTGCGGTGGGGGTCGAAGCTGATGCGCAGCTCCTTCGGCTGGCGGCTGTTGAGGTTGACTTTGGCGACGCCGGGAATACGGCTGAAGCGCGGTTCGACGATGTCCTCGATAATGTCCTGAAATGGCGCCAGGTCGGCGATACCGCTGTCCGGCAGTGCCTTTACCAGCAGCGAGGCGGTGGTATTTCTGCCGCCTCCGCCGCCGCCGCCGCCGGCGGTGACCTCCGGCTCGTCGGCATCCAGTGGCAGCGGCGGGGCCTGATTGAGATTGTTGATTACCGCCAGCAGGGCCTCCTGCATATCGGTGCCGATATCAAATGTCAGGTTGATAAAGCCTTGGCCCGGCTGAATCTCGGTGGTAATCTCGGCGATACCGCTGATATTCTTCAGCACGTTTTCCTGCGGTTCGACAATCACCGCCTCCATTTCCTCCGGTGCCGAGGAACGCCAGGAGGTCGATACGGAAATCTGCGGCCGCTCGATGTCCGGCAACAGTTGCAGCGGCAGCTTGGCGATGCTGACGGCACCGAAGGTCAGTACCAGGGCGACAACGACGGCGATGGCTGCCGGGTTGGCGATTGACAGGCGTGTGAGGTTCATAAAAGCCGTTTCATCACTCTCGACCTACGGTGGCGGCGCAGGCAGCGCCATTTGTCACCCGCCTCGCCAGGGGCAGGCGTCGTGAACAGCTGCCGGCGTAATCGCCGCCGGAAGGCCTCTGGGGAGCCTTGCCGGCCGCTGTCAGGGCGCGCTGAGTTGGGCGCCAATGTGTGGTGCTGTGACGTAAAGCGGGCCGCGGCCCTCAAGTGTCCGGTTTGGCTGGCGCCTGTGTTCGACTGCGACGGGCGGGCAGTGTTGCGGCAGTGATTACGGCTTCAGGCAGCTGTTGATATAGGCCAGTGTCGCCTCTTTGGCCTGCTCCCGGGTGACCACACTGATTTTACCTTCCTTGCGCATGCCCAGAGAGAAAGTCGCCGTCAGCAGCTCCAGCACGATCTGGAAAATATCCCGGGTGTCCGGTTCTTGCAGCGGGAAGCGATTGAGGTCGGTGTGCTGGGTCATCAGGCGGCTGAGGACTTTGGCGAACAGATGGGAGCCGGAGCCGTCGGCATAGCGAATCTGGCGGTTTGCCTTGCGCCCCAGCAACAGAATGGCGGCGGCCGGCTTTTTATTGAAAAAGTCGGAAAATACCCGTGCCACGCCGGTCCACGCCACCCGGTAGTCGGTGCGCTGATTGGGGTCGAAGAATTTGATCACCTCGTCTTCCAGCTCGGTGCGGTAGCGGGTCGCCAGGGCGTCGAATATATCGTATTTCGATGGAAAAAAGTGGTATAGCGAGGTGCGGGTGATCTCAGCCTGCTTGGCTATCATGGTGGGCGTAATATCTTCCAAAGGCAGTTTCTCGATCATCACCTCGGTGGCGGCGAGGATATCGTTCACCTTGTTGATACTGCGCTGTTGGGACGGTTCGGTTTTCATACCGCGTTTGGCTCACCCTGTACATCACTTTGGTTGATGACCAGACTCAGTCATACTACCCATTCTATCAATATGGACAAGTGTCGTATATCGCTATCACACGCTAAATAAAAGTTGACAGGCGTCAGCTTCGACTCTAAAGTCGACACATGTCAAATTGATCCGCACTGCTGATGCCGGCCGCCGCGCGGATACCGTTATGGCTGAGACCGAGAATATGAACAGTGAATCGAGTGCCGGCGCCGCGCTGGCCAAGCGCGCCGCCGGGCTGCCGCAGTCTTCCACCGTTGCCATCGCCGACCTGGCCGCGGCACTGCGCCGCCAGGACACGGCGGTGGTGGATTTTTCCGCCGGCAGGGCAGCCGAAGCCTCGCCCGACAGCGTCTGCCGGGCGGCGGCGGAGGCCATGGCCCGCGGTGAGACCCACCAGACGCCGGCGCGCGGGCGTACCGATTACCTGCAGGCTGTAGCTGCCAAGCTGTCGCGCGACAACGGCCTGGAGCTGGCCGCCGACCGGCATGTGATCGCCACCCTGGGCTGCAAGCAGGGGCTGGTTCTGGCACTGTTCAGCTGTCTCGATCCGGGCGACGAGGTGATTATCGAAGATCCCTGCTTTGTCAGTTATGAACCCACCATCCGCCTGGCCGGCGGCGTGCCGGTGCGGGTGCCGCTGCGACCGCAAAACCATTACCGCTGGAGCGCCGGGGATCTGGCCGCTGCAGTCAGCGACAAAACCAAAGCGATGCTGTTCTGCAGCCCCCACAATCCTACCGGCACGGTTCACAGCGGCCGGGATTTGCAGATTATTGCCGACTTTGCCATCAGTCACGATCTGGTCGTCATAGCAGACGAAATCTATGAAGCGGTAGCCTGGGGCGGCAGAAAGCACATTCCCCTGGCCGGCCTGCCGGGTATGCAGTCGCGCACCATCGGCCTGATGGGACTGACCAAAACCTACAGCATGGGGGGCTGGCGGATCGGTTATGCGTATTCCTCACAGCCGATTATCGACACCATGGTGGTGCTGCAGCAGCACCTGATGACCTGTGCCGGCTCGTTTACTCAGGCGGGCGCGGCGGCCGCCCTGTCGGCGTCGCAGACCGAGGCCATGGCGCCGCTGTGGCAGGACTGGCAGGAGCGCTGCCATTACCTCACCACGGCCTTGAACGATATCCCCGCGCTGCGGGCGGCAATGCCCGAGGGCGGTTTTTACGCCTGGGTCGATATTGCCGATACCGGCCTGGATTCGATGGCGTTTTCCCAGCGCCTGCTATCCGATCGGCATGTAGCGGTAGTGCCCGGCAGGGCGTTTGGCGAGGCCTCGGACCGCTATGTCCGCGCTACCTGCGTGCGCAGCTGGGACGAGCTGCGCGAGGGCGTGCGGCGTATCGGCGAGTTCGCCGCCGCGCTCTGACCATGCATAGTCGAGATAAAGCTGGTCAAGCCAACGTTGGTCAAGCCAAAGCTGTTCAACACAAAGACAACCCGACAATGACAATCAATCGGACCCCAGACCGATGCAAAAACAGGCGACCATGAAAGCCAGTGGGTTTCTCGGTTACTACCGGCAGCTGTCCCTCGGCGTAAAAATTCTCATCTGGATGCTGGCGGGGGTGGTGATCGGCATCATCTTCGGCGAACAGGCCACGGTACTGAAACCCATCGGCGATCTGTTTATCAAGCTGCTGTTAATGGCGGCCATTCCACTGGTTTTTTTCAATCTGATCTCGGCGATCACCAGCCTGTCGGATATCAGTATCCTCGGGCGCATCGGCGTCAGAACGCTCGGCTTCTATATTATCACCACCTCGGCGGCGCTGTGCATGGGCCTGTTGATGGCGAATATTTTTCAGCCGGGCGCGGGCATGCAGTTGACCGAGCCGGTAACCGAGGAGTTCGGCGCGGTACCGAGTGTGGTCAATATTGTGCTGGATCTCTTCCCCGACAATATCTTCAAAGCCTTCAGCTCCGGCAATGTGGCGCAGGTGGTGGTATTTGCGGTGTTCCTGGGTATCACCTCACTGATGCTGCCGGCGCCGCAAAAACAAAGCCTGCAAAACGGCTTTGCCCTGATTGCCAATCTGTTGCGCGAACTGGTCAAGCTGGTATTGCTGTTCGCCCCGATCGGCGTAGGTGCGCTGGCTGCCAATACCGTCGGCGAGCACGGCGGCAAGATATTCGGGCCGCTGGCCAAATTCCTGGTCTCGGTATGGACCGCTCAGTTATTGATGGCCTGTATCTATATGGTCATTCTGTTTCTGGCCACCGGGCGCTCGCCGCTGCAGTGGTTGAGAACCACCGCATCGCTCTATGCCACCACGGCGGCCACCTGCAGCAGTCTCGCCAGCCTGGTGGTGTCGATGAACATCGCCCAGAACAAGTTGCGCCTGCCGGAAAACATCTACAGCTTTACACTGCCGCTGGGAGCGCAGCTGAATAAGGACGGCACGGCGATTATGCTGACGGTGGTGCTGTTGTTTACTGCACAGGCGGCCGGTGTTGAATTCAGTTTTGCCCAGCAGTTGACAATTTTGGTGGTCGGTCTGATCCTTTCCGAGGGCTCCGGCGGCATTCCCAGCGGCGGCCTGGTGATCGCAATGATTTTTGTCGAGTCCTTTCATTTACCGCTGGAGATCGCCGGCATCGTCGCCGGCATTTACCGCCTGGTGGATATGGGCAGTACCACGGTCAACTGTATGGGCGACCTGACCTGGTCGACGGTGCTGTCCGATCTGGAGGCCCGCCGCCGGCAGAAGCTGAGGGCGCGCGGTGAAATCGAGGATGCCGGGGAGTCTTAGTTCTGACTGTGGGCTGTAAACTGTAAGCTATAACCCCTTCAACGCGTCATCAGCTTATAAATAAAATCAAAGACTTTGCCATAGGGCGGCGCCAGCAACGCCGTGCCCGGCACCCGCGCCTGTTTGAACACCGGCCGCAACTTTGAAAACTCCAGAAAACCTTCGTAACCGTGGTAGTGGCCCATACCGCTGTTGCCGATACCGCCAAACGGCATATCGTGCTGCGCCACATGCAGCATACAGTCGTTGAGGCAGACGCCGCCGGAAAGCGTATGCTGCAGTACGCGCTGCTGCAGCGCCTTGTTATTGCTGAACAGGTACAGCGCCAGGGGGCGCTCCCGGGTGTTGATATAGTGCAGTACTTCGTCCAGATCGCGGTAGGGCTTGAGCGGCAGGATGGGGCCAAAAATTTCCTCCTGCATCACCAGCATCTCGTCGCTGACATCGAGCAGCAGGGCCGGCGGAATTTTCTGCCGATCGTCAAACGGCTGGGAAGTTTCCAGCAGCGGAACGCGTCTGGCGCCCTTGGCCTCGGCATCTTCCAGCGTCTGCAGCAGCCGGGTGTAGGCGCGCCCGTCGATAATCGCGGTAAAGTCATCGCTGGCCGGCGAAGCGTAGCGCCGGCGGGCGACAGCCTGGGCCTGCTCGACAAACAGCTCCAGCTTGTGCGCCGGTACAAACAGGTAATCGGGCGCGACGCAGGTCTGGCCGGCATTGTACAGCTTGCCCTGCACGATGCGCTCGGCGGCTGTTGCCATATCGAAATCGTCGGCGACAATCGCCGGGGATTTTCCCCCCAACTCGAGAGTGACCGGCGTCAGGTATTGCGCCGCCTTTTTCATCACGTTTTTGCCCACTGCGGGGGAGCCGGTGAAGATGATGTGGTCGTAGGGCTGATCGGTAAATTCCGCCGCGGTTACGCCCGGCAATATCGCCAGGGTTTCGCTATCGAATGTCTCCCCCACCAGTTTTGCCAGCAGCCGGCACAGGTGCTGGGAGTTGGCCGCCATCTTCACCATACAGCGGTTGCCGGCGGCCAGTGCGCCTGTTAACGGGCCGATACACAGAAACAGGGGATAGTTCCAGGGCACCACCACGCCCACCACCCCCTTGGGCTGCGGCAATACGGTGTTGCTGGCGCCGGCAAACCACAGGGAGACATGGCGCCTTTGCGGCTTCATCCATTTTTTCAATTTGCGGCGGGCGTCCTTGAGGCCGTCGATGGAGGCAAAAATCTCCAGCGCCTTGGTCTCGTGGGTTGAGCGGTGGCCGAAATCCCGGTTGATGGCCTCGCAGATTGCGTCCTGATTATCGCGCAGCAGTTGTTCGAGTTTCAACAGGTTCGCGCGGCGCTGTTCGAGGCTGGGGCAGGGCGCTGCGAGATAGGCTGTGCGCTGGCGCTGGTAGGCTTCGGCAACCGTGTTGATAGGCGTTATATTATCGGCTTCCGCAGTAGAGCTCATGGTTCTCCCCCCCGTCGGCGGCATGGGTCCGCCGCATACCCTGTCGATGATTCGTTTATACACTGTAGGCCGGTCGGTGTACAGGTTGGCCGGCGGCGCCCCGGTATTCCCCGACAGCCGGGCGGCCTATTGCGCTGGCAGGCAATGTTTAATGCGCTGTAGATAAAGGGATTCTTCAGCCAGTGAGCCTACCATAGGACGTGAAGTCCACTGATCCAACTCTAATAAGACAGGGGAGAAGCCCAATGATTTCCTTACCCTATGGGCGCCGGTCGGTCCTGGCAGTTACTCTGGCCAATATCGCCCTGGTGCCCGCCGTCGCGGCACAGTCCAGCGTCATACTCGAAGAAATTGTCGTCACCGCACAGAAGCGCCAGCAGAATCTGCAGGATGTCGGCATTGCCATCAGCGCCTTTAGCGGCGACCAGATGCGGACTCTGGGCGTCAAGGAAAGCTATGATATCGCGGCTTTTACCCCCGGCGTGCATGTCGGCGGGGCCCTGGCCGGACAGAACTCCCAGTTCACCATCCGCGGGGTGACCCAGAACGACTTCAACGATATTGTCGAAGCGCCCAATGCCGTCTATGTGGACGAGGGTTATATTGCCAATTCCAATGCGCAGACCTTTGCCGTTTTCGATATCGATCGGGTGGAAATCCTCAAGGGGCCCCAGGGCACCCTGTTCGGCCGCAATGCCACCGGCGGCCTGGTGCACTATATCACCAGAAAGCCGAGCTTTGACGAGACTGAAGGCTTCGTCGATGTCGAATGGGGGCACTTCGACAGTGCCTCGGGTTCCGACAATGCCGACAGCCTGCGGCTCGAGGCCGCTGTGGGCGGCCCGCTTACGGACACGGTTGCCGGCCGTATTGCGGTATTGAGCAACCAGCGCGATTCCTACCTGGACAATATCTATCCCGCCTTCGAGTTCGGCGCCGGTACCATCGGCATTCCCGGCGCAGGTAATTCACCGGGCGCGCGAGCCGGTGATGATATGGGCGAAGACGATACCCGCGCCGTGCGCGCCGCACTGGCGATTCAGGCAAGTGAGGCGGTAACGGTAAACCTGTCGGTCAACTGGGGTGAAAGCGACGTGTCCACCGGACCCTACCAGTCAGTGGCGACGACCCCGGTCTTTAATGATCTGGGTGAACACGTCAATACCGTATTCACCCCGGGCGGCACCGACCCCTTCGGCTATCGCGATCCCGACGGCGATGACTTCCAGACTTCCAGTGACTACGCTTTCCCGGACAACGGCAATACCGAAACCACTGCCTACAATGTGCATGTCGAGTGGCAGCTCGCCAACGGTATTACATTCAACTCCGTCACCTTTGCCCAGGATTACGAGAAGCTGCTGTTTATCGACCTCGACTCCGGTCCGGTCAATCTGGGGGCCAACTACGCCCGCGCGGATACGGAAAGCTTTACCCAGGAATTTCGTTTTAACGGTGAAACCGAATCGATGCGCTGGACGGCGGGGTTTTACTACCTGAATATCGACAATACCTCCGCCAATGGGCTGAAGTTTCCGGAAAACAGTATTGCCCTGTTTGAGAGTTCCCCCGGCGCCGGCGACGGCAGCCCGCTCGGCGATGGTGTGGCCTACGACCTGGGCGTGGACGCCGAACTGGAGACCGATTCGATGTCGCTGTTCGGCCAGCTGGAATACGACCTGACCGAAGACCTGACGTTGATTGCCGGCCTGCGCATTATC
The DNA here is from genome assembly GCA_028280195.1 of Exilibacterium sp. GTDB lineage: Bacteria > Pseudomonadota > Gammaproteobacteria > Pseudomonadales > Cellvibrionaceae > Exilibacterium. Next base: position 36,281 of record JANQMH010000056.1, read on the forward strand.
GATGAGGAAAAGGATTACAATGCGCTGGAGAGTATCTATGCCTCGCTGTCGACCGACAGCGTCCATGTCGGTGCCCCGGCCTTTTCCCTGCGCGCGCCGATCGAAGACGATGCCAGCGATACCCTGTGGGCCGGCAAAATCCAACTCGACTGGCGCGCCGCCGATAATCTGCTGGTCTACGGCGGTATCAACCGCGGTATCAAGGCCGGCAGCTTCAACCCGGCGCTGCCCGATGCCGTTGCCGGGCCGCTGGCGCTGGAGTTCATACCCTACGACGAAGAAGTGCTGACTTCTTACGAAGTGGGTTTTAAATCGGAGGTGTTCGGCGGCAATACCCGCATCAACGGCTCGGTATTCTATTACGACTATCAGGACTACCAGACCTTCCTGTTTGTCAGTGTCGGCGGTTATGTCATCAATGCCGACGCCGAAACGGTGGGCGCCGAGTTGGAGATCCAGTCCTCACCGATCGACGGGCTCGACCTGCTGTTCGCCGCCGCCTGGTTCGACGCCGAAGTTCAGGATGTACCGATTCAGGCCGGCTCCGAAACCCTCATCGATGTCGAGCCCACCAACGCGCCGCCGCTGCAGCTCACCGGCCTGGTGCGCTATGCCTGGGAGGCCTTTGGCGGCACCCTTGCCGTGCAGACCGATGTCAGCTATTCCGATTCGACTTATTACAATATTCGCAACTTCGACTCCCAGCAGTTCGACGAGTACACCATGGTCAACGCCAGTGTCAGCTGGAGCACGGCCGATGAGAGGTGGTTGGTGTCGCTGATAGGGCGCAATCTTACCGACGAGCGGGCGGGTGTGCAGGGTTACGATGTATCGCTGATCTGCGACTGCAGCGAGGTGTCGTATCGCGCCCCGGCCTGGTACGGTTTGAGTCTCAAGTACTCGTTGTAAACGGCGCGGCTTTAAAGCGCCTGAACGACGACAGCGCCTGAACAACGGCAGCGCCTGAAAAACGGCACAGCGCCCGCGGTGCCGTTGTTCATTCCTCGTCTTCCACCAGCGGCCCGCGGTGGAAGGCCACCATGTGGGCGCTCTGGTCGTAGATACCGCTGACCAGGTTCAGCGTCAGGGTAACCTGTTCCAGTTTCTCGGTATTGCTGGCCAGTTCGTCAATGCCGGGCATCAGCTGCTCGCGCCGCAGGCGGGCATAGGCGGCGGTCATCTCGATACCGGCGGCGGTGGCCTGGTAGCGCATACCCTTGCGTTTGCCGCCCTCGCTGACCCTTTCCACCAGTCCCGCCTCCAGCAGTTTGCGCACTGAGTACTTGAGGTTGGAGAGGTCGGCGCGATTCATCAGCCTGGACAACTCCGTCACCGACTTGGGGCGGTCGTTCATTCTGATGATATGCAGCACCACGTTATCCGTGGCACTCATACGGTGGCCGGCGACGGCGGCAAGACATTCCTGCTGCCAGGTATTGAAACTTTCCACGGCGCGCATCAGCGCATACTCGAAGTCGGCCACTACCAGTTCCTGCCGCGATTGACCCAGATGCCAGTGCCGGTCCAGGGCGGGGGGATCTTCATTCATTCCTGCAGGCCGCTAAAGTTATTAGATGCGCAGAGTTTAGCACGAATTAATACTTGAAATAGGAGCATTTTATCAATAAATTTAACGCTTAATTTAATTATTAAAATAAACATTAACCTGATGGAAGGCCCAGCACATAGATATATAAAGGCCCAGCACACAGAAGCCCCAGCAGAAGATAATCACAGAAGAGGACACAACCATGCCCCAGAACACCATGCTGACCCACCCCGATGAATTTAAACTCGGTATGTTTTCCGCCAACTGCTCCGGCGGTCTGGCCGTGACGAAAATCCCGGAACGCTGGGACAACAGTTGGCAGAACAACCTCAAGCACGCGCAAATGGCGGAGGACGCCGGCTTCGACTTTTTGCTGCCGATTGCGCGCTGGATCGGCTATGGCGGTGAAACCGATTTTCACGGCTCGGTGCTGGAAACCGTTACCTGGGCCACCGGGCTGCTGGCACATACCCGGTCGATCAATGTCTTTGCCACCATCCACACCGCTTTCAATCACCCGGTGGTGGTGGCCAAGCAGCTGGCGACCATGGATCATATCGGCAACGGCCGCGTCGGGCTGAACCTGGTGGCCGGCTGGAACCGGCCGGAGTACGAGGCGCTGGGCGGAGATCTGCCGCAAGACCACGAAACCCGCTACCGCATGGCACAGGAGTGGCTGGACGTTCTCAACCGGCTGTGGCGGGAACCGCAGCCGTTTGAGTTCAGTGGCGAGTTCTGGCAGCTGCAGCGCACTTACAGCAACCCCAAACCGCTGGCCGACCGGCTGCCGATTATCAATGCGGCGGGCTCAGCGCAGGGCAGGGAGTTTGCCACTCGCAATGCCGATTTTCTCTTTACCACAGTCATTACCCTGGAAGCGGCGCAAAAGGAAATCGGCGAGTTGAAGCAGCAGGCCCGTGCCCTCGGCCGCGATATCGGCGTCATGACATTGTCCAGTGTATTCTGCCGGCCGAGCAGGGCCGAGGCGCAAGAGTACTACCGCTATGTGGTCGACAATGCCGACCACGGCGCCATCGACAATATTGTCCGCATTATGTTTGCCAATGCGGAGTCTTTTCCCAAGGCGGCGCTGGAGGGCCTGCGCGAACGCTTTGCCGCCGGCCACGGCGGCTGGCCCTTGATCGGCACCCCCGACGATGTCGCCGACGGACTCGAGCAGCTGGCGGCGGCCGGCCTCGACGGTTCGGTATTCGGCTTTGTCGACTACAACAAAGAGCTGCCGTATTTCGAGCAGGAAGTGCTGCCGCGGCTGCAGCGCAAGGGTATGCGCATACCGCGCGAGCAGAAACGCCAGCGCGCCTGAAACGCTTGCCGAGAGTACCTTTTCAGGCAAGTTCCATTGCGGGCACAGTCAAGACACAGCCGCGGGCATTGATAACAATAGCTGTCATAAAGCAACAGCTGTAATAATAAGTTAACGGAGGGCGATAAATGCCCCACGGTCAAGCCGCGGCTCTGGAAGCCCGCCAGCCCATCGCCAGTTCTTCGCAGCGACTGCTGGCCATCGGCGGCATACTGCTGATCGTCAGCGGTATGCTGCTCGGGGATATCTTCGCCATTTTCATTCTCCACCCCAACAATGCCCGCATCGGCGAGGCCATGTACGCCGCCGCGCAGCTGGTGCCCCTGGGCGATGCCGAGGGTATCGTGCAGCACTTCATGGCCGTCGGTGGCTTTCTGGAAAACCGCGGCACCAAGGTTGCCGCGCACAGCCATATCATTCATATGGGCTATATTGCTCTGTTGCTGGCGATGATACAGCCCTGGGTGGCCTTGTCGCCGGCGAGCAAGCGCCGCGCTGCCTGGTTCTATATTGTTCCCGCCGCCTTGCTGGCGCCTTCCATCATTGCCATCCACTACGTCGGCAAGGCTTACAGCCCCTTCGAACATATTGGCTGGGCCAGTATCTTTGCCGACTTCTTTGGCGCCTGCCTGGCGCTGGCGGTGTTCATCCAGTTGCTCGGTCTGTGGCGCTACGCCCGCAGTGAGGGGCGCGAGACCCTGAGCCCGGCCTATATCGGTGCCGGCAACGCGGCATCGCGGGCCCTGCTGCTGGGCGGTCTGCTGCTGCTGGTGGGCGGTTTTCTCTATGGCGCGGCGCTGGCGGCCTACAAAGACTTTGCCGCTGCGCCGCAGGAGATCGATATCCTGAAAGCGATAGTGGCCAATGCCGCCGCCGCTCAGCAGTCGCTGCTGGACCAGAGCTTTGCCGACTACGGCCAGTTTCTGAAGCTGCGGGCATTGAATATAGCGGCGCATGCGCATATCAATGAGGTGGGTATTCTGGTATTGCTGGTGTCGTTTGTGCAGGCCTTTGTGCAGTTCAGCGATAAGACCCGGCTGCGTTGGGCGCAGCTGATGGTGTTCAGCGCCTTTGCCCTGCCGGCGGGCATCCTGCTGGAAATACCCTACGGCATCGTCGGCAGTATTATCGCCGACTGGTTCGGCTTTATGTTGATCGTCTCACTGCTGGCAATGATGTTTGGCATGTTGCGCCATACCGGGGCCGACGATGCGGCGGCGGGGGGTAAGCCATGAAAGCGCCACAACAGGTATTGATAGCAAGCGGGCTGGCACTGATCGCTTTTACCATGGGTTTTGGTGTCTGGTACGCGATATTTGACGAGCACCAGACCCTGGATGCCATAGGCGCAAGTCTTGCCGGTGCGTTTGTGCATGCAGCCGGCGGCGATATGGCCGCGGCTGTGGTCTCACTGGAAAATTATGCCGCTCTCGATCGGGAGTATCGCTATGAAGTTCACGCCCACGGCCACTGGGGGATGCTGGCGATTATTCTGATTATCATGGGCCTGGTATTTCAGCGGCTGGGCCTGTCACCGCCACGCGGGCTGTTGCTGGCCTGGGTCCTGGCGGGCAGCGCGGCGCTGTTTCCCCTGGGGGTGCTGTTGCAGATCGGCCCGCTGCTGGGCGCCGGCAAAGTGCTCGCCGTGGCGGGTTCTGCCGGCATGATTGCCGGTATGCTGGTTTTTGCCTATTGCCTGTGGCGGCGGCCGCAGGGCTGACGGCATCAGCGGCCTTTATCGGGGTCGACAAGGCCCTGCTCTTTTTCTGCGCCCCCTGGTTGCGGACAGCAGTGTCGCGGCGGAGACGAAGCACAGAGACAAGGTCAGCGCCAGATTGACGGTCGCCAATAACTGGGCATATTTTTCCGCTGTAATCCGCTGTTCGCCGAGCAGCAGATGCACCAGCATATTCATCAGACTGATACCGATAAGGTTGCCCGACACCCGCGCCAGGTTGATGGTCGCCGAGGCAACCCCGATCTCTCTGGCGTCGACGGCGCTCATCACGGCATTGTGATTGGGGGCGGAAAACAGGCCGAAGCCGATACCGATAAAAAACAGCGAGGCGCTGATGTAAGCGGGATCGGTATTGAAATCCAGCCGGCTCAACAGCGCAAAGCCGGTAGCCACGCTGATGCAGCCCGCGGTGGCGAGAATACGCGGCTCGATACGGTCGGACAACTTGCCGGCCACCGGTGCCAGCAGCGCCATGGCCAGTGCCTGTATCAGTAGCACCTGGCCGGAATCCAGCGGGCTGAGGCCGCGCACGTACTGCAGGTACAGGCTCAGCAGAAAGGTGAGTGGGTAGGTGCTGGCATACATCAGCAGCGCGCTGCCCAGCGAGCAGGAAAACAGGCGGTTCTCACTAAACATCTGCACGCGGATCAGCGGTTCGGCGTGTTGGGACTGGTGCCAGATAAACAGGCCAAACAACACAAAGGCGAACAGCAGTGTGAGGATATTGGGCAACTGCGGCAGCCCGGTAAGGCCGACCACCAGGGCCAGGGTCCAGCCGGCGAATATCACCGCACCGACCCAGTCGAAGGGGGAGTAGCGGTCTCTGCGCCAGTCGCCGGTTAGAAAACCGAGAATAACGATCAGCAGCAGTGCCGCCAGCGGCACCGGCATCAGAAAGACCGCGCGCCAGCCGAATGCCTCGGTAACCAGTCCCCCCAGCGCCGGTGCGACCGTCAGGCCCAGGTAGACGGCTGCGGTATTCAGGCCCAGCGGCAGGCCGCGCCTGGCAGGGGGAAATACCGAGGTGATAATCGCCATACCGGTGCCGAAAGACATGGCCGAGCCGGCGCCCTGAATGAAGCGAAAAAACAGAATCCATTCAATGGTGGGGCTGAAAAATGCGCCCAGCGAGGCGAGGGCGTTAATACACAACCCCAGGGCAAAGATACGCTTGCGGCCGATGTTATCCGCCAGTTTGCCGAACGGTAGCATCAGGGCGACATTGCTGAGCAGGAAAATGGTCGGCATCCAGCTGATCAGTACGGCATCGGCCTGCAGCGCCCTGGCCATACTGGGAATGGCGACATTGACCGAGGCGATTGACAGCGGTGACAGGAACGAGCCCATACACACCACAAACAGGGCCAGGTTGCGTGTGCGGCGCTCGGCCGCTGTCTCGATCAGGGCTTGTGCTGGTGAATTCAAACCGTTGCAACCGCTATAGCCGTCAACCGCTTGCGTTGCGCTCGGTTGTTGTCAGTGATTGAGTATGTGATTGCGGCGATGCAGAAGCCCGCCCGGACTTTCCGCCGCCCGGGAAAGCCCGCGCCCGACGCCAGCTGCGAATTGTACCGGCTACATGCTCAGATTGAAAATGCGGTCAAGCACCAAGCACCTGGCGTATAAGCGCGGGTCGCGTAGCGGCCATCGGGGCTTATCGCGATATGGCGGAGGCACAGATATGCCAAACCACTCTGCCGAGTAGATCTTCACCGGGCAGCCAGCCGAGGCTGTCGCTGCGGATACTGGCGGGACTGTCGCCGCTGAGCAGTACCTCGCCGCCAGTATTGACCGCGGCAATGCGCTTGATAATGGTCCGGTAAAGCGGGTGCTGCGCCACCACCACATCGCCGCGGCGATAGCGCGTGCCGCGCCAGGCAAAGGTGATCACATAGTCGTCGGGCAGGAAGCGCGGCGCCATACTGAGCCCTGTGACCCTGTGGATGCGAAGTCCCACGGCGGCTCAATCGAGCTTTGGATAGACCACCGTTTCGGCCGGCGGATAGGGGCACTGTGCAGTAAAGGTATCGATTTCCTTGGTCTGCCAGAAGGCGGCGGCGAAGTCGTTGACCAGCGCCAGCAGCTTTGTGCCTTGATCGCGCCCGATATGCTGCTTGCAGGCCGATGCCGCCAGCATGATATCGTGCACCAGGCTGTGCACATGCGGAAACTGCTGGAATTGCGGCTGCTTGAAATAGTCGCCCCAGATAACCCGCACCTCGTCCTTGACCTTGGCGGCATGGATTTCTTTTTCTCTGACCAGGCGTGACAGCTGCGCGTGATCGGCCAGGATAAGGGTATCGCGATTGCCGATTTCAGCAATCAGATCCATAAAGCGGATGACACTCAAGGCGGCGATCTGGGCGCCCTGAGGATCGTAGATCTTGCAGGGTATATCGCAGTGCGCGGCGGCGCCGGGGATGGGGAGCGCTTTTAAGATTGAATGGATCACCGCCGTTCCCCCCGTTTGGTGCTGCGTGGCTTGCGTGCCGATCTTGCGGCAAACAGCACTGCCAGGGCCAGTGCTATCAGCGCGGCGGCATAGGGTTGTATATGAATGATGGCGCTGGTCCAGTGGCTGTGATCGTGTCCGGGATGGGCGTGGGCGGCGGCGCTGAACAGCGCCGCGCAAGCCAGCGCGACAGCGCTGTCTGCCAGTGTTCTCGTCATGGTTATTTGCCTCAATTAATGGTCTTGGCGCCGTTAACAGGGTTTTGCAGCGGCGCCAGGGCGCTGCTGGCAGCTGGTTCCTGAGCATGCTGTTGCCTGTGGTTCAACAGTGCGAGATAGGTTTTCCTGACACCGCAGTACAGCGCCTGCCGGCGCTCGGGCTGGAGCTGTTGGTTTTCCAGGGCGCTGGCGAATATCCGGTGCACGCGCTGCAGCTCTTCGACCGCCATGGTGGGCAGTGCCTTACTGAGATAGAGGTCCGCCATATTGTGGTAGCTGATAATGACCGCGGCGGCGGCGGTATGTGGATCTGGCCAGCTGTCAAACAGACCCTCGGCGATCTGCTTGGCGGTCTGGTAGTGGCTGGCGGCATCGCTCAGCAGCTGCCGGTCGAAGCAGTGGTTGCCGGCGATGATATGCTGTTGCCAGCGCGCCATATTTATCCGGCCTTTCTTCGTTTCTCGCATTTTTGGTATGTCTATCGATTGCTTTTCGGACTCTGCCACCGGTGGGCTCCCGTTACGCAGGTGCGGGCATCTATCCGCACTGAGTGATCCATGGTTGGCAGTTGCGGTGCCGTCCTGCCGATTTGTCTTTCAATTTTTAACGATAATGATAATATTTATCATTATCGTTAAAAACATAAGCCTGTCAAGGCGACAGGGTTATCAGTACTGCGCAATCGCAGGCAATTAAAACCGGGAGGAAATCATGTCGGCTATGTCGATATCGGCAAAAACGCCGGTAGCGCTGTCGGGGGTAGCGGAAACCTTATTGTGGCCACTTTGGAATCGCGCCTGGGAGGCGAAGCGGCGCGGGAGCCTGCTCCAGGACCCGCTGGCTATCGATCTGGTTGCCGGTATTGACTACGATTTTGCCGGGCATTTTGGCCGGCCGCATATTGCTCACGCCATAAGAGCGCGGTTTTGCGATGATCTCGTCCGCGACTACCTGGCCCGCACGGCGGGAAACTCCCGCGTCATTGCCCTGGCAGAGGGCCTGGAGACACAGCTGTGGCGGGTTGACGACGGCAGTGTAGACTGGATCAGCCTGGATCTTCCCGAGGCGATCGCGCTGCGCCGGCGCCTGCTGCCCCCGCATCCGCGGGCACAACTGATCGAGGCCTCGGCACTCGATGAACAGTGGCTGCGGGCGCTGCCGGCGGCGCCGGCGCCCTTTATCAGCATGGCGGGTCTGCTGATGTACTTTGATCAGCAGCAGGTCGAGATACTGCTGTCGCGGCTGTTTGAGCGCTTTCCCGGGGCGGAGGTATTTTTCGATACCATTCCGCCGCTGTTCTCCCGCAAGACGCTCAAGGGGTTCAACGTCACCGGCAAATACCGCGCGCCGCCGATGCCGTGGGGTATTGAAGTCGACACGCTGGCCGCCTTTGTCGGCAGGATACCGGGCGCCGGCGAGGTAGCGGTGCAGACCTATGCCGATCCCTTTCCGCAACATCTGCGCCTTTATAAATTAATGTCGCATATCCGCATACTGCGCAACCGGCTGGCGCCCGGTCTGGTGCACATCAAAGGCGCGATACCGGCGCAAGCTGCCGGTTGCTAAAACCCATAAGTATGGCCGATTCTGGTTTTCACAACACTCGGCTGTAAGTGGCGGCATGCAGAGTTCAGTTGCCACTGACACCGGCTTGCTGGAGGCCGTGCCGGCCGGTGACCAGGGGCGCAGAGTTTTGTCGCGCGGGTGTTGATAGGTCGCGATCTGCGGGGCACTTTCGAGGTCCGGCAGGGCGGTAGAGTATAATTAGCAGCTATCAATTTCGTTTTCTCCATAGCAGGCGCTAATTGTGCCTGGCGGCTCGCGTAATTTTGACGTGTCCGGCGCCAGCATAGCGGTTAAGATGGCACTGCATCGACCGCAAAGGGGACAACGAACATGCTAGAGATTGTTGAACAAGTCGAGCAGTATCAACAATTGCAAGTGGCCATGGAAAATACCCGGGCCGAAGTATTACCCTGCGATGACTGTCGCCGCGACGCGCCTTATCTGGCAATGCGAACCGGCAGTGGATACGCCGTGGTACCTCTGAACGCCAGGCGTCCACCGGCCGATTCAGGCAAAGCCCCATCGCAGCCGGTCGCGGGCAATGTGATTTTCTCGGAGAATTTTGACAACCTGCCGGACTGGCAGCCGTCCGGGCGCTGCCTCTACCCCGGTTACGCCAAGGGCTGCGACAAACTGCCCGGGCAGTTCGACACGCTGTATACCGACGATGCCAATCCCACCCATGCCCCCTGTTATATCGAGGCGGCGGCGGCCCGCGGCGGTTCCGGCAAGGGCTATCACCACTGGGATGAAAGCCGGGGTGATAACCGGCGCTGGAAAGCCGAGTGCCAGTTGGGCGCGCGCCTGCCCGGAGACTATCAGTCGCTGTGGTTTTCGCTGTGGATACGCATCAACCCGGACGCCGAGTGGGAGGGAGGCAGTGAGTCCACCAAGCTGCTGAGAGGCGGTGTCTTCAATAGTAAAGTCATGGATGGCACTGCCAGAACCACCGTGTTCAGACTCAATAACAGCAGCAGCGGCAATCGCGGCCTGGGGCGCACCACAGGCGGCATCTTCTTTGTCAATTTTGTCCGTCACAGCGACGGCCCCACGCGGCTGCGATTGTCCACCCGCTGCAATCCGGTGTACAAATGCGGTGGCAAGAACAGCTGGGACTTTCTTATCAGTCCGGAAAATACCGGCAGGGGCTCGGATTGGAAAGACAATCTGGGCGACGGTCAATGGCATCACATAGAAGTGCATATGGCAATGAACTCATCCCCCGGCGCTCGCGATGGTATATTGGCCGTCTATTATGACGGCAGGGAAATCGGCCGTCTTGCCAAGGTGCCCTGGCGTATGCAGGGCGCGGAGGCCTGGATCAAAGGCATCAACGGCTTTTTTATTGCCGGCAATTCAGAAAACGTATGGCGCGGCAATATCGACAGCCGTGAATCGCCCGAGCAGTCCTTCTATTTTCTCGACGACATTCAGGTGTGCAAAACCCGCTGTTCCCAGGCGGGTAAAAAGTGAGTTGGCGGTGTGATCGACTAAAGGCCGGCGCCGATAAGACGATCTGACTCGCTTTGACAAGTTTTACCCGGTGTCTGCGCTCCGGTGTGACGGCGGCACTCCGGCGGCCGGCCGCCAAAATGACCTGCATCAAGGTCTGGCGTTTTCCCCTTTCTTATAATCGTTGCCCGGGGTGCGTGTCGGGGGCCGGCAGATACTGTCGATTGCACCTTCGCATAGAGCGATAACTGCCTGAAAAACTGCACTTTTTGCCCATAATAAGAGCAGCTCCCGGGAAACTGTAACGAGATGCTTATAACAATAATTTCGCCGGCCCCCGGGGAAGCGGAGAGAGCCTAGATGACAGGCGCCGAAACCACCATTGACGCTCACCTGCTGCGCCAACTCAATTTCTTTGACGAACTTGACGATCAGCAGCTAAAAAAAATAGCCCCACTGTTCGAATCGGTGAGCCTTGCCGCCGACAGCGAGTTGTTTAGTGAAGGCGAGCAGGCCGATTACCTGTATATTCTGCTGGCGGGGCGGGTATCACTGGCGCAGGTGATTCCCGGCCGCAGCCGCCGGCAAACGGTGGTGTCGACCCTGTCCCGGGGCCAGCTTTTGGGCTGGTCGGCGCTGCTGCCCGACAGCTGCTGGCAGGCCTCGGCCCACACCCTGAAGCCCTGCCGCCTGCTGCGTGTGGCCGCTGTGCGGATCCGCGAGGTGTGCGAGAAAGATTGCGCAATTGGTTATCTGATGATGAAAAAAGCGCTGGCGGCGGTGGGCCAGCGACTGGCCGACAGCCGCCTGCAGCAGCTGGATATCTATGGGCAGGCCAATGACTGATTCGCAGGCCTATGAACTCAAGTCCATGCCGCGGGCGGGTCTGCAACAGCTGTTTGCCTTGCTGGTGGCGCAGGAATTTCGCCTGGTGGGGCCGACGCTCAGCGACGGCGCCATCGTCTTCGACGAGATAGCCACCCCGGACGATCTGCCGGTGGGCTGGACGGACAGGCAGGCGCCGGGCAGTTATCGCCTGGAAAAAAGGCCGGATAAGCGCGCTTTTGGCTTTGTTGTGGGGCCGCACTCGTGGAAAAAATACCTGTTTCCCGCCAGGGAAACCCTGCATCGCGCCACCTTCGACAAGGCGGCAAATCTGTGGCGGCAGTCCGACGACAACGCCGTTGCCACTGCCTTTATCGGCGTGCGCGCCTGTGATCTGGCCGCCATCGGCATTCAGGACCGGGTTTTTAGCGGCGGTGAAATTGTCGACCAGGGCTATAGTAAGCGGCGCCGGGCCAGCTTTATCGTCGCCGTCAATTGCCTGCAGGCCGGCGATCTCTGTTTCTGCGATTCGATGGGAACCGGCCCCGAGGCGACGGCGGGCTACGACATCTGCCTGACCGAGTTCGATCATACCTTTCTGCTGCAGGCCGGCAGCCGCCGCGGGGAACAGCTGCTGGCGCAGCTGCCGGTAACGGCGGCCGCGGCACACGAACGCGACAAACTGACCGCCGGCCTGGCGCAGTGCCGCGGGCAGATGGGCCGGCGGCTCGATACCGACAAGCTGCCGGGGCTGCTGTTTGCCAACCTCGAGCACAGCCGCTGGGATGAGGTGGCGCAGCGCTGCCTGGCCTGCGGTAACTGCACCCTGGCGTGTCCCACCTGTTTCTGTTATTCCGTCGACGAGGTGGCCGATCTCGGCGGCCAGCCGGCACAGCGCGAGCGCAGTTGGGACTCGTGCTTTTCCCAGCAGCATTCGCAGATAAACGGCGCTACCTTCCAGCCGGCGATCAAGGACCGCTACCGGCAATGGCTGACCCACAAGCTGGCCTCCTGGCAGTCCCAGTTCGGCACCAGTGGCTGTGTCGGCTGCGGCCGCTGTATTGCCTGGTGTCCGGTCGGTATTGATTTGACCGAAGAGGTGGCGGCGATCCGCAACAACGCCAGCGAGCCGCTGTCAATGCCCGCCTACCGGCCGGCTGCCGGCGCCGGCAGTAGCGGCCCGTTTGCCACGCTCTTCGCCGCCGCCGAGGCACCGGTGGTGGCGGTGACCGCTGAGACTGCCGATACGGCAACCCTGGCCCTGAAAATGCCGCAGGCTTATCGATACCGACCGGGCCAGTTCAATATGCTCTCCCTGCCGGGGATTGGCGAAGTGCCGATCTCCATCTCGGGAGAACGGCCGGGGATCGTGGAACACACCATCCGCAGCGTCGGCAAGGTCAGTGCGGCGCTCAGCAAGCTGCAGGCAAATACCGCAGTCGGCTTTCGCGGTCCCTACGGCTCCGCCTGGCCGCTTGCGCAGTGCCGGGACCGGCCCGTCAGCATAATCGCCGGCGGTATAGGCCTGGCGCCCCTGCGCGGGGTAATACGCACCCTGGCAGCGCAGCAACGGCAAAGCGAACATCCGCTGCGGCTGTTTTACGGTGCGCGCCGGGCGGATGCCCTGTTGTTTACGCGCGAGCTGTCGCAGTGGCGGCGCAGCGGACTTAGAGTGGCGGTTGCCGTCGATCGCCACACGCCGGGCTGGTCCGGCAATGTCGGCACCGTAACGACGCTGCTGCGGCGCAAGGACATGCCCGCCCGCGGGCTGTACTTGGTGTGCGGACCGGAAGTGATGATGCTGGCGGTGGTGCGGCTGTTGCGACAGGCGCAGGTGCCGGCGGAAAACATTTATCTGTCGCTGGAGCGGAATATGAAATGTGCCGCCGGGCACTGCGGGCGCTGTCAGTACGGCCCCTATTTTGTCTGCCGGGACGGACCGGTTTTCAGCTATGACCGGCTGCAGTTGCTGTTCGGTAAAAGAGGGTTTTAAACGATGGCAGTCGAGCAACAAACCGCCCGGCCCAGGCTGGGCGTATTCAAGCTTACCTCCTGCGACGGTTGCCAGCTGACCCTGTTGAACTGCGAGGATGAGCTGCTGTTACTGGCCGATAAACTCGATATCGTCCACTTTCCCGAGGGCGCATCGCCCGGACAGCCGCAGGGGCCGTTCGATCTCGCCATTGTCGAGGGCTCCATATCGACCCCCGAGCAGGCGGATGAAATCAGGCAGATCCGCCGCTGTTCGCGGTTACTGGTTACCGTCGGCGCCTGCGCCACCAGCGGCGGTATTCAGGCGCTGCGGAACTTTGCCGACCACGAGGCCTACCGCAAGGCGATCTACGCCCGCCCCGAGTATATCGAGTCGCTGGCGACTTCGACAGCGGTTGCGCAGCATGTGAAAGTGGATTTCGAACTGCGCGGCTGCCCCATCGATAAAGATCAGCTGTTGGAATTGATCAGCGCCTATCTGCGCGGCAGAGCGCCGGCAATCAAAAATGAAAGCGTCTGTTTCGAATGCAAGCGCAGGGGCACGGTCTGTGTGGTGGTGGCCGCTGATACGCCCTGCCTGGGCCCGGTTACCCATGCCGGCTGTGGCGCCATCTGCCCGGCCTTCGGGCGCGGCTGCTACGGTTGTTTCGGGCCGCGGGAAGCCGCTGCCACGCAGGCGCTGGCAGCGCAGATGAAAACAATGGGTGAGTCGGAGCAGCAGATTCTGCGCGCCTTTCGCCTGTTTACCGCAGCCTCGCCGGCATTCGAACAAGAGAGCAGGCGGCATGAGTGATGACGACAGGACCTACAGCGTCAGGCTGATGACCCGGGTTGAAGGGGAGGGGCGCTTTTATCTGAAACTCAAAGGTGATCAGGTACTCGAGTCGCATTTGAATATCTTTGAGGCGCCGCGTTACTTCGAGGCTTTTTTGTGCGGGCGGGCTATTGAAGAAGTTACCGACATCGTGGCGCGAATCTGCGGAATCTGCCCGGTGGCCTACCAGATGAGTGCTGTCAAGGCGCTGGAAAGCGCACTGGGCATTGCGCCGGCCGCAGCCATCCGCGCCCTGCGGCGGCTGTTGTATTGCGGTGAGTGGATAGAGAGCCACGCCCTGCATATCTATCTGCTGCACGCACCGGATTTTCTCGGCTACGCCAGCGGCATGGCGATGGCGGTGGACCACAGGGATGCGGTCGAGCGCGGGCTGCGTATCAAGAAAATCGGCAATCAACTGGTGGCGGCGCTGGGAGGGCGCTCGATACACCCGATCAGTGCCCGCATCGGCGGCTTCAGCGCCGTGCCCGACGCGGGCCGGCTGGCCGAATTGCGCCCGGCGCTGCAGCAGGCTCTCAGCGATGCCATCGAAACCGTAGCGTGGACGGCGGGGTTTCCCTTTCCCGCCTTTGAGCAGGACTACACCTGTGTTTGTCTCGAGCACAGCACCTACCCGCTCGAGTGGGGCGAGCGTATTTACATCAGTGGTATCGGCACGGTGCCGGTGGAAGACTTCCATTTGCAGATTGAAGAGTCCCAGGTCGCGCACTCCACCGCCCTGCACAGTCGCCTGAAAAACGGGCAGCACTATCTGACCGGGCCCATCGCCCGGCTCAACCGGCATTATCCGCGCCTGCATCCGCTGGCCCTGGATGCCCTCAATAAAAGTGGCCTGCAGCTGCCGGTGCGCAATCCCTACCAGTCGATTGTGGCGCGCTCCGTGGAAGTGGTACACGCGCTGGCCGAGGCGCTGGATATTATCGACAGCTATCGGCAGCCGGCCGCCGCTTATCGCGCCTACACCGCGCGGGATGCAAGCGCCGCGGGTGCCACCGAGGCACCCCGGGGTTTGCTGTACCACCGTTACCGCATCGGCGCTGACGGCCTGGTAAAGGAGGCCATGATCGTGCCGCCGACATCGCAGAACCAGGCGCAGATCGAGGCCGACCTGGTAGCGGTTGCCCCACAGCTACTGGCATTGCAACACGATCAGGCCACGCACTTGTGCGAGCAGTTGATACGTTCCTATGATCCCTGTATTTCCTGCGCCACCCATTTTCTGCGCCTCGCTATCGATCGCGACGATACCGCTGCGGATGCCGGGCGGTGAAGATCATTGCGCTGGGCAATGACAGCGCAGGCGATGACGGCGCGGCGCTGCTGGCGGCAAAGGCGCTTGCCAGTGCCGACAGATACCCCGTTGTCTTTGCCGGCAGGCCGGGCGCGGGCCTGCTGGACCTGCTCGATAGCGCCGGGCCGGTGGTATTGCTGGATGTCGTGAGCGGCGGCGGCCCGCCGGGCCGTATCATCCGCTTGACTTTTGCTCAACTGGTTAACGGCATCAGCCCCGCGCAACAGGTATCTTCACACGGTTTCGGGCCGGCGGAAGTTCTGCAGTTGGGGCGGGCCCTCGGCCGATCTCTTCCCAAAGGCTGCTTCATCGGTATCGAAGGAGGTTGTTTCGAGCCCGGCAACACCCTGTCGCCAGCCGTGGAGCGGGCCATGGGCAGGTTTATCGACACCGTTAGCGCCGCAGTAGGCGATCTTACCCATTGGTAATCGCCCGGCTATCGCAACTGTGGCCGCAACCATAGCCGCAACTCTGGCCGCAACTCTGGCCGCAACTCTGGCCGCAACTCTGGCCGCAACTCTGATCGCAATTCTGGCAATAGCGAGCAGCTTTTAAATTTTCCCAGATAATTGCCAGTATCATGCCATTTATAGTAAATTGCTATAACAGAGCCGTTAGTAGTGCCGGTGCGCGCTGATGACGGCGTTTGCCTGTATCTGATACCGGTTGTTTATTCGCTATCATGCCCGACCGAAGATTTGTTCCATAGCGCTGCCGCTCGTTTTATGAAACCTATATTAAGCGCTTGCGTGCCTGTTGGTAATTTATTGAGCAACTGTCAACCCAAAGGGCAAATGTGAAAAAGACCATCGTACGACCCGGCCGAATTATCAAGGAAAACACTAAGACCCTGGTGCCGGTCTCCGATCTGAAAATAGGTATGCATGTTACCGAGCTGGATCGCCCCTGGTTGGATACGCCTTTCATCCTGCAGGGCTTTCAGATTACCACGGCCGAGGAAATCGACACCCTTGCCGAGTATTGTGAGTTTGTTTACATCGAGGGTTTGGAAGATACCTGGTTGCCGCAAAAAGAGCGCAGCCTCAGCGACAAACTCCGCACTCGCGTCAAAGCCTATAAGAACACTTCAGGCGGCCAACAGGAATACAAACGCGCCGGCTCCATTCACAGCAATGCCCGGCAGCTGACACGCAGTTTCATGGATGATATAAGGCTGGGCCGCGCTATCGATATCAAGGAAGTCAAGGCCAGTGTCTCCGAGTGCGTCTCCAGCGTGCTGCGCAATCCCGACGGCATGATGTGGGTATCAAAAATTCGCGACAAGGACGAATACACCGCCGAACACTCACTGAATGTGGGTTTGCTGGCCATTGTTTTTGGCCGTCACCTGGGCGCCAGTGAGGAGGATCTCAACAAACTGGGCTTTGCCGGCATGCTGCACGATGTTGGCAAAATGCGTATTCCCACTGAGATACTCAACAAGGAGGGCAGTCTCTCCAGCGAAGAGTTTGCGGTGATGAAACGCCACTCCCAAAGTGGCCGGGATATATTGATGGCGCATAAGAATATTTATCACAGCGCCGTTGATGTCGCCTACAGCCATCACGAAACCCTGGACGGTACAGGCTACCCCCGCAAAGTCAAAGCGTCGGGCATTAGCGACTTTACCCGCATTATTACCCTGTGCGATATCTACGATGCCATAACCAGCAATCGGGTCTATAAGCGGGGACAATCGTCGCTGGACGCACTGAAGGTTCTGTATACAAACAAAGGCACCAAATTTGACGAGAAACTGGTTACCGAGTTTATCAGCTGCATCGGCCTCTATCCGCCGGCGAGTGTCGTCGAACTGCGCAATGGCAAGGTGGGTATAGTGATCAGCATCAACCACCGCAATCGCCGCCTGCCGAAGGTCCTGTTGCTGAGAGATGGAGAAAAAATGCCAATGCCCGAGCAGGTCATCGATCTGGAGAAAGTCGCCCTGTCAGCCGGTCAGGCACATATGATTAAAACAGTCGTGCCGAATGGTTCATACGGTATTCGCATTGAGCATTATATCCAGAAGGGTCTGACCATTGAATAGAGACTATGCGCAGTGTTGCGGTAAGACCAGGAGTGAGACAGCCCCTCAAAATGGAAGATAAACGACGGCTATGAAAACACAGCTTATGGTATTGATGACAAGCGTCGCTTTGAGAGCGGTGCTGGCAGCGTCCTTGCGATCGCGAATGATAAATTGAAAAAAGAAATATTCGACCACCAAGATGGTGATAAAAGCCACGACATAGAACAGCCGTGAAGCGTACAGGTCTTCTACGGTCGTACTGGCGAACAAATTGGGAAACAGCAGTACAAAAAGTACGCCTGTCCAGGCCGACGCATAGTTGGCGGTAATCAGCATCAGTATTGATTTGCCGATTGGTGCTTTGAAGAGTCTTGCGTAACACAGCGCTTCGATCAGGCCTACGAAAGTGTTTCCAATAACCAGATGGAACATCGTTAGCCACATCAAGGGCGTGCCGGCATTTGCCAGTGCCGGTAGCGGCAGCAGGGCCAGGATGGCCGTGAGCGCGAACAAATTGCCGTGAGTTTTCATATTGCGTGTCGGCTGTCCATATGCCCGACAGGGCGTTGTTTCCAAGGTCGAGTGCTGGAGGTGTGTTACTTCAGTGTTGGCTTCCAAGGCTCTGGTCACTTCAGCGTCCTGCCTTCGTATCGCGGCAGCCAGTGCAGCGGATTCGGTGAAATCCTGCTTTTCCATACTAATGCTAATTGATTGCCTTTAATTGTGATTTCTAGCCCTTGAGGGCGGTCATTTGCCCCTAATACCCTTCCGCGGCGCCTGTTCATACTACAGTCTATTAAAATAAGTGTCTAATGATTCTAACTGTGCCCAAAGTAGTACCGTGATGCTTATAAACACTTATGGCGGGCCGTGCGAAATGGCAATGCGAACTACGTTGTTACATACGTTGTTACAAACGTTGCCACATACGTTGCCGCATACGTTGTCGCGATAGTCCCACGCTGGAATAGCCCTGAGTTCGAACAGCAGCGCCGTGCTTCGATGGATCACTCTGCAGCACTGTGATTGCGTTCCAGTTTAGAGCAGAACGGCCCCCTGACCTCTGGAGCTGAGATGATCGCCGGTGTTCCGCAGGGGGCATTGCTGCACTGATAAACACCCACAGCCGATGCAGTCGTCAAGACCGTCGCGCAGCTTTGTCAGCGCTTCGATACGATCGTTCAAACCGTCGCGCCATGAGGTTGAAAGCCGGGCCCAATCCCGTTGGTTCGGGGTTCGGCCGTTTGGAAGTGCACTCAGCGCATCGCGGATTTCGCCCAGGGGGACTCCTGCTCTCTGCGCTACTCGGATAACGGCGATCCGCCGCAACACGTCACGTGTATAGCGACGCTGATTGCCGGCCGTGCGCCAGCTCTCGATCAGTTGTTCACGCTCGTAGAAATGCAGTGTGGAAATGGCGACGCCGCTTCGCGTCGAGACCTCCCCCACGCTGAGCGGGCGCTTTACGTCGATTTTTTCAGGCATGGAAATCAGCTCTTGACCTCAATAATTGTTGAGGTTTTATACTTCATAGTGGCTCGCCTGTGCAAGCCTTTTCTCCATTGGATCGAGGCTTGGAGACCGCCATGACGACAACCGACGACTCACGCACAAAACCTGGAAGCTGCCAGGCCGCACCTGGCTGGGGCGCGCTGCTGCGCGGCTCGAATGGCGCGCTGTGCATTGCTTTGGCGGGCGGCGTCATGCTGCACGCCATCAATGTTTACGTGACGATTACGATCCTGCCGTCGGTTGTCGAAGACATCGGCGGGGCAGCCTACTATGCCTGGAACACGACGCTGTTCATTCTCGCCTCCATTGTCGGCTCAGCCTTGTCTGCCAATATCCTTGCACGGCTCGGCCCGGGAAGCAGCTATCGACTCGCGCTCCTTGTCTTCCTGAGCGGCGCAACCATTTGCGCCATAGCGCCAAACATGCCCATGCTGCTTGCCGGCCGCACGATCCAGGGCTTGGGCGGCGGCATCCTGTTTGCCTTGTCCTACGCGATGATCAGGATCGTTTTCGACGAACCACTGTGGCCGCGGGCCATGGCAGTGGTGTCTAGCATGTGGGGTGCGGCAACCCTGGCCGGTCCGGCGCTGGGAGGGATCTTTGCGGAATTTGACATGTGGCGCGGCGCGTTCTGGGGCCTGCTCGTCGTCGGCGCACCCTACCTTTTGCTGACTGAGAAGATTCTGCCTAAAAGGGGGGCGAACTCGGTCGGCATGACAGCGGTCGCCTGGCTGCAGATCTGCTTGCTGACACTCGCCGTGATGCTGATCTCTGTCGGGTCTCTGTCACGTGCTTTGGGGGGCAACCTCGCCGGCCTTTTCGGCGCCGCGCTCCCAATCGCCGCGTTGATCTTCGCGGAACGCCGGGGAACGCTGCGTCTGCTGCCGCGCGGGTCTTTCAGTCCCGGGGCATCGCTGTCGATACTCTATGCCGCCATGGCCTTGCTGGTGATCGGCATGCAGACGGAGATTTTCGTCCCTTACTTTCTACAAACCATGCACAGTCTCTCGCCGCTCATTGCCGGCTATCTGGCTGCCCTGATGGCGGCAGGCTGGGCGATTTCAGCCATTCTGTTTTCAGGACTGACCGGCGCCGGCGCGCGCCGCGCTGTCGTTCTGGGTCCGATCATCGTCACCTCCGCACTCTTGCTGCTCGTTGCCGTCTTGCCGGCGTCGTCGCCCGCCGGCGGCATGGGGCTCGTCATGATTGCCGCCGGACTGACGGCAGTGGGCTTTGGGATCGGTCTGGCCTGGCCCCATCTTCTCGCGCGTGTCCTGGTCGTTGCGCCCAGGGACGAGGAGGGCAAAGCGTCCTCCGGCATCACCACGCTGCAGCTGTTCGCAACGGCGCTCGGCGCCGCGTTGGCTGGCATGATCGCAAACGCCAATGACTTCGATGGTGCGGGTGCAAAGGACGCTGCCTTCTGGCTTTTTGCAAGTTTCGCGCTCGCGCCGGCGGTGGCGATTTTGGTCTCGATCACGGTTGCAAAAGATATGAAGGCGGGGAAGAGCGACTCCTGAACCAATGAGCGTTATCATGAGATCGAAAAAACCCCTGCTGCGGGTGCCGGCCGAAACCGTCCGATTTTGGACGCGAAGAAGTGATCAGGTCTTGAATGCTTTATCCCAGGGCGGCTCGTCTCCGAAGGCTTCAGCAAAGCTGTCGACCAAGGCGCGGACTCTTCTCGACAGATAGCGGTTCTGAGGAAAGACAGCGTGTACGGGCTCGGCCGTGGGTTCTGCATCTGTCAGCGACACCTGGATGAGATCGCCCCGCTCTACAGCGCCAGCACACAGGAAGGTCGGCAGGATGGTGATACCCAAGCCGTCCACCGCAGCGTCACGTTGTATATCCCCGTTCGTCGCTTCGAAAACACTCACAGGTTGGGCACTCAGCTCGCCGCCAGCTGTCGCGAAACGCCATTGTTGGGAGATGCTGCGATGTCCGTAGGTGACAGCCCGCATGCCGTCGAGATCTGAAAGGCTGGCGGGAAGGCCGTGTTTCGACGCAAAGCCGGGACTGCAGACCAGGGCGCGCCTGCTAATCGTAACCCTGCGGGCAATCAGCGCGGAGTCCTCGAGACGCCCGAGCCTGAGCGCCAAGTCATAGCCTTCGCTCATCAGGTCCACGAAGCGATCGTCCGTATCGACCTTGAGGATCACATCGGGGTGGGCGGCTGCGAATTTCAAAAGCAACGGAGACAGATGGGTCAGGCTGAAGCTCAGTGGGGCGGCCAGCCTAATTGGACCCGATAGCGCCGTCGCCTTTGACGAGACCACATCGGCAGCCTCGTTCAGATCGTTCAGGATCTGCAGAGCTCTGCCGTAGAAGGCCTCGCCCGCTTCGGTCGCGCCCAGGCTCCTTGTGGAACGCTGCAAGAGACGCTCACCCAGGGCAGCTTCGAGGTTGTTTATCCGCTTGCTTACGACAGACGCAGAGATCGATAGCCGCCGCGCGGCTTCGATCATCGATCCCGCCTCCATGATCGCCACGAAGGTCTCGATCTCGTCGAGCCGCAGCCCTTTATTCGACAGATGCAAATTCAGTCTCCCTTTTTCGGCACATTATCGCAGACCGCCGGATGCACTACAATTCCTCAGCTAGCAGTAACCGACTAACACTTGCAGGAGAACGCTGTGTGCAAAATCTTGATTCTTTATTATTCAACACATGGCCACACGGAAATCTTGGCGAACGCGATCGCTGATGGCGGTCGTTCAGTTATTGAGGTGGACATAGACATCAAACGGGTACCCGAATTAATGCCCGACGATGTCGCAATTTCTGTTGGCGCAAAACTTGACCAAGTTGCACCAATAGCAAGAGTTTCTGATTTGGCCGACTACGATGCAATTATTGTCGGCACGCCTACTCGTTATGGCCGGATGTCATCGCAGATGGCGAACTTCTTCGACCAGACAGCGGGGCTGTGGGCCGGGGATAAGCTCGTCGGCAAGGTTGGCAGTGTATTCGTGTCGACCGCAAGCCAGCACGGGGGCCAGGAGACCACGATCATTTCGACCATGATCAGCCTGATGCATCTCGGCATGACCATCGTCGGCCTGCCCTATGCCGAGAAGCGTCTACTGCAAATGGATGAGATCAGTGGGGGCACACCCTACGGCGCTTCGACGGTCACGGATGGCGATGGAAGCCGCCAGCCGTCCGAGATCGAACTCGGGATTGCCCGCAGCCAGGGGCGACATGTTGCGCTGACGACGCTTGCGCTATTGCGAGGCCGGGCGGGCATTGCGGCGACTTCGACATGAAAGTCTGCTGTTGGCGCCGGGGATGCGGGTTCGGCCTTCTAGTATCAGTCATGGCAACCATTACAGGCACCTCTCACGCGCAACAGGTATCACTGCCTGCGATTAATCTCGGCGAGACGAGCTTTCTCGATGGCGTCGCTAGGCCTGGATGGCTCTTGCAGGAGACCGTTAACTATTATACTGCTGATAGCTTCAAAGATGCCGGCGGAGATGAGGTTGCTGCGCCGCAGGAGCTGGATGTTCTTGCATCCATTACGCAGATCGCCTTCCTTTCTGAGCACAAGGTATTCGGTGCAAATATCGGTGCAGAGGTTCTCGTGCCCGTTGTTCGAACTGATCTCGACCTGGCGCCGGGTTTGAATACCGACGATTGGGGGCTTGGCGACATCATCGTGGGCCCTGTTATTCTTCAATGGTCAGACAGCACACTCTTCGGTCGGCCCTATCACCACCGCCTGAATCTGAATTTTACCTTGCCGACCGGGGAGTACGGCAACAGGGCCTTAGTCAACGCCGGAAGCAACACCATCAGTTTCAACCCACACTATGCGTTTACCTGGATACCTTCTGAGAGGTGGGAGTTCAGTGGCCGGTTCCACTATCTGTGGGTGTCAGAAAACGATAATCCGCCGGCCGGACTTGGAGTGGATACAACGCAGGCCGGTCAGGCGCTGCACATGAATGCGTCAGTATCGCGCGCCATATCTGACTCGGTGAGAGTCGGTTTATCTGGATATACGCTCAGACAGATAAGCGACGATCGCATCGACGGCCGGCGGGTGAGTGGCTCGCGTGAACAGGTCCTCGGGATAGGGCCTGCCATTCGCATGCAACTTGGGCGCTCGGCAATCTTCGCCAATGGCTATGTCGAAACGGCGGCGCAGGACCGGCCCGAAGGGCGGCGCTTCTTCCTGAGGTGGCAAATGCCGTTCTGAGAGGCCGGGCATGGTGAGTTAAATTCACCTGTGTGCTGAAAAACACTCATTTTTCTTTATCAACCGCCGTGCGTATCGTGAGGATGTGGCTGATACATGCCACGTAACGCAAGCTAACTGATGAGGAAAAACGATGAAAGCCTACCTACTTGGAGCCGCATTACTGGCACTCTCTGGTCCCACGGTGGCGGGGCAGAGCGTCTCTTACCGCCGCTCAGCACAATGTGCCATTACCGCACATTTGAAGCGGCGAATTTTGTCTCTGCCGAATTGCATAAAGGCTTTAGCCCGATGTTTTCGGATGCGGATGAAATCGGCAAAGCAGCAGCCAAAACCGGCCTGTCGAAAGCCTTTGATGAGCTGAATCGCATGCTCGCTGGTCAGGATTATCTGACCGACAATGGCTTCACTTTTGCCGATGCCTATGCCTTCAACATCCTGACCTGGGCAAAGCCGACCGGGTTTGACCTGAATAACTGGCCGAACATTGATGCCTTCTTTGGACGTGTAAGCCAGCATGATGCGGTGCGTGCGTCAATGAAAGCTGAAGGCCTCTTAAAAACCAATGAAGCGGCCTGAAGAAAGGAGAATCGCATGACAACCTTATTACATATTAACAGTAGTGCGCAGCTGTCGCAGCGCTCTTACACACGCATGCTGGGTCAGCGCTTTATGCAGCGCTGGCAGGCGGCAGAGCCGGATGTGACCATTATCGATCGCGACGTGGCGGCTGACCCAATCCCGGTGGTGGATCGGGGGTGGATTGCCGCTGCCTTCACCAAGCCGGAGGATCGCACGCCGGAAATGCATGCAGCACTCGTGCAGTCGGATACGCTGATTGATGAGGTCATCGCCGCGGATATTCTGGTGATGGGTGCGCCGATGTATAACTACGGCGTGCCTGCCGCGCTCAAAGCCTGGATCGACAAGGTGGCACGCATTGGCCGCACCTTTTCGTTTGATCTGTCGCGCGGCGATGTGCCGATTGAGCCGATGCTTGGCGGCAAGCGGCTGGTGATTTTGAGCTCCCGCGGCGAGTTCGGCTTTGAGCCGGGCGGGATGCGTGAGCACATGAATGCGCTTGATCCGGCGATCAAAGCCTGCGCCCATTATTGGGGTGTGGCGCAGGAGGCGATTGATACTGTCACCATCGAGTATCAGGAGTTCAAAGACGCACGCCATGATCGCTCGGTGGCCGAGGCCAAGGATGCGGTCGATGTGCTGGTGGACCATCTGCTGGCAGGCTATGCGCCGGGTAGCGAGGTCGAAGCAAAAAGGGTGGCATCATGACCTTACCGCTGCCACATCACGTGCTGGGCAAGGTCGATGAGATCTGCATCGTCACCGCTGACCTGGAACGCACCGCCTCCGGCCTGATGCAGGTGGGGATTGGCCCATGGAGATGCATCGTGAATGATACTGCCGCCAGCGCTATCACCGAAGGCAGTGCCAGGGAGGTGCTGAAGAACATCTTGAAGAACAACCCTAAACGCCTGTCGCTCACCGGGGCGCTGGTGCTATTGGAAAACGGGCTGGAGATCAAATGCCGGCACAGCTGCAGCAGGCGGGTAAAATCAAGGAACTGGGCTCGCACCTTGCAACAGTTTCACATTTACACAGGGCATGACACTATCCTCACTTTCCTCTATTCGCCTTCCAGCTTTTCCTCCACATCCATGATTTCATCCCTCGCCCAGAGTAGGAATTCCTCAATCATCCGGCGGCGCGGGGCGTCGGGCGGATAAACGACATAAAAGGACAGGCCCGGAATGCTCACATTGCCGATCTGCACCAGGCGGCCTTCTACAATCTCCTGCTTGATCAGTATATCGCTCACCAGCGCAATGCCATGTCCGGCCAGTGCCGATTCAATCGCATGGCTTTCCTCGCTGAGTCTATATGCCTTCGTGACATCGACGCCGCCAACATCCACCCCGCTGGTTTCCAGTGCGGTCAAGTATTTTTTCCAGCCGGGAGCATCTAGGGTTGGATTCTTCCACTGATACTGGATGAGCTGTTTTTGCGCCCAGGGTATGCCTTTGCACTTCTCGGCATAATCCGGGCTTGCAACCGGAATATAACGATCTGTTGCCAATAGCTGCGCCTCATAGTCTTCTGGCGGCTGTGTGGTGTAGCGCACGGCGCATTCAATATCGCCATCGCGCAGATTGGCTACAGATTCCGTAGCCCGGATATCGAGATCAAATTGCGTTTGTTCTTCCAGCACGACCATGCGCGGTAACAACCAGCGGCTGGCAAATGCGGCTGTCACGGAGATCACCAGAGGGTGCATGCCGGTATCTTCGTTTAGGGCATCCATTGCAGCAGCAATTTGATTCAGGCTGGTTTTCAGCACCGGATAGAGCCGTTCACCTGCACTTGTTAACGAAATCGGGCGCGGGAAACGACGAAACAAGGGCTGCCCGACCAGTTCCTCCAGCTGCTTGATTTGATGACTCACGGCTGTCGGTGTGACGTTCAATTCTTCGGCTGCCCTGGCAAAACTGCGATGATGCGCCGCAGCTTCAAAAATACGCAGCGCGTGTAAGGGGATATGCTTTCTCATACGTCTCCAGGGCTTATACTTTTTCTGTGTCTTTTTTTTTAGCAGAATGAAATTAGTTCGTGTGTAAACTGAAAAACCTACTTCTACAGTGCTCTGTAAACGCCTGCACTTTTGTGACAGCTAAATAACACAACACTTTTAAGACAAATCGTGGCATTTCGACAATCATTCTCTCTCTCTCGATTTTACGCCCTGCGGCTGGTTTCGGGCAAGAACCGTCATTTATCCCTATGCTTGGCACTTTGTTGAAGCACTGATTCGCCAAGGCCAGAGTTGTACAGTGCCACCAGAGCAGTTTGTGAAAGATGCTCTTTAACAAGGGCGGCTACAGAAAGGGGTTTTCCAACAAGAGGGTATGGTAGGCTGCCTCATTTATTCCAGGGTACGCCCCGGTCATATGTTAAGGCTTGCCTACGAACCGCCACAACATGCCATCTCGGTTGCATACCATTGAGGTCGCTCAGCTTAGAAGAGAGTGTACACAGCTACAGGGTGAACTGGATCGCTTGATGGATCTCCGGCTTGGTGGGGAATTGCGCAAAGAAGATTTTGAATTCAAGAAGCACTCGTTGAAGGAACGACAGTATGAGTTGGCTCAAATGATCCTAGTATTGACTTATCAGGGGACCAAAAACATATCTAGTTAAAAGGGGACTGGGTTTTTGACCCTATTATGCCCTGGCCAACTTTTTGAGGCACCGGCATGGCAGCTTGCTGGTATTGCCAATAAGAATTTCTGCAGTCACTGATATCGATGCTTACCTCTACACCTAACGGCACCTCTGCGACACTCTGGAAGGGAGAGTAAACCGCCATCCATCCATAGTTGTGAGACTGCACTTGCCCTGGTGGTAGTTAGTTAAATAGCCAGCCTAGAATGCCTTGTTTAGCTTTCTTTGCACCAGCCTTTGTACAAAGCCTGCGAAATCCTCTTTCGGTGGTACCCGCTTGTTTAGCCATCGACTTTATGAGTTCGCTGCTGTATGGGGCATTGTGTTCATCCAGCGTCACTTTGTATCTGTGAGGCTTGCCATTGACGTTGGTGTCTTTTACCCACTGTGTGTGTGAGGTTGCTTTGTTTGGGCGCTGAGAAAACCCCAGCGCTTTTAGCCCTCGAACAACGTCAGCATGTTTAATCGGTGGCTTTTTGGCCATTTAGCAACGAGCTGGCTGCATTGGCATGGGCGGGGAATAGAGCTTAGTTTTGTCTTGATTATTGAAACGACTAAGTATATCGTAAAAATGGTACTTTGCTCGCAGGCTAAGGGGAGCTTTCCGAGTTAGCAGTGGGGCAGCGAACTCCCTATCTTCGCCCATCAATGCTTCAATAATATACTCTTCAATTTGGGCGTCCATCTTCTCCTTGACTTCTTGCATGCTACTCCCCTGTGTCGCCAAAGATAGGTCAATGCAAACACAGACCCACTGGTCGCCTTTTTGCTCAGCATAGCACCTGGCTATAAGTTCTGCTGGTCGCATGGCTCGATCCATCTCACTATTGATACGGTTACGTATTAGCCAATAATAGAGACAGGTTGCACCCCATGCAACACACGTTGTAGCCGGCTTTTTAACTCCTTGATTATTAAAGAATATTTTTTAAGTCTAGCGTAAAAACAGCCACCAGGAATAGATTGTAGGCACGATTTACCGATGTGCGAGTCACGGTGCTTCTCTGATAAATAAAAACTATTTTTCGAATATCCTAGTCTATAATACTGTATGTATAACCAGATGAGATGATTGGTGGAGCCATCAGATAAATGAGCTATTAAGGAAGGAGATGGGCAGAAGCCTATTCTTCAGGAAGTAGCCGGCTTCCAGTACAACATTCTGCCGGGCTCGCGGTTTAAGGTTATCTGAATCACTCTTAGCAGTGCCGAAATCATTGAGAGTTAATAAAATAAATGGCGAATCCTGCGCGGTTAGCGTGGTGTTCAAACTTTTCAATAACCGTATTCTCACCGTTGGCTTGTTCGTGGAGAATAATCGGCGTTAAGCCTAGTTGTGTGATAAAACGTGCAATGGTTTGCTTGGCTTCATTGTCATGGCCATTAACTATAAAAACCTCAGAATCCAATTCTTGGTTGCTTTGCGCCTGTTGCGGCGATTTCATTGTAGATTAAGGAATCAATTCTGACCGATCGTAAATAGATTCCCGTTTAGTGATAAGGTCTAATAACCTCGAGCGATAGACATCGACCTGATGTTCTGGTGTAGTGAAGCGCGGTACTTCAAATAGTTCTACTAGCTCCAGCTGAATCGAATTGATCGCAAATTGAATTGCTGTCGAATGCCCTAGATAAATACTCCGTATTGTACTCTTGCCATTTTTCCGTTTTTAGATTCAGCTGCTGTACGTCTTCTTTAGTACAAATTTGCATGTTTTTGATTTCATAGCCTAGATAGATGCGCTCTTTTAATTTTGCGGCGACTTCTTTACGTGGCAGCACTAAATTTGGTCTAGGTGTTTCTGTTAGCGGGTGCGCTTTTCGTCGAGCCATTATTTTTACTCTATTACACGATAAGTGCCTGTTGGGCAGTAATTTTCTACTTGTTGAAAATTGTGGTTTTTGCAATCAATTGCAAACTTCACTGATTCAACGCGCTTTATCCAAAGGCAGCGCTTTTTTGAGTATGGCCGCAAGTATGGGCTGAAATATGCGAAAAAATAAAAACAGCTAGCTATAAACACTTATGGCGGTGGGGCAGGGATTCGAACCCTGGGAGCTGTTACACTCAACGGTTTTCAAGACCGCCGCTTTCGACCACTCAGCCACCCCACCGGATTTGAGGTCTGAATTATACAGAGGTTTAGCGCCGGGACAAGCATCTGAGCCGTTATTCCTACAGGAGAAATCCACCGCCGGTCAAAGCCCCCAGGTCATGCTACAGGTGCTTTTCACAGATAAAAGCCGAAGCTGGCAGCTCCGGCTTTTATCCGTGCCGCTGAGATTTCCCAGCCTTATTGCTGATCCGCTGCTCCCGCCTGGGGCACCTCGGTGTCCATATCGCTGCGGCTGACACGCGGGTCGTTTGCCGGCCGTGTTAACCGGCGCGGCTTGTGCTGTACCGCCGCGGGCTGCGCCGTATCCAGGGGTTGCCCGGCGGGCCGCTGCTGTGTCTGGGTGGTGATTTGTACCTCCGTCACCGGTTTGGGGTTGAGACGTGGATCGTTACTGGCCCGCGCGGGTGCTGCATCGGTATCGCCGCCGGTAACTGTTGCGGCCGCTTCGGGTCCGCCGGCCGCCGGCTGCTGCGGCGCTTCCCACGGGGCTGCCGCAATGGCTGTGTCGCTTGTTGCCGGCTCCTCCTGCGCCACCGCCTGCTGTTCCTGGGCGGGCGCTTCGAGCACGGGCTGCGGCTGTTGGTCCCGAGCCGGCGCCGTATCGGCCTGGGGTTGCGGCTCGGGGGAGGCGGCGGGCAGGTCTGCCGCGGCAGCAGCTGCGGCGCCAGCCTGATCACTCTCATTGCTGTCAGGCGTCTCGGCGCCGGCCTGTTCCTGTGGCGTCATATCGCCGGGATCTGCCGCTGCCACAGTGTCTGCTGCAATGGCTGCGGGCTGAGCTGCCACCGTGGTCTCAGTTTGCACCGCCACCTCGGGCCGGGTCTCAGCTGCTGCGGGCGCAGTTTCGGCCTCCGCCGTGGCGGCTGCGGCCTCTGTAGAGGCCGCCTGTGCCGCTGCCAGCGCGGCTGGTTTCTCCGCCTTGCCGGCGGCTTTGGCATCGCGCCTGTTATTGCCTGTGGCCGCCTGCTTATTGCCTGCAGCTGGCTGTGGCGCAGCTTTTTCGCCGCCGGCGGGGCTGGTTTCGCCTGTGGCACTCTTGGCGGCATCTGCCCCCGCCTCACCGGTTTCGCCATCGCGGCGGCCGCGGCGGCGCTGTTGTGGGCGGGCGCGCTTATTGGCCGGGCGCTTGGCCGGGCGCTGTTGGTCGGATTTTTCCTCCTCCGGCTTTGCCGACTCGCGGTTTTCGACGACTTTTTTCCCTTGCTCGGAGCGGCGGCTGTCGTCCTGGCGAGCGCCGCGCTCATCGCGGCGGCGGTCTTTCTTACCCTGCCCGTCGCGGCGCTGGCCGGCACTGCGATTGTCGCGCTCGGCGCGGCTGTCACGTTCGCCGCGGTTGTCGCGCTCGCTGCGGTTGTCGCGGCGGTTGCGGTTGCGATTTTGCTGCTGATTGCGATTGCGGTTGTTGCGGTTGCCCCTGCTGCGATTCTGCGCGCCTTTTTGCGGCTTGCGCTGAGTTTCCTCTTCGCTGCTAAACATCTCCGCAAAGGCTTTTACCAGGCGCGCAAACAGGCCCGGTTGCTTGGGCGGCTCCGGTGCCGGCTGCGCCGGTGTGACCTGCTGCACGGCCGGTTGTGCGGGCGTGACGGTCTCGGCTTTGGGCTTCTCCTCCTGCACACTGTCTTCGCTGGCGGCGGTGATCTTGTAACTGGTTTCCAAAGTGGCGGTATCGTCGTCGCGCAGGCGCTGTACTTCGAAATGCGGCGTTACCATGTCCGCATGGGGCACGATGACCACGCGGGTGCCGTTGCGGGTTTCAATGGCCGAGATGGCTTTGCGCTTTTCGTTGACCAGGTAGGTCGCTACCGGCACCGGGGCGATGGCGCGAATTTCCGCGCTGCGCTCTTTCTGGGCCTCCTCTTCCACCAGCCGCAGTATCGACAGTGCCAGCGACTTGGTGCTGCGTATGGTGCCCTGGCCGTTGCAGCGCGGGCAGACTTTGGAGGTGGTTTCGCCGAGGGAGGGGCGCAGCCGCTGGCGTGACATTTCCAGCAGGCCAAAGCGCGAAATACGCCCGACCTGCACCCGCGCGCGATCCATCGACAGTGCTTCGCGCATGCGGTTTTCCACTTCCCTCTGGTTGCGGGCCGGCTGCATGTCGATGAAGTCTATCACCTGCAGGCCGCCGATATCGCGCAGGCGCAGCTGCCGGGCGATCTCGTCGGCAGCCTCCAGGTTGGTCTGCAGCGCCGTCTCCTCGATATCGCCGCCCTTGGTGGCGCGTGAGGAGTTGATATCGATCGATACCAGGGCTTCGGTGACATCGATGACGATGGAACCGCCGGAGGGCAGTTTTACCTCGCGCTCGAACGCCGTCTCGATCTGGCTCTCGATCTGATAGCGGTTAAAGAGCGGGGTGTCGTCATTGTAGAATTTGACCTTGTTCTGGTAGTTGGGCATGACCTGCTGGACAAAACCCTGTGCCAGTTCGTAGGCCTCCTGCTTGTCGACGATCACCTCGCCGATATCCGGGCGCAAATAGTCGCGGATGGCGCGGATGATAACGTTGCTTTCCTGGAACAGAAAGTGCGGTGCGGAGGCGCCGTCGGCGGCTTTCTCGATGGACTCCCACAGCTGTATCAGGTAGTTCAGGTCCCACTGCAGCTCTTCGGCGCTGCGGCCGACACCGGCGGTGCGGACGATGGCGCCCATACCCGAGGGCACTTCGAT
Source organism: Exilibacterium sp. (assembly GCA_028280195.1). Classification (GTDB taxonomy): domain Bacteria; phylum Pseudomonadota; class Gammaproteobacteria; order Pseudomonadales; family Cellvibrionaceae; genus Exilibacterium. The sequence goes on from JANQMH010000056.1 coordinate 67,289, forward strand.
TTTGCCCAGCGCCTCGCGCAGATCGGCGCGATCGTCACCGTCGATGCGCCGCGAAATACCGCCGGCGCGGGGGTTGTTGGGCATCAGAACCAGGTAGCGGCCGGCGAGGCTGATAAAGGTGGTGAGGGCGGCGCCTTTGTTGCCGCGCTCCTCTTTGTCCACCTGGACGATGACTTCCATGCCTTCCTTGACCATGTCCTTGATCTTGGGGCGCCCCTCGACATCGCGGGGGTGTTTGACGAAGTACTCGCGGGAGATCTCCTTCAGTGGCAGAAAACCGTGGCGCTCGGAGCCGTAGTCGACGAAGGCGGCTTCGAGACTGGGTTCAACGCGGGTGATCTTACCTTTGTAGATATTGGCTTTTTTCTGTTCGCGGGTGCGATTTTCGATATCCAGATCGTAGAGCCACTGGCCGTCCACCAGGGCTACGCGCAACTCTTCGGGTTGAGTCGCGTTGATAAGCATTCTTTTCATAGTTCGCCTAAATAGTTTAGGCGCAACGGCGAGCTGCGGGATGTGCTACAACTGCAGTTTGTCGGCCCAACCTCTTTCTCTGCTGCGCTGCCTCCTGCTCGCATCAGCGGTTGGGGGTAAGGTTTTTGCCGGTAGTCGATGACGTCGCTGTTTCAAGCCGTTAGCTATGGCTTGGTACCGAGTCGGCGATCAGCTGGCAGGGCTGAGATTTTGGAGCCTGCCCGCGGCGCCGCGCTAGCGTTTACCGGTGTTTAAAACTATACCCATTACTCGTTTATTTACCTGTTCTATTTACGGCTGCGTGCCGCTTCGGGCTGTCTGGCAGCCGTTACCAGGCTGGTATTATTGCTCTTGTTGTGAATACACTAGTCGCTTCGGTTGCCGCATATACGGGCATGATTTGTGAGCGATCAGACTTAACACACGTTTGACTCAACAATTCCTTAAAACAATACCTTTTCAAAAAGAGTTCGCTTCTTACACTATCAGTTTTAACAACATACCTGCGCTTTGTCGTTGCGCGGTTGTTACAGCGTGGCCGCCCTTACTGCTGCCGGCTTGTCGAGCCTGTGAAACCCCCCTTTGGGATTTTCCCACACCGTGCAGCCACTCTATATTTGTTTGCTTTAGCGCTGTATCTGCTGCAGCATTCACGTTTTTCGTGTGTCCTGCGGGCACAGCCTTCGGGCCTGCGCGCAGCGGAGTCGGCAAGCGACCCGTTCACACCTGTCTTCACCAGTCCGCGGTCTGTTACATCCTCTGCCAGCGGCCGCCAGCGGCGCTGGCCAAAAGCCTGCCTTGGCTGGTGACAGGGCACTATAGCAGTATTTGGTAAGTGCTTCAAATGCAAAGGGTTTTGCCCAGTGCCCGGCCGCGCCGGGCGGGGCCGGCGCGGCAGCTCTTTTTTTGCCGGTCGACCTGTTATGATGTCGCCATGTCAGCACCCCTAAGTCAAGTACCCAGCGTTCAAGTCGTTGAGATCGATCCCGACCAGGCCGGCCAGAGAGTCGACAACTTCCTGCTTGCGCGACTCAAAGGTGTGCCAAAGTCGCGTATTTACCGCATCCTGCGCAAGGGCGAGGTACGTGTGAACAAGGGTAGGGTCAAGCCGGATCACAAGCTGCGGGCCGGCGATCTGGTGCGTATTCCACCGTTGCGGATCGCCGCAAGTGTGCCGGCGCCGCGCCCGGGCGCACGCCTGGCGCGCCTGCTGGACGAGGCGGTGGTGTTCGAGAATGCAGGCCTGCTGGTTATCGATAAACCCGCCGGGCTGGCCGTGCACGGGGGCAGTGGTATCAGCCTCGGCCTGATCGAGTCCCTGCGGCAACTGCGGCCGCAGGCTCCCTATCTCGAACTGGTGCACCGGCTCGACCGCGAGACCTCAGGCTGCATTATGATCGCCAAAAAGCGTAGTTTACTGCGCCACCTGCAGGCCGAGATACGCGCCGGCCGGGTAGCCAAGGTCTACCGCGCGCTGGTAGCGGGCCAGTGGCCGCAGGGGCGCTCCCATATCAACGCCCCGCTGCTGAAAAACGAACTCAGCAGCGGTGAGCGGGTGGTCAGAGTGGATACGGCGGGCAAGGCGTCGCTGACCGAGTTCACCGTGGTGCAGCGCTTTGCCGAGGCGACTCTGGTGGAGGCCAGGCCGATTACCGGGCGCACCCATCAGATACGCGTGCATGCACAGCATGTCGGGCATGGCCTGGTTGGCGACGATAAATACGGCGATAGTGAGGTCAATAAACGCATGCGACAGCACGGTGCCAGGCGGCTGTTTCTACACGCCGCGCAGTTGCACTTCTGCCTCCCGGGCACCGGCCAGGCGACCCGGGTGGAGGCGCCGCTGGCGGCGGATTTGCAGCGAGTGCTGGACAGCATCGGCGGCGCCGGTGCGGCACTGTGAGACGGGAGACTTCGCTTGCTGTTTATCTTTGACTGGGACGGTACGCTCAGTGATTCCACCGCTAAGATCATCGCCTGTATGCAGCGCGCCGCCGTTGACAGCGGCCTGCCGCCGCTGGACGACGACAGCATTCGGGATATTATCGGCCTGGGCCTGGCGGAGGCGTTGGAGCGGCTTTATCCGGGTGCCGGCGCGCAGCGCCACGGTTTGCTCAAAGACCATTACGCCAGACATTTTGTCGCCGCGGACCAGACCCCTTCGGCATTTTACCCCGGGGTGATGGCAACACTCGAGCGGCTGCAGCGCGACGGCCACTACCTGGCGGTCGCCACCGGCAAGAGCCGCCGCGGGCTGGACCGGGTATTTGCCAATATGCAGCTGGAGGATTTTTTTCACAGCTCGCGCTGCGCCGATGAGACCGCCTCCAAACCGCACCCGCAAATGCTCTGCGAGCTGCTGCAGGAATTTGGGCTGGCACCGCAAGAGGCGGTAATGGTGGGCGATACGGAATACGATATGGAAATGGCACAGCGCCTGGAGATGCCGCGTATGGCGGTGAGCTACGGCGCGCATGCGATCGATCGGCTCAGGCCCTATCGGCCGCTGTTGTGCATGGATCGCTTCGATGAGATGCTGGACTGGCTCGACGACGGCGCGGACCTATTGACATCAAGTGGAGGAGAAGCAGCTTGCTGAAGTGGAAATCGTCATCGTCAATCGACCCGCGCGATGAACACCGCGACTGGCGCCTGATTGAAGCCGTGGTCGGTGAAGTAGTGCAGGAACAAAAGCGCGCCCGTCGCTGGGGCATCTTTTTCAAGGCCCTGACTTTTGCTTACCTGTTTATCGTGTTGATACTGTTTTTGCCGCGTGCCGGGGTCGGGCCGGTCAGCGATGCCGGCGAATCGCATACGGCGCTGGTGGAAATCGACGGCGTGATTGCCGCCGACCAGCCGGCTGCCGCCAATACGGTGGTCACCGGCCTGCGCGCGGCTTTCGAAAGCGCGCACGCCAAGGCCATCATTCTCGCCATCAACAGCCCGGGCGGCAGCCCGGTGCAGGCCGGCTATATCAACGATGAAATCGCCCGCCTGCGGGAATTGCATGCGGATACCAAAGTTTACGCGGTGATCGGCGATCTGGGGGCTTCGGGCGGCTACTACATCGCCGCTGCGGCCGATGAAATCTATGCCGACAAGGCCAGCCTGGTCGGCTCTATCGGTGTGACCGCGTCGAGCTTCGGCTTTGTCGAAAGCCTGCAGAAGCTCGGTGTCGAGCGCCGGCATTTTACCGCCGGGGAGCACAAGGCGTTTCTGGACCCGTTCTCGCCGTTGAAAGAGTCGGAGAAAGTTTTTTGGCAGCAGGTACTGGACAATACCCACCGGCAGTTTATCGAGGTGGTAAAACGCGGTCGCGGCGATCGCCTGCAGTTGCGCGATGAGCTGTTCTCGGGGCTGGTCTGGAACGGTGAACAGGCGCTGGAGCTGGGTCTGGTCGATGGCCTCGGCAGTGCCGGCTATGTCGCGCGGGAGGTGATCGGTGAAGAGAACATCGTCGATTACACCCACCGGCCATCGCCTTTCGAGTTACTGATCAGAGACCTCGGGATTGCCGTTGGGCGCGGCATGGGGCAGGCGCTGGGCGTGTCACAACTGCCGCTGCAGCTGCGTTAGCGCTTGAGCGGGTCCGCGCCCTCGGCGGTCAGCATATCGCACAGCGCAATCAGCGGCAGCCCCACCAGGGCGCTGTAGTCCTCGCCGATCAGCCGGGTAAACAGGGAAATGCCGAGCCCCTCGACCTTGAAACTGCCGGCGCAGTCATAGGGCTGTTCGCGGCGCAGGTAGTTTTCGATGCGGTGGCGGTCAAGCTGTCGAAACGCCACCTCGAAAGGCACACAGCAGGTGCGGCTGTTGCCGCTGGCGGTGTTCAACAGGCACAGGCCGGTATGGAAGCGCACTCGCCGGCCGCTGCAGGCGCTCAGCTGCTCCAGCGCGCGGCGGTGATTGCCGGGTTTGGTCATTATGGCGCCGTCCAGCTGCGCCACCTGGTCGCAACCGATAATCAGCGCTTCGCCACAGCGCCCGGCCAGGGCCTCAGCTTTGGCCAGGGCCAGGCGCTGCACCAGCTGCTCGGAAGTTTCCCCCGGGTGCGGGGATTCATCGATATCGGGCGACAGCCATTCGAACGGCAGCCCCAACTGGGCCAGTAACTGCCGGCGATAAGGCGAACCGGAAGCGAGCACAAGCGGCAGTACGGTGTCTTGCATTTCATTATCACCCTCAACAACAAATATACCCGAATATTACCGATAGCCCGATACAGCAGCCACTAAAATACTAGATACTAGTCACTAGCGACTAGTATCTAGTAACTGATTTCCCTTTGACAGATTAAGGGTGTATCCCTATTATTGCGCGCTTATGTCGGACACCCCCCCAAAACAGGTCCTGCCCAGGCAGATAGATCCCCGGAAATTTGCCCAGCAGGGGGTTCACCTGAGCGGCGACATGGATACCGCGGTACTGGCGCGGCTGCGCGAGCTAGTGTGTGACAGCGGCGGGCCGGCGCGCGTCGAGCTGGCTTTCGCGGTCGATGAACAGCGTGCCAGAACGCTGACCGGCGCGGTCGACTGCCGGGTGGCGATGGTATGCCAGCGCTGCCTGGAACCGGTTGCGGTTGACCTGCACTGCGATATCAACCTGGTGCTGGTGTGGGACGAAGAGGGCGCCAGACAGCTGCCCAGGTGGGTCGACCCGTGGATTGTCGGCGAGGGCCCGGCGGATCTCTACGAGGTACTGGAAGAGGAATTGTTACTGGCGCTGCCGACGGTCGCTTATCACGATACCAACTGTATCGATCCGGCGCTGTTGTCCAGTGCCGATACGGCCGAGGGTGATCCGGCGCCGGCCGCTGGCGGGTCAAACCCGTTCAAAGTACTGGAGCAACTGAAGGTGAAGGGCTCGCCGGAATCCTGAGGTGCCGGACTGGCGCCCCAATGGCAGAACGAATATGCTGAATTAGGAGCTGAATATGGCCGTTCAACAAAACAAGAAGACCCGTTCCAGGCGCGGTATGCGTCGTTCTCACGATGCGCTGTCCAGCGCCACGCTGTCGACGGACCCCACCAGCGGCGAGAAGCACCGCCGTCACCATATCACCGCCGACGGGTTTTACCGCGGGCGCAAAGTGGTAGAAACCGACAGCGAAGCCTAGACTGCGGCGCGGCTTCACAGGGCAGCTTTTTGTCCGCCAATGTCCGTATAGCAGTCGACGCTATGGGTGGGGATCTCGGTCCCCGTACTACCGTTCCCGCTGCGCTTCAGGCAGCGGCCTCCAACCCCGATATCGATATCGTGCTGATCGGCGAGCAGCAGGCGCTGCAACCTTTTGCCGCCGACTGTGCCGCGGCACGTATTGCCCTCGAGTACGCAGCCGATACGGTGGCCATGGATGACAAGCCCTCGCAGGCGCTGCGACAGAAGCGCAATTCTTCCATGTGGCGGGCGGTGGAGCTGGTCAAATCGGGACGCGCCCACGCCTGTGTCAGTGCCGGCAATACCGGTGCGCTCATGGCCATGGGCAAGTTTCTGCTCAATACTTTCGCCGGTATCGACCGGCCCGCCATCTGCAAGCCGGTGCCAACCGAGCGCGGGCACAGTTACCTGCTCGATCTGGGCGCCAATATCAATTGCCAGGCCGAGCAGTTACTGCAGTTTGCCGTCATGGGATCGGTATTGGCGGCGGCGGTGGATCAAAACCCCAGACCCAGTATCGGCCTTCTCAATATCGGCGAAGAGGACAACAAGGGCAGTGAGCAGATCCGCCTGGCCGGGCGCCTGCTGGCCCAGCACAGCGCCCTCAACTATGTCGGCTATACCGAGGGGGACGGGATTTACCGCGGCGATGTGGATGTGGTGGTGTGCGATGGCTTTGCTGGTAATGTGGCGTTGAAAGTCAGCGAGGGCGTGGCGCGGTTGTTGGCCGATCAGGTCCGGCGCGCCTTCAGGGCGAGTTGGTACGGCCGCATGGTTGGCCAATTAGCCCAGCCTCTGTTGCGAAAATGGCATACACAATTTGACCCTGCTCGCTATAATGGCGCGAGCTTTCTGGGCTTACAGGGCATTGTTATCAAAAGCCACGGCGGCGCCGACAGCAGCAGTTTCCGTTTTGCAGTAGAGAGTGCCCGGGATCAGGTCGAGCTGCGTATACCACAGTTGATTAACGATCAACTGGCAGCGCTGCAGATCTGACGGTCTTTGCGCTCGGCAGCGCCGCAGTAAACGCGGTAGCGACATAACACGGTAGAGAGATATGGCTAACAAAAATCTGGCTTTTGTGTTTCCCGGCCAGGGTTCGCAGAAAATCGGCATGCTGGCCGAGCAGGCCGCAGTTCATCCGCTGGTGCAGCAAACCTTTGTCGAGGCGTCCGAGGTGCTGGGCTATGACCTGTGGGCGCTGGTGCAGTCGGGCACACAGGAGGATATCAACCTCACCGAACGCACCCAGCCGCTGCTGCTCAGCGCCAGTGTGGCGCTGTGGCGCATCTGGCAGCAGCGCCGCGGCAGCCGGCCGCAGCTGCTGGCGGGCCACAGTCTCGGCGAGTGGTCCGCTCTGGTGTGTGCCGGTGTAGTGGAATTTGCCGATGCGGTAAAACTGGTGCAGCAGCGCGGTAAACTGATGCAGGCGGCGGTGGCGCCGGGCGAGGGCGCCATGGCCGCGGTCATCGGTCTCGATGACGACGCCATCAAACAGGCCTGTGCCCGGGCCGCCGAGTCGCAGGTAGTGGCCGCGGTTAACTTCAACTCGCCGGGCCAGGTGGTCATTGCCGGCAGTAAGGCCGCTGTGGACCGCGCCATTGCACTGTGTCAGCAGGCCGGCGCCAAGCGCGCCATGCCCTTGCCGGTAAGCGCGCCTTTTCATACCCCGCTGATGCGCCCGGCCGCCGAGCAATTGGCCGAGCAGATAAAGACGACGGTATTCAGCCAACCGCAGATACCGGTGGTGCACAATGTCAATGCCGCTACGCAAAGCGATGCGGAAAAAATAAAGGCCCTGCTGATCGAGCAGATCTACAGCCCGGTGCTGTGGGTGGATTGCGTCAGAGCGCTGATTGGCGGCGGCATCGATGCGGCGGTGGAGTGCGGCCCCGGTAAAGTGCTGGCCGGTCTCAACAAGCGTATTGAACGCAGCCTGGAAACCTATGCCATTGAAACGCCCGCAGACCTCGACAAGGCGCTGGCGGGTCTGTAAATCCTGGATGAAAACGCTATGAGTATTGCAGATAAAGTAACCCTGGTAAGCGGCGCAAGCCGCGGCATCGGCGCGGCCATTGCCGATCATCTGGGCGCGGCCGGGGCTGTGGTGATCGGCACCGCAACCAGCGTTGGCGGCGCCGAAAAAATCACTGCCAGATTTGCCGAGCAGGGTGTGAAAGGCACCGGCATGGTGCTCGATGTTACCGATGGAGACTCTGTCAGTGCGCTGTTAAAAGCGATGCAGGAACAGTACGGCGCACCGGAAATTCTGGTCAACAATGCCGGCATTACTCGGGACAATCTGCTGCTGCGCATGGGTGAAGACGAGTGGCTGGATGTGCTCAACACCAACCTCAGTGCAGTTTACCGGCTCAGCAAGGCCTGCCTGCGCGGTATGATGAAGGCCCGCTGGGGCCGCATCATCAATATCAGCTCAGTGGTCGGCGCCATGGGCAATGCCGGCCAGTCGAACTACGCCGCCACCAAAGCCGGCGTCGGCGGCTTTGCCCGCTCGCTGGCCAGGGAAGTCGGTTCGCGCGGCATTACCGTAAACACAGTGGCGCCCGGCTTTATCGATACCGATATGACCAGCGTTTTAGAGGAGCAGCAAAAGGCCGCGATGCTGGCGCAAATCCCACTTGGGCGGCTGGGGCAGCCGCAGGAAATTGCCGCTGTTGTCGGCTTCCTCGCCAGTGCTGCGGGCGCCTACATAACCGGCGAGACGGTGCATGTAAATGGCGGTATGTATATGACTTAACTCATTGTTTTATATGAATATTTACCTTATAACCAAAGATTTTTGGGACAATGGATTACAACGCGGTGAAAATCGATGTAAAATGCGCGCTCGTGTTGGCCGCAGTATCCCAAACAGGTCCAAAAACGCAGAGCCGTTGACAAGGCTTACCGGCCGCGGCGTAACCGAATCTAATGATCAGGAGTTAACAAATATTATGAGCAGCATTGAAGAACGCGTTAAGAAAATTGTTGCTGAGCAACTGGGTGTAAAAGAAGAAGAAGTAAAAAGCGAAGCGTCTTTTGTTGAAGACTTGGGAGCCGACTCATTGGATACTGTTGAACTGGTGATGGCACTGGAGGAGGAATTCGAAACCGAAATTCCCGACGAAGAGGCGGAGAAAATCACTACCGTACAGCTGGCTATCGACTACATCAATCAAAATTTGGCCTGATCGTCCAGCCCGACCTGACCGGCAGTCATTCTCAAAAGCCGTATCTATTGCAAAATAGTACGGCTTTTGTCTTTTTGGTTGGCTGGAGAAAAGTTGGTTGGAGAAAGTTGGTTGGAAAAAGTTGGCTGGAGAAATCTGTGCCCCGGGCAACGACCGCAGGCCCCTTTATATGTGCGGCCCCCACGCGGCATTCTATATCCGGGGTGGCCGACGGGCGCGGGCTGCTGCAAACGCGTATAATCCATCAGTCCGCCTCATTCTGCCATCGGCCGGCGCCGGCAAACGTTCCCGGAACGTTGGAAACAACGCCTGAACCGCTGTGGCGAGCAGCAGTGAGGGCCCCTGATGCTTGTGTTGGTGATAACACCGGAGGAAAAAGTGTCGCGTAGAAGAGTAGTTGTTACTGGATTGGGTATGGTCAGCCCGGTGGGCAACACAGTCGCTGAAACCTGGGATGCCATCGTCAACGGCAGAAGCGGCGCCGCGCCTATCGAGACTTTCGACGTATCTGCGTTTGCCACGCATTTCAGCGCTTCGGTGAAAAATCTGGATGTCGGCGAGTACCTGGCCGTCAAAGACGCCCGCAAAATGGACCCGTTTATCCAGTACGGCATGGTGGCCGGCATACAGGCGGTTGTCGATTCCGGACTGGAGGTCGGCGAGCACAACGCCGCCCGCATCGGCGCATGCATCGGCTCCGGCATTGGCGGTATCGGTTCGATCGAAGACACGGCGTTGATTATTGAGCACAAAGGGCCGCGACGTATTTCGCCGTTTTTCGTGCCGGGCTCCATCGTCAATATGATTGCCGGCAACCTGTCGATCAAGTACGGCTTCACCGGGCCCAATGTGGCGGTGACGACGGCCTGCACCACCGGTACCCACAGCATTGGCTGGGCAGCGCGCATGATCATGTACGGGGAGGCCGATGTGATGATAGCCGGCGGGGCGGAAATGGCCACCACGCCGGTTGGTATTGGCGGCTTTGCCGCATCCCGGGCGCTGTCGACGCGCAATGACGACCCGCAGGCTGCGAGCCGTCCCTGGGACAGGGAGCGCGACGGTTTTGTGCTGGGCGACGGCGCCGGTGTCATGGTACTGGAAGAATACCAACACGCCCGCGCCCGCGGTGCGCAGATTTACGCAGAGCTGATCGGCTTCGGCATGAGTGGCGACGCCTACCACATGACCTCGCCGCCGGAAGACGGTGCCGGCGCCGGCCTGTCGATGCAAAATGCCATTAATGACGCGGGTATTGCCGCGGATAAAATCCATTATATCAATGCCCACGGCACCTCCACGCCGGCCGGTGACGTCGCCGAATGTCTGGCGATAAAACAGGTGCTGGGCGGCGCCGCGGACCGGGTGGCGGTAAGCTCCACCAAATCCATGGTCGGCCATCTGCTCGGGGCGGCCGGTGCGATCGAAGCAATCTTCAGTGTGCTTTCCATCCGCGATCAGGTGGCGCCGCCGACCATCAATCTGCACAGCCCCGATGAGGGCTGCGATATCAACCTGGTGCCGCACACCGCCCAGGAGTTGCCGATAGAGGCGGTGCTGTCCAATTCGTTCGGCTTTGGCGGCACCAACGGTTCGCTGGTGTTTCGCCAGGTCTGAACCCATGTATGGCCATGTTTACGCCCATAGTCATCGTCGACGGTCAGATCAACGGAACAGTGTCTCCGTTGGATCGCGGTTTTGCCTACGGTGACGGCCTGTTCGAAACGATGCGCTTCCAGGCCGGCCAGCTGCCGCTGTGGGAGCAGCATAAAAAGCGCCTTCTTTACGGCTGTCGGCGCCTGCAGATACCGCTGGCCGAGGCGGTGCTGTCAGCGCACAGAGATGCCCTCGGCGCCGTTGCCGCGCAACGGCGTATCGACTCGGGCGTGGTCAAGGTTGTGGTTACCCGCGGGGAGGGCGGCCGCGGCTATGCGACACCGCAAGTGCTCGAACCGACGGTGGTTGCAGGGCTCTACCCCGGGCCCGGCTATCCGGCCGATTACCGGCGGGTGGGTGTCAGGGTGCGCATCTGCGAGCAGCGCCTCAGCAGCAACACCACGCTGGCGGGGTTGAAACATCTGAACAGATTGGAAAATGTACTCGCCCGCCGCGAGTGGAGCGACAGCGACACTGTCGAAGGGCTGATGCTCGACCGGGACGACTACGTGATCGAGGCCACCGCCAGCAATGTTTTTATGGTCGACAGCAAAACCCTGCTGACGCCGGCACTGCATCGCTGCGGCGTGGCCGGCATAGCGCGCCAGATCATTATCGAGATACTGGCGGCCCGTGCCGGGCTAGCGGTGCGGGAAACGAACCTGTCTGTACAGGCTTTTGAGCGGGCCGAGGAAGTGTTTCTGTGCAACAGCGTCAACGGTATCTGGCCGGTGGCGGCGCTGGTGGACAAACACTATGCGCGCGGTGCCGTTACGGCTGAGTTGCAGCGCTGTTTTGATTTGTATCTGCAAGAGTGTATGGCGTGTCACTGAAGCGGTGTTTTTTTCTCGGCGCGTTGTCGGCGGTGATCATTGCCGCCGCCGCTGTGTTCTGGTGCCTGCAATGGTTGCGGGCGCCGCTGCCGCTGCCCGCCGCCGGACTCAGGCTGGAATTGCAAGCGGGCGATTCGCTCGGGCAGCTGGTATACCGGCTGCAGGCGCGCGGGGCCTTGGCGCACCCGCGCATCCTGCTGGGCTATGCGCGGCTGACAGGCGCTACCGGCGTCAAGGTGGGCGAATATGCCGTGGCGGCGGGTACCACGCCGCTGGCCCTGCTCGAGCAGCTGATCGACGGTGATGTCATCAGCTATCGGGTGACGCTGGTGGAGGGCTGGACCTATGCCCAGGCGCTGCAGGCCCTGCACCGGCACCCCCGGCTCGCGGCGACACTGGGCGGCTTGGATATGGCGCAACAGCTGGCCCTGCTCGATATCGGCCTTGCCCACCCGGAGGGCTGGTTTTTTCCCGACACCTACCAGTTTACAGCCGGCACCAGCGACGTCGATATCCTGCGACGGGCCCACCAGCGCATGCGCCGCATTCTCTCCGCAGCCTGGGAGACCAGGGCCGCCGGCCTGCCCTATGAGGACCTCTACCAGGTGCTGATCATGGCCTCGATCGTGGAGCGCGAGACCGGGCAGCCCTCCGAGCGCGGACAGATCGCCGGTGTCTTCGTGCGGCGCCTGCAAAACAATATGCGGCTGCAGACCGACCCGACAGTGATCTACGGGCTGGGCGATGCTTTCGATGGCAACCTGCGCCGCCGCCACCTGCAGCAGGCCACACCCTACAATACCTATGTGATCCGGGGGCTGCCGCCCACGCCCATTGCGCTGCCCGGGCGCGAGGCGATTTACGCAACGCTGAACCCCGAGGAAGGCGACACTTTGTACTTCGTCGCCAAGGGCGACGGCAGCCACCAGTTTTCGAAAACGCTGGAGGAGCACAACCGGGCGGTGCGGCGTTATCAGATCGTCAACAGAAAAAAAGATTATCGATCTGCGCCGTTGCCGGCGGTGGCTGACGATGCACCGAAACAGCCCCCGGACTGAGCCGCGGGGCTTTGCTGTAAGCTGTATACTGTAAGCTGTCAGCTTTGAACAAGGTTTTCTATGCAGCGCGGAAAGTTTATCACCATCGAGGGCACCGAAGGGGTCGGCAAGACCACCAACATCGAATTTATCACCGACTGCCTGAGCGGCCACGGCGTTGAGCTGCTGGTGACGCGCGAGCCCGGCGGCACGCCGCTGGCAGAGGAAGTCCGCCAGCTGTTGCTGGCGCGCCGCGACGAGGCAGTGGACGAAACCGCGGAGCTGCTGTTGATGTTTGCCGCCCGTGCCCAGCATTTAAACCGCCTGATACTGCCGGCCCTGGAGGCCGGCAAATGGGTGCTGTGCGACCGCTTCACCGACGCTACTTATGCCTATCAGGGCGGTGGTCGCGGCCTCGACATGGCGAAGATCGCGCAGTTGGAAAATCTGGTGCAGGGCAGCCTGCGCCCGGACCTTACCATCGTTCTCGATATCGAGGTACAGCGGGGGCTGGCGCGAGCGCGGCAGCGCGGCCGGCCGGACCGCTTTGAAACCGAGACAGTGCGTTTCTTCGAACAGGTGCGCGCCACCTATCTGTCCCGCGCCGCGCAGTCGCCCGAGCGCTATCGCATCATCGATGCCGGACAACCCCTGAAACAGGTACAAACCGACCTCAAAGCACTGACAGACAACCTAGTCTCCAACAACTAGAGACTAGCAACTAGAGACTAGAGACTGCCAATGACCACCCCGCCCCCCCGCACGCTGGCGCTGCCCTATCCCTGGCAGCAGCCACACTGGCAGCGGCTGCTGCAATGGCAGGCGCAGGGCAAGCTGCCCCACGCCTTGATGCTGAGCGGCCAGGGGGGGATTGGCAAGGCGCATTTTGCCAGAGCGGCGGCGCAATACCTGCTCTGCAGTGCGCCTCGCAGCGGGCTGGCCTGTGGCAGCTGTCGCGCCTGTGAGCTGAATCTGGCCGGCAGCCATCCCGATCTGCTGTGGGTGCAGCCGCAGGAGGCCGGCAAGGCCGTGAAAGTGGACCAGATTCGCGAGCTGGCGGACTTTGTCGCCAAAACCGCCCAGCAGGGTGGTATGAAGCTGGCGGTCATTGCGCCGGCGGAGGCAATGAATGTCAATGCCGCCAACGCGCTGTTAAAAAGCCTCGAGGAACCGGCCGGCGATACGCTGTTGATACTCGTCAGCCACAGTGCCGGCAGGGTAATGGCGACCTTGCGCAGCCGCTGCCAACTGCTGGCCCTGCCGACGCCGTCGCCCGAGCAGGCGCTGCCGTGGCTGTCGCAACTGGTCAGCGGTGAGGACCCGCGGGCGCTGCTGCAATATGCCGGCGGCGCCCCGCTGGCAGCGCTCGAACTGCTCGAAGGTGACCTGCTGGAGCGGCGCGCCGAATTCCTGGCGGGTCTGGTGGGGGTGGCGCAGGGCCAGGTTTCAGCCCTCGAGGCGGCTGCTGCGAGTATGAAAGCCGAGCCTCTGAAACTGCTGGACTGGCTGTTGGGCTGGCTGCAACTGGGTGCCCGCCAGCTGGCCGGTATCGCGGCGCAGGGCGAGGCCGAGGGCGAACAGCTGCAGGCGCTGTTCAGCGGGGTGCAGCCCGGCCACCTGTACCGCTACCTGGACAAGGTCATACTTGCCAAGGGGCAGCTGCTGAGTGGCGCCAACCCCAACAAGCAGCTTTTGCTGGAGGAACTGTTTATGGACTGGAGTGCCCTGCTGCGAAGTCGCGCTGCGGCTAGACAGTCGCAGCGGAATGGATTAACGTAAACCTACTATAGGGCGGAATGTATACGGTTTGGACGCGATCTTATGAAAGGCTTGGGCGGCGGCGCGCGCAACGGCATCCTATCATTGACCATCAAGGATAAGGCCGTGCTCTATGCAGCCTATATGCCTTTTGTACAACACGGCGGCCTGTTTATCCCCACCAATAAATCCTACAAACTGGGCGACGAAGTGTTTATGCTGCTCAACCTGATGGATGAGCCGGAGAAGATTCCGGTGGCCGGCAAAGTCGTATGGGTGACGCCAAAGGGCGCGCAGGGCAACCGCGCCGCCGGTATCGGCGTGCAGTTCAGCGACCAGGATGATACCGCGGCAAAGAAGATAGAAACCTACCTGGCCGGCTCTCTGGATTCGGACAGGCCCACCCATACCATGTAGGCCAACCCGGCCCGGCTGTCCGGCAGCGATATCCCTCTAATGCTGATCGATTCTCATTGTCACCTGGATCACCTCGAGCTCGATGACCGCCCGGGCGGCCTCGACGCTGTGCTGGCCGCCGCCCGCGAGCGCGGCGTGGAGAGATTTCTCTGTGTCGGCACCAGTGCCGACAATCGCACCGAGGTGTTGGGCATTGCCGATCGCTACGCCGATGTTGTCGCTTCGGTGGGCATCCATCCGCTCAATGTCGAGCGCGGACCGGTGGGCGAGGCCGAGTTGCTGGCCTGGGCCCGCCATCCCGCCGTGGTCGCCCTGGGGGAGACCGGCCTGGATTACCACTACGGTGACAGCGCCAGCCAGCCGCTGCAGCGGCAGAGCTTCATTACCCACCTGCAGGCGGCGGCGGCCGCCTCACTGCCGCTTATCGTGCACACCCGCGAGGCCCGCCGCGACACCCTGGAGCTGATCGCCGAGTACGGCAATCAGGCCTGTGCCGGTGTTCTGCACTGCTTTACCGAAGACTGGGCCACGGCCGCCAGGGCCATGGATATGAACTACCTGATATCCATTTCCGGCATCGTCACCTTCCGCAATGCCAGCGCCCTGCGCGATGTGGTGCGGCGCATCCCCCTGGAGCGACTGATGCTGGAAACCGATTCCCCCTATCTGGCGCCGGTGCCGCATCGCGGCAAGGCCAATGAACCGCAGTATGTCAGGGAGGTGGCGGAATTCGTCGCCGACCTGAAGGGGGTGAGCTATACCGAACTGGTGGCGCGCACGGCGCAGAACTTTTTCCGCTTATTTCGCCGCGCCGCCGCCTGAAGCTGCCGCCGGCATCAGGCCGCGCGACTGAGATCGGCGGCGAAATCGGCGATATCCGGTGACTCCACCTGCCGCCACAAATCCGCAACCAGGCTGGAGGAGTCCTGCCAGTTGCCCTGTACCAGCCAGTCGACAATGGCATCGGCCACCTGCGGGTAGATCACCTGTTTTGCCGTCCACTGGTCGAGCCAGCGGCGAATGGTGCCGCTGTCGAGGCTGTCCATGGTCATGCCCAGACCCAGCTGCTCCAGTGCGGCGGCGTTGGAGAGTTGTTCCATCTGCCCCTGCAGCGGTTTCACCAGTATTTTCTTACCCAGTTGAATCGCCTCACTGGCCAGTTCGAAACCGGCATTGCTGATTACGCCGCTGCAGGTGTGAAGGTCGCGCTGGAAGCCGTCGCGGCTCAGCGGCCGCAACTGGATATTGCCGCGGTCCTCCTGGCGTTCGAACTCGCCGTAGTAGTAAAACATATAGTCTTCCATCGGCTCCAGCAGCGCCATTACCTTTTGCGGCGATTCGAAACCCAGGTAGACCACGATCTTGCGCGGGTCGACGTGGCCGGCGGCGGCGGCGTCGAGATCGGCAATGGGCGGCAGGATATTCTGCCCGAAATGGTGCCAGTGCAGGCCCAGGGAGAGAGAGGCGGGAGCAAAGTGACGCATGATCATACGCGAACTCAAGTTGCTGCCGCGCAGTGGAATGGGGTAGTCAAAGGCATATTGGTGACCGATGCCGATACAGGTTTTGCCGGCCCGTTTCGCCGCCCAGGCGCAAACCGGTTCGAAATCCGTAATGACCAGGTCGTAGTCGGCGACATTGAGGGTGCGGATATCGCGGAAAAACTGCAGTACTTTGTTATGGCCGAGGGTGCGCAGGTGTTTGATTTTGCCCTCTTCGGTGACAAAGGTCATACCCGGCAGGCAGCGCCAGTCGCCAAAGCCCTGCATATCGAAGAACTTGTCCCGCGGCCGGCCGGTGAACAGATAGTCCACTTGCAGGTCGGTTTTACTCATCGCTGCGCTGATGGCGCGGGCGCGGGTGATATGGCCATTGCCGGTGGCTTGAACGCCGTAAAGTACTTTCATTGGAGACAGTATCCTTTTCTCTGTGCAAAGAACAGGGCTGGTGATGACACCGTGTTAGCCGTTTTATCAGTGGCAGTGCTCAAAAGGCCGTCAGACAGCGACAGCCAGGATCAAAATGCCCAGAGTGTGCCCCAAAAGCGCGCCGGCGACAATATCGCTGGGGAAATGCACACCCAGCATGACCCGGGAAAAGCCCACAGCGCAGGCCCAGGGGTAGAGGAGGGGGGCCAGATAGGGAAAAGCGTAGCTGAGGATGCCGGCGGTGAGAAAGGCTGCCGACGTGTGGCCCGATGGAAAGCTGAACTGGTCGGAGGGCTTGATTACTGCTTCGAAGCCCGGAATGGCCGCAGGCGGCCGATTGCGTTTGAAGTGGTGTTTGGAGACAAAGTACACCAGCCTCTCCGCCGAGAACGCAGCGGCCAGCAGCCATACCATGGGCCAGTTCTGGTAGAACGCCAGGGTGGCGGCGGCAATCACATAGAGATGTCCATCGGCGGAGCGGGACACATAGCGGCTGACTTTGACCAGAGCATCGCGGCGCTTGCGGCGCAGACACCAGCCGAACGTCACCAGGTCGTAACGGTGAATGCTCTCTAGAATATGGGTATCCGGTAGCAGGCGCATGGGGAAGCCCTCCTTAGCGCCTACCCTAGAGCCGAATTGTGACAGAAACATGATTGTTTGATGACGCTTGTATGACTGTTTTTGCCGATAAATTAACCGATATGGCGCCGCCGATGCCCCCGCCAACCGCGCCGCGCAGCCCGGCTGTGCTACACTCCCGGCCTTCGGTAGATCGGCACAGGATAAGAGCCCAGCGATTTTGAGGAGGAGCCATGCAGGCCCAATTGCGGACCATGCTGGAAATGCAGGACCTGATGAATACCCGCGTGCACAGCGACTGGCGACAGCAGCACTTTGCCTGGTATCGGGCGATTTGGGTGGAGTGCGCCGAGCTGCTCGACCACTACGGCTGGAAGTGGTGGAAGCAGCAGGCTGCGGATATGGATCAGGTCAGCCTGGAGCTGATCGATATCTGGCATTTCGGCCTCAGCGCACTGCTGCAGAATGGTGCACCGCTTCAGGCGCTGGCAGAGCAGATTGGCGAACAGCTGGTGGTAGCAACCGACGAAGAGGATTTTCGCCTCGACCTGGAGCGCTTTGCCGCCCATACGCTGTCGAGCCGCAGCTTCGATGTGGCCGGTTTCGGCCGCCTGCTGGCCGGGGTCGAACTCGGCTTCGAGGAGCTTTATCGCGGCTATGTCGGTAAGAATGTGCTGAACTTCTTTCGCCAGGACCACGGCTATTTGGAAGGTAACTATAATAAGCAGTGGGCCGGCCGCGAAGACAACGAACACCTGGTGGAAATCGTACAGGCGCTGGATAGCGACTCGAGCACTTTCAAGGATGATCTGTACCGGGCTTTGGCGCAGCGCTACCGCAGCGCTGGTTAGCGGCTGGCCGGCGGGTGGCAAATTTCCGGCAATTCCCTATAATGGCCCACCGCCCGGCCGCCGTTCGACGGCCGCCAGCCAACCCTCAGCGTTAACGGAGATATATCGTGAAAGCACCAGTCCGAGTTGCCGTCACCGGAGCCGCCGGTCAAATCAGTTACTCCCTTCTATTCCGCATCGCCGCCGGCGAAATGCTGGGCACCGATCAACCGGTAATTCTGCAGATGCTGGAAATCACCCCGGCGCTGAACGCCCTCAAAGGGGTGGCCATGGAGCTGGATGACTGTGCCTTTCCGCTGCTGGCCGGGATGGTCTGTACCGACGATGCCGCCACCGCCTTCAAGGATGCGGAATACGCCCTGCTGGTCGGCGCCCGCCCGCGCGGACCCGGCATGGAGCGCAAAGACCTGCTGGAAGCCAATGCGGCGATCTTCTCGGTACAGGGCAAGGCGCTCAACGACCATGCCGCGCGCCAGGTGAAGGTGCTGGTGGTGGGCAATCCGGCCAACACCAATGCACTGATCGCGCAGCGCAATGCGCCGGATCTGGACCCGCGCCAGTTTACCGCCATGACCCGCCTCGATCACAATCGCGCGCTGACGCAGCTGGCCCAGAAAACCGGCAAGACCATTAACGACATTACCCATATGACCATTTGGGGCAATCACTCCTCTACCCAGTATCCCGACATTCACCAGACCAAGGTGGCCGGTACCGCCGCTACCGACCTGGTTGAGCAGAGCTGGTATGAAAGTGACTTCATTCCCACGGTGCAAAAGCGCGGCGCCGCCATTATCGATGCCCGTGGCGCCTCCAGTGCCGCCTCGGCCGCCAATGCCGCCATTTTCCACATGCGCGACTGGGCCCGCGGCACCGCCGAGGGCGACTGGACCAGCATGGGCGTATACAGCGACGGCAGCTATGGTATCGAGCAGGGCCTGATCTACTCCTTCCCCTGTATCTGCAAGGGGGGTGACTGGGAGATTGTCCAGGGTGTGGATATCAATGATTTCTCCCGTGAAAAGATGGCTGCCACCGAACAGGAACTCAAGCAGGAACGCGATGCGGTCAAGGCGCTGTTACCTGCCTAGGCCGCCCCAAACCGCCATCCAGGCGGCGCTCAATGCTTTACCCCGCCCGTCGCGGTCCGCCTTTCCCGGCGCGGGATACGGATGGGCGGCTGTGCCCGCGGAGCGGGCGTGCTGGCGGTTCACCCCATTACTGGTTAAAGTAGAATGACCGGTTAACCTGAACTGACCGGCTATCGATATTCTGCGAGGTCGCGCCATGGTCATGACCGAAGTAATGGAACCGGGTCGCAGCGTCAGGCTGACGCTGGCGCCCAACCGCTCGCTGACCTGGGAAGGCAATCTCTGGGTGCTGATCTCACTGCTGGTGCTGTCCCTGTTCACCAGCATTGGCTTCCTGCTCATGGGCGCCTGGGTCATTATGCCCTTTGTCGGCGTCGAGCTGGCGCTGCTGGCCTTTGCCCTGTTCTATGTGCAACAGCGCACACAGGTAAGGGAAGTCATTTATATCGATGAACGCCGCATCAAAATTGAGAAGGGCTTCGGTGCGCCGCAGGTATCGTGGTCGTTCTGCCGGCCCCGGGTCTCGGTAATGGTGGAATCCGGCGGTGAGTTCAGCGGTACCCAGCATATCTGCTTCTGTGGCGACCAGGGTATGATAACCGTGGGCGAATTCCTCAATCCCAGTGACCGCGCGCTGCTGGTGGAAGATCTTTCGGGTCGCGGGCTGCGCACCCGCTGCCATCGCGACTGGTCGACGCTGGCGGTCTAGATTGCTCTGCACAAAGCTCTCGATCGACATCGCACCGGCAACGGGTATCCATCAATCCGTACTGGCGGCTGCGCCGTATCAGTGAATCAGTATAATAGCTCAACCGAGACCAACAGGAGATAAGCGACTATGGCCTTTCCGAAAGTGGGGAATATGGCTCCCGCCTTTACGTTGAACAACCAGGCAGGCGAAAAGATCAGCCTGAAAGACTATAAAAATAAGTACAATGTGGTGCTGTATTTTTATCCGAAGGCACTAACACCCGGATGCACGCTTCAGGCCTGCGGCATTCGCGATTCGAAAAAAGAGTTGGATAAGCGCAAAGTCGTTGTGTTGGGGGTTAGCCCGGACCCGGTTGCGCGGTTGCCGAAATTTATCGAGAAACATGAGCTGAATTTTACTTTGCTGTCCGATGAAGATCATGCGATTGCCGATAAATACGGCTGTTGGGGAATGAAGAAATTTATGGGCAAGGAATTTATGGGCTTGATCAGAACAACCTTTATCATTGGCAAAGATGGCCGTCTGCTAAAGGTAATGGACAAATTCAAGACGAAAACTCACCATGATGACTTATTGGCTGAGTTGGATGAGCTTCTCTGATTTCCATGGGGTGATTCACGCGGTGTCCCGCAGCGTGCGCGACAGTGCCGTGCTACTGGATGCCACTGCTGGCCCTGACGCTGGCCAAACAAGCTCCAGCAGCGTCCCGGCCGTACCTTGGTTTAGTGCCATATCGCTACTGCAGGCGCTCAGTGCCCAACTGGCTGTTGCGGTTTTAAGCGCTATTTTTTCCAGCCCTTCTTCGCTTGAAGTTGGCTTTTAAGAATTTTAACAAAGCGTTTTACTTTGTCAGGAGGACGGTTGGAAAACAGATGCATTGTGTGCACCGGTGAAGAGGCGACTTGTTCAAGTTTTACCATGCGCCCTTGCTCAAGGTAATCACCCGCGGCAATATCCGGTAGTCTGGCAACACCTTGCCCTTGCAGCACCAGTGCCACCACGTTATTTAGCGTATTACAGCGGATTCTGGGCTTGGCCCTCAGGCTTAGCCCATTCGAACAGGCGTATTTAACCGGCTGCCCTTGCCAGTCGTTGGCAATATGCTGCCAATGCTCCAGCGCTTGTATGTTCTCAGGTATGCCTCCCATAAGCTGAGCATAGTCAGGGCTTACGTAGAGACTCTCATTAAGCATGCCAAGCCTTGAAACTTTTGCGGTTTGCAAATCCAGCGTTCCAACACGAATGGCCAGATCGATTTGAGCATCCACCAAATCCACAGGCTTATCATCCGATAACAGACGTATGCTTATGGCTGGATTTTCATCCAGCAGTTGTGAAATGGCCGGCACAACCACATGATCGCTCAATACGTGGGGCGCCGTGATGGTTAATTGCCCCGACGCCTTAGCACCAAAATACTCAATACTGGCCAGGGCCTTGTCATAACTGTCGCGTATGTCACAGCAGTGGCTGTAAAACTCACGCCCCGCCTCAGTCAATGACAGAGATCGGGTGCTTCTATGTAACAGCCTTGCGCCAAGGCCTGTTTCCAGCCGGGTGACAGCCTGACTCACCGCTGACTTGGTTCGGGACAATCTTTCGGCAGCAAGGGTAAAGCTGCGCGATTCCACAACAGCTAAAAACACCTGGGTATCTTCGAGGCCTGGCTTCATGATGTAAACTTATTGTTTAGTTTGAATTAACAGTGTTATTAAACAATAGATGTTTATCCAATGCCAGCAAATGCTGCACACTAGCAGTCTTTCAATACCCGTCAACAACACAGGGGGTTTAATGATGCAGCAGCAACTAATAGCAAAGACGCGAGAAGCCAGTGAGCGATGGCAGAGGTACTTTAATCAGGGCGATGCGTCTGGCTGTGCTTCCATGTATGAGCAAAAGGCCGATATGATTGCAAAGCCCTTTGGCCATTATCGGGGTCAAAAAGAGATTGAGATCTTCTGGCGGCGACTGATTGATCAGGGCTATGCGGATATCCGCTATCTGGAACCCAAGATAGAGGTCATCGATGATCAAGCCACAGTGTTAAGCAGCCATTGGGCAATGAATAAGGCTCAGGGTGTGATCACTCGTGAGCTATGGGTTATGCAGGCCGATGGCGAGATGCGTCTGCGTGAAGACCACTTTGAAGCTAAAGCCGATTAAAAAGCATGATGATGTAGGCATTGGGCTCCTTCATTACTTGTTACTGATTTGTGACAGGGTGCTTAAAAACCGCCATAGCTCAATCTTTTGGTTGTGAGAGTCGGGCGTTAATAGTATGTTGCACAGCGTCTGCTTACCTAATCTTGTGGGTCTTTCCCTCTTTGCGTTTCAAGTGCGCCACTAGTAAATTGCGATTACTCTTATCCTGTGGCAGTTTGAGTGGTAAGGAACATTCTGGTGTGCAATACAGGTTGTTTCGGGGGGAGAGCTGGGTGCTACATATAATAAATTTCTATCTTGATGTAAGGATCATTATGAAAAACCTTGACATCGCTTTCCGGTTTTTATCCAGTGTCTTATTGCCATTATTATTATCCGCCTGCGGCGGCGGTGGTGGTGGTGGCGGCAGTGGTGATGGCGGTGGTAGCAACCTACCAACTACGACTGCCAGCTTTACCGTCACCGCCAGCGCGGGCGCCAATGGTAGTATCGACCCGGCCAGTCAAACGGTCAGCGCCGGTGATAACACCAGCTTTACTATCACCCCCGACAGCAATTTTACTATCGACAGTATCAGTGGCTGCAACGGCAGTGTGTCGGGCAACACCTACACCACCAGCGCTATCAACGCCGATTGCAGCGTAACCGCGACTTTCACGCGCGGACCCAGCGTCCCGACGCTGAGCTTTGTTCAGGCTAAAACGCTACGCGTCAGCTGGACGGATACCGGGGGCGCCACCCATTACCGATTGCTGGAAAATCCCGATGGGGCATCGGGCTTTGCCCAGGTGGGGGACGATATCGCACCGGGTGTAGGGGAGGTCGATCTCCCGGTGTCAGTGTTCGAGAGCGTTAACGCGCAATATATGCTGCAAAGCTGTGTCAATGCCGCCTGCAGTGACTCCAGCGCGGTATCCGTCAGTGGGACGCTGATTGACGGTATCGGCTATTTCAAAGCGAGCAATACCGACGGCGCTGATAGATTTGGTGTCAGCGTCAGCCTCAACAGCGCAGGCGACATCCTGGCGGTGGGTGCCCCTGATGAGGATAGCGCTGCCACCGGTGTTGGCGGTGATAGCAGTGATGATTCGGCGAGTAGTGCCGGCGCGGTATATGTGTTTGCCCGCAGCGGCAACACCTGGAGCCAGCAGGCCTATCTCAAAGCCAGCAATGCCGAAGGTGGCGATCGATTTGGCAATTCTGTCAGTCTCAACAGCAGCGGCGACACCCTGGCAGTGGGTGCCCAATTGGAAGGCAGTGGCAGCGCCGGCAACCAGAATGACAATACTGCTGATGCTGCCGGTGCGGTGTATGTGTTTACCCGCAGTGGCAATACCTGGAGCCAGCAAGCCTACATTAAGGCCAGCAATGCCGGCATCAACCATACTTTTGGCGAGTCGATCAGCCTCAACGGCACGGGTGACACGCTGGCCGTGGGTTCAACTGGAGAAAATGGCTTCTCCGGCGCGGTTTATGTCTATTTCCGCAACGGCGACACCTGGGGAACGCAGGAATATTTCACGCCTCTGAATACCAACGGCGTTCAGCGATTTGGCTTCTCTGTCAGCCTCGACAGCAGCGGCGATACGTTGGCGGTGGGCGCGATTGGTGTAGTAGAGGCGGTGTATATTTTTACCCGTAGCGGCGACACCTGGAGCAACACGGCGGAGACTATCACGGCCGGTGGTGATATTGGATTTGGCGAGTCGGTCAGCCTTAATAGCGCGGGTGATGTACTGGCGGTGGGTGCTCCAGAGGAAGACAGTGCTGCCACCGGTATTGACGGCGACGATAGTGATAATTCGGCTGAGTCTGCCGGAGCCGTGTTTGTGTATACCCGCAGTGGCAACACCTGGAACCGGCAGGCCTATATCAAGGCCAGCAATACCGGGCCTGATGACAAATTCGGCACAGCGGTCAGCCTCAACGATACGGGTGATAGGCTGGCGGTGAGCGCCCCACAGGAAGCCAGCATTGGCACCGGCATCGGCAGCAATCAGGGCGATGATTCGGCCGCTGCAGCTGGTGCGGTGTATGTGTTTACCCGCAGTGGCAATACCTGGAACCAGCAGGCCTATATTAAGGCCAGCAATACCGGCAGTGATGATGAATTTGGTAGCTCACTCGGCTTCGACAGCACGGGCAACACGCTGGCCGTGGGAGCCCGAGGGGAAGCCAGTGCCGCCGAAGGCATTGGCGGCGACCAGAGCGATAATTCCAGAAATCAAGCCGGCGCGGTGTATCTGTATTAAAGGCAGGCGCCGCATTAAAGAGGTTTGAAATAAGTATGCATGCAGCTGTGATAGTGTTTTTTGCTTTACTATTGCTGTGGATACTTGTGTTGTCGTATATCTTCGTAAAGGGAAAAAAACGCAGGGCCGAGTTTGTGCGCGTAGCTAAAGAATTGGGCCTATCCTTCTCTAAAAAACCTGATAGAGCGCTGCGCAAGCGGCTCAAAAAATTTGGCCGCTTTGCCACTACTAGCAGGGGCAGCAAGTACTATTATAACGCAAACATGATGAATGTATTGCGCGACAACAGGCATGGCGTAGAGATGGTGTTTTTTGAATGCCGACAAAGGTGGGAAGATCATGGGAGTATGGATAGTGTTTTCTATTTTAGATCACCAGCAATGAGCTTGCCCCAGTTCTCCTTACGTGAAACGCTTTTGGCCACTCAACTTTTCCTTGGCTCTATAACAGGTAATTCCGGAATAAACCTGAAGAACCACCCTAAATTTTCAGAAAGGTATTATCTCACCAGCAATAATGAAAAAGCCGCGCTAGAATTATTTGACGACAACCTTGTTGCTTTCCTTGAAAGCCAGGATGGATTTCATATCGAAGCTGACCATGACGAGATTATCATTTACACTGCAAATACACAGAATCGAGTCATTAATCAACGTCCATATAAGCGCATCGAGCCGCACGAGTTCAAGCAGCTTAGATCGAAGGCTGTTGATATCTTTGAACATTTTAGTGCATAAAGACCCGACCTATAAGGTTTGCACAACTAATACGTACAATTGAGCATACAAAGCCTCCGCCGTGATCTGGGCAACACCCCCGCGGACTTGAATGTCAATCCTGCAAAAAACTCAATATCCAGCTGATCAAAATAGGGTGGTCAGTTGGGGTATCGAGCGATTGCAATGCCCGGCGCGCCGTCCCGGCTGGAATGATACCCTGGCGGTGCCGAGTCAACGCCGCGGAGTAGGGCGCTGAAAATTCCGGGTGCCCCTGCACTGTCATCATATGATTGTCGTACTGCAGCATGTAATACGGGCAAAAATCACTGGCAGCCAGCAGTTGCGCACCGTCAGGCGGCACGGTGATTTGGTCGCGGTGACTGACGATGATATTCAAAATGTCCTGGTAGGGAGTCATCCAGGGCCGGCGAATAACGAGTCCACCGTTTACCGCCCCGGCAACTCAATCGACAGTTACCTGGTCG
This sequence comes from Exilibacterium sp., assembly GCA_028280195.1. Taxonomy (GTDB): domain Bacteria; phylum Pseudomonadota; class Gammaproteobacteria; order Pseudomonadales; family Cellvibrionaceae; genus Exilibacterium. The sequence continues at coordinate 92,598 of JANQMH010000056.1, forward strand.
GCGGGCACCGGGTGGGCTGCTCCATATGTTATGACCTGCGTTTTCCCGAGCTGTACCTCAAACTGGCGCAACAGGGCGTGCAGGTAATTGTGGTGCCTGCGGCTTTTACCCTGCAGACCGGCAAGGATCACTGGGAAGTCCTGTGCCGCGCCCGCGCCATTGAAGCGCAGGCCTATGTGCTGGCGGCCAACCAGTACGGCCAGTATGAGGAAGAGGGGATAATGCGTGCCAATTACGGCAACTCCCTGGTGGTGGATCCCTGGGGCAAGGTGATTGCCCGGGCCCAGGACAAAGCGTGTTATATCAGCGCCGAGCTGGACTTTGATTACCTCGCTGAGGTCAGGTCGAATCTGCCTTCGCTGCGGCATCGGGTGTTGGCTACCGGCGAGCGTTGAGGGGGTGCCATGGCGGTCAGCTCGAACTTTTTCCAAAATCCCGGCGCTGTGCCGCCGGGCCCCTATGATGTGTCTTTAGATACCGTTTTCAACCGAGAAGGGGCGCGGCAGGCACAGGCGGTAATTGGCGACTGGCAGGGCTACCAGCCAACGCCGTTGCGCTCATTGGACAGGCTGGCGGCGCAACTGCAGATTGCCGGCGTGTTATATAAGGATGAGGCCGGGCGTTTTGGCCTGGGCAGTTTCAAGGCCCTGGGCGGGGCCTATGCGGTTTATCGTTTGCTGGCCGATCGCGTCTGCGACCAACTCGGGCAGGTCGTGCCGTTTCAAGATTTGCTGACGGATCAGTACCAGGCCATAAGCCGGCGGTTTACCGTCGCCTCGGCCACGGCTGGCAACCACGGCCGTGCCGTTGCCTGGGGCGCGCAGATGCTGGGGTGTCGCTGCATGATATATGTCCACGCCGGTGTCAGCGCTGCGCGCGCCGCCGCCATCGCTCAATACGGTGCGACCATCGTGCGCGTCAAAGGCAATTACGACGATTCGGTCGAACGCGCCGCCGCCGATGCCCGGGCCAATGGCTGGACGGTGGTATCGGATACTTCCTATCCGGGCTATACCGATATTCCCAAATACGTGATGCAGGGCTATACCGTTATGGTCGAGGAAATCGTCAGCGCCCTGGCAAACAAACCAAGGCCCACCCATATGTTTTTGCAGGGTGGTGTCGGCGGCATGGCGGCGGCCGTCTGCGCCTACCTGTGGGACAGCTGGGGGCGACACAAGCCCCGCTGCGTGATCGTCGAACCCGAGCACGCCGCCTGCCTGCTGCACAGCGCACGGCGGGGGCGGCTGTCTGCGGTCCGCGCGCTGGACACGGTGATGTCGGGCCTGGCCTGCGGCGTACCCTCGCTGCTGGCCTGGCAGATACTGGCGCCGGGCGCCGAGTTTTACATGAGCATCCCCGACCGGCCTGCGCTGGATGCCGTGGCGGCACTGGCCCGAGGTGACTACGGCGCGGGGTGCGTCGTCGCCGGCGAGTCGGCCACCGCCGGACTGGCCGGTCTGATTGCCGCTGCCGGTGGCAGTGAAATCAGAAACCAACTGGGTTTAAATGCCGATAGCCGGGTGCTGTTGATTGGCACCGAAGGCGATACCGGCTCTGAACGCCACCGTCAGCTGGCGGCTGATGAAAAAAAGGCACTGGGTTCGGCGTCTTGAACCTGCGGCGTCCGGATGCCTGCCGGTTTTCGAATCGACTCAATCTGCTTTCATCCATTACGGGCAATCGCAGTCAGTTCAGGTTATTGCTTAAGCCTATTAATATAAATTAAATAATAGCTTTCTTTGTCTCGAGGCTCTGAGGCCGGGTCATATTACACAGGCTTGCGGTATTTGCGGCAGGGGGCAATCCGCAGCGCCGCGACGCTGAAAAACACGCCAAACCGGCCGCCGAAAACAGCCGCTCCGGCCACTTATCGCGCCACCCGGCACGCTATCCGTCGCGGCGGATTCCTTTCTGAAATCCTGCAGTAACGGCCATCTTTTTAGAACTAAACTGCATAAAAAAATGCAATAAAAATTTCATCGGTTTTATTGAATATAGGCCTAATACGGTCTAAGTCTAAGATTTACATAACTTTTTTGTTTTAGGTTCTAAAAATATTCAAATTAGTGTGAACAATTTAATAAGTCGGAACTATTGGCAGATAAAACAACATGCTGGCACGAATGAGTCTGGTTATCCGCAATTTTTAGGCATACTTTGGCAGGTAATTAGCGGTCAGATTGGCGGACCGCCGGAGTCAGCCAAGGCTGATAAATATATCGATTGACGGGCGCGGTAATACCCTATGGAGAGCGAGTTGACGTCCTTGTTACAGAGTGACCAGCAGGAGGTTGACGGTGGTCATATCCCACCGATGACACAGTATAATTTTGACAGTTTCACCGATCGCCTGCGATTTTTATACAGCCTGCTGGCGCATCCACTCGACTCAATGGCTGCGCAATATCAGACCTATCTGAATGCCGGTTGCCAGATGTTGGGGGGGGAATTCGGTTTTATCAGCAAAGTGCAGGAAGCCTCGAAGCACAAAATAATTGCCGTTGGCGGTGCATCAGATCTTTTTTATGTGAACCAGGAACTGGATTTGGCTGCCGGCCTCTGCGACGATATATCTCAGTTGCAAAACACATTCTACGCGCCAAAAGTTGGCAGTGATCGTGTGCAACCTCCGTTTGTGTCCTATAATGGGCCAGGTGTTACGTCCTACATAGGTACGCCTGTTAATGTGGACGGACAAGTATTTGGGGTGTTGTGTTTTATCTCAACCACTCCTCGGCAGGGGGAATTTTCCTCCAATGACATTGAAACCATAGAACTTATGGCAGAAGGAGTGGCCAGGATGATTGAACTACAATCTGCAAAAGCCAAAGAGCGGGCCAACGAGGCCGCCGGGTTTGCTGTGGCCGGGGTGAAATCCCTGGACGAGTACATACAGCAGGCGCGACTGCCCGAGGTTTACGGTGTTCCCGGTCGCGTTGTGGAAGTGCTGCAGCGCCGTATCGGTAAGGCACCGCTGGCAATTGATTACATTGCTGAAGAGCTGAATCTGTCAAAGCGCACGCTGCAGCGGCGCCTGCAACAGCAGCACATCAGCTTTGCTCAACTGCGCGATCAGGTCCGTTTCCATTTTTCCATTGGGTATTTGATCGAGCAAAATTTGAGTATCGATAGCATCTCGGCCTCCTTGGATTTTTCCGATCGCACCAGCTTTACCAATGCCTTCAAGCGTTGGACTAATCTGTCTCCCAGCACCTTCAGGAAGCTGTTTCGAGACTACGCTTAGGCGCTATGGGTGCCCAACAATTGTTCGTGGCGGTGGTCATTACCACTGCCGCGGTTTTCTGTGTTTCCCATTAATTCCAGCTGTCCGTCCGCCACTGCCCTCCCGCCGGTAATTGCCTGGTTTATGCAAACAGGGTAGAGTTACCGGTTTTTCCCGCCGGTGACTTTCGCATGCGGCGGTCACTACCAATAGCACTTTATAAATGAAAGGGTAATTTGCATGGAATTTCTGATTCCTGCCGCCATGGCGCAGGCAGAGGCGGCTCCCGCGCAACAGGCCAATCCGATGATCACCTTGTTGATGTTCGGCGGCTTATTTGTCTTTATGTACCTGTTTATCATCCGCCCCCAGCGCAAGCGGCAAAAAGAGCACCAGGAGCTGGTAGGCGCGCTTAACAAAGGTGACGAGGTGGTACTCAACAGCGGCCTGCTGGGCAAGATCACCAAAGTTGACGATACCTATATGGTGGTCGACGCCGGCAACAAGGTCGAGCTGAAATTTCAGAAAGCCTCGGTGCACGCCATCCTGCCGAAGGGTACCCTCAAGGAGATATAACCGTCGCCTCATGACTCCAACCTATCCGCTGCGCCGCGCGCTCGCTCAGACACCCACGCCGCTGCAGCCGCTGCAGCGACTGTCTGCGCAGCTCGGCGGGCCGCGTATCTGGGTCAAGCGCGATGACCTCACCGGCAGCGTACTCAGCGGCAACAAGGTGCGCAAGCTGGAGTTCAATATTGCCCAGGCTTTGGACGAGGGCTGCGATACGCTGATAACCTGCGGCGGTCTGCAGTCGAACCACTGCCGCGCGACCGCACTGCTGGGAGCGCAGCTGGGCCTGACTGTGCACTTGGTGCTGCGGGGTGAACCCGGGGTCGAGGCAGACGGTAATCTGTTGCTGGACTACCTGGCCGGCGCCAGAGTGAGCTGCTATCCGCGGCAGCGCTATCAGGCCGATCTGGCGGATATCCTGCGCGGCTGGCGCGACCACTACCGCCAGAGCGGGGCCAAAGCCTTTGTCATCCCCACCGGCGCCAGCGATGAAATCGGCATCTGGGGCTATGTGCGCGCCAGCGAGGAGCTGGCCGGCGATTTTCAGTCCCACGGTATCAGTCCCCACCACATTCTACTGGCGACCGGCTCCGGCGGCACCCAGGCGGGCCTGTCGGTCGGCTGTCATCTGCTCGGCCTCAATAGCGCGGTTGTCGGCATGGCGGTGTGTGATGATGAGGCCTACTTTCAGCACAAAATCCGTCGCGATCTGCAACTCTGGCAACAGCGCTACGGTGTTGCCGTCGACCTCGCGCAGGTAGAGGTCAATGTCAACGACCAGTATATCGGCCCCGGTTATGCAAAGGCCGGCGGCGAGGTGTTTGAAACCATCAAGCTGGCGGCCAGGCTTGAGGGGCTGGTGCTCGATCCCGTCTATACAGGTAAGGCCTTTCACGGAATGATAGAAGAGATAAAGCAGGGCAGGCTGCCCGCCGGCGGCGATATCGTGTTTGTTCACACCGGCGGCATCTTCGGGCTCTTTCCGCAACGGCTCCAGTTCAGGGATCTGTGGGAGTCAGAGAAAACACATCACCGAGAATAATAACCTATGGAATTAGCAATTGAGTACGCCAGCCGCTTGAGCAACCTGCTGTGGGGAGAGCCGCTGATGGCCCTGCTGCTGGGCACGGGCCTGTTTCTGATGCTGCGCCTGCAGGGCATGCCGCTGAGGAAGCTCGGCTACGGTTTCAGCCAGCTGTTTGCCGGGCGCAAAAGCCGCGGTGAGGGCGATATCACACCTTTCAATGCCTTGATGACATCACTGTCGGCGACGATCGGTACCGGCAATATTGCCGGTGTCGCCACCGCTATCGGTATCGGCGGGCCCGGTGCGCTGTTCTGGATGTGGTGCACTGCGCTGGTGGGCATGGCGACCAAGTACGCCGAGGCGGTACTGGCGGTGCGCTATCGCGAAGTGGATGAAGAGGGCCGCCGTGTCGGCGGCCCCATGTACTATATCAAAAACGGTCTCGGCCCGAAGTGGAAATGGCTCGGTACCCTGTTTGCCATTTTCGGTACCCTGGCGGGCTTTGGCCTGGCCAACACCGTGCAGTCCAACTCCGTTGCCAATGCCCTGCGCGAGTCCTTCGAGGTACCGGTGCTGGTGACCGGCGTGATGCTGGCTGTTCTGGTTGCCATGGTTTTGCTGGGCGGGATCAAGCGTATCGGCAACGTCGCCGGTAAGCTGGTGCCTTTTATGGCACTGTCGTATATGGCCTGTGGCCTGGTAGTGGTACTTTTCCATTTTACCGAAATACCGGCGGCCGTTGTCACCATTGTCGAAAGCGCTTTCACGCCGGTGTCGGCCGTGGGCGGCTTTGCCGGCGCCAGCGTGTGGCTGGCGATACAGCTGGGTGTGGCCCGCGGCATGTTTTCCAATGAGGCGGGCCTCGGCAGTGCGCCTATCGCCCACGCCGCGGCGCAAACCGACAGCCCGGTGCGCCAGGGAGTGGTGGCAATGCTGGGCACCTTTATCGATACGCTGATCGTGTGCACCGTCACCGGCCTGTGCATTGTGCTGACCGGCGCCTGGACCAGTGGCGAACAGGGCGTCAATATGACCCAGGCGGCCTTCAATACCGTATTGCCCTATGGCGATACGATTATATCGCTGGGGCTGGTGCTGTTCGCCTTTACCACTATGCTCGGCTGGAGTTACTACGGTGAGCGCTGCGCCGAGTATTTATTTGGTATCAAGGCGATCCTGCCATTCAGGGTGATGTGGGTAGCGGCGATTCCGGTCGGCGCCATTGTAAAACTCGATTTGGTGTGGATCGTTGCCGATATACTCAATGCGCTGATGGCGATTCCCAATCTGATCGGCCTGATTCTGCTGAGCCCCATTGTGGTGCAGCTGACGCGCGAGTACTTTGCCAGCCAGTCCCGGGCTGCGGATCTCTCCCCATGACATCGCTGCCGCAGGACCCTGAGCAGGGCAGTGCACCGACTGCGACGACGTTGCAGGACTGGCTCAATCGCCACGGCATCCGCCAGGTCGAATGCGTTGTCGCGGATGCGGCCGGCGTGGCGCGCGGTAAAGTGCTGCCGGTGGACAAATTCCTGCACGCGGTGCAGAGCAACAGCCTGCGTATCGCCGAATCGCTGTTTTCCCAGGACGTGCAGGGCCAGACCATCGAAGCGGATGTGGTTTCGGTACTGGAGCCGGACGTTACCCTGCGTGCCGACCTGTCGACATTGCGTGTGCTGCCCTGGGGCAATACACCGGTTGCCTCGGTGATCTGCGATGCCTATGAAGACAGCGGCGAGGAATCCGATCTGCCATCGCGCCAGGCGTTGAAGTCGGTGCTGCAACAATATGCCGCAGCGGGTTTCAAGGCCGTGGTTGCACCGGAGTTCGAGTTTTACATTGCCGAGTTGCACACCGACCCGCAACAGCCGCTGGCGCGGCCGCGCATCGCCTCGGGTGCCAGAGAATCGGGCCGGCAGACTTACGGCATCGATATCCTGCACGAGTACGCCGGGCTGATCGAGCGCATTTATACTTATGCGAGCGCACTGGGGGTGGATATCGACGTGCTGACGCACGAGGCCGGCCCGGGGCAGTTTGAAATCAATATCAGGCACGGCGACCCGCTGCAGGTGGCCGACCAGACATTTATGTTCAAACGCCTGGCGCGCATGGCCGCTGCCGAACACAGCAAGACCATTACCTTTATGGCCAAGCCCCTGGCTCACGAGCCGGGCAATGCCATGCATATCCATCAAAGCGTTTACCACCGCGATGGTGGCGGCAATATTTTTGTCGATGGCGAGGGCAATGACAGCGAGTACCTGTACCACTATATCGGCGGTCTGCAAAAGTACATTCCCGCTTTGTTACCGATGTTTGCGCCGTTTATCAATTCCTACCGGCGTTTTATCCGCGGCGAATTCGCCCCGGTAACCGCCCACTGGGGGCGCGAAAATCGCACTGTCGGCCTGCGTATTCCCGCTTCCACCGCCGCCAACCGCCGGGTTGAAAACCGTGTCGTCGGTGCAGATGCCAACCCTTATCTGGCCATCGCCGCCACACTCGCCGGCGGCCTGCTGGGAATACGCCAGCAGGCCAGACCCAGCCGCGAAATGATCCGCAGCGCTTACGACTCCAGCTCGCTATTGTTGCCGGAAGATCTGCTGATGGCCCTGGACAATATGAAAAAATGCAAGGCGCTGGCGGAGGTTTTCAGCCAGCGCTTTCTAAAACTCTACGGCGAATTGAAGTATGCCGAGTACAAGGATTTCATGCTTACCATTACGCCTTGGGAGCGCGAGCATCTGTTGAATCAGGTTTGAGCGAGGCCGGCCTCGACGCCGGCCTTAACGCTGGCGTAGTAGCTCGAGCCAAATAAATTGAGATGGTTCAGCAGATGATACAGGTTGTAAATCGGCACCCGTTGTTCCCACCCCGGTTCCAGCGGGCGAATCTGCTGGTAGGCCGTATAGAACTGCGGCGCAAAGCCGCCAAACAGCCTGGTCATGGCGATATCGGTTTCCGCCCAGCCCCAGTAGGCGGCGGGATCGATCAATACCGGTGCGCCCGAGGCATTGACATGGATATTGCCGGACCATAAATCGCCGTGCACCAGGCAGGGCGGCTGCACCGGGATCAGCTCCCGCAGTTTTCCCGCCAGGCGCTCGACCAAGTGGCAGTCGCGCATTGAAAACAGCCCCCGCTCATATGCCAGCTGCGCCTGATAAATCAGTCGCTGCTCGGCAAAAAAATCGAAGCCGCACTGATAGCGCGGATTGGGCTGCGGTGTTTTGCCGCAATAGGTATCGAGGCTGAAGCCGAAGTGGGGTGCCGGCAGGCGGTGCATGGCCGCCAGCTGCTCGCCGAGCCGCTGCCAGTAGTCCGCCCGCCGCGCCCGCGGTTCTATATATTCCAGTGCCAGAAAGGTCCGCTGGCAGTGCAGCACTTCAGGTGCCGGCAGGGTGCCGGTGCGGCGAATGGCCTCGAGGCCGGCGGCCTCGGCGCGGAACATATCGTCCGCCGCCGCCGCCAGCTGCTTGACGCAGAAGCGTTTACCGCCATCGGTATCGATGCGCCAGGTCTCACAGATATCACCCCCGCTGAGGCGCTCGCTGTAGACCACCGCACCGAGCGCCTGCTGTTGTAACCACTGCTGAACCACTGGCAGAATCATAGGCTGACAGAGCCTCTGTTAACTCGTAGAATGTCGGCACTCGAAGTTTTCGCCTTGGGAAAACGTTATGCCAAAAGGGTTTGGTAGTAAACTGGTGATTGCCATTTCGTCGCGCGCGCTGTTCAATCTCGACGACAGTCACCAGGTTTATATCCATGAGGGGCTGGAAGCCTATTCCCACTATCAGATCAAACACGAGGGCGATGTGCTGTCCCCGGGCGATGCGTTTCCCATGGTGCAGAAACTGTTGCGTATCAATGATCGGCTCGGCGGTGAACCGCGCGTCGAAGTGATTCTGCTGTCGAGGAACAGCGCCGACACCGGCCTGCGGGTGTTTAATTCCATTGAACACTACGGCCTGAAAATCACCCGCGCCGCTTTCTGTGGCGGTGAAAGCCCCTATCGCTATGTGACGGCTTTTGGCTGCCACCTGTTTCTGTCCACGGAGGGAGAGGATGTGCGCAACGCACTCGACCACGGTATCGCCGCGGCCACGCTGATGCCCTCCAACAGCGATTCTCACCAGGGCGACGAATTGCGTTTTGCCTTCGATGGCGACGCGGTATTGTTTTCCGACGAGGCCGAGCAGATTTACAAGACCCAGGGCCTGGAAGCCTTTACCGCCAGCGAGCGTGCGGCGGCCAAAACACCGCTTAGCGGTGGCCCGTTTAAGGCTTTTCTGGCGGCCTTACAGGGGCTGCAGCGCGAGTTTGCCGACCAGGACTGCCCGATCCGCACCGCCCTGGTGACAGCCCGCTCCGCACCTGCCCACGAACGGGTGATCCTCACCCTGCGGGCGTGGAATATCCGTATCGATGAGTCGCTGTTTCTCGGCGGCCTGGACAAGGGCGAGTTTCTCAAGGCCTACGGCGCCGACGTGTTTTTCGATGACCAGCCTGCACACTGTGAGTCGGCCAGCGACCATGTGGCCACCGGCCATGTTCCCCACGGGGTGGCCAACGAACCAGCCAGCCAGGCATAGCTCACTCAGGCACGGCTTGCAGGCATGGATGCCGGAGGGCTTAGTCACTGTTGCACACCTCTCGACCTGTTGCGGTGACGCCAGCTGTCGCTCGCCTCGCTGCGGCCGAGAGGTGTGCAACAGCCGCTAGAAGAATGCGAACTTTACACCCAGCATCATCAGCAGGGTGGCCAGCACCGGCTGCAGCACTTGATTGGGCAGCCTTGACCCCAGGCGGGTGCCGTAGTGAATCGCCGGCAGTGAGCCTATCAACAGGCAGCCCAGGAGCATGAAGTCCACATTGCCCAGCAGCAGATGGCCGAGCCCGGCAATCAGGGTCAGCGGCACGGCGTGGGCGATATCCGTGCCCACCACCTTGAGTGCCGGCAGATGGGGGTAGAGCACCAGCAACAGGGCCGCGCAAAAGGCGCCGGCGCCGACCGAGGAGAGGGTCACGAACACGCCGAGCAGGGCACCGGACAGCACCGTAACGGGTCTGGCGTGGCGATTGATCCAGCGCGAATTGGGGTCGATCTGCTGGCAATTGGCGGTAATACGGCTTTTGAACAGCAGCACCGCCGAGGTCAGTATCAGCATCACTCCGAGGCTGGTGGTGAGTAGGGGTTTGTACTCATCGGCACCGGTGAAAACACTTTTCAGCAGTGCGGCGGTGACAATGGCGGCGGGAATGCTGCCGGCGGCGAGCCAGCCCACCAGGTCCCAGCGGATATTGCCGGCGCGGCGGTGGGCGACCACGCCCCCGGCTTTGGTGGCGGCAGCGTAGAGCAGGTCGGTGCCGATGGCGATGTTGTAGGGAAAACCGAACAGAATCAGCAGCGGCGTCATCAGTGAACCGCCGCCGACACCCGTCAAACCCACAGCCAATCCTACCGCCGCACCGGCGAGAATGTAGAGAATAATATCCATGCATATAGGCCAAGGTTATAGAAACAGGCATTTATCAGTACATTTTTAAAAATATGGCTGGCAAATATATCCATTTATAACTATTCTGGAAAAGAATATTTTTTCATATTTTTATAATCAGCTAACAAAAACGGGGCCATCCGGAGGGCTTTATGAAACTGCAGCAGTTGCGTTATATCTGGGAGGTGGCACATCACGACTTGAATGTGTCGGCAACCGCCCAGAGTCTATATACGTCACAGCCTGGTATCAGTAAGCAGATACGCCTGCTCGAAGATGAGCTGGGTGTTGAAATCTTCTCGCGCAGCGGCAAACACCTCACCCGAATCACCCCTGCGGGTGAGGCCATTCTGAAGACCGCCGGCGAGATCCTGCGCAAAGTGGAGAGCATCAAGCAGGTAGCCCAGGAATTCAGCAATGAGAGGAAGGGGAGCCTCTCGCTGGCCACCACCCATACCCAGGCGCGCTATGCGCTGCCGCGGGTGATCGAGACCTTTATCGAGCGCTATCCCGATGTATCGCTGCATATGCATCAGGGCACGCCGATGCAGATCTCGGAGATGGCGGCCGACGGCACAGTGGATTTTGCCATCGCCACCGAGGCCCTGGAGCTGTTCAGCGACCTGATTATGATGCCCTGCTACCGCTGGAATCGCTGTATTCTGGTGCCCAGCGACCACCCGCTGTGCCAGGTGTCGGAGGTGAGCCTGGAGGATGTGGCCAAGCACCCCATCGTCACCTATGTTTTCGGCTTTACCGGCCGTTCGAAGCTGGATGAAGCCTTTATCGAGCGCGGGCTGGCGCCTAAAGTGGTCTTTACCGCGGCGGACGCGGACGTTATCAAGACCTATGTGCGGCTGGGGCTGGGCATCGGTATCGTGGCCAAAATGGCCTACGACGAGGAATTCGACAAGGACCTGGTGGCGCTGGATGCCAGTCACCTGTTTCAGCCCAGCACCACCAAGATCGGCTTTCGGCGCGGTACCTTTCTGCGCGGCTTTATGTATGAATTTATCGAGCAATTTGCGCCCCATTTGAACAAGGAGATTGTCAGCGAGGCGTACAACCGCCATTCCAAATCCGAACTGGACGAGCTATTTCAGCACGTGGAGCTGCCGACTTACTGAGCCGCTGCCGTTTGAGAGTTGGTAGGGGAGACTAACTAGGGGAGAGTAACTAGAGAAGAGTAGCTAGGGAGGAGTGGCAAGGGAAGAGTGGCTAGGGTTTTGCCGGATGGGCGTGCCATCTGGCACGCGTCCGCGGTGGTTTGTGGGCCGGCAGGGGTAGCTGCGGGTTCTTTTGGTCGTCAGATATAGTCCAAGTCTGGATTATCGTTCATTATTTCCTTTAGCTGCTCTTCTTCACTGGTATCCTTCTCCAGCACTTCCTTGACGAATTTGAAGTAGACGGTGTATATCACGGGCTCTTTGCCATCTGCCTCGACCACGAAGAAGGGCGCGCGGTTGACACCGTGGCGCGCCGCGATCTCGATCCCGGGGCTCTGCGGGTCGCGCTCATCGGCCACCAGCACTTCATCGATACGGCTCATATGGCCCGATTCCTCGAGCTTCTGCAATACATCACCACATTTCTTGCACGGGGAGCCGTCCCGCAGAATCTTTTTCACCAGGGTAATTTTCATCATCCAGCCTCCTGTGGTCCGGCTCCGCCGTCATGCAACGACGTCAGCTCTTGATATTGACAGCGTGCAGGCCGCATTCCTTCTTGGTCGACTCCTCCCACCACCAGCGGCCCTCGCGCTCGTGCTGGTTTGGGCCTACCGGCCTGGTGCAGGGCTCGCAGCCGATGGAGATATAGCCGCGCTCGTGCAGCTCATTGTAGGGTATATCGTTGCTGCGAATATAGTCCCAGACCTGCTGTGAACTCCAGTTTGCCAGCGGATTGAACTTGGTCAGGCTGTCCCCGGGGCGGGCGAAGACTTTGTCGTCTTGAATGACCGGAATACCGGCGCGAGTGCCTGGACTCTGGTCCTTGCGCTGTCCCGTGATCCAGGCGTCCACCTCCAGTAGCTTCTTGCGCAGCGGGGCGATCTTGCGGATACCGCAGCACTCCTGATGGTTATCCCGGTAGAAGCTGAACAGCCCCTTGGCCTTGACCAGTTTCTGCACGGCGGCGGCATCCGGTGACAGCACATCGATTTCCACCCCGTAGTGGTCGCGAACCCTGTCGATATAGCGGTAGGTTTCCGGGTGCAGGCGGCCGGTATCGAGGCAGAAGACCTGGGCGTGGCCGGGTGCGATTTCCATCGCCATATCCACCAGAACGATATCCTCGGCGCCACTGAAGGAGATGGCAATATTGTCGAACTGTTGCAACGCATATTCGACGACTTCCCGGGGCGATTGGGTTTGCAGGTGTTGATCCAGGTCCAGAGTTTCTACAACTTCAGTGCTCATAGTCGGCGTGTCCAAGGGTTAAATCAGGCTGTGCCCGCCTTTGCTCTGATGATTGGCGGGGCAGCGAAGCATAACAGAGGGTATTTGATGTTAAAAATAATCAAGCGGTATAGCGTTATAACGCTACCTTAGGGACGCCGCCGGCAAGGCCGGGCCTGGGCGGTAAGCGCGATTGAGGGTTTGGCCACGCTCGTGAAACATTGTCTTTAAATTCGTCATATCGGCAGATAAATATACAATATCTAGTGGTCGATAATCGTGCAAGCACTATATATGCTAGTACTTTCTGATAAAAAACAACAATTTAGGTGTTGGTTAAAATATGGTTGTATTCTAAGTGATACAGAGCTTAGTAACTAATGATATATGTTCCACGTGGAAACCGCCCGCTACGCTTTGCTGGCAGTCACTGAAAGTCAATTGAGAACGCACTGCCGGTGGCAGGGTTGAGGAGTCGCCGGCTAGTTTCCTCCACTGTCGCCGGCATGCATTTCTTCGATGGCCTCCGCGCCCACCGGCTCCCCATTGCGGAACAATCGCTGACTCTTGACATCGACCGATCTGAAAAGCAGTCCGTCGGGGGTGCGCACCGCCGTCAGACTCTGTGAGATGACGCCGTTGAACAGAATGGTCTCACCCGCCTTTGGCAGCCGTGTTTCAAACTGCAGTTCGACATCGCTCGTTATGACACCGTTTGCTTCGCTTGCCGACAAAACGTCATATTCAATTTCTGAAACCGGGCCGCCGCTCGCACCCCGCCGTTCGCGGGCCAGTAATCCAGACTTCGATAAAACCGGCGAACCCGGTTCCCGGTAGCTGAAGTCCTCCGCTAACAGTGTTTCCAGGGTCGCGAAATCCCGTGCTTCGAGAGCGGTCCTGAAGGTTTCCAGAAAGCGGCTCACTTCACCTTGCAACATCGTTGTGTTCGAGTACTCGGTTGTCGGCTTGAAATTAGTTTCGCACGCCGGCAGTGAAAAGATGGTGATGAACATGAATAGCACACAGCGTGTAAGCATAAAAATGATCTCCGGTTAATCTGCTGGTGATGGGGTGCGAAGTGGCAAATTGATATGAGACGGGTGTTCGGCATCGTGATAAATCTTAATCGATGTGGCATCCATGGTTGTCATATGGGCCTGCTCGGCGGGATTGCCCCGGCCAAGATTGCGCGCGATCCGCGGATGTGCACCGCTGGCCACCGTGACCCGCAACCGTTGGCCGGCGCGCACACGAATGGCGGTCGGCCAGAGATTTAACGACGCTGCAAGCGGATGGCCTGCCGCGCCCTGACGATAAAACCGCCGTATGCCGTCGGTGATATTTTTTGAAACGCCTTTTTCGTCCACGTATGCGAGTCGTACAAACAGGTCAAACGTGGGGCGATCCGCCTCGACATAGATTTGTGCTGACGGTTCACCGATGATGTCGATATCGTGAGCCAGCGCCTCTGTCGTGAAGACGACGGTATCGGGCCGCGCCTCCAATTGCGCATTGTCGATAACCGGATCGGTCGCCGCCAATAACGGTCCGCCGAGCGCGGGGGTGGGATTGGCAGGATCAAACACATAGTGCGTCGGCCCGGCGCCGGTCGACGCTATCTGCCGGTGCAAGCCGCCTTCTGCACTCAAATAGAACGATCGCCTGGGCGAGTCTGGCGGCCAGTCGTCGAACTCCAGCCATGCGCTATCACCCATACGGCGGATACGAACCGGCGCATCTGTCAACGACAATGGCCTGCCCTTCAAATAATGGTCAAACCATGCGATCGAATGCTTGAGATATCTCAGCAGCGCAGGCGTGTCGATATGAGGCCCGTCTCCAATGACGAGTCGCGGCTCGCGTCCTGCTGATTTTAGCGCGCTGTAGTCTGCCAGCACCCGCGGCAGCAAGGTGTCGTACCATGCCGAGGCCAGATAGACCGGTGCTGTGATACCGGCGATATCGTTTTCGCTGAGCGAGGACAGTCGCCAGTAGTCACTGCCGGGATCGGTTCGGGTGGCAAATGTGCGGTAAAAATCCACTGTTTCGCCGGTTGCGGCGACATCGGCTGCGGCGACAGGCAGAGCGTCGAAGGGAATCGGCGCCTGTTCCCGACCACGCGCTAACAGCTTTTGCCATATCGATATGCCTGTATGACTGTTTGCCTTTTGTCTCTGCATGATGACAGCCCAGCTGAGAGCTGCATCGAGATTGAATCCGCCGGTTTCATAGTAGACTTCATAGAAGCCGCGGGTGGTGACCGGGACGAACACCGCCTTTACCTCGGCCGGATTATCCACGGCGATTGCATTGGCGGTGAAGCCGATATAACTCAGCCCAAACAGCCCGAGACGACCGTCGAACCAGAGCTGCCGGCGCAGCCATTCCACGGTGTCGCCGCCATCGCGGCGTTCATGCAGAAGCGGCGTAAATACACCCTCCGATGCGCCGGTGCCGCGCACATCCTGGGCGACCACGAGGTAGCCGCGGCGGGCCAGCGCCATGGCAAAAGGTCTGGTGGACGCAGCAGCTTTCCCATAGGGGGTGCGCATCAGCACGGTTGGCGGCTGCTCGGCGCCCCGGGGCCGATAGATATCCGCATACAGCACTATGCCGTCATGCATTTCGACCGCAATATCGGTATCAATCTCAACCCCGTAGTTAGCGATTGGCAGATCGAAAATAGCGGAGAAGATCAGCGATCTGCCGCGCCAGTGACCGAGTACGGCAGCCAGCAGCAGCGCTATGGCGAACACTGCAATCGATGCGCGCTTCCACCTAGTTTTCGTCAGGCCCACCCGGATACAACCCGTTTTAAAAATGCGATCAGTTCGGTCACCGCCGGTATGGCGATAAGCGGGCGGGCGATTGTGCCGGCCCACAGCGGGACTCGGGCAAGTCGTCGATGCATCGGCGAGGCCTAGAAGCGGGCCTCGACGCCAACACCCCATTCGCGCGGATCAATGACAACCGCGGTTGCGGCGCCGAATTGCTGCAGTGTATTGAACTCGTCGAAAATATTCGTTGCATAGGCGAAGGTGGTGATATCGCCGAACGAGTAGGATATGCGCGCGTCAGCGATAAAGAACCCGTCGACCGCCGCCAGCGCCGTATTGGCGTCATCGCTGAAGTACTCGTCCGTATACCGTCCCTGCAAATTGAAGGCGAGATTGTCCAGCGGGTTGAAGTCGATGCCGAAACTCGCACTCACACCCGGCGAACGCTCAAACTCGTTGCCTTGCTGGCCGGGTTCGAGCGAAACGGTCTCGAGCTTGGTTTGCAGAAGGCCGAGCGCCGCGGTCAAAACCAGGCGAGGCGTTGCATGAAATCGGGCCTGCAACTCTGCGCCATAGCTTTTGGCGTCTTCGGCCTTGGCGAGTTCTACAATAACACCCCCGGGCGCAACGATATTGACCGGGCGTTGCGCGTCGGTGAAGTCTGTCAGGAACACATTGGCGTTTAACTGTAGCCGGCCGTCAAGCAGGCTCGTGCGCGCATAGATTTCATAGTTCCAAAGCGTTTCTTCGTCGAAGGTGTCGAGCTGCCCGGTGGCAAAGGACAAGGTCACACCGCCGGGATTGAAGCCTTTGCGCGCTTCGAATCCGATGCGGACATTTTCTCTCATATCATAGGCAATGCCGGCCTTCGGCAGCCAGGCGCGGAAGGTCTCATCGAAATTGACTGGCGGCAGAGCGGCAAACCCGCCATCGCGGTCCTGCGTGGCCTCCTGGTAGCGGAGGCCGCCGGTCAAATGCAGGCGATCGGTCAGTGACAGCGTCGCCTCGCCGAACACACCCAGGGAAAACACTTCATCGGTAAATACGCCGCTGCCGAGACCAAATGCCGCGAGATCTATGTCTTCATCGGCGTCGAAGGATTGAAAGTAAATTCCAGCCAGGCCCTGCAGGCGCCCGCCGGCAGGGTCGAATGTCAACAGTGTTTCATTGGTCAGTTCATCGCGCCGGATACGCGATACGCCCTGTCCCTCAGGCGCAAAGCGTTCAATATCGGCATCGGCATAGGTCAAGCGATTGGCAAGGGTGAAGCCATCGCCCAGCGCATAGGAAATATCGGCAATCAGTGCATGAGTATCCATGGCGAAAACGGATACACCCGGTACCGACCGAACCCGATCCCGGAACCGCGGTTGTACGTTTTCCGACTGCGGCCCCTGTGTGTCAGTGTAGTGATAAGTCAACAGCATCTCGAGATCCGGCAGCGCGGACGGCTCCCAGCGTAATTTCACCCGGCCTGTGAGGTAGGAATCTTCGAAACGATCCGCGCCGATACTTTCCTCTGCAAATGTAAAGTCCACAAAACTGTCGTGATTCCGATGGTCAATCGCTGCGCGCAGCGCGAGTTGGTTCTCGATCAGCGGCAAGTTGACCATGCCCGATGCCTGGTAGGTATCGAAATTGCCCGCTAAAGCCCGCACTGCCGCTTCATACTCATAGGCCGGATCATTGGTGTTGACATAAATTGCGCCGGCAATCGAGTCGGGGCCTTGAGCCGTTGTTTGCGGCCCCAGAAACACCTCGATGCGATCGACATCCCACGCACTCGTCTGACTGTAGATAAACTCGTTAAAGCTGAGCGGGCGCCCGTCGAGGAGAATGGTGGCGCGCTGTCTCGAACCGCCGAAGAAAGCGTTAATGCCGCTTAAAACGCCGGTGCTGTTTTGACCCCGGATCGTTGGTCCGTTGTTTTGATTGCCGCTTACCTGGAAATTCGGAATCAGCTCGAGCAAGTCGGTGACGTTGTCGGCGCCGGCGCGGTTTCTGATGGTATCGCCGGTGTCGACAAATACACTCGCGGCTGTTTCTTCAATGGTGCGCACAAAGCGCTCGCCGGTAACGGTAACGACTTCGAAAACCATCTTTTCTGGACTGTCAGTGTGCTGTGCTGCGGCGCTGCCCGGCAGCATCAGCACGGCAAAACAGGCTGAAAACGCAGATCCCGATATTGAAGTTTTTAACTGTCCACGATATGGCATGAAGTGTCTAAGCCCCCACAGCTGGCACCAACAGCGTTTTTCCGCGCAACTGATATCGATTACGCTTTGGATATGAGAATCATTTGCAATATATTATTTTAGAGTATGGATGTTTGTCGATGCCAGGTGTTAGTGCTGCGGCCGGATTATTTCGGCATGCGGCCGGAAGTCTGCACCTAGGGCCTGTTGGCACTCAATGAGTGTCAACAGGCCCTAGGTGCTGGGCCGGCGGCCAAACCGCTTGAAAAATGCATCTGAGAAACTGCTCACATGCGCATAGCCCGACTGATAGGCGGCCTCAGAAACCGAGAGCTGACCCGATGACAAAGCCGCAAGGGCTCGATCCAGGCGCACGCAACGGACGGTTTCGAAGGGTGTTTCGTTGAAGTAGTGTCGATACTTTTGCTTGAATGTGGACATGCTCATGCCCGCTTCCTTGGCGAGCGCATTGATCGACAGCGGCTCTGAGGCATGGGTGTTGATGAAGTCCCTGACACGCAGTAACGACTGCACCTGGGACGGGGTGAGCTGGCGTTTTGGCGGCGCTGCCGCGACGCTATCGAGGCAGCGGGCAATCACGTTCAGCGCCCAGCTTTCGCACAACAGATCGGCCGTCTTGTCGGTATAGCGCCCGCCAAACAGTTCATTGGCAAGGGCGGCAATACTCGGCGTCATCGATATCGATAAATCGCCGCCCTGTTTGAGAAAGGTGTCGACCTGTTGAGCGATTTGCTCATCGGCAATAAGGTCGGGGTGAATGTGCAGGCCAAGGCACTGGTAGCGCTCCCCTGCATACGAGCGGCTGACGCCGCCGAGCGTTGCAACCGCGCGATAGGCAAATATTTCATGGGGGCGAACGATACTGCGCCTGCCGTCGAGTTCCAGTTCCGTCGGGGACGGGCTCAGCAGCAAGCGGATCATCAATGAGCGGTCGATGAGGGCATGTTGCTCATGGCTGCATAAGGCCGTCAGATCGCTGCGCCAGAAGGCAATCCCGGAGGGCAGGCTGCGCGCTGAAAAATCGCCGGCGAGGAGTTCATTGGCGGGGCGCAGGGTGCCGGCTGCCATGGCACGCTGGTTGCGATATCCAAGGGATGTGCTCGCGGGCATTGATTGCTGGGTGAGGCGCATTACTCGTTAAACCGCCACGCACGGGCTTCCTGTATTCGGGGAATAGTGCGTACAATATCAAAATTGATAATCATTCTCAATTATATGCTTATCCAGTTCGCTGCCCGATGCAGGGACGTGAGCACCGAAGCCAGGCAGGCCAAAAACTGGAGTGGTCAGGCTGTATAAATGAGGCCAGGCAATAACCCGCAGCAGTGAGTTACCGTCCCAGGCCTGTACACTGTGCCGCTGTTTGTTAACAGAATTGTTCCATAGCTAATTGATTTAAAAAGAATTATTGGCGTCGCTTAGGGGGTTGACCGGGTGTTTTCAGTCGCCCACGGAGGCTGATACTTTCTCGGCGTTTGATACAGATACTGCTTGATAGCAATATGGTGCAAATGATATTGTATCTCATTTGCAATAAGGTGAGGGAGATTTGCCAAGTCGTTTTCATTGCCAATGCGATACGAGCGCGACAATTATTGATGAATGTAGCCGGGCAGATGGGGTTTACATACAAGCGCCTCGCCGACTCGGCCAGGCGCCCGGCGCTGCCGCTTGAGAGGATGAGGATTGACTATTGGCATCAGCCGCCTGCGCGCTTGCGCTCCCGTTGAGGCAATGACAAGGTGACGATCCGATCACGTGCCGGCGACAAGGCGCCGATAGCACACCTGCTTACTCCGGTCAGGGGGCGATTGTGGTCTGCCTGCCTACTGCAAGCCGTGGGTGCACTGGCCGGAGTTGTTCCGTTTATTGCAGTGGCGGAACTCGGCAGGGTTCTGCTTGCGGAGGGGGTTGTCGATCAGACCCAGGCCTGGTGGATTGCAGGTCTTGCCGGTGCCGCACTCGCTGTGCGACTTGTCTGTTTGCTGGCGGCCGGTGCGCTTACTCACCTTGCCGATCTCGACCTTCAGCTCTACCTTCGACGCAGCATGGCTGCGCACCTTGCCCGCGTACCGCTGGGTTGGTTTGATGGTCGCAGTTCCGGCGCTGTAAAAAAAGCCTTGCAGGACGATGTGACAGCGTTGCATCACCTGGTTGGCCACGCCTATACCAACAGGGTTGCGGCGATCGTTACTCCAGTGGCGGCCTTCGCCTACCTGCTCTGGGTCGACTGGCGCCTGGCGCTGGCTGCTGTGGCACCTGTGGTAATTGGTATGGCGCTTTACGCTTTGCAGTTTCGCGGCTATGGCGAAAAGATGGCTGCCTATAACGCAGCGCTGAGCGAGGTGAACGCCGCTGCTGTCGAATTCGTCCAGGGCATTGCGGTGATCAAGGCGTTCGGGCAGGCAGGCAAAGCCTATGGCCGTTTTATCCAGCGGACAGGCGCATTCGTCGAGTATTTTTGGAACTGGGTGCGCGGCCTGCTCAGACTTTCCGCAGCGTCGGAGATTGTGCTTTCACCGCTTTTTTCGATGATCGCTGTATTGCCGGCCGGCCTGCTGCTGGTCGCCGCGGGCGCCGTGCAGGCAGTCGACATACTGCCGGCCGTTATCCTTGCTCCGGCGCTGTCGGCACCGATCCTGACACTGTCCTACGCGCAGAACGAGCTGATGCTGGCAGAGGAGGCTGCGGCCCGTATTACCGACATCCTGGATACACCGGTTTTGTCCGAGCAAACCGTGCCGCAAACGCCGGACGGCAATCGCGTCGCCTATGAGCGCGTCAGCTTCTCCTATGACGGTGAGACCGAAGTGCTAAAAAATATTGATCTGGTGCTGGAGCCCGGCACTGTTACGGCGCTGGTCGGCCCTTCCGGCTCCGGTAAATCGACGCTTGCGCAGTTGTTGCCGCGGTTCTGGGATGTAAGTGCCGGCCGTATTACCGTCGGCGGCATTGCCATCACCGACATGGCGCCGGAGTCGCTTTATCGCTCTGTCAGTTTCGTTTTTCAGCATGTGCAGCTGTTGCGCGCGACCATTGCGGAGAATATCGCACTCGGCCGGCCGGGCGCGTCCAGGGCTGAGATTGAAGCGGCGGCTAAAGCCGCTCACGTTCACGAACGGATTATGGCGCTGTCACGCGGCTATGACGCTGTTGCCGGCGAGGATGCACATTTATCCGGCGGTGAGGCCCAGCGTGTTTCCATCGCCCGCGCGCTGCTGGCTGATGCGCCGATTCTGGTGCTCGACGAAGCCACCGCATTTGCCGATCCCGAGTCTGAAGCCGCTATTCAGGATGCCCTCTCAACACTCATCAAGGGGCGAACGCTGTTGATTATTGCCCACCGCCTGCCGGCAATCACGGGCGCGGATCAAATCTGTGTAATGGATGGCGGTCGCATCGTCGAGCGCGGCCGGCACAGTGCGCTGCTCGCCCGCAATGGGCTCTATGCCCGACTGTGGTCTGCCGGTGAAACCGTATCGACCCCCGAGCCGGAGGTGATGGAGTGATTCGAGCACTGTTGCGGGTTGCAGGTGCGGACGGGGGTGCATTACTGCGTCAGAATCTGTTCGGCCTGTTTCTGGAAGCCTTGCTGACGGGCGTGGGATTTGTATTGCTGGTGCCGCTGCTGCGCGCACTGTTTGCCGGAGACCTGCAGGCGGCCTGGTTCTGGTTTGGTGCGATGACCAGCTTGCTCGCCCTTTACGCATTGGTGCGCTACCACACCCAGCTCGCCGGCTTCCAGGCAGCTATTCGCCTGGGCCGGCTGCTGTTCGCGCGCCTGGGTGAGCATATAGCGCGCCTGCCACTCGGTTGGTTCGCGGCGGCAAGGGTCGGTCAGCTCGGCCGCCTGACCAGCCAGGGCGTTATCGATGTGATGGGCGTGCCTGCGCACTTGCTGCGACCGGTCATTACGGCGCTGGTAACGCCTGTCACCGTCATTGTGCTGATGTTCCTGTTTGACTGGCGTCTGGCGCTGGCGGCACTGATCACTGTGCCAGTGGCTGCTCTCGTCTATCGCTGGTCGGGAGATCTGGTGCAGCGCACTGACAACCGTGTTGATGCCGCCGCCGCCGATGCCGCCGGGCATATCATCGAGTTTGCCCAGGCGCAGGCTGTGCTGCGTGCCTTTGGCAAAGGCGATGCCTGCCTGGGAAAACTCGACGCCGCTTTAGCAGAGCAGCAGGCGGCCGGGTATGCACAAATCTTCACCGCGGCGCAGGGGATGGTGAGTTTCGTGTTCACCATTCAGTTTGCTTTCACATTCATCCTGCTGTTTGGGACCAACCTGGTCCTCGGCGGTAAGGTCGACGCGGCGGAACTGGTCGCCTTGCTGGTGCTCGCCGTTCGCTATGTCGAACCGCTACTTGGCGCAGCCGATCTGGAGGGCGCGCTGCGCATCAGCCACAACAGCCTCGAGCGAATGGATGCGCTGTTGTCAACCGAAGCCATGGCCGAGCCGGCGCAGCCGCTGGCCCCCCGGGGTGCCGCGGTCAGCTTCGATAATGTCGGCTTCACCTACGATGGCACCCGGCTTTTGAATGGCGTGAGCTTTACCGCGGATGAGCGGGCCATAACCGCTATTGTCGGGCCATCGGGCTCCGGTAAAACCACGCTGCTGCGCCTGATCGCACGTTTCTGGGATGTCGATACCGGTACCGTGCGTATAGGCGATGTCGATGTCCGGGATATGGCTACTGAGGATCTGATGGCGCGCATCTCAGTGGTCTTCCAGGATGTCTACTTATTCGATGGCACGATCGCCGATAATATCCGCCTCGGCCGGCCGCATGCCTCTGTTGAGGACATCGAGCGGGCTGCGCGGCTGGCCCGTGTCGATGAAATTGCTGCCCGCCTGCCCGCTGGGCTCGAAACGCAGGTGGGCGAGGGGGGGGCCGTACTGTCGGGGGGTGAACGCCAGCGCG
The DNA here is from genome assembly GCA_028280195.1 of Exilibacterium sp. GTDB lineage: Bacteria > Pseudomonadota > Gammaproteobacteria > Pseudomonadales > Cellvibrionaceae > Exilibacterium. Next base: position 115,239 of record JANQMH010000056.1, read on the forward strand.
TCGCCATCGCCCGCGCCATTTTGAAGGATGCGCAGATCGTATTGCTGGATGAGGCTACGGCCGCACTTGACTCCGTCAACGAAGCCGCCGTGCAAGCGGCATTGCGGGTCCTCACCGAAAACAAGACGCTGATCATCGTGGCGCACCGCCTGCAGACCGTTGCCAGGGCCGATCGGATTCTCGTCTTAGACGATGGTCGCATCCTGGAGCAGGGCACACATGAAACCTTGCTTGCTCAGCAGGGTCGCTACGCTGCGTTTTGGCATGAGCGCAGCCGTGCGGCCGGCTGGCGACTGGTATCCGAGGGTCACCATCTTTGATAATGGCGGTGGTTCGGCTGGTTGCTGAAACCACCGGCCGCCTCACTTTGAGCAGAGAGGCTTTGAGCAGAGACGCTTTGATCAGAGACGTTTTGATCAGAGACGCTTTGACCAGAGAGGTGCCGATCGCTCGCAATAGGCCTCATAGGCGTGGCCGAACTGCTTGCGCATCATCGCTTCCTCATAAGGCACACGGATAAAATACATGAGGCCGAATGCAATAATGGCGGCCGGCCCGGCGATCCAGTTGTGAATCAGCAGCGGCTGAGTGATGACGATTAACCAGATTGCCGCATACATCGGGTGGCGGATGCGTTTGTAGATACCGGAGGTAACCAGGTCATGCCCCTCGCGCAGCTCGACGGTGACACTCCAATTGTGTCCGAGATCGACGTGACTGCGCCAGAACAGCCAATAGGCCGGTGCGAGAATGGCCGCACCCACGCCTGTCGCCCAGTGTGGAAGACTGTAATTGGCGAAGCCTAGCGCACCCGTGACCAGATGCACGACTGGCAGCACGCTCGTGCCGATCGCCATTATCGCCAGCAGAACCCGCTCAACAATGATCTGGTGTTTTTCGGTGATGGTGTTTTCCCGAGTCTGTTTTGCGAAGGGTGCGCGGATCGCGGCCATCAGCAAAAGGGAAGCGAGCCAGATAAGCGAACCCCAGCCATTGGTCTGCCAGCGCCACACCACGGCGCCGGCGACAGCGACGCCAATTGCGGTGAAGACAAATCGCATCGCTGTGTTCAACGTCATTTTGCAGCTCCGGGTTTCATCTTTTCCGCACCAATCTCCCTGTTCACAATCAGTCACCGCACGCAGAGCAGCTGCCGCCGGCTTGGCGTGTCATTTCTCGACGAAGGCCCGCTCGATGGTGTATTCCGCCCGATACCCGTGCCGCGATTCCGAGAAGCCGCGGTCGTCCAGAATTTTGCAGGTATCCTTGAGCATGCCCGGGCTGCCGCAGAGCATAAAACGATCATCCTCGGGACTGGGAGCCGGCATATCGATATCGCGAAACAGTTTGCCACTGGTGATCAGGTCGGTCAGCCTGCCATTGTTCCTGTAGGCTTCGCGGGTGACGCAGGGATAGTATATCAACTGGCTGCGCACCATCTCGCCGATATGTTCATCCGCGGGCAGTTGCCGCTCGATAAGCTGCTGATAAGCCAGCTCAGAGACCTGCCTGACGCCGTGAAACAAAATGACTTTTTCAAAGTCTGCATAAATTTCCGGATCCCGGATGAGACTCAGAAAGGGCGCCAGACCCGTTCCGGTGCCCAGCAGGTAAAGATGCTTGCCGGGCAACAGGTTGCCTGCTACCAGGGTGCCAGTGGGCTTGGTGCTGAGAATAACGGTATCGCCCGGCTGGATGCTTTGCAGCCGGGAGGTAAGTGGGCCATCGGGAACTTTGATGCTGAAGAATTCCAGCTCCGTCTGGTAGTTGGCGCTGGCGATACTGTAGGCGCGCATCAGAGGTCTGCCCGCTACCTCGAGACCGATCATGATGAAATGGCCATTTTCAAAGCGCATGCTCTCCTGTCTGGTAGTTCGAAAACTGAACAGGGAGTCATTCCAGTGATGTACATAGGTCACTGTTTCCTGAATGTATTTGGACATTCTCGTTCCTGTTGACAAGCCGCACCAAAGTCCGCCACAGGATCTGCTTGGCACTTGAGGGCAGCGGACCCGGCGGGCGGCAGTTCGCGAGAGTTGAAATAATGCCTAAAATGAGAATGATTATCAATATTTTTTGGGCCTGGCATGATATACAGCCGGTGATGGGCCATTGCCAAAACTTGCAATCCCGGGTTTTCAAGCTCCGGGCGCGACCCGCTGCGGGCGCTCATTGTTCACATTGCCCGGGGCGCCAATATCCCCTAGAATGCGAATGATTCTCAATTTTTCTATGGACTGGGTTAATGCTCCCCTGTGACAGCGCCTCGAATGCGCGCCTCGAAGCGCTTTATCTCTCACACCATGCCTGGTTGCGAGGCTGGCTGTGGCGCCGCCTCGGGTGTCCGGAGCGTGCGGCGGACTTTGCCCACGAGACCTTTTTCCGCGTCCTCACCCGCCCCGGTACTGAGACCCTGGAGCAGCCGCGGGCTTTTCTTACCTGTATTGCCACCCACCTGCTGATAGACGACAGCCGGCGTGCGCGCATCGAGCGGGCCTGGCGAGAAACCCAGGCTGCGGTAGGGCAGGTCGCAGTCCCCTCCGCGGAGCAGGTTGTGGAATTCATTGATGCGCTCGAGCGTATCGCCCGCCTGTTGCAAGGCCTGGGCGAGCGGCCCAGGAAGGCGCTGCTGATGTACCGCCTAGACGGCATGAGCCAGGCTGATATTGCCGCTGAGTTAGGGGTCAGTGTCAGTATGGTCAAGAAGTATGTGGCGCAGGGCCTGGTGCATTGCCACCGCGCCCTGTGCAACGCTAAGCACAACAGTATTGCAGCGCTTTGACACAGCGATTGCCCGACTCGCAGCCGCCCCCGGAAACACCTTTCGAACAGCTCCTGAGCGAAGCTGCACAGTGGCGTGTACGCCTCGAGGACGATGCGGCTACCGACAGCGATCACCGGGCTTTCAAGCGCTGGCTGGCCATCAGTGACAGCCATCGTCGCGCCTGGCGTGAGATTGGCGAGACCTGGGAGGCGCTTGGGGGTGCGCAACTCCCCGGTGCCCGAGCCGCGCTCGAGCGCAGCCACGCAGAAGAGCGGGTTGACGCCCGGCGCTTGCTGCGCAGAACGGTTATCGGCCTGGCAATACTCGCTGTCTTGCCCGCCGCCGGGTTATGGGTCAGCAACACCTCTCTGGCTTATTGGCTGGCCGATTACCGCAGCGCAACCGGCGAGCGGCGGACTGTCAAGCTGGAAGATGGCAGTGTCCTCGATATGAACACCGCGACTGCGGTAGACCTGCATTTCGATAGCGCGCGGCGCCGCATCGCACTGCGGCGGGGCGAAGTTCACCTTCGTGTCGCGGCTGATCCCGACCGGCCGCTGGAAATCACTACCGAGGCCGGTGCTGTCCGTGCGCTCGGTACCCGATTCAGCGTGAGGAGGCTCGATACGCCTGCTGCCGGCAGCGGCTCGCGCGGTGCAGCCATGCGGGTCGCCGTATATGAGTCGCATGTCAGGTTGTGTGTGGCGTCCGGCGAGAGCTGCCGCAAACTGCGCAGGGGAGAGCAGGCACGCGCCACCGCGGCTGGTATCGCACCAACTGAGGCAATGGCAAAACACAGCCAGCCGGCCTGGTTGCAGGACCGTATGGACGTACTGAACCAACCTGTCATCGACGTGCTGGAGGAGCTGGCGCGATATCATCCCGGGATACTGCATTACGACAAGCAGGCGCTGGCCGGGCTGCGGGTGTCCGCGACGCTGCCGCTCGATGATATTCCGCGTGCCCTCGATGCGTTGGCACTGGCGCTGCCGATTCGTATCCAGGCCTACGGCCGGTGGCTGCTGGTGGTTTCGCGCTCCGAGATCGAAGCCGCTGCCACAGTGCCCTAGAGGCTGTTACATGACTCCCGGTCTACTGCGGCGGCGCCAGCTGTCAGTTGCCCCGCTGCGGCCGGGATCCATACCACAGCTTGTGGCGAAGATGACCGCTGTTGCCGGCCCGTCCGCTGTTTCTCAGCGATCTGCGCAGCAATCCTCTGTCCGAACTTGCCCGTGCCGCTAAAAATTCTGCTCCCCGCTGTCCCTTTTTCCAGGCTGCCCGTCATAGAGGATTATTCTGTAAAACAACGGGAGAATACCCTGCATGCTCACAACCGCACCTCAATCCCGGGCTGTCGTGCCCTGCCTCCTTATGGTCCTCTCTGCCGGAGGCTTCTCCTGGCCGCATCTCGCCACAGCACAGTCTGTGTCACTGGCCCCGGCAGCTGAATGGAATATCGAGATTCCCGCAGGCAATCTTGGCGATGCCCTGCATACCCTGGCCAAACAGGCGGGTTTGGTGATGGCCTATCAGCCGGACCTGGTCACCGGCCTTTCTACCCCTGGCCTGCAGGGACGCTTTACCGCCGCCCGGGCATTGGCACTCTTACTGCAGGGCAGCGATCTGGACTATCGCTTTGCCGATGCTTCGACTGTGACCTTGATGGCAGCCAGTCATAAGAGCGAACCGCTAAGGCTGGAGTCGATCAGAGTTACGGGTGAGCTGCAGGTGCGCACCCTGCAGGAATCCCAGTCAAGTGTGAGCACCTTGACCCAGGATGTGATCGATAGCAGCAACATTACCAGCCTCGAGGAAGTTTTCCAGCGCACGCCCAATGTCAGTGGCATATTCAGCGGTGAGGGCTTTGCCATTCGCGGCGTTCCCGACCGCGGTATCGGTTCGGGGCTGGGCGATACCTCTGCAACCACCGCGGTTTACATCGATGGCGCCGTACAGTCCATCAACGGTGGTATCAACGGCATTCTCAGCACCTGGGATTTGCAGCAGGTCGAAGTGTTTCGGGGGCCGCAAACCACAGCCCAGGGGCGCAGTGCTTTGGCGGGAAGTGTGATTATCCGCTCGCGTAATCCCGAGTATGAATGGGGCTTGCGCGCAAGAATATCGGCCGGGGAGGATGGTAACAGGCAGTATGCAACGGCGTTTGGCGGCCCGCTGATTGAAGATACATTAGCTTTTCGAATTGCGGCAGACCTGACCGATACCGACGGATTTACACGGTTTGAAAATGGTGAGGTCAGCGACGATGATATCGGTCGCGATAAACGGGAATTGTACCGGGGCAAACTGCTGTTTGAGCCCAACGACGCTTTCTCAGCATTGCTGACGCTGGTCCGTTCCGATGCCGAGCGCGGATCCGATATGGTAACAGGCACCCGTCCCTTTTCCGGCACGCGCAATACTGTGGTCGATATCTCCGATACGGAGGTAACCAGCCATGTACTTGAGCTCACCTATACGACATCGGACCAGATGACCTTTACTGCGACCACTTCTTATACCGACCTGCAGCGCGAACTCTTTCCTATCGCTGCAACCCTGATGGCGACAGGCACCACGACCACAGGGCTGGCCGAGGACAAGACCCTCACTCAGGAGCTGCGCCTTGCCTACGACAGCGGCGATGCCCGGCGGGCGACACTGGGTGTCTATTACGCCGATCTGCAAGAGGAATCGGCACGGCTGGTGACGGGCACCCAAGGTCCTTTCTCAATCGTTTTTAACGACGGCTTTGATAACAGCTTTGAGAACTTCGCGGTTTTTGGCGAAGTTGAGTTTGATGTTTCGCAATACTGGACCCTGCTGGTTGGCGGTCGATACGATCGCGAAGACAGTGATCGCACGGAATTCGCCTCTTCCGACATCACACCTGATACACCCGCGCTGCCGGATGGCTCGACACGGTTCTCCGGCGCCTCTTCATTCGATGCCCTGTTGCCAAAACTGGCTGCGATTTACCATATTAACGACGACCTGTCGGTCTCGCTGACGGTACAGAGAGCTTATCGTCCCGGCGGCGCTGATATTCGCACCGATACCAATGCGGCCATAGAGTTTGATCCCGAATACACCTGGAATTACGATTTGGCTCTGCGTTCACTCTGGCAGGGCGGCAGCTTATTTGCCAACGTCAATCTGTTTTATATCGACTATACCGATATGCAGTTGCGCTTCTCACCGGATCCGGCACTGCCTTTTGTGCGGTTTATCGACAATGCCGGAGAAGCTGAGATCTATGGCCTCGAACTGGAAACGGGCTATCAGGTGAGCGAAGAATTTCGGGTTTACGGTTCACTGGCATGGACAGAGACCGAATTTGGCGATTTTCAGTTTCAGGGTCTGGATCTGTCCGGGCGTGAATTCCCCTATGCCGCCAATATCAGTGTTTCTTTTGGTGGCACCTATCGATGGTCATCCGGTATCAGCCTTACCCTGGACAATATCTATACCGGCGATTATTACAGCTCGCTGGTCGACGAGCGAAACTCACAAGTGAGTTCGCATTTTCTTACCAATTTGCGCGCTGGCTTCGAACGCGATAACTGGGCCGTATACGGTTATATCGCAAATCTGTTCGATAAGGCGTATTTGACGGACCGTTTTCAGGATCCCCTGGTGCCCGCTGACAGTAATGCCAATCTGGGGCAGCCGCGCACGGCGGGCGTGATTCTGGAATTCAGTCTTTAATTGCAAGTTAAAAAATCTTCAAGTCACACCGGGTCAGTGCACTGATTCACACCTGCAGCCACCCCGGCGCCTTGTCTGCGGCCCTTGCCGGGGCGGCAGCTTGCCGCTCTCGACCCCGGCGGCGCATTTGCCGGTACTGACACCATCTGCGCGCTGGTGGCGGGTGCCTGTTACCCGTGGCTGTGGCTGCACTCAGACAAATCCTGCCAGCCTGCAGCTAATTTTTGCTTTTGCGAATCATTCGCGTTAATGTTCGCAATTCGCTGCCCGCTTTTTACGCCGGGATACACCCGCTTGTGGCCTTCTGATCATTTGGGCCTGCCGCGAGATCACTATCTCGCCCGGGGGGCGGTGGTGCTTGGTATAGTTGAGGACCCATTTTCATGAACGACGATGCATTCGATGGCGGCGCCAGTGCCGTGTCCGGCGGCCTTGGCCAGCTGCAGGTATTGTTCGACGCGGGCGGTCCCGTGGTACTGCTGCTGCTGGCCATGTCCGTATTCGCGCTGACCATTGTGATTGCCAAATGGCTGCAGTTTCGCGCCGCCGGGATCGGCGAAACCCGCCGCGCGCGGCGGGCGCTGGATATATACCGCAGCGGCCGGCTGGCCGAGGCGATGGCCGCTGCGGCGCAATCGCGCAATCCGGCTGCGCAGGCGCTGTTAATGGCCCTGCGCGGCGTACAGCGAGGGCTCCCGGAACAGAAAATCCGTGACGAAGTGCTGGCCTTCGGCAGCGATGCGCTGGCCACGTTGCGGGCGTGGCTGCGGCCGCTGGAGGTGATTGCGGCGCTGGCGCCCCTGCTGGGCCTGTTCGGTACGGTACTCGGTATGATAGAGGCGTTTCAGCAGCTCGAGAGCGCCGGGGCCAAAGTCAATCCGGCGGTGCTGTCGGGGGGAATCTGGGTCGCTCTGCTGACCACGGCCGCGGGCCTGGCGGTGGCCATGCCCACCATCGTGGCGCTGAATTGGCTGGAGCGCAAGGTGGAGCGTCTGGCCCATGATATGGACTGCGTCGTGACCCGCGTATTCAGCCTGGATCTGTCGGATAGAGCAACGCAGGCGAGCAGTGATGCTGACCTTGGACAAGTCTCAGTTGCCTAGCAGCTTCTCCGGCCCCGCGCGCCGGCGCAACCTCGTCAGCCTGACACCGTTGATCGATGTGGTATTTATACTGCTGATTTTTTTTATGCTGGTGTCGAATTTCATGGACTGGCATGCAATCGGCCTGTCCACGGCGGAGCACGCCGGCAGCACCGATAATGCGGAACTGCTGCCCATTGTTGTCGAACTCGACCAGCGGGGCCTGCAGGTGGCAGGTGAGCTGTTCGAGTTGCCGGCGCTGGTCGATCACCTCGCCGGCGAGCTGTCGGCATCGCCGCAGCGGCCGGTATTGATCCGGCCTGCGCAAGGTATTGTGGTCCAGGACGTGGTAACGGTGTTAGACCGCCTGACCGGTGCCGGCATCAGCGGTATTTCCCTGCTGCCCGAGGTTGCCGAGGGGGGCTTGTGAAGTTTGCGGCACCGCGTCACCGGGATACCGAGGCAGGCGTATTGCCGCTGATCAATGTGGTGTTTCTGCTGCTGATTTTTTTCATGATTGCCGGCAGTCTGTCGCCGCTGTCGGCGTTTGATATCGCGCCGCCGCAGTCGGCGAATGATGCCGATGTGCTCGAGAAACAGGTAGTCTTATTGATATCCGGCGATAAACAGTTGGCCCTGGGTGATGACGTCATCACCGAAGGTGTACTGGCAGAAACACTGAAAGCGCGCGGGCAGGGTGCCGAACCCTTTGACTTGCAGCTGAAGGCCGACGCCGGCCTCGACGCGCAGTACCTGATTCATATCATGACACTGTTGCGCGAGGCGGGGGTAGACAAACTCGAGTTACTGACAGTCAAGGGCGATGAGGCGTGATCGCGGTGGGGTCCTGCGGCCGTCGCCTGTACTGGGCGCTGTCGGCGCGCCTGGCACTGTCGATTCAGCGCTCTGTTTGCATCCCTCGACTCTCAACTGGCAAGCGGAGATCGCCGCGCTCAGGGCGCCGGGGCCGGTCAACTTTCAGCCAGCGCTTTGCGCGCCGCCGCCGAAACCGGTACATTGGCAGCTGGGTTTGCACGCATAAACAGTGCGAATAAACAATGTGAATAAACAACGTGAATAAACAACGCGAATGAACAATGGCTGCCAGCCGGCAATGAAAGTGAGCGGTGACACAAGACGGGGGGATGGTTGTGGAATTAGCATGTCTGGACCTGGAAGGCGTACTGATACCGGAAATCTGGATCAAGTTTGCCGAGAAAACCGGTATTGACGCCCTCAAGGCCACCACCCGGGATATTCCCGACTACGATGAGCTGATGACCATGCGCCTGCGGGAGCTGGCAAAGCACCGCCTGGGTCTCAAGGAGATTCAGCAGGTCATTGCCACTCTGAGCCCGCTGGATGGTGCCGGCGAGTTTGTCGACTGGCTGCGCGAGCGCTTTCAGGTGATCATTCTGTCCGATACTTTCTACGAGTTTGCCGGCCCGTTAATGAAACAGCTGGGTTATCCCACGTTGTTGTGCCATCGCTTACGTGTCGGTGCCGGCGGCGAGATAAGCGGCTACGATATGCGCCAGGCCAATCCCAAGCGGCAGGCCATCGTCGCTTTCAAATCACTTTACTACCGCACCATTGCCGCCGGTGATTCCTACAACGACACCACCATGCTGGCGGAAGCGGATGCCGGTATTCTGTTCAAGGCGCCCCGCAATGTGATCGAGCAGTTTCCCCAGTATCCGGCCGTACACAGCTACGCTGAACTGCGCGCGGCATTCCTGCGCGCAAGCGTGCGCGACCTGTCGCCCTGAACCTCAGTGCTGCAGGCCGTCCAGCAAGACCTGAATTTTGGCCAGGCTCTCGGCGTATTCGAGATCGGGGTCGGAATCGGCAACGATGCCGCCGCCGCCCCAGCAGTGGATCTGATCGCCATCGCAGGCGAGGGTGCGAATGGCGATATTGGTGTCCATATTGCCATTGGCACTGATATAGCCGATGCTGCCGCAGTAAACGCTGCGGCGGGTGGCCTCCAGTTCCTCGATGATTTCCATGGCCCGGTACTTGGGCGCGCCGGTGATCGAGCCGCCGGGAAAGCAGTCCTTCAGCAGGCCGAGCGCAGATTGCTGTGCCTTGAGCGTGCCGGTCACAGTACTGACCAGATGGTGAACATTGGGAAAGCTCTCCAGCGCAAACAACTCCGGTACCCTGACACTGCCCGGCAGGCAGCTTTTGCCGAGGTCATTGCGCAGCAGGTCGACGATCATCAGGTTCTCGGCCCGGTCTTTAAGGCTGGCCTGCAGGCGGCGGCCGTTGCGGGCATCTTCCGCCGCGTTGCCGGCGCGCGGCAGGGTACCTTTGATGGGGCGGGTTTCGACCTGGCGGCCGGCCAGGTGGATGAACCTTTCCGGCGACAGACTCAGTACCGCCTTGTTGCCAAGATCGATGAAGGCGGAGTAGGGGGAGGGCAGTATCTGCCGCAGTTTGCTGTAGGCGGCATAGGGTGAGCCGCTGAAAGCGGCGCTGAAGCGCTGCGCGAAATTGACCTGGTAGCAGTCGCCGGCGAGTATGTATTGATCGATTCGGGCGAGTTTCTCTCTATAAGAATTTACATTAAAATTAGATTTTAGTTCATTGATTTTAAATGAATTTTCTTTTTGGTTGCTAAAGGAGTAGCCGCTTTTGACGCGGGCCAGAATGTCCCGCTGCCGGGTCCTGGAACAGTGCGGCAGACACAGCAGCCAGGTGTGGCGCTGCTGGTGATCCTGTACCAGCGCCCAGCTGTATATGCCGATGTGCATATCGGGCAAATCGATATCCTCTGCCGCAGTGCCCGGCAGGCGCTGCAGGCGCCGGCTCAGATCATAGCCAAAGTAACCCAGCGCGCCGCCGCAGAAGGGCAGGTCTTTGGCGACGCTGGTGTGCAGCGGGTCGATATGGCTTTGCACCAGTTCGAAGGGGTCGTCGCGGCAAAACTGCCCGATCCCGCCGGTTTCAACGCGGGTGTTCAGTCCGTGGGTGGTCAGTGTCGTGTCCGGCGCTGCGGCAATGATATCGTAGCGCCCAAACCGACTTCTGGGGCGGCCGCTGTCGAGCCAGATGGCCCCGGGCAGATCGCCCACCGCTTCATACAGCTGGCGGCTGTCGGCCCGGTAGTCGATATCGGTAACGCGGAGTTGTGTCATAAAGCGTTTGTCATAAAGCTGTCATCAATTGCAGGCCGGCATTGTAGGGTGATTGCCGGGCTTTTGCCATGCGGCGCCGGTGGGTGTAATACGTCGCCGCGGCTTTGACAGATGGGTTTGTCGCCGACAAACTATGGCACTGGATTGAGCGGCGGCAGGCAGAGTAAAAGGGCAGGACTGTGAATTTCTATCCACTGGAAAAATTACATCGCCTTTACGACGGTTATATCAAGCCGTTTAAGGTGGCCGGCAGAGACTTGCTGCTGGTGCAGGACAGCGGCAGTGCCTATCTGATCAGCAATCGCTGCCCGCATATGGATGCCCCGCTGACCCATGCCAGCCTCAGGGGCGGTTTGCTGCGCTGCCCCATGCACGGCATCGAGTTTGATCTGCACAGTGGCGGTGCCAGGGGCGGGCCTGCGGCCTGCCTGCCGTCGCTGGAGAAATTTCCCATTGTTTACGAGGGCAATCAGCTGGGCGTCATGCTGTAGAGGCAAACACCGGCCGGCCCGCATGCCGTTGGAGGATGCGACTGTTGAAACGAGAGTACCTTACCCCAGACCTGTGTGATGCCTATCCGGACCAGGTGCGGGTGGTGGCGCCGATGTTCAATAATTTCGGCGGCCGCCGCTCGTTTGGCGGCGAGATCGTCACGGTCAAATGCCACGAGGACAATTCGCTGGTCAAACAGCAGGCGGGCTTCGACGGCGCCGGCAAGGTGCTGGTGGTCGATGGCGGCGGTTCGCTGCGGCGCGCGCTGCTGGGGGATATGATCGCGGCAGAGGCGGTTAAAAACGGCTGGGAAGGCATGGTCATTTTCGGTTGCATCCGCGATGTCGATGCCATCGGTGAGCTGGACCTCGGGGTGCAGGCGCTCGATACCGTGCCCCTGAAAACCGAAAAGCGCGGTATCGGTGAGTTGAATGTCACGGTGTCTTTTGGTGGGGTCGACTTTGTCCCGGGCCAGTATGTGTATGCGGATAACAACGGGGTTATCGTTTCCGCGCAGAGCCTCGAGCTGCCCGGCGTTTGAGGTGTGGCGTATTTTGGCAGGTAATTAGAGCCCGGGATTAGCGGCTACGAGAAAAAAACCGCCGGCGATATCTTGAATCGCTTCGATAAGGCCTGAATATGCTCCAGTGTGAGGTTTCTGGAGCCATTCAGTATCATGGATACCAAACTCTTACTGCCGATTTCTTCCCGCAGGTCCTCAGCTTTTAACTGGTATTGGTCCATCAGCGTCTTCAGCACAGCGACCCCATTATCCAGCTCACTGATACGCTGATTAAACTCGGCAAAACAGTCCGCTTCGTCCTCCCATTTCTCGATGGAGGCCGACAGCACCTCAATTAGCGGTCGATAGGTATCATAGTCATCGATCAGCTCGTCCATTAATTTCAGGGCTTTGGCGTAGTCCGCCTCATCGTAGATATGGCTGACAAAGCCGGCTTCATTGAAAAAGTCTACGGCTTTGGCCTTAACGGTTGAAAAATTCATCACCTGCTCTCCTTCGCATATCGCCTGCACAGCTTGTCGTACTCTGCATGGTTGACGATGTGCTTGACGTACATGCGATTGTCGCGAAATTCAATAAAGGCAATCAGTCTGAGATTGTTGCCGCCGATGTCTATTACCCACCATTTATCCTTGTACTTGAAGTTATCGAGACTGGGATACATGGCTTTCAATTGGTCAGGTGTGGTAAAGGTGCCGTTTCTCAGGGTTTTGTACAATGCCTCAATAGCGCCGGCATCATTGGGGTATGCCTTTGTCGCATCGTTGAATGGCTTTCTGGATATGACGTGCACAACCTGCTCCATATTCACAATATGTGAACTATAGCACAAGTCTTGCAAAGTTCACAAACTGTGAATTTCAGGATGATTTAAGAGCACCCGCTACTGGCGCGCTCCGTGCAGGCCGGCACTCAACCTGAAGCCTTTGGCCGGCATAAAAAAAGGCAGCCACAGGGCTGCCTTTTAGCGGTATCGACTGCTGTCGGCCGGCGCTTAGAACTGCTCCTCTTCGGTGGAGCCGGTCAGTGCCGTCACTGAACTCTGACCGCCCTGGATGACGGTGGTCATATCGTCGAAATAGCCGGTGCCCACCTCCTGCTGGTGGGCGACGAAGGTATAGCCCTTGGCGGCGTCTTCGAACTCTTTTTCCTGCAGCTCCACATAGGCAGACATATCCCGGCGCGCATAGCCGTGGGCCAGGTTGAACATGCCGTTCCACATATTGTGAATACCGGCCAGGGTAATGAACTGGAACTTGTAACCCATGGCGCTCAGTTCGGTCTGGAACTTGGCGATGGTGGCGTCGTCCAGGTTTTTCTTCCAGTTGAAGGACGGCGAGCAGTTATAGGACAGCAGTTGCTCCGGATACTCTTTCTTGATCGCCTCGGCAAATTTCTTCGCTTCCTCCAGCGAGGGCGTCGCGGTTTCGCACCACAGCAGATCGGCGTAGGGCGCGTAGGCCAGGCCGCGGGAAATGGCCTGGTCGAGACCGGCGCGAACGCGGTAGAAACCTTCGGCGGTGCGCTCGCCGGTGGTGAAGGATTTGTCGTAGTCGTCGCAGTCGGAAGTCAGCAGGTCGGCGGCATTGGCGTCGGTGCGCGCCAGCAGGATGGTCGGCACGCCGGCGACGTCGGCGGCCAGGCGCGCGGCCACCAGTTTCTGCACGGCTTCCTGGGTCGGCACCAGTACCTTGCCGCCCATATGACCGCATTTCTTCACCGAGGCCAGCTGGTCTTCGAAATGCACGCCGGCGGCGCCGGCGGCAATCATATTGCTCATCAGTTCATAGGCGTTGAGCACCCCGCCAAAGCCCGCTTCGGCGTCGGCGACGATCGGTGCGAAGTAATCGATATAACCCTCGTCGCCGGGATTTTTACCGGATTTCCACTGAATCTGGTCGGCGCGGGTAAATGCATTATTGATGCGGCGCACCACGGTGGGAACGGAGTCGACCGCATAGAGTGACTGGTCGGGATACATGGTTTCCGAGGTGTTGGCATCGGCCGCCACCTGCCAGCCGGACAGATAAATGGCCTGCACGCCGGCCTTGACCTGCTGTACCGCCTGGCCGCCGGTGAGCGCGCCCATGGCGTTGACAAAGTCTTTTTCCGGGCGGAAGGCGGGGCGGCCGCCCTCATTGATCAGTTGCCACAGGTTCTCGGCGCCGCGGCGGGCCAGGGTGTTTTCCTTTTTCACCGAACCGCGCAGGCGCACGACGTCTGCGGCCGCATAGGTGCGCTTGACGCTGCTCCAGCGCGGGTTTTCGCTCCAGTCTTTTTCGATTGCCGCGATCTCGGCGTTGCGATCGTAGTTGCCCACTGACATCTGTATATCCTCTGGCGTGTTGGTTGGGTGGATAGCGCTGCAGGTATCTGCGAGAGACCATTGCACAGGATTCTAGACAGTCGGGTATGATTTCGCTAATTTATAGTTTTTATTTTCGCTATTCTCTGTATGAATGTCAGTGCAGGCCGGGGCGGGCTGCCCCGGACAAGGCGCAAACGGAAATTCCACCGCTGGGAGCTTGCATGAATATCAACCGTATCGACCTCAATCTGCTGGTGTATCTGGAGGTGCTGCTGCGCGAGCGCAATGTCACCAAGGCCGCCAATTACCTGGGTATCAGTCAGCCGGCCATGAGCAATGGCCTGCGCCGGCTGCGGGAACTGTTCGACGACCCGCTGCTGGTGCGCACCAGCGACGGTATGACCCCCACCGAGCGGGCCCGCGACCTCGAGCCGGTGGTGCGCAGGGTACTGCTGGATGTGGAAAAGGTGGTGCAGCCGAAGTCGGATTTCGACCCCGCCGCCAGCGAGCGGGTGTTCCGCATCATGGCCAGCGACTACGCCGAATCGACCCTGATACCGCGGGTGCTGAGCCGCCTGCGGGTGCAGGCGCCGGGTGTGACCCTGGATATCATGACCCCCAGCGATGTCAGCTTTCTCGATGTCGAGCAGGGCAAGGTCGATATGGTGATCAACCGCTTCGACGCCATGCCGCAGTCGTTTCACCAGAAGACCATCTGGAAGGACAGTTTTGCCTGCCTGATGAGCGCCGACAACCCGATACGGCAGCAGTTCGACCTCGATGCCTATCTCCAGGCCGATCATGTCTGGGTCAGCAAGACCGGCATGGGCGTGGGTGTGGGCGTCAACCCCGACGATGTGCAGCGCCTCGGCTGGGTGGATGAAGTGCTGCGCAAGGCCGGCAAGAAGCGCCAGATCAAAGTTTTCACCCGCCACTACCAGTCCGCCATGCTGCTGGCCGAGCAGAACGATCTGGTGGTCACCATTCCGTCGAAAGCAGCGCGCCTGCAGCAGAACAATCCGCGCCTGGTGGCCAAGGCGCCGCCGTTCGATATTCCGCCGTTTGAGCTGAAAATGGCCTGGAGTCCGCTGCTGCAGCACAACGCCGGGCACAAGTGGATGCGTTCCCTGGTCGCCGATGTGGCCCGCGAGCTGGACTGACAGACTATTCACCAAAACAATAGTCGGTATAAAAGCGACACGCTGGCGCAATACCGCTGCGGGCAATAGACTTGAACAACTTATGTGCCTGGCAGAAAATACCACCCCCCGAATAAATGCCGGTGCCGTTCCCGTGTGCACCGCGCGCCGTTTTTGCAGTTGAGGCAGACACGATTATGACCACTCGAATTCAAGCCGGCGGTTTACAGGTCGCCGATGTGCTCTACAACCTGGTAAAAGACGAGATGGCGCCGGGTACCGGCGTCGAGGCGGAGCACTTCTGGGCCCAGTTGCAGGCCATCGTCGAGGACTTCGGCCCGCGCAATGCCGCGCTGCTGCAACAGCGCGACCAGTTGCAGGCGCAGATCGACGACTGGCACCGCGGCTGCGCCGGGCAGGCGCACGATCCGCTTGCCTACAAGGCCTTTCTGCAGGAGATCGGCTACCTGTTGCCGGAGGGTGAGGACTTCAATGTCAGCACCGCCGGAGTCGACAGCGAAATTGCCCTGCAGGCCGGGCCGCAACTGGTGGTGCCGGTAAAAAACGCCCGTTTTGCGCTCAATGCCGCCAACGCCCGCTGGGGCAGTCTCTACGACGCACTGTACGGCACCGATGTGATCGCCGAGGACGATGGTGCCGAGCGCGGCGCAGGCTATAACCCGGTGCGCGGCGCCAGGGTGATCGCCTTTGCCCGCGAGCTGCTGGATCAGGCCGCGCCGCTGGCCTCCGGCAGCCATGCCGATGCCGCGCAGTATGTTGTCGCCGCCGGCAAGCTGGCGGTAAAACTGAGCAGCGGCGAAACTGTGGGGCTGGCCACAGCGGAGCAGTTTGTCGGCTATAACGGCGCAGCCGACAGTCCGGCTGCCGTGCTGCTGCAAAACCATGGCCTGCATATTGAAATCCAGATCGACCGGACTTCCCCGATCGGCAAAACCGACAGCGCCGGCGTCAAGGACCTGCTGCTGGAGGCGGCGGTAACCACCATTATGGATTGCGAGGACTCGGTTGCCGCAGTGGATGCCGAGGACAAGGCGGAGGTATACCGCAACTGGCTGGGCCTGATGCAGGGCAGCCTCGAAGATACCTTCGAAAAAAACGGCGCGCCGCTGACCCGCCGCATGAATCCCGACCGCCAGTACCTGGCCGCTGACGGCACGGCGCTGACTTTGCACGGGCGCAGCCTGTTGTTTGTCCGCAATGTCGGCCATCTGATGAGCAGTGATGCCGTGCTCGACAGTGCCGGCAACGAGGTGCCGGAGGGTATCCTCGACGGCATGTTTACCAGCCTGGCGGCGATTCACGATTTGAAAAAACAAAACCGCCTGGCCAATTCGCGCAGCGGCAGTGTCTATATCGTCAAGCCGAAAATGCACGGCCCCGAGGAAGTGGCCTTTACCTGCGATCTGTTCAGCCGCATCGAGGATGCCCTGCAACTGCCGCGCAATACCCTCAAGGTCGGCATTATGGACGAGGAGCGCCGCACGACGGTCAACCTCAAGGCCTGTATCCGGGTGGCGGCCGAGCGGGTGGTGTTTATCAACACCGGCTTCCTCGATCGCACCGGTGACGAGATACACACCAGTATGCTGGCCGGGCCGATGGTGGCGAAAACCAAAATGAAGCAGCAGGCCTGGATCAACGCCTACGAGGACTGGAATGTGGATATCGGCCTGGCCACCGGCCTGCCGGGTCACGC
The DNA here is from genome assembly GCA_028280195.1 of Exilibacterium sp. GTDB lineage: Bacteria > Pseudomonadota > Gammaproteobacteria > Pseudomonadales > Cellvibrionaceae > Exilibacterium. Next base: position 132,109 of record JANQMH010000056.1, read on the forward strand.
CCAGATCGGCAAGGGCATGTGGCCGATGCCGGACGAGATGGCGGCGATGCTGGAGCAGAAGGTGGCCCACCCGCTGGCCGGCGCCAATACCGCCTGGGTGCCGTCGCCGAATGGCGCCACCCTGCACAGCATTCACTACCACCGCGTCGATGTGCAGGCGCGCCAGCGCGAGCTGGCCGGGCGCCGCCGCGCCAGCCTCGACGATATTCTGCAGATACCGCTGCTGGCACAGCCGGGCGATCTCTCGGCCGGCGATATTCAGGCCGAGCTGGATAACAATGCCCAGGGTATTCTCGGTTATGTGGTGCGCTGGGTCGAGCAGGGCGTGGGCTGTTCCAAAGTGCCGGATATCAGTCATATCGGCCTGATGGAAGACCGCGCCACGCTGCGCATTTCCAGCCAGCATCTGGCCAACTGGCTGCAGCACGGTATCTGTTCCGAGGCTCAGGTGCTGGAATCGCTGCAGCGCATGGCAGCGGTGGTGGACGGGCAGAATGCCGGCGACCCCGGCTACCGCAAGATGGCGCCGGACTTCGACAGCAGTGTGGCCTTCAAAGCGGCCTGCGACCTGGTTTTCAAAGGCCGGCAGCAGCCCAACGGTTATACCGAGCCGCTGTTGCACGCTTACCGGCGCGAGGCCAAAGCGCGTTACCGCGGCTAGGTCAACCGCAGCGCACAGCCGGCCGGCCGCGAAATTCGCGCACAAAGGCCTCGAACTCGGCCACCGGCAGCGGCCGGCTGTAGAAATAGCCCTGTATGAAATCACAGCCGTGTCGGTGCAGGAAATCCCTCTGCGCGGCAGTCTCCACCCCCTCGGCCACCACGCGGATATCCAGGCTGTGGGCCATGGAAATCATGGCTTTGACAATGGCGGCGTCGCGCTCGCTGGCGGTGACGTTGTCGATAAAGGACTTGTCGATCTTCAGGGTGTCGACCGGATAGCTTTTCAGGTAGCCCAGCGACGAGTAGCCGGTGCCGAAGTCGTCTATCGCCAGGCCGGTGTCCATCAGGGTGATGATCTCGTAGTCCATATTACCCTGCTCGACACTGGCCATCAGCGTGCTTTCCGTCACCTCCAGCTCCAGCAGGTGGGGGTCGATGTCGTGCTGTAACAGCAGGTCGATAACATGCTGTAAGACTTCACACTTCAAAAATTCTATCGCCGATACATTCACCGACACGGGCAGCAGCGGCAGACTCTGCTGCCGCCAGCGCGCCAGCTGCCGGCACACCTGCTCTCTTACCCACTTGCCGATCTCGACAATCAAATCACTTTTTTCCGCCACCGGAATGAACTCGGCCGGGGAAATATTGCCGAGTTTGGGGTGATGCCAGCGAATCAGGGCCTCGGCGCCACTGACGGTCCCGGCCTGATGGTCGACCTTGGGCTGGTAGTGTATGGAGAATTCCCCGCGCTTGAGCGCCTGCTTGATATTGTTCTCCATGGTCAGCTGTGCGCTTACCGCCGCGTTCATTTTGGCGGAATAGAACTTGTAGCAGTTGCGGCCGGCGTCCTTGGCTTTGTACATCGCCATGTCGGCGGTCTTTATCAGCTCCTCCGGTGTCGAGCCGCAATCCGGATAAACCGAGATACCGATACTGCAGCTGACATGCACCGGCTGCCTGCCAATATAAATTTCCGCGGCAATCTCCCTGAGAATGTCGCCGGCCATAGTGGCCAGATCGGCGCTTTTTTGCATGCCTTCGGTCAGCAGCACAAACTCGTCGCCGCCCATGCGGGCGAGGATATCGCTGCTGCGGATCAACTGGCCGACGCGTTTGGATACCTGTTGCAGCAGCTCGTCACCGACGCTGTGCCCGCAGGCATCGTTGACCTTCTTGAAATTGTCGATATCGAAGTAAAACAGCCCAAAACTCTGTCTGCTGCGACTTGCCCGGCGAATCGCCTGCTGCAAGTGCTCGACCAGCATGGCGCGGTTGTAAAGCCCGGTGAGGGTATCGAAGGTCGCCAGCTTGTCGAGCTTTTTATTCAGCTGTTGCAGTGAAATCTGCGCCTGTTTCAATTTTATATTCTGCTCGATGGCGCCGTTGAGTTCATAAATATTGAACGGCTTGCGCAAAAATGCGTGAATACCGAGTTCGTAGCAGACCTCCACCTCGCTGTCATCGGCGTGACCGGTCAGCATGATAATGGCGTAGGGAGACTCGGGGCTCGGGCACACGGCCTTGAGAAATTCGGTGCCGTCCATGACCGGCATACGCAAATCCAGCAGGGTGACAATGGGCGATTCACGCCGGAAGATATCCAGCCCATCGGCGCCATCGGTGGCAAAAAACAGTTCGTAGCCCCGCGTCTTTAACGCCAGCTCGATGGCCGATCTGGCATCGGCGTCATCATCGATAACGAGAACCTTAGGTACTGTCACGGCCGTTGCCTGCTATTGGTAAAGTGATGACGAATACTGTGTTAGCTGCGGCTGCTGCATCGCCGCCTGCGGCCGCCTGCCGCTTGGATATATGCCGGATGGTGCCGTTGTGGGCGCGAATGATACCGTAGGCGATAGACAGCCCCAGCCCGGTTCCCTTGCCGGCCGGCTTGGTGGTGTAGAACGGGTCGAAAATCTTATCCGCATCCTGCTCGGAGATGCCCGGGCCGGTGTCTGAAAACTGAATGACAATGGCGTTTTTATCGCTGTCGACCTGCATAGTGACGGCAATCACTCTTTTCCCTTCGAAGCTCTCGAGCGCGTCGATGGCATTTTGAAACAGGTTTATCAGAATCTGTTCCAGCTGGCCGGCATTGCCCGTGACAGCCGGCAGGGTCGCCGGCACTTCCCGGACAAAATCGATATTGCCGATGCGCATGCGCTCGCCCACCAGCAGCAGGCTGTCGTCCAGTACGGTGCTGAGTTTCACCTGCTCAAAGCCGTCGCCCTGCTTGCGGCCAAAAGTGCGCAGATGCTGAATGATGGTCGTCATACGGCCGACGCGCTGATAGGCGCTTTGCAGAGCTGCGGTAATCTGTTCAGCGGAGCAGTGGCCGCTGTTGATTTGCTGCGGAACGGTTTGCAGCACGGTACTGATATAGGACAGCGGCTGGTTGATTTCGTGGGCGATACCCGTCGCCAGTTCGCCGATCGAAGCCAGTTTGGCGGCCTGTACCAGTTGCGCCTGTACCTCTTTGAGTTCGGCGTTGCTGGCCATCAGCGAGACATTGGTCTGCCGCAGCTTCTCCTCGACGCGTTTTCTGGCGGTGAGGTCCTTGGCTACGCAGACGGTGCCGAGTAAGTCGCCGCCGCGACTGTACATGGCTGCGGCGGATAACAGCATGGGGTTTTCCCGCCCGCTGCTGGTCAGGTAGACCGATTCGATACTTTGTGCCGCATCCGCGGCAACAATTTCCTCAATGTATTTCTTCACCGATTGTTCGCCGCCACGGTCCTTTTGCCGCTTGAGAATCATGCCGATGGAGCTGCCGATCAGTTCCTGCTCGGTATAGCCGAGCAGATCGACCGCGGCGCGGTTTACCAGGGCGATGGTATTGTCCGGGCGGAGAACGATCAGGGTGTCGATCATCGAATTGATGATATTGTCAACGTATTCTTTGGCGTCGGTGAGAGCGTCGGTAGCCATGGTTAACTTGTCAACCATCTGGTTGAAGGCCCTGGCCAGCGAGCCCATTTCGTCTTTTGCAGTAAAACTGATGCGCGTATCGAGTTTTCCCGCGCCAATGGACACCGCCGCATCGCGAAATCTTTTCAACGGTATGGAAACTGATCGCGCAATAAAGAAACCCAGCAGCAGAGCCGCCAGCAGGGCGACCAGCGCGGCGGTCAGCACCACCTGCTTTGAGCGCAGTGCCTGCAGCTCTATATGCTGGGTTTCGTCAATCACTTCACCCACGGCTTCCTGTTTGATCTCGATGACTTCGATCAGCAAACGGTGGTAAAGCGGGTCCAGGGTGTCGGCCAGCCGCTGTCTGGCCGCGTCCGGGTCGCTGTCCAGCAAGGCCACGATAGCCGCCTGCTCGCGTTGATAGTCCCGGTGCCACTGGGCCAGCTCCTGCAGCTCCTGCAACTCCTCTTTTTCTCTGGCGGAGGCCGCCTGCTCGCGGCCGGCTAGCGCCATCTGCAGGCCGCGCCGGGTGGCGGCCCGGCTGGATTCAAGCTGCCGGGCAAACTCGCGGCTGCTGTTATCGATGCGCTCGCGGGCGCGCACCACTGCCGGTGTGATATGGTCGCTGCCTGAGCGCAAGGCCGGCGGCTGGGCGTATATCACCATCAGCCGCTGCAAGTTGATATGTGAACTCTGCAGCGCTTTGCCCATAGCGGTGGCACTGAGTGCTTCGTTAATGGAGCTGTGGGCAAATTGCGAGATATCGAAAATGACCTTGTTACTCTGCACTACCGACACTGCGCCGACGGCGGCGACCAGCGCTGCAATGGATAATGTGCCGACAATCAGTTTTTGGTAAATGTTCATCCGCGGCCCAGCCAGCCCTGTTTTCCCGGGGCTTTCAGTCCCCCCACTCGAGAATGAACTGACCGACCAGGCGGTAGTCGTCACTGTCGCTGTTGAGGCCAATCGGTATACCGAAGCTGATTTCCACGGCGTCGGCAAAGCGCCACACCAGGCCCGGTGTCAGCAGCAGCTGGTTCTCCTCGCCGCCGCGGTTCCAGCGGTTGTTCGACCAGCTGATTTCCGTCGTCCAGGTAAACGACTGGCGGGGAACGAACAGGCCGATATCGAGGCTGAACTCGTTGGCCGCGGGCTCGTCGTCATTGAGTTCGCGGTGGTGGCCGGCCCGCTCGACCAGGCCGATACCGGTTTGCAGAAACAGCTGCAGATTACCCAGCCGGGGGAAATCGCGCGCCAGCAGCAAAGAGGGCTCGTACTCGATAAAGCCCTCACTGAAATCGCTGTCGAGATCGTTCAGCGGGTAGCGCAGATCAAAGGCGGCGGCCATATGCAGGTTGGGGCGCAACTGCATCCAGGCGTATTTGCTGCCGATCTCCACCTCGCCGCTGCTGTCCCAGGCCACTTCCACCTGCCACTGCTCGGTCAAACCGTATTCCACTGCCAGGGTGGTGACAGTATTGCGCTCGCCGCCCTGACTGCGCAGCGACGGTACCAGGGACAGCTGCAACTCACCGCGTTCCTGGGGGTAGACCAGCTCGGCGTGAAACACCTCTTCTATGCCCCATAAGCGAGGGGAAATACTCAGCATCAGGGCGATTGCCAGCCCTTGTTGCACTGTTGACTTGGCGCAGATCTGCATTGCCGGCCCTAATTTCACAACTGACTTGATTAAGCTTAGTTGCCGCCGTTCGATCCGCAAGCGAATGCCCGCCGCCCGCCGTAAGCCCAGCGCGCGCCGCCGCCGGTCTGCGCCGGGAGTGGCCAATCTGTATGAACCCCCACGGGGTCTTGTTAATATAAGCAAATTTAACCGATACGGGCGCCGTTATAACCACTGCGGCGCGAGCACAGATGGCGACCGCTGCGCTATGACGATCTCAGAACTGGCAAAACTCACCGGGCTCAGTGCCCATACCCTGCGCTATTACGATAAGATGGGCCTGCTGCCCGATTTGCGCCGCGACGGCAATGGGCATCGCGTGTTTGCCCGGCGCGATGTCGAGTGGCTGGCATTTATCAAAAAGCTGAAGTCAACCGGCATGCCGATCGCGCAGATTCAGCACTATGTCGACCTGGTCAAACGCGGAGACGATACGCTGAGCGAACGCCAGCTGATGCTGGAACGGCACCGCGCCTATGTACAGGAGCAGCTGGCGCAGTGGCAGGGCTGGCTGTCGGCCATCGACAATAAAATCGATTACTACCGGCAGCATAAACAGTAGCAAAACAGACAGCAAAAAAAGGCTTGACTTAGCGTTAGCTCTAAGGCGTAGCCTGCACCTCGGTTATTCGTTCTTCCTGCCATGTGTCACTGATATACGGAGTATTGCAATGCGAACAGTAAAACTGGGAAACCAGGGTTTGACGGTACCGGCTGTGGGGCTGGGCTGTATGGGCATGTCGGAGTTTTATCCACCGGAGGACGAAACCAGTGCACTGCAGACACTGGATGCGGCCTATGAAATGGGCTGCAGGTTCTGGGATACCGCCGATATCTACGGGCCCCACACCAATGAGGAACTGCTCGGCCGGTCGCTGCGGGGGCGCCGTGACGACATTGTTGTCGCCACCAAATTCGGCATTCAGCGCAGTCAGGAAGACAGCGCGTTTCGCGGTGTCAACGGCCGGCCGGACTATGTGCGGGCCTGCTGCGAGGCCTCGCTGCGGCGCCTGGATATCGACTGTATCGATCTCTACTACCAGCACCGGCGCGATCCCGATATTGCCATCGAGGAAACCGTCGGCGCCATGGCCAAGCTGGTTGAAGAGGGCAAGGTAAGGTATATCGGCCTGTCTGAAACCGATGCGGAGAACCTGCGCCGGGCCCACCGCGAGCACCCGGTTTCGGCGTTGCAGACCGAATACTCGCTCTGGTCCCGCGACGTGGAGGCGGAAATACTGCCGGCGGTGCGGGAACTGGGTATCGGTTTTGTGGCTTACAGCCCGCTCGGGCGCGGTTTTCTGACCGGCACCATCCAGTCCCGCGACGATCTGCAGGCGGGCGACTGGCGGCTCGACAACCCGCGTTTTCAACAGGATGCGCTCGAACACAATCTGCAACTGGCCGCAAAGATTGCCGCCTTTGCGGAAGACAAGGGCATGACGCCGGCGCAACTGGCGCTGGTATGGGTGCTTGCCAAAGGGGAGGACATCGCCATCATTCCCGGTACCAAGCGCATCAAATATCTGCAGCAGAACTGGCAGGCCGGGGAGCTGCAGCTGAGTGCCGGGGACCTGGCGCAGCTCGACAGCCTCGCAGCCGCCCATACCACCGCCGGTGGCAGATACTAGGCCCTGGCCCTGGCGCCGCAAACTGGGTTAAGGTTTAGCCCTGCGGCAGTAGTGTGAAAATAAGCCGGTGATTGATGCGGAGGGCGGCATGGCGGCGCTAAAAACAGCTATCGACAGCGATGATGTCAAGCGTTTTCTCGACAGCGTCGGCGACGACAAGCGCCGCGCCGACGGCCTGGCCGTGCTCGAGCTGATGCGCCAGGTGACCGGGCTGCAACCGGCGCTGTGGCGCGGCAGCATCGTGGGCTTCGGCAGTTACCACTACCGCTACGACTCCGGCCGCGAAGGGGACTGGTTTCTCACCGGCTTCTCGCCCCGAAAGCAGGCCTTGAGCCTGTATATCATCGACGGCTTTGGCCAGTACCAGCAGTTGCTGGCAGCGCTGGGCAAGTACCGGACCGGTAAATCCTGCCTGTACGTGAACCGGCTGGAGGATATCGATCTGTCGGTGCTGCGCAAGCTGGTCAGGCAGTCGGTAGCGGCCCTGAAAAAGCAATACCGGGCCTGAGTGCCGGCGCACTTGCGGCAGTGAAAAAACGCAGCGAATTTGTCTGCCATCTGCTGGAGTTAATGGCTCCCATGGGGCCGGTGGAGGCGAGGGCGATGTTTGGCGGCTACGGCATTTTCATGGACGGGCTGATGTTTGGCCTGGTTGCCGATGACACACTCTACCTGAAGGTGGATGCCGAAAACCAACCTGACTTCGAGCAGCTGGGCCTGCCGCCGTTTCGCTACAGCAAAAACGGCAAGACTTTCAATATGTCCTACTACCAGGCGCCCGAGGAGGTGCTGGATGCGCCCGCACCGCTGTGCGCTTGGGGCAAGGGCGCACTGGCCGCAGCCATTCGCGCGGCGCAAAAAAAGAAACGCCGCTGAGCCATGCCTACAGGGTATCGATCCATTCACCGATCAAGGTTGCGCCCTCGGTATCGATAAGGTGGCTCGACAGCGGTGGCATGCGCTCGCCGTCGAGGCGCTGCAGGCGCAGCCACAGCACACTGCGCTGCTTGTCGCCGGCGGCGATGACGGCGGCACCGGCGACTCCGAGATCACCGGCCAGCGGTGCCGCGCCGACGGCATTCATAGCGTCGAGGGCGGTGCTTGCGCGCAGATCGAGGGCCGTCGGTGCGGGGCCGTCGGGCCGGTGGCACTGGCTGCAGTTGACATCCAGATAAGCCCGCGCCCGCGCCGCCAGGCCGGCGTTGATATCGCCGGGCGCGGCAAAGCTGGGGTACTGGCCGGCCGCACCGATATCGCTGTCGAACAGGCCGATATGATTCCAGCTGCGCAGCTGGTTGTCGGTGGTGCCGGCATAGTCGAAGTCGCCGTTGAGCTGGCGGGTGGTCAGGCCGAGGGTAAAACCGGCGGCGGCGGTATGACACAACAGGCAGTCGGTGCGGCTGGGGTAGTCGTAGCGGCGCTGTTCGCTGCCGCCGCCGGCCAGGGCGACAGTCAGGGTTTCGGTTTCGCGGCCGGTGAGCAGGGTGGCGTCGCTGCCGGCGCTGTTCCAGCGGTAGGTGAAACCCTGCCAGCCCTGCTCGCTGTGCAGTAATACCCGGGTTTCGAGCCGCCGCACCGAGTTTGGATCGCCCTCTACCAGGTTGATTTCGAAGTGTTTTACCGCCACGCTGCCGACCGGCAGGTGCCAGTCGTCGTCGCTGAACGCGATACGCTCGCTGTCGGGGATACCCACCCAGCGGCGTTTCTGTGTGCCGTCGGACCAGAACGGATGGTTGGGCGCATATTCGATCAGGCCGCTGGCCGGTGTCAGCCCGGCGAGGCTGGTAAACAGCCCCGTCTGTGACAGCAGGGCCGGAACCTGGCTGCCGCCGCCGCCGGGTTCGAAGCGGAACAGGCCGTCGTTGCGGGATACCAGCAGAATTTCACCGCCATGGGTTTCGCCAAAACTGGTGGGGCTGGAGGCGCTGGCGATCGCCTCGTTGGCAGTGACCTGGCTGCCGTCCCAGGTCAGCGCCCACACCGTGCCGCTGGCAAAATCCGTGTAAAGGTATTTGCCGAACAGCGAGCCCAGTTGGTTGCCGCGGTAGACATAGCCGCCGATTACCGCGACGCCGAGACTGTGGTCGTATTCGAATACCGGCGGGGTAAAAGCGCTGTTCGGCAGGGTATTTAGCGAGTCGTCGAATTCCCGGCTGCCCTCGAACACGCGCCAGCCGTAGTTGCCGCCGGCTTCGATAATGTCGATTTCCTCGATCGCCCCCTGGCCCACATCACCCAGCCACAGCGTGCCGGTCTGGCGGTCGAAGGAAAAGCGAAACGGGTTGCGCAGGCCGTAAGCGTAAATCTCCGGTCTGACATCGGCCTCGCCGACGAAGGGGTTGTCCAGCGGAACGTCGTAGGGGTCACCGGGGTTCTGCGGGTGCACGTCGAGGCGCAGCATACTGCCCAGCAGGGTGCGCCGGTCCTGGCCGTGGTTGAGCGGGTCGCCGCCGCTGCCGCCGTCGCCCAGGGCGATATACAGATAGCCGTCCGGCCCGAAGGCCAGCATGCCGCCGTTGTGATTGCCGAAGGGCTGGTCGACCTCGAGGATAATTTTCTCCGTACTCTCCTCGATCCGGTCGCTGCCGGTATCCCACTGCATGCGCGCAATTACCGAGCGGCGCGGGCCGGTCACGGAGTAGTGCAGATAGACAAAGCGGTTGCTGCCGAAGTCGGGGTCGAAGGCCAGCCCCAGCAGCCCCTGTTCACCGGAGAACTCGATGCGCGAGGCGATGTCCAGCACCGTGCTGCTGTCACTGGTGGTCGACTGATTGGCAAAGGCGACAATGCGCCCGCCCTGTTCCACTACCACCAGCCGGTCCTCACCGGGTACCGCGGTGACATACAGCGCCGCGCTGAAGCTGAGGTTCGGAAAGGCATTGAGCAGATCGAAACTGCCGGCCGCGGCGCCGCCCAGCGGCAGGTTGAAGCTGGCGAGGGCCTGGCGCTGGCTGAGCCCGAAAGGATCGCCGCCAGGCGGTGCCGGCGGCGGGCCGCCGTCACCACCACCGCTGCCGCCGCCACAGGCGGCCTGCAACAGGCAGCCGAGGCCCAGCAGTAGTGTCAGTAGGGGTTTGGTCATCGGCACGCGCTCCCGGACAGGGCGGTTTTGGCGCAGGTAACAGGATTATAGGGATTGCCAGGGGCGGCGCTATAGACTGGTTCACACCGCGGCGGCGGGGCACCCCGGCTTTACTGCAGGCGCTCCGCCTTGATATAGACGGTCCACTGCCGGCTGTCGCCGGTCGATCGGCGCCGCGAGTTGGCCGCGGCGTCGATTGCCGTGCCGCCGACCGCGAGCCACTCGCCCAATTGCCCGGTGACGGCACCGCTGTAGCTGCGGTCGATCTCGCTGCCACTGCTCTGCCGCGCGACTTGGGTACTGATATCGATCAGCACCCGCTCGCCTTCGAGCAGGCGCGGCGTCGCATAAAAGTCACTCACCAGTTTGCGGCTGCCTCGATCCAGGAACAGATAGGCGGGATAGACCAGATCCGCCGCTACGGTGTCGGGCAGGGTGATGGCGGTGCGGATCTGGGACGCATAACCCTCCAGCGCCAGCAGCGTGTAGCTGCCGCTGTCGCGGCGGGTGCTGCGCTGCACCACATCGTCATCCGGCTGGCTGCCGCGGTCTGCCTGCAGGCGCACGCTGAGCCTGAACTGGGTCAGCGGTGTATCGAGTTGGTCAATCAGCAGATGCAATTCGGCGATCTGCTCGGGGGTGGAGCGCACCACCAGCTGGTTGCCGCTGGCGCTGACCCCGGCACCCGGCGCCAGCAGTGGGCGGATCACGTCGATCAGGGTCTGTGCCGGGCGGTTTTTCAGCACGATGATGTCCACCTGCTGGGTTTCGGCAGCGGCGGCGGCCAGCCACAGCCAGCTCAGCAGCAGGATCAGCGGCTTGTGCCAGAGCGGTGTATACAAGTCAGTTCTCCACGGCGTCACAGTGTCAGCAGTCGCAGCTGCGGGTCTTCATCACTGTGGTGCTCCCACAGGTAGGTGAATTCCTCCAGCAGTCGCCGGGCCTCGGGCTGCGCCGAATAATTGGCGAAACCCCGGTATTCGGCGTCATCATTCTTAAACAGCAGCAATTCCCGGTCCACAATCATATAGGCCATGGTCTTGTCCTGCGGCGCCAGGCTCAGCTTGCGAATCGCCAGCCGGCTGGGCAGCCGCTGGGCCAGCTGCGCCACGCCGTGTCCGCGCTCGACCATGGCCGCGGTGGACTTCACCAGTACGCGCACACGACTGCTGCGGCTGCGCCGCGCCAGCTCCGACAGCGACTGCAGAAACGGCGGCTGGTGATAAATCGGGAAGTCGAGATCAGTACTGAGGATATCGATACTGCGGCGGGCGCGGTTGGCCATCTCGAGCGCGTGGGCGCGAAAATCTTCGCTGTCGTCGAGCAGATGCAGCCCGGGACTGGAGGAGCCGCTGTCAGTCACTGCCCATAACCATTTCGCGGTGGGCGATACCGGCGTCGAGGAACTCGGGGCCCTGTTCGCTGAAACCCAGGCGCCGGTAAAAAGGTATGGCCTGTAGCTGGGCATGCAGAAACAGCTGCGGCAGCGAGCGCTGCCGGTGCCAGCTGACGACGAACTGCAACAGCGCCGAACCGAGACCCTGCCCGCGATACGGCTTGAGTACCGCCATGCGACCCAGTTGGCCGCTGGGCAGCAGGCGGGCGGTGCCGGCGGGGCGGCCCTGTTTGTCCCTGGCGATAAAGTGATAGGCCTCCGGATCGAGACCGTCGATTTCCTCCTCCACAGGCACTTTCTGCTCCAGCATAAAGACCTGGGTACGTATGCCGATAAGCTCTGCGGATGTCGTTTCCCAGTCAACTATATCAATTGTCCACTGTTGATTAGTCACAATCGGGGTCCAATAGCGAGTGATTGCTCAAGTCAGGTAGTTTAAAGTGTCGAGGCATAGAATGGTATGCACGTTGTAACCGGGGTGATATTGCGCTGAGTGATCTGCCCAAGGCCCTGCACCTGGGCAACGCGCCAAGCTGATTGAATAGTGAATGCCATTAAAGAAACCAGTATTTGCAACGCCTTGGCTTTCTCAATGCTCTTCCATGACTAAACAATTTGCCTCCACCAGTTCGGAAATCAGGCTTTCAGCGCCTGCCATCGCCAAAATCGAATCCAGATTCTCGCTATTTAGCCGATCAAATCTACAAATAAATTCCGCCAACTCAGTGGGCGCGGAGTATTTTAACCCATCGGCAAAGAGGGCAGATGACGGGCCGGAATAGTAATTGAACCTGCACAGCGGCGAGCGCACAATTGCAGAACCCGCTTTGAGCCGAGTCTTCCAGTCTGATAAATCCTGGTAATCAGGCGCTGAAAACTTGCCTTTAGTGGAGATTTCAGCCATTACCGAAAGCAAAACATCCTCATCGTTGGCAAGCTCGATAATGGCATGGCGAACCCTCTCCATGGTTTCTTGATTTATTTCAAAATGCTTCCCATTCAGACTACCTCGCGTATCCTCATAGCGATCGTCGTCACCCGCTTTCGCCATCACTGCCGTTGCGAACAAATCAAAGATCTGCGCCTTGGACGGCGCTCTGAAACCCACTGAGTAAGTCATACAGCCTTCCAACGCCACGCCATAGTGAGCCAGCCTGGGTGGGATATAGAGGATATCCCCCGGTTGCAGCGTGTATTCATCTACAGCGTGGAAATCAGCCAAAACATTCATTGGCAAATCCGGTACCAGAGCCGTATCAGGTGTACAAAACCCGCCTAACTGCCACTTTCTACTGCCCTGTCCCTGAATCAAAAAAACATCATAGAAATCATAATGGGCTGATACGGTTCCACCGGTAGCGGCATAACTGACCATGATGTCATCGATACGCCAGCTCGGTAAAAATGTGAAATAGTCCAACAGTGCCGCCACTTCCTGTACAAACACATCCACTGACTGAACAAGTACCGTCCAGTCCCTGTTTGGCAGCTTTAAAAAAGTTTCCTCCGCTATCGGCCCGTGTATCAATTCCCATTGATTGTCAAAATGCGTGACCAGCCTTGATTCGATATCACCGTCACAGGCCAGCCCAGCCAATTCTTCCGCAGTCAACAGCTGCTCGGTATTGTCAATGCCGCCTCTGATTAACAGCGGTTGTTTTTGCCAAAACTCAGCCAGGAACTCACTTGTATCAAAGTTTTTAATACTCTTCATCGACATAATTGCCGCAACTCACCGAAACAACAACATCCCAACCACTAATCACTAATCACTAGTAACTAGTATCTAGAGACTAGTATTTATCAATCGATTCCGCCTGCTGCCGGGCATTGCCGGTGTAGGTGGCCGGTGTCAGTGCGCGCATCGCCTGTTTGGCCGGCTCGGGAATCTCCAGCGCGTCGACAAAGGCGTGGATATCCGCGGCCTCGACGCTCTGGCCGCGGGTCAGGGCCTTGAGCTTTTCGTAGGGAGCCTCGACGCCGTAGCGGCGCATAATGGTTTGAATGGGCTCGGCCAGCACCTCCCAGCTGCCGTCCAGATCCCGCTGCAGGCGCTCGCGGTTGACCTCCAGCTTGCCGATACCCTTGAGCGTGGCGGCGTAGGCGATGGCGCTGTAGCCGAAGCCGACTCCCATATTGCGCAGTACGGTGGAGTCGGTGAGATCGCGCTGCCAGCGCGACACGGGTAACTTTGCCGCCAGGTGGTTGAACACGGCATTGGCCATGCCCAGATTGCCCTCGGAGTTCTCGAAGTCGATGGGGTTGACCTTGTGCGGCATGGTCGATGAGCCCACTTCGCCGGCGACGGTTTTCTGGCCGAAATAGCCCAGTGAGATATAGCCCCAGATATCGCGGTCGAAATCGATCAGTACGGTGTTGAAGCGGGCCATGGCGTCGAACAGCTCGGCGATATAGTCGTGCGGTTCGATCTGGGTGGTATAGGCATTCCAGTGCAGGCCGAGGCTTTCGACAAAGCCGCGCGCCAGCGCCGGCCAGTCGAGCTGCGGGTAGGCCGACAGGTGGGCATTGTAGTTGCCAACCGCGCCGTTGATTTTGCCCTGCAGGGGCACGCTCTCCACCTGTGCCAGCTGGCGCCGCAGGCGCGCCACCACATTGGCCATTTCCTTGCCGACGGTAGTGGGGGAGGCGGTCTGGCCGTGGGTGCGCGACAGCATCGGCTCGCCGGCATGGGCCTGCGCCAGTGCGGTGACAGCGTCGATAATCTCGCGCATCTGCCCGGCCAGCTGCTCGCGCCCGGCCTTCAGCATCAGCGCGTGGGACAAATTATTGATGTCCTCGGAGGTGCAGGCAAAGTGAACGAATTCCACCACCGCTGCCAGTTCCCTGTTACTGCCGAACTGCTCCTTGATAAAATACTCCACCGCCTTGACATCGTGATTGGTGGTGCTTTCGATGGCCTTGATGCGGGCCGCATCGGCCTCACTGAAATTATCGACAATGCCGTCGAGCCGGGCGTCGGTGGCGGCGCTGAAAGCGCCGACCTCGGGGATATTCGGGTGCCGCGACAGCTGTTGCAGCCAGCGTACCTCCACCGCCACGCGGCAGCGAAGCAGGCCGAATTCACTGAAAATGGGCCGCAGCCCGCCGGTCTTGCCGCCGTAGCGGCCGTCAACGGGCGAAACGGCGGTGAGGGGAGACAGATCCATAGCGCAATAACCGTACTGACAACTGGGATATCGGAAAGGCGGCAATTGTACCCGAAAATCCCCGCTGCGTCCCTGTCGCCCCCGGAGCCCTCGCCGCTACATCAACTCCAGGGTTTTTCTCGCCTCTTCGACACCGAAGTAACTGACACTGCTGTCCTGGGTGGCCAGCTGCAGTTCGCGCCTGGCCCGGTCCGCATCGCCGTTTTTGAGGTAGGCCATACCCAGGTGGTAGCGAAACTCCTGTGAGTCCTCCTGGCGGTTGACTGCGGCCTCGAGGTAGGAGATGGCCTGGGGCAGATTGCCGAGGTGGTAGTGCACCCAGCCGAGTGTGTTCATATAGACCGGTCGCTGGTTGTCGCTCAGGGTCGAGGCCAGCTCCAGGGCCCGCTGATAGTTGGCTTCAGAGGGGAAGTGGTTGACCAGCAGCACCGCCAGATTGTTCTTCGCGATATCGAGATCGGGCTGTGCCTGCAGCGCTTTTTCATAGTGCTGTTTCGAGGCGCTGTAGTTTTCCTGCAACTGGTAGTGGTTGGCGAGAAAAACACGCAGGCCGCTGAAATCGGGGTTGTGTTTCAGGCCCTGCAGGTAGATTGCCTCGGCTTTGGCATAGTCGTTTTTACCGGCGTATACGGCGGCCAGTTTCTGGTAGGCGGATTCGCGCTCGGGGGCTTTTTCGATCAGCTGCTGGTAGAGCCTGATGGCGGTGTCGCTATCGCCTTTTCTGGCGTAGACCGTGGCCAGGATATCCCGGGCAAAAATCAGCTGCGGGTGGGTTTTCAGGTGCGCTTCGAGAAAATCGATGGCGCCGTCGAAATCCTTTTCGATCAGAAAAGTGTCGACGTAGCCGCCGACGCTCTCGAATGCCTTGGGGGTGAACTCCAGGCTCTGCCGGTAGAGTTCTCTGGCCTGGTCCCACTGATCCTGGGTGCGGTAAAGGCCGGCTTTCAGCAGCAGCCCGCGGGGCTTGGACGACTCCACGGCCAGCAGCCTGTCGGTGAGTTCGTGAGCCTTGTCCCACTGCTTGGCGTTGACCAGGATTCGTGTTTTCAGCGTGATAGCGCGCTCGTTGGCCGGTTCATAGCCCAGCGCCAGCTCGAGAAACTCCTCGGCCTGTTTGATCTGGTTCAGTCCCAGGCTCAGGCGGCCGGCGCCGATAAGCGCTACCATATCGCTGGAATCGAGGGAGATAATGCGGCGGTAGTTGTCCAGGGCGAGGCTGGGAGAACCCTCGCGCTCGTGGGCCAGTGCCAGCAGCTTGAGCGCTTCGATCGACTCATTGTCGGTTTTCAGCGCGGCGCGCAGATCGGCGATGGCGCCTTTGATATCGTTGTCCGCCAGTTTGATACGCGCCTGTACCGTCAGTCCATCGGTGTTCGCCGGCTCGGCGGCGAACACCTCCTGCAACAGGCGTTCGGCTTCGGCGCGGTTGTTCTGTACCAGGTGGATCTTGGCAAGCGAGTTGCGCGCCCTGAGGGCATTGGCCTCACCCTCGTAGGCACTGATAATACCCTGGTAGACAGCTTTTGCCGCTTCGGCGCGGTCCGCGGAGAGATAGAGCTGGGCGAGTACATCCTGCAGTTCGTATAACTCGGGCTGTTTTTCGATAAACTCCCTGATGGTTGCCTCGGCGGCCTCGAAGCCGCGCCGCTGTACCGTAAACTCCACCAGCTTATACTTCGGGTCGACGTTGTCGGGGTTGTTTGCTATCGCCAGCCTGAGTGTACTTTCGGCCTCATCCAGGCGATTCTGGAAAGCGTAGCCCCTGGCCAGACGGTAGAAAAAGCGCAGCTGTTGCGGGTGTTCATTGATCAATTCGATAAAGACATTTTCCACTTCCGCCGCCCGGCCGAGGCTGGAGAGAATATCGATTTTCAACTGTTTCAGTATGATGCTGGTGGTGTCGAGCTGCAGTCCCCGATCGATCAGCGCCAGTGCTTTTTGCGGATCTTCCTTTGCATAAATCGGTGACAGTACGGCAGTGGCGCCGGATTCACCGGGGAAGTCGGCCAGTACCCCTTCGGCAATTTCCACGGCCTTGGCGTAGTTTTCGGTGCGGGCGTAGAGCGCCGCTGACAGCACCCTGCCGTCCTTGTTGTGCGGCTGGCTGGCCATTGCCTTGGCAATGTGCTCGCGGGCCAGATCGTTCTGCTCCGCGGCGAAATAGATTTTCGCCACCTCTACGTGGGCCTCGGCGAAATTCGGGTCCTCGTCTGCCGCGGCTTTGAAGTTGGCAAAGGCCTGGCGAAACTCGCTGTTCTCGCGGTGAATTCGCGCCAGCAGGAAGCGGGCTTCGGTGCTCTTGGGGTTGATTTGCAGGACGTTTTTAACTTCCACCTCGGCTTTTTCGTAGTTTTCCTGTTGAAAAAATTCCTGCGCGCGCTGCATGTATTTTTCCTGCCGCTGCTCGGCGCCGTCACAGGCTGTCAGCAGCGCTGCAAGTGCCACACTGCAGATGATATGACGGCTGGTTTGTAAATGATTTTTCATGGCGTCGGTTTCCAGTGGTTAAGCTGTTAAAAAATGGCGATAACAAACAGTGCAAAAATCGCAAACCCATTTAAAAACAGATAGCGGTTGTAATCTTTGTTGATCAGGTATTCGATCGCATACAGCATCACCGCCAGTCGCAGCAGCATGGAGTCGAATTCCATCTGCTGGCCGGAGGCAAACGGCAGCAGTGGTGCGGTCATCAGGATAAACAGTACCAGGATGTCCTGGTTGTCCAGTTGAAACTGCTCCCGGCGGGTCATCCTGATCGACAGTGCCAGAATAAGACCGGTGCAGGCGATCATCAAATCCGGCACCAGCGGCGGCAAAAAAGCCTGGCCGCCGCCGATACAAAACGGATACAGCGCCAGTACACTGGCCGAGTAGGTGGCTATGCGGGTACTGAGCTGGGTGTATCGCGGCAGCAGGATGGTCAGCAGAAATGACACTACCAGCGACATCAGCGCCAGCCAGTTGATGGTCGGGTCCACCCTGTCGACGGAAAAAGCGATCACCGCCCAGGTCAGGCCCAGGCAGACGGTGATAATGCGCGAACTGTACAGATATAACCAGCTCAGCTTTCTGAGCAGAAGATTTCTGCGCTCGACAAACTGGCCCGGCTGTATTTCCGGATGAAAGCGCCAGTTGCGCGAGCGGCCGATATAAACTGCGGCCAGACAGCAACAGGCGAAAGCCAGGTAGAGACCCAACAGCACGATATCCGATTCATAGCGCATGAAGTAAGCCATCAGAATCAGTACTATCTGCAGGCAGTAGATAAGGGCGACGGCTTCGTAGTGATGCAGTCCCAGTTTGATCAACTGGTGATGCAGGTGATTTTTATCGGGGCGAAACGGCGATTTGCCGTTGCGGATTCTGATCGCCATCACCATCAGGGTGTCCATAATGGGCAGCCCCAGGATCACCAGCGGCAGCACCGGGCTGACCGCCGAGTTGGCGTGCTGGGTCGCGGTCACCGCCATGGCGGCGGAGGTGAAGCCGATAAACTGGCTGCCGGTGTCTCCCATAAACACCCGTGCCGGGTGGGTGTTATAGCGCAGAAAGCCGAGCAGGGCGCCCATCAGGGCCATGGTGATGACAAAAATTGCGGTGACTTGCGCCTCGTAGGCGATATAGGCAATCAGGCCCAGACTCAGCAGCACCGTGCCCGCCGCCAGGCCGTCCAGGCCGTCGGAGAGATTGACCGCATTGGTCACCCCGAGAATGAAGAAAAACAGCACGCCATAGCTGATCCAGCCGGGCAGCTCGGTAAAGTAAAACGGCAGGCGCGGCACTTCGGGGATGGCGCTGAGGAAGATAGCAGTGGCAATAATCTGCCCGAGAAACTTCCACTTATAGTGCAGCTCGTAGCGATCGTCGAGGAAGCCGAACACGACTACCACGGCCGAACTCAATAGAAAAACGGCGATATTGGGCGTTTGGGTGGAGAGGTAGAAAACCGGTATCAATACCGCCGCGGCGATGGCGATACCGCCGCTGCGGGGAATGACGCGGGTGTGAATTTTTCTGCCGCCATCGGGCTTGTCCACCAGGCCCAGGGCGGCGGCGTGACGCATCAGCAACGGCACCAGGGCGAAGCTCATAAACAGCGATAATGCGAAGCTCAGTGCGGCACTCATATTAACGTCAAAACCCTGTTCGCCAGGCCCCGAAGTTCCACGCCATCCCCACGCTGCTCAGGTCCGCTGCAGCCCGCTTTGCGCTTCAGGCGCCGCGGCCTGTTCGCAATCGGGAATGGCGCCGCGACCTTCCTTGAATTGTGAATGGCGCTGCGGCCACCTTTCAGTTTGGAATGGCGCTGCGGCCATCCTTCAATTTGGAATATAGTCGGCCAGCATGGGATTGAACTCCCGCAGAAATTTCTGCATCTGTTGATCCGCCTCACGGATATCGGTGGTGTCCGGCACTTGCACCGTCAGGCGTACCAGGGCGCCATCGGTGCGGTTCAATGTCAGCGAGTCCCAGAAAATATACCACTTGGCCAGATACTCGTTGGTGATAATACGGCCGCGCTGCTGGAACCAGTAATACACCAGGCTGCGCACATCGCCTTTTTCGATAATCACGCGATTGACTGTCAGCGGCGTGCCGCCGGCGGTGGGAACCGTGTCCAGCGGGTACTCCTCGAGGCTGGTAATGCGCCAGCCGCCACCGGGTATGCACGATCTGGGCGAGTGAATGGAGGCCCCTTTGCGCTGCGATTCATAGTAGGCGACATAAAAGTTAACCGGCAGGCCGCCGTCGTTGTGCTGGTAGTCGGCAATGACATAGTCCGATACCTTCAGGGTGTCGGCGATGGTGGTTTCCAGCCGGCCCTCGCGTCCCATCCAGCCGCCTTTGAACAAGGGCAGGGAAGTAAACTGCAGCCGACTCGGTATCTGTTCCTGCCTGCCGTCTGCCATGAGACTGACAGGCAGTGCCGCCGCCGTCAGCAGCAGGGCGCCGATAAACGGCGCATGAAACTTCGCCAGCGATGCCCTGGTCTGCTTGTTGGCGTCGGCGCCGGGCAAATCGAGCTGCACACTGTCGATAATGTTTCCCGGCCGGCGGCTGAGGCGGTGGAACAGCCAGATCTCCAGGCACAGCAGCCCCAGGCAGGCCATAAATACCACCCAGCCCTCGAAGTAGTGCAGAAAGCCCTCGGCGGCGGCAATACCCCAGTGGTCTACCGTGACACCGATTACCGCAATGCGGAAACTGTTCATAAACACGGTGATGGGGATGGTCGACAGAAAGATGATCGCTTTCTGCCACAGCGGTGCTTTATAAAGGTAGGCAATCAAAAAGCCGAAACTCATCAATGGAAACAGATAGCGCAGGCCACTGCAGGCTTCCACCACCTGCAACTGATAGCTGCCCAGGTCAATGATATTGCCTTCGAGAAAGACACTGATATCGAACAGGCGCAGGATGAAAACACCGATGCTGGAGGAAATCAGCTGCAATTCGCTGGACAGGTTGAAATAGATGAAATTCGGCAGCGGGATCATGAACACCAGGTAAAACAGCGGTACCCAGCTGTAACGCAGTCCGCGAAAGCCGACGAAGGCCACCACCAGCCCGGTAAGGGAAACCAGAAAACCGTATTGAATGATAACGTAGAGCGAACTCAACTCACCCAGCAGCAGCAGCCCGTAGCCGGCCAGCACCACCAGCAGGCCGCTCCACTGGCCATCGCTTCGGTAGCGGGCCACCAGCGGGAGTTTCTGCGCCAGCAGAAACAGGCTGACCAGGGGGATCATATAGCCGTGGCTGTATTCCTCTTTGCTCCAGGTCATGACCATATTCTGCAGGCCGTCATAAAAAGCGGCCACCAGCAGGGCGACGCCGGTCAAAAACAACAGCGGCGCTATCCACACGGTAGGAGGTGGGCCCGCCAGGCTGTTGCTGTGGAGGGAGGAAGCCAGGTCCGCAGTCTTCATTCAGCTATAGTCCGCAAAAATGGGCAGGTTATCAGGGCCTGTTAACACCCACAGTGAGTCATTGGCGCCGCCGGGCCTCTATTGCCGCCCGGCAGGGCAGGTGGCGTGTCAACAGGCCCGGGCTGTCACGTCAGATCGATCCGGCATTCTATGAAAAAAATTTTGCAGTTTGGTTTCAGTCCGCCGCCGGCAGCGACTGCAAAGCGGTGACCGCGGGCTGACCGGCCGTGCTGCCGGGCGCGAAATATTTCTGTCATCTAAGCGTCATACAGGGCATTTAAGCTCACCGCTTACTCAACCCATACCACCCCTCGTAGGTCGCAACAAGCCCGGGGGCGAGTGCGCAGATGCAACAAATACTTCAAAACCTCAACACTGGCGAGACGGTGGTGGAATCCGTGCCCTGCCCGCAGTTGGGAGCGGGCTCGGTACTGGTACAAACCGCCTGCTCGCTGGTATCGGTGGGCACGGAAAAGATGCTGGTCAACTTCGGCAAGGCCAACCTGGTGGAAAAAGTCAGGCAGCAGCCCGACAAGGTCAGGATGGTGCTGGACAAAGTCAGAACCGACGGCCTGATGCCGACTCTGGAGGCGGTGCGCGCCAAGCTCGACCAGCCCCTGGCCATGGGCTACTGCAATGTGGGGCGCGCCCTGGCGGTGGGCAGTGCGGTGGCGGGTATCGCCGCCGGCGACCGCCTGGTTTCCAACGGCAGCCACGCCGAGGTCATCGCTGTCAGCCGCAATCTGTGTGCCAGAGTACCGGACAATGTCGGCGACGAGGAAGCTGTTTTCACCGTGGTCGGGGCAATCGGGTTGCAGGGCGTCAGGCTGGCGCAGCCGACCCTGGGCGAGGCCTTTGTGGTGACGGGGCTGGGTCTGATCGGTCTGCTGACGGTGCAGTTGCTGCAGGCCCACGGCTGCCGGGTATTGGGTATCGATTTTGATGCGCAGAAACTGCGTCTGGCTGCGTCTTTCGGCGCCGAGGTGGTGGATCTGTCCAAAGGCGAGGACCCGCTGGCGGCGGCGCAGCGCTTTTCCCGCGGCCGCGGCGTCGATGGCGTGCTGCTGACAGCGTCGACCGACAGCAACGACCCGGTGCACCAGGCGGCGCAGATGTGCCGCAAGCGCGGCCGCATTGTGCTGGTGGGTGTGGTGGGCCTGTCGTTGTCCCGCGCCGACTTCTACGAGAAAGAACTGAGTTTCCAGGTCTCCTGCTCCTACGGGCCGGGACGCTACGATGCGGATTACGAACAGAAGGGCAACGACTACCCGCTGGGTTTCGTCAGATGGACCGAGCAGAGAAACTTCGAGGCCGTACTGGACATGCTGTCGCTGGGAAAACTCGACGTCAAACCGCTGATTACCCACCGCTTTGCGCTGGCGCAGGCGGCAGAGGCCTATGCGGTGCTCGCCGACCAGTCGCCCCTGGGCGTGGTACTGCAATACCCCCGCGACCGGGCCGGCGAGTTGCTGCGCACCACGGTGGATAGCGGGCGCCCGCCGGCACCGGCGGCCGCCACCGCCGTCAGTGTGGGTTTTGTCGGTGCCGGCAATTACGCGGCGCGCGTATTGATTCCGGCCTTTGCCGCCAGCGGCGCGGCAGTGGCGGCAGTTGCCAGTAAAACCGGGGTCAGCGCCGTACATATGGCGAAGAAGTTTGCCATCCCGCAGTCGACCACCGACACCTCCAGCCTGATCGCCCGCGACGATATTCAGTGCGTGGTGATCACCACCCGCCACGACAGTCATGCGACTCTGGTTATCGAGGCGCTGCGGGCGGGAAAAGACGTTTTTGTGGAAAAACCCCTGGCGCTGACGCCGGCGCAGCTGGAGGAAATTATCGACGCCTACCGCCAGTCGCAGCGCCGCCTGCTGGTGGGTTTCAACCGCCGCTTTGCACCGCAGGCGATAAAAATGCGCCAGCTGCTGGCGGCCGCGCCGGCCCCGAAGGTTTTTGTCATGGTGGTCAACGCCGGTGAGATTGCCGCCGGCCACTGGACCCAGGACCGGCAGGTGGGGGGCGGGCGCATTATCGGTGAAGCCTGTCATTTTGTCGATCTGCTGCGCTTTCTCGCCGGCAGTGCCATTGTCAAAGTGGCGGCGTTGAAAAGCGCCGACCGGCACAACCCGCTGGACTGCGCCGATACGGTATCCATTACGCTGGGATTCGAAGACGGTTCCAGCGGCACCATCCACTACCTGGCGAACGGACCCAAATCACTGGCCAAAGAGCGCCTCGAAGTGTTCTGCAATGGCGCAGTCTTGCAACTGGACAATTTCCGCAAGTTAAAAGGTTATAACTGGCCCGGGTTCAGTAAAATGAACCTGATAAGGCAGGACAAGGGCAATAAAGCCTGTGTTGCGGCCTTTGTCGCCGCGCTGCAGCAGGGTGGGGCGGCGCCCATTGCCTTCGAGGAAATCGTCGAGGTAACCAGGGCCTGCTTCGATATTGTCGGGCAGATTACATCGTAACGCGGGCAGGTCGCTGCGGCCGGCGGGTGGAGCCCCCGCCGGCATAAGGAACAGGTCTGTGTGAACAAGCTAAAGCTACTGCTGACGACGCTTTACTACCTGCGCCCGGGGCAGGCGCTGATGTATGTCATTCGCCGCGCGCTGCCGCCGCGGTCGGTAGGCGCGTTAACGCCCCCCGGCCCGGCCGGGCTCGAGGGGCTGCAGCAGCCGATTGCAGTAGCGGGTATCTATGTCGCGCAATACACTTTCCGCTTTCACAACCACAGCCACAACCTGCGGCGCGAAGGCTTTGACTGGTGCCCGGACGGCACCACGCGGCTGTGGCGCTACCACCTGCACTATTTTGACTATTTGCGTGAGGCGCGGCGCGGCAGCGACAATAAGAAGTGTTTGATTCAATGGTGGATTGACGCCAACCGGCAAAACAGCCAGCCGGGTTGGGAGGCATTCACCACCAGCCTGCGCATTGTCAACTGGATCTTTTTTTTCAGCAGCGCCGCTATCAGAGACAGCGTGCCACCGGCCTGGCTGTGCAGTTTGTACCGGCAGGCGCGGTGGCTGGAAAAGAACGATGAGTCCCATATCCTCGCCAACCATTACTTTGAAAATATGAAGGCGCTGCTGTTTGCGGGGCTGTATTTCAGCGGTGCCGATGCCGAGCGCTGGTGCAAAAAAGCCCAGCGCGAGCTGTCGCGGCAATTGCGCGAGCAGATTCTGGACGACGGCGGACACTACGAGCGATCGCCGCAGTACCACTGCCTGATGCTGGAGAATTATCTCGATCTCTACAATCTGGCCAGCGCCGCCGGCGACAGGGTCGGGCGTGGCTTTATCGATCAGCTGCGCTCTGCCGCCGAGCGCAGCCTGGCATTTCTCGATGCGATTCTGTTTCCCGGCGATCTGATTCCACTGTTCAACGACTCCGCCTACGGCGCGGCGCCGCAACCGGCCAGCCTGCGCGCCTACGCCGCGCGCCTGTGGGGTTATCGCCGCCCGCAGCCGGCGCCGGTGGCATTGATCGACCTGCCCGACAGCGGTCTGTTCGGGCTGAGGCTGCACAGCGATATGCTGCTTATCGACTGCGGCGATATCGGCCCCAGCTATCAGCCGGGCCATACCCACTGCGATTTTCTCTCCTATGAGTTGATGCTGCAGGGGGAAAAAATCATTGTCGACACCGGCTTGTTCGAGTACGAACCCGGCGCCATGCGCCGCCATGTACGCTCCACCCGCGCGCACAACACGGTGGTGGTGGACGGGCAGGAGCAGTCGGAAATCTGGGGCGAGTTTCGCGTTGCCAGGCGGGCGAAAAAACTGGCCGCCGCCATTGCCCGCGATGGCGATGGCTACTGTTTCCAGGGGGAGTTTGCCGGGTTCCCCGCCATTGAGGGCGGTATTCGCCACCGCCGCCAGGTCGAGATCAGCCCGCTGGCCGGCGGCGACGCGCTCGAGCGCCTGACTGTCGAGGACCGGCTGCAGGCGGCGGGCAGGGCGGCACGCGCCGGCAGGCGGCATCGCCTCGAGAGCTATATTTATCTCGCCCCCGGTCTGCAGTGCAGACAACGTGCGGCCCACGCGGTGGAAATCTGTTCCGCCGGCGGGGCGATCGCCGATATCCGCGCCGCTGCGGCCGGCGGCGCCGATACCGAGTTGACCCTGAGCCTGGAGGCTGGCTGCCACTGCCCCGAATTCGGCAAAAAACTTCACAATACTGTTATCGTCTTGCGTCAGACTGTGTCACTGCCCGCTACGCTGTCCTATACCGTTTATATCCGGCACTGATATGAAGATCCTGTTTCTGTCCCACTACTTTCCACCCGAAATCAACGCGCCGGCCACCAGGACCTACGAGCACTGCAAGCAGTGGGTGAAGATGGGGCACGAGGTGACGGTAGTCAGTTGCGTACCGCACCACCCGATGGGAAAAGTCTATCCGGGTTACCGCAATAAGCGGTTTTACAGCGTGGAGCGAAAAGACGGTATCAAGGCGATCAAGGTGTTCACCTATATCACCGCCAACGAGGGCTTTATCAAGCGCTCCTGGAATTATTTTTTCTATATGATCATGGCGATCGCGGTAGCACCTTTATTGCCCCGTGCCGATATTGTCATATCGACCTCGCCGCAGTTTTTTAATGGCCTGGCGGGCTATTTCGTTGCGCGGCTGAAGCGGTGTCCCTGGGTGCTGGAGATCAGGGATTTGTGGCCCGAATCGATTCTGGCGGTGGGGGCGCTTCGCAACCAGCGCCTTATCGGCTGCCTCGAGGCGATAGAGCGCTTTGTATACCGCAAAGCCGACTATATCGTTGCGGTAAGCAACAGCTATAAAAGTCATATTCTCGCCCGCGGCGGCAGCGCGGAAAAAATCACCGTGATTCGCAACGGCGTCGACCTGAAGTTCTTTCAACCCCGCGCCGCCGATGCGGCCTTCGCCGAGCAAATCGGTGTTGGCGGCAAGTTCGTCGCCGCCTATGTCGGCACCCACGGCCTCGCCCACGGGCTCGATACCCTGCTCGAGGCGGCGCAGCAGCTGCGCCAGCGGCACGATATCGTCCTGGTCATGGCCGGTGACGGGGCGGAGCGCGAGCGCCTGCAAAGCCGGGTGCGGGAACAGGGTCTGGAAAATGTGAAGATGCTCGGGCAGCTGCCGAAGGAGGATATGCCGAGGCTGTGGTCGCTGACCCGGGCCAGCCTGGTGCTGCTGAAGAAAACCGATCTTTTCCTGTCGGTGATTCCCTCGAAAATTTTTGAAAGTATGGCGATGCAGGTACCGATTGTTCTGGGCGTGCGCGGGGAGAGCCAGGAGATTATCGAGCAGGCCCGTTCCGGCCTGTGTATCGAGCCGCAAAGTGCCGCCGAGCTGGCCGCGGCAATTCGGCGCCTGGCCGATTCGCCGCCGCTGTGCCGGCAGCTGGGTGAAAACGGCCGCCGCCAGGTGGAGCAGGAGTTCAACCGCGAAGCGCTGGCGCGCCGCTACGAGCAGGTGTTAACCGGGCTGGCCTGTGGTGGGGCCGGCATTGGACAGGAAAGCCGCTAAATGTCTGTGGATAAACTGCTGTATGCCGCCTTTATCACCGCACTGCGGTGTGCCTTGTGCCTGCCGCTGGCAGCGCCCGTGCACGCTGTAGAGCCCAGTCTGTCCATCAGCTTTGACGGCCACTTTGACGCTATGGGTGCAAATGGCACGGTGGCGGGTGAGAAACTCGATTCGCCGCAGCTGGTAGCGGGCCGTTTCGGCCAGGCCATGCGCAGCGGCCCCGCCAGCGGCCATATGCGCTTCCCCACGCAGAATGTGCTCAACCCCGAACAGGGCAGCCTGTTTATGTGGGTCTCGCCGGTGGACTGGCAGGGTGAAAGCAATAAGTTCCATGTTTTCTTTCAGGCCGAGGGTGCGGCCAACCTGTATCTGTATAAGTACTATGAAGGGTCCAAATTATTGTTTTTGCTGGATGAAAATCCCGGCCGCGGGCCCTACTATTCACTCGGGCGAACGCTGGACTGGCGCAACGGCCAGTGGTACCACCTGGCGGCGACCTGGTCGCCACAGGGACTGATGCTGTATATCGACGGTCAGCCGGTCACACGGGACGCCGTGCACGCTGCGCCGCTGTCGACATTCAAACCGTACTTTACCGTCGGCGATCTGCCCTGGCATACCCCGCGCACCACCTCCACGCTGATCGACGAGGTGAAAATATACGATATCGCTCTGGACCCGGCCGAAGTCAAACAGCTCTACGACCGCTATATGGGCCAGCAGGGCAGTGCGCCGCTGTTCAGCGCCGGGATCGTGCCGCTGGTGGGTGATCACGATGGCAAAGTGCTGCCCGATTACCGGTACGAGTACAGGCTGAAAAAATCGCGGCTGGAGCCGCCGGCCGCCGCTTACGATATTGAAACGTCGGTATTGCGAGATGGCCGTTTGTTCAGTGTGCGCAACGGGCAGTTCGACGGCTATAAACAGTACTACACACTGGATATCGACAAGCAACGCCCGGGTGAGTACACGGTGCAGACGCGCGTTTTTCGCGACGGTGAGGTCATTGCGGAACTGTCCAGCGACCTGGTGGTTCCCGACCTGTCGGCGCTGAGCGCCGATATTGCCGCCCCGGCGGCGGTGCCGGCACCCTGGTCGGCGGTGCGGCAACAGGGTATGACTCTGCAGGTGCAGGGCCGCGACTACGACTTCGGCGAGGGGTTTGTGGCCGCCCAGATTCACGCCCTGGATACGGCCCTGCTCGACGGCGCGGTGCAGCTGCTGAAAAACGGCGTGCCGTGGAGCCTGATGCAAAAGTCCGCCGATATCCGCGCCGACGACAAAGGTTTGTGGGGGCTGGTGGAAAAAGTCTATGCCGGCGCCGCCGGGGCGGAGTGCCGGGTTGAAAACAACCTCGAATACGACGGCTTGCTGCGGGTTGCGCTTCGCTGCGATGCGGAGCTGGTGCGCACTGCCGACAGCCTGCGGGTGGATATTCCGCTAAAGCGCTCGATCGCCAGGTATTTTCACCGCTGGTCCAAAGACAAGACCCGGAGTACCGGCAGTTACGCCGACCGCAACGGCCTGCTTTACCAGTCCGACTTTATTCCGTTTTACTGGCTGGGCAACGACCGCGTCGGTCTGTTCTGGTACGCCGAAGACGCCAGCGGCTGGCCCAACGCCGCTGCGTCCAATGCCATTGAGGTGTTCGCCGATGACAACAGGGTCACACTGCGGCTGAATGTCAAAGCTGCCGGACAGCCCGCCGGCGGCGCCTGGCAGTTTGATTTCGGCCTCATGGCAACCCCGGTGAAGCTGCCCGAATACAGCCGCCACCGGCTGCGGGTTCACCCCGCAGCGGCGGCCAATATCGAGATCATATGGCCGGATGCCAGTGTCAACACCATGAAGTATTACGGCTATCCGCGCGCCGCGCGGGACCTGCGTTTTGCCAGACTGGTGAGCCGCATAAACACCGACGGGCGCAGGGCAATTCCCTATCTGTGCCCGACGCATATATCCGAGGACGCACCCGAATGGCCGGTTTTCGAAGCGCTGTGGGACACCGGCGATGGCGATTTTACCTCCATCGACGTGCAAAAATACGGTGCGCCGTTTATCCGGGTCAACCCGCTGGCGCCCTGGTGGCCGAGCCTGTTCAGTGAAAGAACCCGGTCGTTTGTCGGCCAGTTCGATCTGGATGGTGTCTACTATGACAATCTGTTTCTCTATCCGCTGGCCGCCACCCGCCGGCCGGTGGACGGCCACTACCCGCTGCTTGCCTACCGGCGGCTGCTGGAAAAACTGTATATCGATGTCAAATGCCAGAACCCCGACGCCCTGGTTATCGGCCACGCCTCAGGGCAGCTGGTGGCGCCGCTGTTATCGTTTGTCGATGTCTTTGTCGACGGTGAACAATATAGAAACCGGCTGCAGGGCAGCTATGTCGATGTCGTCAGTATGGCGCAGTGGCGGGCTGAATTCGTCGGCCGCCAGTGGGGGTTTCAGCCGCTGTTTCTGCCGCAGTTTCCGTTGCCGTACCGGCATCAGGCGGCGCCGACACGGGAGCTGATGATGTTGATGCTGTTGCACAATATTCCGGTCTGGCCGCTGTGGTCGGATCTCGACAGCGTCGACGAGGCGCAGTTTACACTGCACAAATACAAAGATACGCAGACGGACTTCGTCGCCTATCACGCCGGCGAAAACAGCGTCAGCCACAGCCTCGAGGATGTCTATGTCAGCCACTACAGCAGACCGGGGGATATGCTGCTGGTGGCGGGTAATCTGGCGCGCCAGCAGCGCCGCGGCAGCTTGTGCGTGGAGGCGGGCGCGGAGATCAGTGTGAAAACCTGGCCGGCCGGTGAGAACCTGAAAGTGGATGCCGGCTGTTTCGAGGCAGTGCTTGGCAGCCGCGACTATGCCATGTACCTGGTGGAAAGCCTTTAGCGCGGGGCCGGTGAGAATCATGGAGCTTGCAGGCGGATCAGGCAGAAGACTGTGGGGAAAACCCGGCTCGCTGCGGCGCAGGTTGCTGGAGGGCTATCTGTGGTCGATCGGCGGTGCGGTGCTGGCCAAGGCCTTTATGGTCTTTGTGGGTTACTATGTGGCCAGGTCTCTGGGCCAGGTCGGGTTTGGCGAGTTCGGCGTGTTGCAGAATACCATCAATACCCTGGGTGTTCTGGCGGGCTCCGGTGTCGGCGCTGCCGCCACCAAATACATTGCCCAGTACCGCCTGGCGGATGGGGCGAAAGCGGCGCGAATCATGTCGCTGAACGCGGTGGTCGCAGTCGGCGCCAGTGTGTTGCTGGCTGCGCTGCTGTTTGTTTACGCGCGCGAACTATCGCTGCATGTTCTCAATAATCCCAATCTGCAGCCGGCGCTGAAAATCGGCTCGCTGTCACTGTTTTTCTCCTGCCTCAGCGGCGCGGCGATCGGTGCGCTGGCAGGCTTTGAGAAATTCCGCCTTATTTCGACATTGAGTATTTTGACCAGCCTGCTCAACGGCAGCCTGCAGTGCCTGCTGATTGTCGAATTCGGTCTTGAAGGCG
Organism: Exilibacterium sp.; assembly: GCA_028280195.1. GTDB lineage: Bacteria > Pseudomonadota > Gammaproteobacteria > Pseudomonadales > Cellvibrionaceae > Exilibacterium. Next base: position 161,574 of record JANQMH010000056.1, read on the forward strand.
TGGTGGCGGCCATTGTCATTGCCCAGGCGGCCAGCGCCCTGGTTGCGCTACACTATTTGCGAAAAACGGCTGCCGGCTTTGCCATGCGTTTCACCTGGTCCGGGCTCGGGCGGGAAGTGAGTACCCTCTATAAATTTAACCTGCCGTCGATACTGGGTTCGATCATGGTCTCGCCGATCAACTGGATTGCCGCTGTGCTGCTGGTCAACCAGCACAACGGCTACGCCGAAATGGGTCTTTTCAGCGCCGCCAATCAATGGAAGATCGCCTTGCTGTTTATTCCCGTCAGTGTCAGCCAGGTCATTTTGTCACTGCTTTCCCATTTGCAGCAGGAGCGCGACAGGCAGGCCTACAGGAAAGTGTTTTTCTATAATCTCTACGCCAATCTTTTCGGCGCGGCGCTTATGTTTGTATTGGTATTGCTGTTTGCGGATTTCATCATGGCGGCCTATGGTGAGGGCTTTGAAGCCGGTGCCGATGTGCTGATTGTGATGATTGCCGTGGCGGGTTTGATGGCCGCCAACAACGTGGTCGGGCAGACGATAACCAGCAGGGGGAAGATGTGGCACGGCTTCGGTTTGAATCTGATCTGGGGAATCTGTCTGCTGCTAGGTGCTTACCAGCTGTGTCCGGCTTACGGGGCTTTAGGGCTGGCATTGGCCAATCTGATTGCCTACACGCTGCACAGCCTGACACAGTTTGCCTATGTGCGAATGAACCTGCTGCGGGAAGGGGGTTGAAGCGCAGATGAGCAGGGTACTGATGGTTTGCATCAATGGCGGCGGGCCGCAGTCGGGTTTTGGCACCCGTGTCAGGCTGATGGCCAATGCTGTGGCAAAAACCGGCGCCGAGGTTACCATCATGCGTTTTTATCCGCTGTTGAAATCACAGGGGCAGTGGCAAACCGCGCTGCCGGCGGCCGGCGGTATCAATATTATCGAAATACCCGTGCTGCCCATGTCGCGCAGCCGGCTGTTGCGAGCGCTGTCTTTTTTTGCCGCCAATATCGTACTTTATCTGTATGCTTTTTTTCACAAGGTCGATGCCATACAGGCCGAGTCGACTGAAGCGGCCTATGTTGTGCTGCGCAGGCGCTGGTTGAATCTGCCGGTGATTGTCGACTACCACGGGGCCGCGGTGGAAGAGGCCCGCTACGCGCGCAAGACCGGTGAAATCAGATCCGCCGCGATATGGCAGCAGGCAGCCGAGCGCTGCTCCACCCGGGCGGATGTTCATCTCTATGTGTCGACAAAACTGCGGGACTATATGTACGCCCGTTATCCGCAGAGCCGGCAGGTCCCCTCTCTGGTGGTGCCAATCAATGTCGATGAGCTGTTTTTTACCGATCGCGACGGCGCGGCAAAGCGCGCCGAGCTGGCCATCGACGCGCGCACGCCGCTGCTGATTTACTCCGGTGGCGATCAGCGCTACCAGTGCTTGCGGGCTATGTTCGAGCTGTTCGACCGCCTGGCGGCGGTGCACCGGGACCTGCATTTCCTGGTGCTCAGCAGAAACCTGGAGCCGTTTGCAAAAATGGCGCAACAAGTGCTGGCGGCGGATGCGCGGCGCAGAGTTATGATGAAGAGCGCCAAGAACAAGACGGATATTGCCCAGTATCTGGCCGCGGCCGATCTGGCGATAATGCTGCGGGAAAACGAGGCGCTCAATATCGTTGCCTGCCCCACCAAATTTGGCGAGTATCTGGCCGCCGGACTGCCGGTGGTCGCAACGCCCTGGGCCGGACACGCGCCGGAGTTTATCGACAGATATCGGGTCGGCACGCTTGTGGACCCTGACAAACCGCAGATCGAAGCCGTCTCGGCACTGCTCGGCGGCAGTGCTCCGTCGCGGGCGGAAATCAGGCGGGTGGCGCGCGCCGAACTGCACTGGAGTCATTGCGAGGCGCTGATCGAGAGGCTCTACGGGGGTGTACTGAAAATGCGTAAATCGACAGTTTAGGCGGCTTATGACACTGTTAATCGCTCTGGCAAATCTCGCATTCTGCGGGTCGCGGCTCTACGCTACCCTGCGCAGTGGCAGGTTTATCGCCATCGTCTGGTTTTTGCTGACATACTTTGCGGTTTTCTTTCTACCGGTTTCCGTGGAACAGGAAATTCGCCATATGCGCGGCTTTACCGCCCAGGTGGTGACCATCAACAGGGACGATATCTACAGCGTCATTATTTTTGTATTCTGTTTTAACCTGATTTTCTTTATGTCGGAATACCTGTTCTCGAGGATTTTCAACACCGGCAGGCTGCGCACCGACTGGACTTTGTCGACAAAAGACAAATACTTTACCCGGCTGGAATACATTTTTGCCGGGCTGCTGGTATTCGGCACGGTTGTCTACGGCCTCACCTCCCAGGCGCATACCTACCGGGACTTTGTCGAATACAAAGGCAGCAACTGGGGCAAGGTCTTTTTAATGGCCGGGGCGCCGCTGGTCACTATCGCCGCACTGCGCAAGCGCTATCTGATTGCCCTGTTGGGCTGCCTGCCCTTCATCTATTTTTCGATGAAACTGCATATCCGCTCGTTTGCATTGTTGTCCCTGGCGCCGGTGGCGATTATCTATCTGTTGCAGTACCTCGCCGCAACCCGGGGCCGGCTGTTTTCCGATATCAAAAAACTCTTGGTGATCGCCCTGTTTTCTTTTCTGCTGCTGGCTACCAGCGTGGCGATCGTTCTCAGCAAACGCGGTGGTGACGGCCTCATGGCCACGCAGGTATTTCCGGATTCGGGTATGCCCTATGGTACCACCATATTGATGACACTGATCGACAAATACGGCGTGCAGACCGGCTTTGATGCGCTGACCTTGTATGGATTGAATATCGTCAACCCCTTTGTCAAACTGCTGGATCTGCCGAGGCCGGATATCGACGATCCGCCGGTGGTAATGGCTGCGATCTATGACGGCGTGCCGTCCTGGTGGGATATCTACTACCACTACCCGGCGCTGTGGTACACCGATGCCTATCTGGCCTTCGGTGACAGCGGCTTGTGGATGGCGGTTTTCTGGGGCCTGGTTTTTGTCTTCCTCGAATACCTGTTAAAACGCAATGTGTTTATTTTTTCACTGCTGCTGCCGTTTTTGACCTGGCATGCCTATATGGCGGTGCGCGGCGCCACCGCGGGGGCGGCGGTGCCGTTTTCCTACGCTGCCTATGTGGTGGTGCTGGCGGCGCTGGCGGCCGGCCCCGGGCGGTTTTTTTATCATTTCTGGCGGCGGCAGAGGGGCCGGCGCAGAACGGCGAAAACAACGGCCGCCGGCGGGCGAAAAATGCCGCTGCAATCCCCGGGCGGATAGGCCGGCGCGGGCGGAGGACAGAGACTTGCTGCTGAGGATATACCGTTACCTTTACCACTGGCAAAAAATCAAACGCGACCCTATCGGCTACGCCAGGATGCTCGGTGTCGAGGTGGGTGAGAATTGCAAAATAGGCGGGCTCGACCGCGGGACGTTCAGCACAGAGCCCTATTTGATCAGCCTCGGCGACCATGTCGAAATTGCCGCCGGGGTCAGGTTTATCACTCACGACGGCGGCGTGTGGGTGTTTCGCGAAAGCGAGCCCGATATTGATGTATTCGCTCCCATTCGCCTGGGCAACAATGTGTTTGTTGGTATGAACAGCTTGATTTTGCCGGGGACCACCGTCGGTGACAATGTGGTGATTGGTGCCGGCTCAGTGGTAAAGGGCGATATTGCCGCCGACTCGGTTGTCGCCGGCGTACCGGCCAGACCGATACGCACCACTGCCGAATACCGCAAAAAGCTGCAGCCCGATGTGGTGCATATCCGCCATATGCCGCGCGATCGCAAGCGCGCGCTGTTGCAGCAGACATTTTCTCGGGCCGACAGATAAGAGCTTTCTTCATCCCATGCGTAAAACCCGGGTTCTGCATTTTATTCATTCACTGTCCGCCGGCGGAGCGGAACGGCAGCTGTGCCTGTTGTGCACGGCGATGGATAAGCAGCGTTTCGATGTCGGTATCTTCTGTGTCAATGCCGAAGCCAGTATCGAGCTGGACGAGCGTATCCGGGTCTATACCGCCGACAGCCCGCGGCTGGCTTCGCCGGTCTTTTTCAGCAATCTGGCCGACAGCGTCAGGGATTTCAAACCGGATATCGCCCATATCTGGCTGCCGGCCTCGGTCAGTATTGCTTCACTGTTGGTGAACAAGCTGCTGCGCTGCAAGACAGTGTTTTCATTCCGCAATAAGATGTATTTTCACCGCTGGCTGAGCTATCCCGAGTATATGGCGGCGCTGCTGTTCGCGGATAGAATAGTCAGCAATCACGGCGTGGAGGATTCCCACCGCCTGTTCAGGAACCTGTATCGGCTAAAAAAAGGCCGGGTCATTCGCAACGGCGTCTCAGTGCCGTCGCAGTATCGCCGCGCCGGCGCGGCGGCGGCCGGCGTGCGGCGCCTGCTGTTTGTCGGCCGGCTGACGGCGCAGAAAAACTGCCTGCGCCTGCTGCAGGCTCTGGCGCGCCTGCGCGGGCGGGATGACTGGCGGATGGATATTTATGGCGAGGGCGAGCAGCGGGCACAGATAGCGGCGCTGCTGCGCCAGCGGGGGCTGGCCGACCGGGTCAGGCTGTGCGGTTTCTGCGATAACATCTATCGCGAAATCCACAGTGCCGACCTGCTGCTATTTCCCTCCCTGTACGAGGGCATGCCCAATGTGCTGGTGGAGTCGATGACCATCGGTACGCCGGTGCTGGCTTCCTCGATTCCCGCCAATACCGGGCTGATCGGTGACAGGCCGGCGGTTATCTGGACGGACCCGGGTGATGCCGGCGATATGGCTGCAAAAATTGCCGCTTTTCTCGATGGTGAATACGATATCGATGCGCTGGTTGCCTGCGGGCGGGAGATTGCCGGGCAGTTCAAACTGGAAACGATGGCGCGTGAATATGAGCAGTTTTATACGGAACTGGGGTAAAGATGAAATTACTGGTTGATTTCGGTGCGATTAAAAGCGGCGGCGGGGCCCAGCTGGCTGTGAACTTTCTCGACCAGTTGGAAGGCGACAGCGCATTATCTGAGGATGTCTACCTGCTGCTGCCGGAGGTGGGACCGCTGGCGGAGAAAAAGCTGACGGGTAAATACCGCAATATATATCGTTCGCCCAAGGCTTATCTACAGCGTTTTCTGTTCGAGAATTTTCATCTGCCCAGGCTGATTCGCGCGGAGAAGATAGACCGGGTCTATACGTTTTTCGGCGCCGGGGTGCCGTGTCCGAAAAACGTCAAGAGCATTGTCAGTGTGGCCTACCCGATTATCTGTTATCCGGAGAGCCCTTACTGGGGGTATGTCGGCTGGCAGGACAAATACAGAAAACTGTTTATCAATTTTCTCAGAAAAAGGCGCCTGCGACGCGCCGATCGGATTATTGCCGAAACCGAGATAATGAAAGCGCGCCTGGCCCGCGAACTGGCCTATCCCGCGGAAAACATCCAGGTGCTGCCGCCGACGCCCTCCAGCTATGTCAGCGCGGTTGAGAAGGCGCGTGGGGCGGATTGCGTTACGCTGCTGTTTTTGAGCGGCAATGATGCCCATAAAAACCTGTGGCGGCTGCCGGCTGTGGCACAGGCGCTTTACGATCTGGACTTCCATGATTTCAAGTTTTTACTGACGGTGGACAGGCAGCGTTATCTGCAGTCTCTCGGCGATAGGCCGGTGGCTGCAGAGATATTGCAAAAACACTTTGAGTTTGTCGGCACGGTCGCGCCGCAGGCCATTTTGAACCTGTACGCCAGAGCCAGTTTCATTGTTTCACTCAGCGATTTGGAAAGCTTCAGCAATAACTATATGGAGGCCTGGAAAACCGGCACGCCGGTCATTGCCAGCGACCGGGATTTTGCCCGCCATATCTGCGGCGACAGCGCCATTTATGTCGAGCCCCACGACAGTGCCGGCGTTGCCAGGGCACTTGTCGATGCCGCCGGCAATGCCGGCAAAATCGGCACTATGCTCGAGGCGGGACGGGAGAAGCTCGAGGCGTTGCCCGACTTCCGGCAACGCTTTGAAGCGCTGAAAAGCTGTATCCTGCAGGTATAGGCGCCCGGGAGCTTTATCGATGAAGGCTTTTCTGGTGGTTTCCTATGAGTTTGTTCAGTCGCTGCTGTTTGCGCTGCCGCGCTACCGTTTGCTAAACGCCTTCAAGCGGCTTTTTCTGGTTTTGAATGGCGCCAGTATCGGCCGGCGCGTGGTGTTTTACCCGGGTGTCTGGATTGCGCCGGGGCGCGGGCTGGTGGTTGGCGACGATGTGGATTTTGCCCTGGGTGTGGTGGTCAGCAGCGGTGGCGGTGTGGATATCGGCGATCGCACGCTGATCGGGTATCGCACGCAGATACTCTCGACCAATCACCGCATTCCGCCGGGGCGGGGGGCGGTGTTTGGTGCGGGGCACGATAGGAAGCCGGTCAGGATCGGGTGCGATGTCTGGATTGGGGCGCAGTGTGTGATTCTGGCGGGTGTTACCATTGGTGAGGGGGCTGTGGTTGCGGCGGGTAGTGTGGTTAGTCGCGATGTTGATGCTTATACTGTTGTCGGCGGTGTGCCGGCTAAGGTGATTAAGGTTCGGGATTAATTTTGTCTTTGTCTTCGCTTTTAGGGGAATTGTGCCACGCGAAGCGGCCCAGATGGGGCTACCGGCTGTGTTCTGTTCAGCTTTGTTGAAGACGCGATTGTGCTAAGAATATCGGAGGTAGGCCCGAATAGCGCTTACTTAAGCAAATCGGTGCTAATGAATCGGTCCGCCTCTGGATAGGGCTTTCAGAAACACGTCGTTAACCCGTCCCTGGGGACTTCACGCCAGCATCCCTGCTGGCGAGAGTTTCTGAAAGCCCTATCCAGAGGCGGACCTACCCTCAGTGTTCTTAACAGATGTTGTTGGAACTGCGGTGGGAGGTCCTAACCCGGTCAGGGTCTGGGGTTCGAGACTCTCGCCAGCAGGGATGCTGGCGTGAAGCCCCCACGGATGGGTTTACGGCGGGTCTCGAACCCC
>JANQMH010000066.1 GCA_028280195.1 Exilibacterium sp.
TACAACTGCAGCAGATACAGGTCCAGGGCCCGCCCCAACAGCCGCGTGCCCACGACAAGGGCGGGGGTGAACACCTCGGCGCGGCACCAGCGGGTAAAGTCGGCCGCCGCCGCGGCGCCGCTCATGGCCGCAGCGACCCGATCCAGCCGGCCAGCAGTTCGGTCACCCGCTGCGGCGCGTCGAACTGGATACCGTGGGCGGCGGGCAGTGTGTGCAACTGTTTGGGCGAGACCTTCAAGCGGGCAAATAGCTTTTCGGTAGCGGCGTTATCGACCATCGCATCCTGCTGCGCCAGCAGTAGCAGCATCGGTTGTGTCAGCTTCAGGCATTTGGCCGCCAGCATTTGTGACATCTGCTGCAAAATGCCGTTGAAGCGCGGCGATACGGCGCGCAGGCGCAGCGGATCGGGCAGAATGAACTCGCGGTACTGCGGCCCGCGGGTGAACAGCTCCACCGGCGTCGGCGGTGCTTCCGTGGCCAGCGCCGAGCTGCCGCTGCTGAGCGGCCGCCGCAGCGCGGCGGCGGGGAACAGCGAAGGGGCAAGCAGGCACAGCGACGCCAGCCCGCCGCTGTCTGTCAGGGCATAGTGAACCGCACAGTTGGCGCCCCAGCAAAAGCCGCACAGGTGCAGCGGCAGGCCGGTATCGGCGCAGTGTTGAATCACACAGTGGAGGTCGTCGAGCAGGGTCCGGCAGTCGGGAGCGTCACCGCGGGCAATGCCGTTTCTGCCCGCGCCGCGCCGGTCGGGGGCGACGCAGCGGATGCCTCTGGCGGCCAGCCCCGCGCCGATGGCATCCAGCCATTGCGCGTGGCTCACCACGCCGTGCACCAGCAGCGCTGTGGCAATGGGTTGCTGCGGCTCCCACAGGGTCACGGCCAGGGGGTAAGCGTCCGTGGCGGCAATGCGGATATGGGTGACTTGGGCAGGCAAACCGGGCGAGACTCCCCTGCTGCCGGCGAGTTGTCAGCGGGTGCCGAACACCACCATGGTTTTGCCTTTTACCGACACCAGGCCCTGATCTTCCAGGGTTTTCAGCACCCTGCCCACCATTTCCCGGGAGCAGCCGACAATGCGGCCGATTTCCTGGCGCGTGATCTTGATCTGCATACCGTCGGGGTGGGTCATGGCATCGGGTTCTTTGCACAGATCCAGCAGCGTGCGCGCGACGCGGCCGGTGACATCGAGAAACGCCAGGTCGCCGACTTTGCGGGTGGTGTTGCGCAGCCGCCGCGCCATCTGCTCGCCGAGTGCGAAAATAAACTCCGGGTGGGTTTCGGAAAGCTCTTGGAATTTGCCGTAGCTGATCTCCGCCACTTCGCATTCGGTCTTGGCCCGCACCCAGGCGCTGCGTGAGTCCTGTTCATCGAACAGGCCCATTTCACCGAAAAAATCGCCGTCATTCAGGTAGGCGACGATCATTTCCCGGCCCTCGTCATCCTCGATCAGGACGGTAACGGAGCCTTTGATAATGTAGTAGAGAGAGTCGCTTTTATCGCCGGCATAGATCAGCGTGCTTTTGGCCGGATAGCGACGACGGTGACAGTGACTTAAAAACTCGTCAACATTTTTCATATGGGGCGTAAGAGATACGGCGACCAAGTGTATTTCCTCAAATAGTTAACGCTTTTTATTTTAAACCGTCAAAATTACCACAAGATTATTTCCTTGTATGTAACTACCTGCACTTGCCGGGACATTCTCATAAGCCTAGACCGGTATTGCGCGGGCGTAAATGATCGCATAAAGGGTCCGGGCAGGTACAGTATCATCGCGGTGAAATGGTATTTAGGCACGCTTTAGAGCCGCTGTAAGCATACCAAAATGTTGAAATGAGCGACAGTCGGGGTTTTTATGTTAGCCTTGCCGGCCCGACGGCCGGTCCGCGGCAGGGTGCCAGCGGCAATTGACAAAGCGAAAGTGAGGTAGCTATGCAAGCGACGATCAAATGGGTTGATGGTGTGATGTTTCTCGGCGAGTCCGGCAGCGGCCACAGCGTGGTAATGGACGGCCCCGAGGCTCAGGGCGGCCGCAATATGGGTATTCGCCCCATGGAAATGCTGCTGATCGGCCTCGGCGGCTGCGCCGCTTTCGATGTCATCAGTATATTGAAGAAGGGGCGCCAGGCGGTCTCCGACTGCCGGGCCGAACTCGAGGCACAGCGCGCCGACGGCGTGCCCTCGCCGTTCACCCGGATTCACCTGAAGTTCATCGTCAGCGGCAGCGGCCTGAAAGCGTCCCAGGTCAGCCGCGCCGTGGAGCTGTCGGCGAGCAAATACTGCTCCGCATCAATCATGCTGGAAGCCGCAGGCGTAGAAATCACCCACAGTCATGAGATTCGAGAAACTGATGACCAGTATCTAGAGACTAGTAACTAGAGACTAGTAACTAGAGACTAGTAACTAGATCCGATAACTGGTTTTGGTCATTGCCTTGGATACCAGCCGCATCAGGCCGCGCACGGGGGCCGGAAAGCGCAGGCCGCCGGCTTCCAGGGCGGTTTGGCCGTGCTTGGCCTCGTCCACCAGCATCTGCTCGACGACGGCGCGGCTCTTGTTATCCGCGGCCGGTAAGGTCTGCAGGTGGCCGCGCAGGTGCTGGCAGACCTGGTCTTCGGTGGCGGCGACAAAGCCCAGGCTGACTCTGTCGCCAACCAGCCCGGCGCCGGCGCCGAGCGCAAAAGACATACCGTACCACAGGGGATTGAGTACGCTCGGGCTGCTGTCGAGCTGCCGCAGGCGCTGTTCGCACCAGGCCAGATGGTCGATTTCCTCCGCTGCCGCGGCCTCCATCTCGCCCCTTACCTGTGGCAGCTTGGCCGTCAGGGCCTGCCCCTGATAGAGCGCCTGAGCGCAGACTTCGCCGCTGTGGTTGACCCGCATCAGGCCGGCGGCATGGCGCCTCTGCCCGCTGTCCAGGTCTCCTTCGGGCACCTCCGCTGCCGGTGACGGCCGCCCGGGGCTCTGGGTATCGCGGGTGAGCGTGCGCAGTGCGCGATCCGCCTGAATCAGCAGGCGGTCGATGGTGGAAAGCTGGCGTTCGGTCATAATCGGCATTTACGGCAGGGGTGAAACGAGATCCTATTCTATCCCATCACCGCTGCCGGGTGCTATCTTATGGGGAATACAGAGATAATAAGGACGGCAGTGTGGCAGGCAGCGAAGATCTGGCCCTGATGCTGGAAACCCGGGTTCCACTGGTGGTAGTGGAGACTTACGAGGAGAAGCGGGCCCTCGAGCTGTTACTCAAAGTCGCGCGGCAGCAGCGCTGCCCGCTGTACCGCTGGTCGCTGACCGACGGACTCAGCCGCGAGAGTTTCGGTGTGCAGGTGCACGAACAGACAGCCCACTGTGAACCGGTGGCGCTGCTGACCCATATCAAACAACAGGTAGAGGCGGCGATATTCGCGCTGTGCGACTTTCATCCGTTTCTGGCCGATGAGCCCAGGCACATCCGCCTGATCAAGGATATTGTGCTCAACCACAACCAGGTTCCCCACACCCTGGTATTGATCAGTCACCGCCTCGACCTGCCGCCGGAGCTGGCCCGCTACAGCGCCGCCATGCGCCTGCGCCTGCCCGACGAAGCGGAGATCCTGGGGCTGATTCGCGAAGAGGCGCGCAAGTGGTCCGAAGCGGCCGGCGGCGGGCGCATCAAAACCGATAACCGTACCCTGCAGCAACTGGTCACTAACCTCAAAGGCCTGACCCACGGCGAGGTGCGGCGCCTGGCGCGCGGCGCCATTGTCGACGACGGCGCCATTACCGAAAGCGATCTGCCGGCGGTCAACAAGGCCAAGTTTGCGCTGATGGACATGGAAGGGGTGCTGAGCTTCGAATACCGCACCGAAACCTTTGCCGATGTCGGCGGCCTGGGCAAACTGAAGGCCTGGCTGCAGGAGCGCAGGCAGGCTTTCTTAAAGCCGCAGGACAACGGCCTCGACTGCCCCAAGGGCATCCTGCTGCTGGGGGTGCAGGGCGGCGGCAAGAGCCTCGCCGCCAAGGCGGTGGCCGGGCTCTGGAGCCTGCCGCTGCTGCGCCTGGATATGGGTGCGCTGTATAACAAGTACTTCGGCGAGACCGAGCGCAATCTGCGCGAAGCGCTGAAACTGGCGGAGTTAATGTCTCCGTGCGTGCTGTGGCTGGATGAGCTGGAGAAGGGCATGGCCGCCGGCGACGGCGACAACGGCCCCGCGCGGCGGGTGCTGGGCACATTGCTGACCTGGATGGCCGAGCGTCGGGCAGCGGTGTTTATGGTGGCTACCAGCAACGATATCCGCGAACTGCCGCCGGAGCTGGTGCGCAAGGGCCGCTTTGACGAAATCTTTTTCGTCGACCTGCCGGGCGTGGCGGTGCGGCGCGATATTCTTGCGATCCATCTGCAAAAGCGCGAGCACGACCCCGGCAATTTCGACCTGCCGTCACTGGCGCAACGCTGCGCGGGTTTCTCCGGCGCTGAGATCGAGCAGGCCATTGTCGCCGCACTGTACAGCGCGGCGGCGCGGCAGGAAGCGCTGAGCGACACCCATATTGCCGAGCAGATGGATAAAACCAACCCGCTGTCGGTAATCATGGCGGAAAAAATTGCCGCTCTGCGTCACTGGGCGCGGGAGCGGGCGGTTATGGCGGACTGAAGCCGCCGCGGGCGCCGGTCGGGGCGCCGTGCCAGCGCCAGGGTCAGCTCCTCGGCCAGGGTGATTTTCAGGGTTTTGGCGCTGACGGGTTTTTGCAGCACGCGCCGGACACCCACTGCCAGCGCCTCTTCCGGGGCCGGCACCCGGCCGGCGCCGGACAGCATGATCACGGTGGTATCGCGCAATTGCGGGTCGCTGTCAATGCGCGCGGCCAGTTCCAGCCCGGACATGCCGGGCATATCGCAGTCCAGAATAATCAGGTCGAAGCGGCCGCCGAGGCCGGCCACCTTGCGCAGCAGCGCCAGCGCATCGCTTGCGCTCGGTGTGCCGGTGACACGCATACCCCAGCGATCCGCCCGCTTGCTGACCACTTTGCGGCTCGAGGGGCTGTCGTCCACCACCAGCAGGCGGCGGTCGCGCAGCAGGTCGTTGTAGTCGGCTTCGCTGCGGGTCATCAGGGTATGGCGCGCCATTTTCAACTCGCAGCGGTAGCGCGCGGCGCTCGCGCCCGCCAGTTCCAGGCTCAGCCTGCCACCCATACGGGCGCATAAGCGCTGTGCCACAAACCAGTCGCGCTGGGGCAGGGCAAACTGCTCTGCCGCGGTGCCGCCGCCGGTATCGGCGCTGACCAGCGCTGCCACCTCCCCGGCCTGCAGGCTGCTTTGATTGTCCAGCAGCTCGACCCACCAGTGGTCTTTGGTGCCGGCGGGCCGCACCTGCAGCAGCAGCTCGCCCTGCTCACTGTAATAGAGGGCGTGTTCGAAAATACCCGCCAGAATCTGCTTCAGGCGCTGCGGATCGCCGCGCAGCAGCTGGGGCAGGCGCGGGTCGGGCTGCAGTCGCAGTGAAGCCTTGCGATCCTCGGCGCGCTCGCGACAGTCCTCGACAAACTCCTCCAGCAGCGCTTTCAATTCGAAAGGCACACTCTCCAGCCTGACCCGGTCGTGTCGCAGCGCCGACCAGTCGCCGAGCCGGGTCAGCCATCGCAACAGCGAGTGGCCGGCGCGGCGGATAGTGAGCACCTGGTCGCGCTGGCTGCGGCTCAGCGTGGTGTCCAGCAACAGCTCCGCCATGCCGATGACGCCGCTGACCGGCGTGCGGATTTCGTCGTTGATGCGGCGCAGGGTTCTGGCGTCACGGCGGCGGGTGTCTCTCTGCAGGGTGGCTTCATAGTGGCGGCGCATACGCCGGTTAAAGCGGCTGATCGACTGCTGGATCAGGGCGTAGGTCATTACCGTGCCCTCTATGCAAATGGCGGCCAGCAGCAGCCAGAAGATATGATGGCTCCACGGCAGAAACTGATAGCGGCTGAGAATATAGCAGAGTATCACCGGCGTGGTGATGGCCCGGGCCAGGGTATAACCCTGGGCGCGCCGCATGCCCTGGAAAACGGCGAACAGGCCGAGGGTGAAAAACAGCAGCATGCCGCCAGCGGCGATCGCGGCGTTGAGCACGGCGCTGGTATTGATGGGGACGAGCAGCGTCAGTGCCAGCCCGCTTGCGGCCAGCCCGGTAAAGACGCGCAGCGCCAGATCCCAATTGGCAAAGTAGCGGCGGGTCTCGAAGTAACCGCGACTGAATTCGCTGTAACACAGCAGTGCGCCGTAGGAGAGCGCGGCGGTGATCAGATCCAGTGCCACTGTTGCTGGCAGATGGTCGGCGGTATAGCCCCACCAGGTGGCCACATAGAGTGCCGCCAGCAGCAGAAACCCGCTGTACCACAGCGGATTGCGGTTTTTGTCGCGACGCAACTGCAACAGGTTTACCACAATCAACAGACTCAGCACGCCAAACAGATGACCGGCCCACCAGTTGGTGCGCGCGCCCTCGCCCAACAGCTGTGCGGGGCTGCCGAGGCGCATGGCCAGGTTGATGGTGCGGTCGGACTGCAGGCGCAGATAGTAGGTGGCGGATGCAGTGCCGGCCTGGGCCAGGGGAAAAAGATAACCTGCCTGCCGCACATTGCGGTGGGGATTCGGATAGGCGAGGCCCGCTTGCCGGTGCGCCAGTACCCCGCCACCGGTATCTGCCAGCTGAAACAGGTCGACATAGTCCAGGTTGGCGGGCAGCAGCGACAGCAGCAGGCCCTGTGCGGCCGGCTGTCGATCGACCAGCGTAAAGCGCAGCCAGTAGGCGGTATTGTCGGTGCTCAGTGACAGCCGGTCGGTGGGAAACGGAACGAAATGGCCGTCGCGCGTCAACACTTGCCGCAACTGCAGCAGCCCTTCGCGGTCCGGCAGTATTTCGACATGGGGGGTGAGGTCGATCACCCGCTGGTGGTCGATTTCCACCGCAGCTGCGGCAGCGCAGACCCCTCCGGGCAGACACAGCAGCCCGCCGGCGGCAAGGAGTAGTCGGCAGCAGATCAGCGCTATCTGCTGTAGAGCGCCCTGTTTTGCGTCTACCATGGCAGCGATCACTTATTGGGCGGGAACGGTCGATAATAACGCTGCGGGGACTGTGTGGAAAGTCCGTTGGATCTGTGGGTATAAAGCTGGCTGTTTCAGGGGGGAAAATATTTAAGGAAAATGGTGCTAATTGATCGGCCCGCCTCTCTGGAAGGCTTTCAGAAACACGTCGTGAACCCCCGCAAGCGGGCCCGGCCCGAAATCACAGATTTCGGTCGTTGCGCGGGG
>JANQMH010000115.1 GCA_028280195.1 Exilibacterium sp.
ATCGCCTGCCTGACCAGCGCATTTTTCAACAGCGGCAGCGAGTCCAGTTTGGACATACCGCTATTGCGCAGCCAGCGCAACGGCAGATCGCGGGCGCCGAACAGGCGCTTGAAGCCCTCCATTACCGCCATCATGCTCAGGTTGTGGGATTGGCGCCGGCGCTGGTAGCGCCGCAGCAGGGAAAAATCCGCCAGCGGCAGCTGTCGCTCTACGGCGCGGACTATTTCATCGCCCAGCGCCGCAGCATCCAGCAGCCCCAGGTTGACACCCTGCCCGGCCAGCGGGTGAATGGTATGGGCGGCATCGCCCACCAGGGCGATATTCGGCTGCACATAGTCCACTGCATGACGCTGGCGCAGGGGAATACAGAAGCGCTCGGCACTGCTCAGCACATTGCCCAGGCGGTATTCGAACGCCCGGCCCAGCCGGCGATTGAAATCCCCGTCATCCAGGGACATGAGGTCATCGGCCAGATCTTCCTGCAGCGACCAGACAATGGAGCAGTAGTGATCGTCTCCGGCGCCGGTGCGCAGCGGTAAAAATGCCAGCGGCCCGCTGGGCAGAAAGCGCTGCCAGGCGGTAAACTCATGCCCGCGCTCGCAGGCCACCGTGGTTACAATCGCCTTGTGGCCGTAGTCCCATTCACGGGTTTTAAAGTCGGCCAGCTGCCGCACCCGGGAGTTGGCGCCATCGGCGGCGATAATCAACGCCGCACTGACCCGCTTATCGTCGTCCAGTGTCAGCACCACGCCGTCCGTACTCCGGCGCTGCAGCTGTGCAACCTTGAACGGGCGCAGCAGCTCGACCGCGGGCAGTGCCTGCAGGCGCTGCCACAGCGCCGCCAGTACCACACTGTTCTCGACGATGTGGCCGAGGCAGGACTGGCGCACATCGCGGGCATCGAAGTGAATGGCGCCGGTGCCCTCGGCATCCCATACGCGCATATCGCTGTAGGCACAGACGCGGGCGCCGGCAACGCTATCCCAAACGTCGAAGCTGTGCAGATAGTGTTGCGAGGCCCGGGTCAGCGCCACCACCCGCGGGTCAAAGGCATCGCCCGCAAACCGTTCGGGTTCAGCGCCGGCCTCGATCAGGCCGATACGCAAATGCCGGCCGGCGCTGTCACTGCCAAGCTGACAGGCGAGGGCGGCACCGACCAGGCCGGCGCCGACAATCAGAATATCGAAGTCTTGTGATTCGCAAGTCATGGTAAATTCACATCAGCCTATGGCCGTCAGCCGTTACCGCGCAGGCGCGGCCGGCGGCCGGCGCTGCCCATTGTCTGCCTGCCAAACCAGGTCTTCGCCAGCGGCAGTGCATCGAGTGCCAAGAAACCCAGATTGCGCAATAGCACTGCGGGCAAACTGGCATTGGAAAACAGCCGGGTGACGGTGTCGCTGAAGCCCACCGTCAACTGCTGATCCAGCGCCTGCAAGCGTTGATATTGCTGCAATACCGCCAGTTCTCCCAAGCGCTGCCCGCGCCGCGCCGCCAGCGCCAGCGTTTCGGCCAGCGCCGCGCAGTCGCGCAGCGCCAGATTAAAGCCCTGCCCGGCCACCGGATGCAGAAAATGCGCCGCGTTACCCATCACTGCCACGGCGGACCGCACCTGCTCGCCGGCAACGATCAATTGCAGCGGATAGGCCTGGCGACGACCGACGCGGGTAAAGCGGCCCAGCCGAAAGCCGAAAGCGGCCTGCAACTGGCGCAGGAATTCATCGTCGTCGAGCGCGGCAACAGCCTCGGCCCGGGCAGTGGCATGAGTCCATACCAGGGCGCTGCAGTGCCCGTCTCCACCTTGGCCCAGCGGCAGCAGCGCCAGAGGGCCGCGCGCGGTAAAACGCTCATAGGCGATGCCGCGGTGTGCCTGTTCAGTGGCGACATTGGCAATAATCGCGCTCTGCCGGTAATCGCTGACCTCGGCGTCGATGCCGATGGCGGCGCGCAGTGGAGAATGGGCGCCGTCGGCAATGACAGCCACCTGCGCCTGCAATATTTCGCGCTTATCAGCCGAACTGACAGTCAGTTCGGCGCCCGCCGCGGTAACACTCAGCGCATCGACTTTGGCCGGCGCAATACAGCGGATATTCGGCTGCTGCCGCAGCCGCTGCAGCAATACCGATCCGAGCCAGCTGTTTGGCACCACATAACCGAGGGCATCGAGGCCGTACTCGGCGGCATCGATCAGGGAACCGCCGGGATGGCCGCGGTCGGATACGTGTACCTGCCGGATCGGCCCGGCGTGGCGCGCGAGCGCCGGCCACAGCTGCAGCTCCGCCAGCAACTCGACACTGCCGGCAGCCAGGGCGGTGGCGCGGGCATCGAAACTCGGCTGGTAGTGGGGTTGGTCGGGCGCCGCAAACGCTGCCGCCTCTATCAGGCTGATGCGCCATTGACGCCGCTGTGCCGCCAGCAACAGCGCCAGGGTGGCGCCCACCATGCCGCCGCCGACAATAGCGATATCGGTGCGCCCATCGGCGGCCTCGGACTCGGATTTCATAGTTGCTCCCTTCCAGCCGTCAGGCGGCGGCCGACGCCGCCATCAGCGCTTCGATATCAGCCACGGTTTTCGGCGCTGCCGCGCTCAGCACCTCACAACCCTGGCGGGTAACTGCGACGTCGTCTTCGATACGGATACCGATGCCGCGCCATTTTTTCGCCACCTTGTCATTGTCCGGCGATATGTAGATACCCGGCTCCACTGTCATGCACATGCCCGGCTCCAGCACCCGCCACTGGCCGCCGACTTTATAATCGCCGACATCGTGCACATCCATACCCAGCCAGTGGCCGATACGGTGCATATAAAAATCTCTATAGGCCTGCGCCTCGATCAGCGCCGGCAGCTCGCCCTTGAGCAGGCCCAGTTGCAACAGCCCCTCGGTGATGACGCGCACCGAGACCTCGTGGGGCAGATTCCAGTGATTGCCGGGCTTGATGGCTGCAATCGCCGCCTGTTGTGCGCGCAGGCAGAGCTCGTAGAGTGTGCGCTGTTCGCGGGTAAACTTGCCGTTGACCGGAAAAGTGCGGGTGATATCGGCGGCGTAGTGCTCCAGCTCGCCACCGGCGTCAATCAATACCAGATCGCCGTCGCGCAGCCTGGCGCTGTTGTCGACGTAGTGCAGCACGCAGCTGTTGTTGCCGGAACCGACAATGGTGTTATAGGCCGGGTAACGCGCACCGGCCATGGCGAATTCGTGGTGCAGTTCGGCCTCCAGCTGATACTCGTACATGCCCGCCCGGCAGGCCTGCATGGCGCGCCGGTGCGCTGCTGCCGACAGCGCCGCCACCTCGCGCATCACCCGCAGCTCGGCGGCGCTTTTGTAGAGGCGCATATCGTGCAGAAAGTGGTCGAGATCGAGAAACTCGCCCGGCGGCATGGCGCCCGAGCTGACCTGGGCGCGAATGGTATTGACCCAGGTCATCACCCGCTGGTCGAAGGCGCTGTCTCTGCCCATGGCGTAGTAGAGGCGCTCGCGGCCCTCGATCAGGCCGGGGAGGATATCGTCGATGTCGTCCACCGGGAAGGCATCGTCGGCACCGAAGCGGCGGCAGGCGCCTTCCGGGCCGCTGCGGTGACCATCCCAGATTTCCTTGTGCCTGTCCTTCTCCCGGCAAAACAGCACATATTCGCCGTGCTGCCGCTGCGGCAGCAGCACCAGCACCGCCCCCGCTTCCGGAAAACCCGACAGGTAGAAGAAATCGCTGTCCTGGCGGTAGGGATACTCGGTATCGCGGTTGCGAATGCGCTCCGGCGCCGCCGGCAGTATGGCGATGCTGTTGGGCTCCATCAGTGCCATCAGCGCTTTGCGCCGCCGGCTGAACTCCTGCTTGCTGATACGCATGGACCGGGTAACGCAGCCAGTAGCGAGTCAGTGCAGCTGGGGCGCCGCCGGTTCCGGCGGCGCTTCGGCGGCAAACTCCAGAAACAGGGTCAGCGTGGCCATGCGAACATACTCCACCAGCTCCATATAATGGCTTTCCGACTCCTCATCGGCCTCCTCATCGGCGCTGATCTGCACGATCGCGGCGAAGTCCCGCAGCGCATCGCTGGCATCCGCAGACAGCTGCCGGTCGCCGGCGATACCGGCGCTGCCGAAGCCACTGAGAAAACCGTGACACCACTGGCTCAGGGCTGCCAGGCGCTGGTCCAGGTCGGTGTCATCGTCGGGCAATTGCAGTTCCAGACCGAATTCTTCATCGCGCAGTTGCGCCTGTGTAACCCGGTGTAACTGCTGCAGCACCAGTGCCGCTTCGCCGCCGGCCTCACCGCTGAGGTCGAGAAATTCCCAGGCCAGGCGCAGCCACTGCTGCACTTGCAGCGGCGCGCCGCCGCTGAGCCTGCCGCACAGCATACCGTGCAGCTCCGCCGGGCTGTTGACGGCGCCGAGCGGCAGCAGCATATCGGCCAGGTCGTCAAAGGCCATCAGATGGTCGGACTCGGACATGGAAATCGTTCAACCCCTAGAGAGCGTAAATCAGCATCAATCCTATCACGATTAGCCCGCCGCTCCGACAACTGCTGCCAGCGCCGCTGCCGGTGTGGCCTGCGGCGCTGTAAAGCGGTGCCGGGCAATGTCGGCAAGCACTGGCAAAAATGGCAAAAATACCCTATTTTTTCGATGCATAGATCATAGTTTCTAGAATCTGCCTGAAGAGTTGTTGACCACCCCTGACAGCCGCAATATAGTAGCTTAAAACCGATTACCCAATGATCAGCCTATGACAGACTACGCCTTCGATCCAGCGCCGGCCAAGCAGTCACTGGAAGCTAAGCTCGATAAGCTGGTCGATTTGTGTCATCACCTGTCGCAGGAGAATCAGTCGCTAAAGGCACGGGAATCGGACTGGATGCGCGAGCGTACCCGTCTGATGGAAAAAAACGAACTGGCGCGCACCCGGGTGGAAGCCATGATCACCCGCCTGAAAGCCCTGGAAGAGGAAACGTAGGGCGGCCGCCGGCACCGGTCCCCGGAGAGATACCGTGTCCACCAATACAGAAACGGTTTACGTCAATATACTCGATAAGGAATATCAGGTTGCCTGCCGCTCCGAAGAGCGGGACGAGCTACTGCAGTCGGCGCGGGAGCTGGACCAGCGCATGCGCACTATCAAGGGCAGCGGCAATATTATCGGCCTGGAACGTATCGCGGTGATGGCGGCGCTGAATCTGTGCCACGAGCTGTTGTCATTGAAGCGGGAAGTCAGCCACCAGGAACTCGACAACCACCTGCTGCAGCGCCTGTCGGACAAGCTCGATCAGGCACTCGATCATTTGGGCTAGCTCACAAAACGCTAGCCTTTTCGCTGTCTGCTGTAAACTGTTAATGGTAGGCTTTTTCCCAAATCCCGCGCCTATATTTACCACAAATGCCTATTTCGGCCCGGGCGTCAAGATTTTTCCCAGCCCTCTTCTGGGTTATACTGGCCTTGCCCTGGGTTGTTTGCCAGTCGACAAGTCCTCGAGCCGATATTTTTATCCCGGGGGTTCCTTGCTGATGCTGGTGTGCAGGTCCGCACGACGGAAAGCCTAATGCATCACTTGGGCCACCACCTTGAACCATCGGGTTCAAGGCCAAGTTGACAGCGGCAATTGCGGGGCTACTCCCGTTCCTACAAAGGCTATGCACAGATCACAATTGCGCCGGCAAATGCGCGAGCGCAGGCGTAAACTCACAGCCCTGCAACAACGGGTCGCCGCCGCGCGCCTGTGCCGCCTGCTAAAACGCCAGCCGCTGTTTATGCGCAGCCGCCATATCGCCTTCTACCTCGCCAACGACGGCGAGATAGACCCGACTCCGCTGCTGGCCTTCGCCCGGCGCACCGGCAAACGCTGCTATCTGCCGGCACTGCAGCAAGGCGGGCAGCGGGGCCTGCGCTTCGTTCGCTATGAGGCCGGCTCGCAACTGCGCCCCAATCGCTACGGTATCCCTGAACCGCCGGCCAGGCCCGGCAACTGCCTGCCCGCCACCGCCCTCGACCTGGTGCTGCTGCCACTGGTGGCCTTCGACCGCAGCGGTGCCCGCCTGGGCATGGGCGGCGGCTACTACGACCGCACCTTTGCCTTCAAAACACAGGCGCACCGGGCCGGCAGCTACCGTTACCGGCCCTACCTGCTGGGGCTGGCGCACCACTGCCAGCAGGCCGCGTCACTGGCGACCGCCCACTGGGACATACCGCTGTACGGCGTGGCCACCGACAGCGGACTGATCGCCTGCACCGACAGTGTGCGGCAACATAACTTCAGAGTGGAGGATATTCGAGCGGATAACTAGAAGCTCCGGACCAATGCCAAAAAGTACTTTCTGGCCAGGCCCGGAGCCGGGGTGGTATTAGCGTGTGGCAATACCCTGATGCAGGGCCGCCGGAGGCGCCGGTTCCGATTGAAAGACATCGGTCAGGCCGACACTGCTGACCAGTACTCCCACACAAAAGATAAACACTGCGAGCGTCAAAATATCAGGTTTCATAAGACCATCCTTAACTCCTGCTTATTGTTGTCCTTATTCAGGAGAGCAACTTTTATACCGTATCAGACGCCACTTGCCAAGCTTTCCGCTATATAACGCCCCTATACCCGCAGTATAGGAGTGCGCCATCCGCCAACACCAGCGCCAGATGACGAAGTTTTGACATAAGTCACAGCAGCAGTGAGTACCCGCTAGCGATCTGCAGCACTCAGTGACCGCGCCCAGGCCGGCTGGCATCGAATACCGCAGCGGCCCCGACCCCCGCCTGCACCAATGTTGGGCCCGGCCCGCTGAACCCGTTCAAAACAGTGCATCTAGGGCCTGCCCCGCAACTGGCCGAGAAAAAACCGATAGGCTTCGTTATCGGTCTCCTCCCAATAGCGAAAATTGAGTTCACCGAGAAAAGTCTTCAGCGCCCTGTCCTCCGATGCCCCCACCTGCATACCCACCAGTACCCGCCCGTAGGCTGCGCCGTGATTGCGATAATGGAACATGGAGATATTCCAGCGCCCCGCCAGCAGAGTGAGAAAATTGAACAGAGCGCCGGGGCGCTCGGGAAACTCGAAGCGGAATACCCGCTCGTGATTGACTTTGGGCGAGTGCCCGCCGACCATGTGGCGGATATGCAGTTTGGCCATTTCGTTATCGGTCATATCCACCACCGCATAGCCCTTGGCCTCCAGCCCCGCCACCAGCTTGTGGCGGTCATCATCATCGGGGGAAACCTGCACCCCGACAAAAATATGGGCATCCTCTGCGTCGGCGTAGCGATAGTTGAACTCGGTGATACTGCGCTTGCCCATGGCCTGCATGAACTTCTTGTAGGCACCCGGCTTCTCGGCAATGGTTACCGCCAGAATCGCCTCGCGCTTTTCGCCGATCTCGGTGCGCTCGGAAATATACCTCAAGCGGTCGAAGTTGGTATTGGCGCCGCTGTCAATGGCGATCAGAGTCTCTCCCTGGCAGCCACTGCTCTCCACATACTTCTTCAGCCCAGCCAGCGACAGCGCCCCGGCCGGCTCGGCAATGGAGCGGGTATCCTCGAAGATGTCCTTGATCGCCGCGCACATTTCATCGGCATTGGCGGTAATCACTCCGTCGACGCTGTCGCGCAGCACGCGGAAGGTCTCGCGGCCGATCTGGGCCACCGCCACGCCGTCGGCGAACAGGCCCACTTCCGGCAGCACGGCACGGCGCTTTTTCTCCAGCGCCAGTTTCAGGCAGGCGGCATCCTCGGGCTCGACCGCAAAGATTTTGATCTCCGGGCGCACATATTTGACATAGGCGGCAACCCCGGCGCAGAGCCCGCCGCCGCCCACCGGTACAAAAATGGCGTGGATGGGGCCGGGATGCTGGCGCAGAATCTCCATCCCCACGGTGCCCTGGCCGGCAATCACATCGGGGTCGTCGTAGGCGTGGATATAGGTCAGCCCCTGCTCTTCTACCTGCTGCTGGGCATGGGCAAAGGCCTCATCGTAGGTATCGCCGTACAGTACCACCTTGGCGCCGCGGGCGCGCACTGCATCGACCTTGATCGCCGGGGTGGTCTGCGGCATGACGATGGTGGCCTTGACGCCCTTTTTCTGCGCCGACAGCGCCAGCCCCTGGGCGTGATTGCCGGCCGAAGCGGCAATCACGCCGCGCTCGAGCTGCTGCGGCGACAGCTGCATCAGCTTGTTATAGGCACCGCGCACCTTGAAGGAGAATACCGGCTGCAGATCCTCGCGCTTCAGCAACACGCGATTTGCGGTGCGCTGTGACATCAGCCGCGCCTCGTCCAGCGGCGTTTCCACGGCGACGTCGTAAATGCGCGCATCGAGGATGCGTTTGATATAGGACTGGGGCATAGGCTCTGTTGATATATCCAGGGGGATTGCGCCAAACGCGACATACTAATGGAAGGCGCCCGGCAAGGCTACTTATTGTACTGCCCACTACGTATAATGCGCCTCACTCAAACGTTTACCGAAAGATGGGAAGCCCTATGAATCAAGACGCGCTGAAACAGGCGGTGGCACGGGCCGCGCTCGACTATATCGCCCCCAGACTCGATCACAACGCCATTGTCGGGGTGGGCACGGGCTCGACGGCGGCTTTTTTCATCGAGGCCCTGGCGCAGATCAAGGGTCACTTCGAAGCGGCGGTGGCAAGTTCCGAGGCCACCGCCAGCCAGCTGCAGGCCCACGGCATCCCGGTCTACGACCTCAACAGCGCCGATGCGGTGGCGGTCTATGTCGATGGCGCCGATGAGACCAACCCCAGGCTGGAGCTCATCAAAGGCGGCGGCGCGGCTCTGACCCGGGAAAAGATCATCGCCGCGGTGGCCGAAGAGTTTGTCTGCATTGCCGATCAGAGCAAATGGGTCGAGTGCCTGGGACAGTTCCCGCTGCCGGTGGAGGTGATCCCCATGGCCCGCTCCCATGTGGCGCGGGAGTTGGTAAAACTGGGCGGCGACCCGGTCTATCGCCAGGAATGCGAAACAGATAACGGAAACATCATTATCGATGTACACAATATGCGAATCGAAGATCCGCGCCAGTTGGAAACGGCGATCAACCAGATTACCGGTGTCGTTACCAATGGCCTGTTTGCACACCGCCCCGCCGACCTGCTGCTGCTGGGCACCGACCAGGGGGTCGAGCAGGTCCGCGCCGGTTGAGCACCGGCCACTGCCGCAGGCGCGCGATACAAGGAAATACATCACACTGTGGCAGTAAAACTATTGGCGCGAAGGTGGCGTAACGGGCTTTTAGAATCTCTGCTATATAGTACAATGAGAAGAAGTCTCTTTGAGGCCTTCCGGGCGCGCAACGCCACTGTACTGGACAGCTGCAGTTTACACCTCACAGGCCATGGCCACTCTGATAAAGCTGATGTTATTCACCTCAGGGACCGGATTACTGGTGCAGCCGGCGCCCGCCGGCAACAAACCCGCAAATCGGTAGACAACGGTAGAACGGTAGAAAGTTTTGGCGGACATGCCTGAAAAAGACGAATCGGGGATTTTCAAAGACCCGAGACGAAATCGCAAGGAGCCGGAGAGCGCCGGCGACGCCAATGACCACAAAAAAAGGCGCAAACGCTTCAATGGCGAAAGGCGTAACCGCTGCTTCTCCAGTTCCCCCTGGTGGCTGCGCCGCAATTACCTCGACCACGAATAAGACCCACAGCGCCATCAGGCCGCCACCGTACGCTCCGGCTTGCCTGCAACCGCCTCGGGCGCCTGCCAGATCACTGTTTCCCCACCCAGGTGCTGCTCCACCCAGGGGCGATAGTGCTGCTCGATACGGCGCCGCTTGAGTTTCAGTGTCGGGGTCAACAGCTGGTTCTCGACCGTCCACTCCTCCGCGACGATAAACACCTGGCGCACCGCCTCATGGGCTTCGAGATGCCGGTTGAGCGCTTCGAGCATCTGCAGCAGCGGCTGCCGCAGTTCACTGCGCGCCCGGCCCAGCGCCATTTCCGACAGGCCGGCCAGCAGCACCGGCTGATCGAGGCCGTGCCCGAATACGCACAACTGGCCTAACAGCGGGCAATCGCCCAGGCGGTTCTCCACCCGCGCCGGCGCCACAAACTTGCCCTTGCTGGTTTTGAAGACTTCACTCAGGCGACCGGTCACGTGCAACTGGCCATCGGCATCGATAAAGCCGGTATCGCCGGTGTGGTAGACACCGTCGCGAAGCACCTCCGCGGTCTTCTCCGGCTCGCGATAATATCCCCGCATCATTACCGGGCTCCTGAACAGGATTTCGCCATCATCGGCAATAAGCACCTCGGCGTCGTCAAAAGGCACACCCACCGCGCCGGGCACCAGCCTGCCCTCTTCGCACATGCAGCCGTAGGCAAAGTTTTCGGTCATGCCGTAACCGTCGCGCAGGGGCATGTCGAGGCGCGCATACCACCTCAGTACCTCCTCGGCGATAGGCGCCGATCCGGTGCCGAGCAGGCGCGCGTGCGCCAGCCCCAGCTGCTGGCGCACGCGCGTTTTTATCCAGCCGGCGCAGCCCGGCAGTTTCAGCAGCAGCGCCAGCAGCCGCGGCGGGATACTGCTCTCCACACCCTGCTTGAACTTGACCCACAGGCGCGGCACGGAGAAGAAAAACGTCGGCCTGGCACGCCTCAGATCGGCGACGAAGGTGTCCATATTCTCCACGAAGGCGACACTGCCGCCGCAGTACAGGCTCTGCAGTTCAACCAGGATACGCTCGGCCGCGTGGGACAGCGGCAGGTAGGAAATGAAGCGGTCTGCGGCGGTGTGTTTAAAGCTCTCGACCATACGCGGCACCGCATGGGCGACGGTCTGATAATCGTGCATCACACCTTTGGGGTTACCGGTGGTGCCGGAGGTATACATAATGGTGAATATCGTCTCGGCAGGCGGCTGCGGGCTGTCCGCTATCGGCTGCCAGGCCTCGAGGATGTCGGCCAGGTAAAAATCGCAGCCCCCGCCGGCACCGTGGATACCCACGGTGAGCGCCCCCGGCGGCAGCGCCCGCGGCACGGCTTCGGTGTTTTCGCCGGCGCCGACGAAAGCCAGCCGCGTGTCGCTGTGCTGCAGCACATAGCGCATGGAGTCTTCGCTCTGGGAGGCGTAGAGCGGTACGCTGACATGTCCGCTCATCATGATGGCGTAGTCGGCCACCAGCCAGTCGGCGCAGTTTTTGGCGCAAATGGCGATGCGGCTGCCGGGCTCGAACGCCTGGTGACGCAGGAAGCGGGTGAGGCGGCGCACCTGGTCGGCCACCGCCGCCCAGCTGTATTCGCGCCAGCTGCCGGCGCTGGCCTGGCGCAGATACACGCGCCCGGCGGCGTGTTTTTCCCAGTGGTAGAGTCGTTGCAGCGGCAGCTGTGGCGATGGGGTCATGGCGGCACCTCAATATTCCCTATATGCGCAGGGCCAGCGCAAACCTCACAAGCTTAGCCATGCGCGAGAGCGCTCCTCAATGACATTTACTTTCATTATCATTGACCAAAAGACAAGGGTACCGCGGGCGCGGGCAGCAGCCCTGATGACAGCGCTGCAAAACCGCCATTGCCACGGTGACTATCCGACTGTGTTATGGTCTCGCCATGAAGCGAAACACCTCCATTCCCCTGAGTCTGCTGCGCGATCACTTCCTCGGCGCGGCGGCCAGCGGCGTGGAAAGCAGCGAAATCCTGCATCTGGCAGGAGTATCGGACAAGGTGCTCGAGGCGGCGCAGGAGCGCCTGCCGCTGGAGGATTTCGGTCGTATCGTGCGCGCCACGTTTCGGCGTCTCAACGACGAGTCCTCGGGCTTCCTGCAGCGGCCGCTGAAACCCGGTACCTTCGCGCTGATGTGCCAGGTCACCATCACCTGCCCCAATCTGCGCCGGGCACTGCTGCGCAGCGGGCGCTTCTTCCATGTACTGACTGACGAAGTCAGCTATCAGCTCACCGAACAGGGGGAAGAGGCGCGACTGTCTGTCGCCAGCGCCAATCGCCGCCGTCTCGACGACCGCTTTTTCATTGTCAGTCTGCTGGTGATCGTCATCCGCTGGGCCAGTTGGATGATCGCCAGGCCGCTGCTGCTGGAGCGTATCAACTTCGCCTTCACGCCGCCGGCCTACGCCGGCGAATTCGACAATATATTCCCCTGCCGCCACTACTTCCGGCAGCGCGAAAACAGCGTGGTATTCAGCAGGCGCTTTCTGGAAATGCCGGTGGCCCAGGATGCGCAGACAGTCACCGATTTCCTGGCTCAGGCCCCTGAGTGCATACTCACCCGCTACCGCGCCGACCACAGCCTGACCGCTGCCGTGCGCCAGCTGCTGCAGCGTGCCGGCAGCAGCGAAAGCCCCAATTTCGACAGCGTCGCCGAGCGCCTGCACATGACCACCCAGACACTGCGCCGCCGCCTGAAAGAAGAGGGCAATGCCTTTCGCGACATCAAAGACAGCGTGCGCCGCGACACCGCCGTCTACCATCTGTCGCGGCTCGATACCCCGATCAACGATATCGCCGAGCTGATGGGTTTTTCCGAACCCAGCGCCTTCAACCGCGCATTCAAGAAATGGACCGGTACCACCCCCGGCAGCTACCGGGAAAAGCACCAGCAAAGATAGTTTTTATCACCGGGGTTGGCAGCTTTGGTCATTTTGCCCCGCCGCCCTTTCGCCTAAGGTTAGGGTTTTACCCCCTTTCCGTCAGCCTGAGAGATTAACCCGCATGACCACCGATGCCTTTATCTACGACGCCATCCGCACGCCCCGCGGCCGCGGCAAGGCCAGCGGCGCCTTGCATGAAGTCAAGCCGATTACCCTGCTGTCCGACCTGCTGAAAACCCTGCAGCAGCGCAACAGCCTCGATACCGAAGCGGTCGACGACATCGTTATGGGGTGTGTGTCGGCGGTGGGCGATCAGGGCGCCGACATCGCCAAGATCGCCGCCATGAAGGCCGGCTGGGGCGACGACGTCGGTGGCGTCACCCTCAACCGTTTTTGCGCCTCCGGCCTGGAGGCGGTCAACCAGGCCGCCGCCAGGGTGCGCTCCGGCTGGGAACAACTGCTGGTGGCCGGCGGCGTCGAATCCATGTCACGCGTGC
>JANQMH010000027.1 GCA_028280195.1 Exilibacterium sp.
TGTTACTGTGCCCAGGGACACCACTTTTGTCATCACCAAAAAAGACGGCGGTATTATCGGCTCTTAGGCTTAAATCGCCGCTGTCATCTCACCGCCACCCCGCGGCGTCGCCGCGGGGTGGCGGCAGAGCCGGACTTACAGCCCGGCAAACACCCGCTGCGCCGCCGCCAGCGTCGCGTCGATGTCTGCGTCGCTGTGAGCGGCGGACATGAATCCGGCTTCGAATGCGGCCGGTGCCAGATAAACCCCCTCCCGCAGCATGGCGTGGAAGAAGCGGTTGAAGCGCTCGCCGTCGCAGTCCATGACCTGCCGGTAGTTGCTCACCGCCGGTGCGTCGGTAAAGAACATGCCGAACATGCTGCCGACATGATTGGTGGTCAGGCCGATACCGGCCGCGGCGGCGCGTTCGCGCAGGCCGTTTACCAGTGCCTCGGTGCGCGCGAATACCGGTTCGTAGAAACCGGGGCGGCTGATCAGCTCGAGATTTTTCAGACCCGCCGCCATTGCCACCGGGTTGCCCGACAGGGTGCCGGCCTGATAAATCGGCCCCAGCGGGGCAATTTGCTCCATCACCTCGCGGCGCCCGCCGAAGGCCCCCACCGGCATGCCGCCGCCGATTACCTTGCCGAGGGTGGTGATATCCGCGCTAACGCCGTAGTGGCCCTGGGCGCCGGCCAGGCCGACGCGAAAGCCGGTCATCACCTCATCCAGTATCAATAGCGCACCGCAGCGGTCGCACTGCTCGCGCAGTGCCTGCAGAAAGCCCGGCAGCGGCGGTACACAGTTCATATTGCCGGCCACCGGCTCGACGATAACGCCGGCCACCTCATCGCCCAACTCGGCAAAGGTCTGCTCGACGGCATCGATATTGTTGTAATCCAGTGTCACTGTGTGCTGTGCCAGCGAGGCCGGCACGCCCGGTGAACTCGGCACGCCCAGTGTCAGGGCCCCGGAGCCGGCCTTGATCAACAGCGAATCACTGTGGCCGTGATAGCAGCCTTCGAACTTGATGATCTTGTCGCGACCGGTAAACCCCCGCGCCAGGCGGATGGCACTCATGGTCGCTTCGGTGCCGGAATTGACGAAGCGCACCAGATCCATACCCGGCACGATGGCACAGATTTTCTCCGCCAATGCCGTTTCAATTGCCGTCGGCGCCCCGAAGCTCAGGCCCAGCTGGGCCCGCTCCACGACCGCGGCGATCACCTCCGGGTGGGCGTGGCCCAGCACCATCGCGCCCCAGGACTGCACATAGTCGATATAGCGCCGGCCGTCGGCGTCATAGAGATAGGCGCCGCTGGCGCGCTCGATAAAGGGGGGGGTGCCGCCGACGGCTTTGAATGCCCGCACGGGCGAATTGACACCGCCCGGGATAACACCCTGCGCCTGCTCAAACAACTGCTCGGAATGGTTCATAAAAAACTCCTCAACTGATCCCGTCGGTCTGACGGGCGGACCGTATTGCGCGGGTAAACTCTACTATTTGCGCCTCCACCTCGGCGCGGCCGAAAAGGGCTTCGCACACCGCCAGCCGGTCGGCGCCGGCGGCTACCAGCTGTGCAGCATTGGCGGGGTGAATGCCGCCGATGGCAATCAGCGGCAGTGAGATCTCTTGCCTGGCCTGTCGCAGCAGGTCGATGGGGGCTGCCGGTGCCCCGGGTTTGGTGGCGGAGGGAAAGAAGCGCCCGAAGGCGACATAGTCGGCGCCGTCGCGCTGCGCCCGGCGGGCCAGTTGCAGCGAAGCGTGACAGGTGATGCCGATCAGGGCATTGGGGCCGAGCCGGTCTCGCGCCCGGGCCAGCGGCTGGTCCTGCTGGCCCAGGTGTACCCCGTCGGCGCCCACTGCCAGGGCCAGCTCGATATCGTCGTTGATAATCAGGCGGGCCCCGTGGGCGCTGCAGGTGTCCCGCAGTCGCGATGCCTGCCGGTGTCGCTGCGCCGTGTCGGTGGATTTGTCCCGGTACTGAATCCAGTCGCAGCCGGCGGCGACGGCGGCGGCCACCCGCTCACACAGGTCGTCTTCCGCCAGCCTCTGGTCGGTAATGGCGTACAGCATCCAGCTATGCGCCGCCGGTGGGGTCGATATCGCTGTGATTGCGATCCGCCCAGTACATGCGGTTGGGGATGCGGTTGCCCATGCCCAGGCGCCGGCTCGCCGCCAGGCTGTGCCAGGTAAAGTTCTGGCCCTGCTCGACCGCGTCCTCCAGCCGCAGGCCGTGGGCAAGGTAAGCGGCGATGGCAGTGGCCAGCGTGGCGCCGCAGCCGTGGCTGAAAACATTCAGCCGCCGCTTGCTGTAGCGTTTGATCAGGCCCTGGTGGCCGTAGAGGCTGTTTTCAAAGCAGTTCTGGTCGCGCCGGGTGCCGCTGATCAGCAGGTACTGGCAACCGCTCTCGAGAATTTCGTGGGCGCAGGCATCGATATTGTCGGCCTGCTGGGCCAGCTGGTGTGCTTCGACCAGGTCCGCGGTGGCGATAGTGGCCAGCGGCATGAGCAGATTTTGAATGGCGCCGACCACTGCCGGTGCATCCAGCAAGTCGCTGTTGCAGAAGCTGGTAACCGGGTTCAATATCAGCGGAATGTCGGGATAGTCGCGCAAAATGGAGTGCACGGCCTCGACGTTTTCCACGCTGCCGGTAAAGCCCACCTCAATTGCCCTGACCGGCATGTCCTCGAGTACGGCGCGGGCCTGCTCGATTAACAGCGGCGCATCGATGGCGACCAGTTCCTTCAGGTCGCGGGTATCCTTTGCGCACAGCGCAGTGATAACCGCGGTGCAGTGACAGCCGAGGCTGGCTGTGGTTTCAATAGCGGCCTGGATACCCGCACTGCCCGAGGGGTCGTGGTTGGAAAGGGTCATTACCACCGGGGTGGTGCAGTCAAATTTAGTCATAATCAGCATCCGCAGGCGCTACAGCCGCCAGTAAGTCTAACACAGGGGCCTGAAAATGCCGCTGGTGGCCCGGGTCTCCGGCCTTCGCCGTCAGGCTGGTTTCAGCACTGCCAGCAGCACGATGGGGATCAGCAGCAATACCGGAAACTCGTTAAACCAGCGGAAAAACACATGGCTCCTGCGCATGCGGTCTTCGGCAAACTGCCGCAGCATACGCCCGCAGAGGTGGTGGTAGCCGAGCATCACTATTACCAGTGCCACTTTCCACCAGAACCAGGCACTGGCGGCATAGTAGCCCCAGTTAAACGTGGCGGTAGCGGCCCCCAGCAGCACGGTGGCGATCATCGAGGGGGTAGCGATGCCGCGGTAGAGTTTGCGCTCCATGACTTTGAAGCGCTCGCGGCTGATGTCGTCCTCACTCATGGCGTGGTAGACAAACAGGCGTGGCAGGTAAAACAGGGCGGCAAACCAGCAGATTACCGCAACGATATGAAAGGCTTTAAACCACAGCATAAACTCTGACTTCCGGGCCATGCTAATGCGGGCTGCATTAGACGGCCGCAATACTATCCCGTAGCGGCGTGGCAGGCCAGTGGCAGGCGGCGCCGCAAACAGGTACCCACCGTTCAAATCCGGTAGTAATTGTCGATGGTGCCGCGGGTGACTATGCCTGTTACTGCTGGGCCCATTGCTGCCGGCGCGGTCTTTACTGCGGTCGGCGGCACAGTGTCGCTCTCCACACAGAGTGCCTCCGCCCCCTGTTGCAGCATTTTCAGCGCCTCGTAGAGATTGGCCTGCTGGCCTATCGGCAGCGGCTGGTGCCGGCGGCCGGGAATGGCCAGCAGGTCGATATCCCGATCCGGGGCAGGTTCTCCGTCAACACTGTCAGCGTGGGTGTCCAGATAAGCACGATCCGGCGCAGGTTCTCCGTCAACACCGTTAGCATGGGTGTCCAGATAAGCATCCTTGGTATGGGTGTCCAGATAGGCGTGGGTGTCCAGATAGGCGTCGTGGGTGTCCAGATAAGTGTCGTAAGCGTGGGTGTCCAGATAAGTGGCGAGGTCGGCGGCGCGCAGCAGGGTTTTTGGCTGCTCGGGCTCCTCGATGACGATCCACATGGGCTGGCTGCGCAGCAGCGCGCGCGCCTGGCCCGGGCTCAGGCACTGGCGGCTGCAGCGAAAGCGGGTGTCCATAACACTGCTGACGCCGGCACGGCTCAAGACCTGGTACATCGGGCCTTCCTGCAGGCGCGTGCCGCCGGCGGAGAGCGACGCCAGAAACAGGCCCTTGCAGCCGAACAGCTGGCGGGTGGCCAGGCAGGCCACTACAATCATCAGCATGGTGGGGAAAATCATGTTGGGGTTGTAGGTCAATTCCAGCACTGCCATCAGCGCCGCCAGGGGGGCGTTGAGCACCGCCGCCATCATCCCCGCCATACCCAGCAGCACATAAATACTGGCAGCGCTGGCATCGCCGGTGATCAGCGCACTGCCGAGTATGCCCAGGCAACTGCCCAGACAGGCGCCGATCACCAGGGTCGGGCCGATAACGCCGCCAATCACTCCCAGGCCGGTACTGATAGCGGTTACCAGCAACTTGGCAACAATGATGGTGGCCAGCAGCGCCAGGCCCATTTCACCCAGCATGGCGGCTGCCACTGTGTCGTAGCCCGCGCCCATAATCTGTGGCACGAATACCGCCACGCCGCCGGTGAGCAGCCCGGCCAGCGCCAGGCGCGCGCGGATGGAGGTGATACGGATCTTCTGCATCGACAGATGCAGGCGGATAAAGGCCGCGGCACAGGCGGCGATAACCAGCCCGCTGGCAGCGATATAGGGCAGCTCCCACAGGCTGTTCATCTGCTCGCCGGCAGTATCGAACGCGATACCCTGGTCGAACACCAGCTGAGTCAGTGCCGCGCCCGATACCGAAGCCAGGATCACCGGGATAAATCCGGCGATCGTATACTCCATCAGGATTACCTCCATGGCGAAGATAACCCCGGCCATGGGGGTGTTGAAGGATGCGGCGATAGCGGCGGCGACACCACAGCCGACCAGTGTTCGCAGGCTGTTGTTGGGCAGCTTGAGCCACTGCCCGAGCTGGCTGGCGGCGCCGGCTCCCAGATGTATGGCCGGGCCCTCGCGTCCCACCGACTGGCCGCTTATCAGGCTGATGATGCCGCCGGCAAACTGCACCAGCCAGTTGCGCGCCGGCATCCGGCCCTGGTGATTGTGCAGCCGGTCGAGTACGTGCCCGACGCCTACGGCGCGGTGCTGGCGCGCCAGCCGGTGCAGGAAAAACCCCAGGCAGCAGGCGCCGGCAAAGGGCAGGACGAAGCGCCACAGCGGTGCCAGCGACTCGAAGTTTTCGCCGCCGCCCGGCAGTAGATAGGCCAGCGGTGTATCGATTAACCAGCGAAAGGCGACGATCACCAGACCGGAAAAAATACCGCTGATCAGCCCCAGCAATGTCAGCTGCGGCAGGGCGTCGATATAGGCCAGGCGGTGGCGGAAATCGTCGATAACCAGGCGCTGGTGCTGCCTGATTCTAAGCAGCAGTGAGGGATTATCGGAGTCGGCCATAAGTGTATGCCAGGGGCTCTGCAGGTAGTCGTTTTTCCTATTATTATTATGTATAGCCGGTGTTAAGTCATTTTTCCGCGCGACTTTGCGGTATGATTGGCGCCTTGCGTTATGCCGGCGGTGCCGGATTTGCAGCGGTGAATTGTGTGTTGTGTGTGCGGCGTGGAGGGGGTGCGGGTAAAAATGGGGTCGGAAGCCAAAATTAAAGTGGGTATCGTCGGCGGCACCGGTTATACCGGTGTCGAATTGTTGCGCCTGCTGGTCAATCATCCTCGCGCTGAGGTCAGCGTCATCACCTCGCGCGCCGAGGCCGGCCTCGATGTGGCGGCGTTGTTTCCCAGTTTGCGCGGCCATCTGGCGCTGGCTTTCAGTGAGCCGGATACGGATCTGTTGGCGCGGTGCGACGCGGTGTTTTTCGCCACTCCTCACGGCGTTGCCCAGGCGATGATGCCGCAACTGATGAAAACCGGCGTCAAAGTGATTGATTTATCCGCCGACTTCCGCCTCCGCGATGCCGGGCAGTGGCAACAGTGGTACGGCCAGGCCCACAGCAGCCCGGAGCTGATCGAGCGTGCGGTTTACGGGTTGCCGGAAGTCAATCGCGCCGCCATTCGCGAGGCCCAGCTGGTGGCCTGTCCGGGCTGTTATCCCACGGCTGTGCAACTCGGGCTGATTCCGCTGCTGGAGCGGGAGCTGGTCGACCCCACCCGGCTGATTGCCAATGCCGCCTCCGGTGTCAGCGGCGCCGGCCGCCAGGCTAAAGTCGATAATCTGCTGGCGGAAGCGGCCGATAGCTTCAAGGCCTATGGCTGCGGCGGGCACCGGCACCTGCCGGAAATCGAGCAGGGGCTGCGGGCGGTGCAGCCGCCGCGGGCGGCCGCTGCGCAGGTCACCTTCGTGCCACATCTGCTGCCGCTGATTCGCGGTATTCACGCCACACTCTATGCTGTTGCCGCAGGTGATGTGGGCGATTTGCAGGCGCTTTACCAGCAGCGCTACGCGCAGGAGCCGTTCGTCGATGTATTGCCGCCGGGGCAGCACCCGCAGACCCGCACGGTTAAAAGTTCAAATATGTGCCGTTTGTCAGTGTTTCAGCCGCAACAACGGGATACAGTAGTCGTGCTGTCGGTGATCGATAATCTAACCAAGGGCGCCTCCGGTCAAGCCATCCAGAATATGAACATTATGTTTGGCTTTGCCGAGCAGGCGGGCCTGGAACAGGTGGCTTTGCTGCCCTGACGCAAATGCGCGCACAGACTATCAATAAATTATGCCGTTGCGATCGCCACCGACGCAGAGGTTGAGAGGAGAGCAGTTTATGGCCGCCGTTAAAGGCAGCAAACATATTCGCAAAGTGGTAGTGCCCTACCGCCCGGTGCAGCGGGTTTTGTTACTGGGGAGCGTGGGGCTGGTCGGTGGGCTTGCCCTGGTCGGCAGTTATCTGACCGGCAATTACCAGGGCAGGGAGCAGCAGGCTCAGGCCGTTGCCGAGCGCGACGAACTGCGTATCGAGGTCGCCGCCAGAACCCGGGAGGCCGACCAGCTGCGCCAGCAGGTGGCGAACCTCAAGCTCGGCGCCGAGGTCGACCGCAAGGCCAGCGAGGATGTGCGCGGCGAAGTCATGGAACTGAAAGCACAGATTGCCGAATTGCAGGAGGACATCACCTTCTACCGCGGGCTGATGTCTCCCTCCGGCAATAAGCGCGGCCTTACCATCGGCTCCCTCGATGTGATCTCCACGGGGGTGCCCAGAGAATATGAATACCGGCTGGTGGTGCAGCAGCTGGCGGTAAACCACCAGGTATTGAGCGGCTATCTGCAGTTCAGTATTGTCGGGCGCCAGGCGGGGCTGGTCAGCAGCATCCCGCTGAAGGACGTTTCCGACCAGGTCGGATCGGAGAATCTTAGGCTACGCTTCAAGTATTTCCAGAATTTCGAAGGTAAATTAGTGCTGCCGGAAGGGTTTGAGCCGGAGAGAATCGAGCTGCTGGCCAGATCCACCGGCCGCAACGCCGCCACCGTCGAGAAGCGGTTTGGCTGGCTGGTACAGGAAGGTTAACGCAACAGAGAGCGACGCAAGTATGTGGGGGAAAAACAGCGATATGCCATTTTCAAATAATCACACCTTGATTGCCAAAGGCACGGAGGTAGTGGGCGATGTGCACTTCGACGGCGAACTGGACCTGGAGGGCAAGGTGCGCGGCAATATCATTGCCGACGGCAGTGGCAGTGCCAAAGTGTCGGTCTCCGATAAAGGTATGGTCGAAGGGGAAATTCGGGCGCCAAATATCCTTATAAACGGTAGTATTACTGGCGATGTCCACTCTGCCAAGCACATCGAGCTGGGTGCTACTGCCGTGGTCAACGGCAATGTCCACTATCAGCTGATCGAAATGGTAAAAGGCTCCCAGGTTAACGGAAATCTGGTTTACAGCGGAGAAAAAACCGGGCAGCCGGCGTCTAAACCGCTGCTTGAAGACAAACCGGAAGTGATGGTGACGGGCCCCAGGCAGCCGGCAAATAGTTGACCATTTTAGTCAGGTAAAGCCATAATAGTCCTGCCGGACGGCCCGGTGCGGCCGAGTTCTGCCGTACCGCCGTGCCCCGGAGCCCCCTATTGGTAGAGAGTGAGTGCTATGACTGCGCCTGAAGTATTTACACCGCAATCGCTGGATGTGACGCAAAACGCCGTCCACAAGGTCAAAAGTCTGGTTGAGGAAGAGGACAATACAGAGTTGAAGCTGCGGGTGTTTGTGACTGGAGGCGGCTGTTCGGGCTTTCAGTACGGTTTTACTTTCGATGAAATCGCGGCTGAGGACGATGCGGTGGTGGAAAAGGACGGCGTTACCGTGCTGATCGATGCCATGAGTTACCCCTATCTGATGGGAGCCCAGGTCGATTACGAGGAGGGGCTGCAGGGCTCAAAGTTCGTTATCCAAAACCCCAATGCCAGCTCTACCTGCGGCTGTGGCGCGTCGTTTTCCATATAAGCCGCTGCACAGCCGCCGCGCCGGTGCGCTGGCGCGGCGGCTGTGGCTGGCGGCCTGTTTCTACACCCTCTGCACCGCTTTTACGGCCGCGGACACCAGCCATGCCCTGGCCACCGACGGCAGTGAACAGCCGCCGGCGGCTGCCGGCGGTTACCTTGCCCGCATCCAACTCAATTCCCCCGAGGAGGTGGAAGGGGCATTGCGCCGGGCGGAGAAGCTGTTTCTCAACGGCGAGATAAAATCCACGCCGGCCCCGGTGGTGTTCGTTTTCCACGGTCCCGAAGTGCGCATCTTTTTCAAGCAAAACTATGCCCGCTACAAGCCCATCGTCGACCTGGCCGCGCGCCTGGCTGCTTTTGAGGTGATCGAGATAAAAGTGTGCGAGACTCGCATGGGGGTGCTCGGTCGCCCGAAAACGGCGCTGTTCCCGTTTGTGGGCACCGTGCCTTTCGGCCCGGCGGAAGTCGAACGCCTGGTCGACGGCGAGCAGTACGTCTATTTCTGATACCACCCTTCCCAGTCTGAGTTTTACATTGCTGCACCCGGGTATCTGCGCCTGTCTGTGTATGACGCATCGAACGCTATGAAGAAAAAACAAAAGCCGACACTGAACAAAATTACCGATTCCGGGGAGTTTCTGCAGTGGTATTGGCTTAAAGAGGAAATGGTCGGGTTTTGTAAACGGCACAATATCAGTGCCAGCGGTAAAAAGTTCGAGATAAGAGACAGAATCATAGCGTTTCTGGATACGGGAAGTGTAATTGTCGGCAACAAGGCCAGAGCGAAAACCTCAGACTTTGACTGGTCCAAATCAACGTTGACTTTGCAGACGGAAATTACCGATAGCGTTACATTTGGCAAAAACTTCAGGGGGTTTATGCAACAGCATATAGGCAGAAAGTTTGTATGCCACAGTGACTTTATGGATTGGGTCCGAGCCAATACAGGTAAAACCCTCGGCGAGGCCATACAGGCTTGGATTGATCTGGAAGATAGAAAGAAGAACCCTGACTTTAAGAGGAAAATCGCACCTCAGAATATGCTCGCCCAGTATACGCGGGATTTTTTCAATGAAAATCCGCAAAAATCCCGCGCTGAAATGATGCGCTGCTGGAACAAGAAAAAATCTTTGCCAAATACGGGTGGGAAGATAATTTATAACAAAACTGACCTGGATTTGCTCTAGGGCCTGGCATCAACAGGTTTTTTTGCCGGGCTTGGCCCCCCGCAGCGGAAATAGTACTGAGCGAGCGGATTGGAGCAGCCCTCGACACACGGCTACTGCAAACTGAGACGGTAGGGCTCATAGTCGAGGTTGCGGGCAAAAAACTGCATCGCTTTGGCGTACAGTAGCGACCGTTCCCGCTGATCGCTGAAGCCGTGTCCGCCCTCGGGGAAAATATGCCAGGAATAGGGCTTTTGGCTTTTTTCCAGCATAAGCTTTAATCGAAAAGCGTGTTCGATATCCACTATCTCGTCTCTGGCGCCGTGCACAATCAATAGCGGGCGCTGCAGCTGCTGCACCAGGTAGATGGGGGATATTGCTTTGAGTTGGTCGTATTCCGCTTCCGTATCGCCAACGTATTCCTTCAGCCAGGCGTCCTGCTTGGCGGTAATGTCCGCGCCGTTCAGATACAAATTCAAGTCGCTGACACCCGCTACGGTGACGGCGCAGCGGTAAAACGCCGGCTGTTGAATGGCCAGCATGGTAGCCGCATATCCGCCATAGCTCATACCGAAGGCGCAGACCCTGTCGCCGTCGACCTCCGGGTTGGCGACTGCCTGTATGGCGGCCTGGTGAATGTCGACCAGCATCAGTTTGCCCCACTGCTTCCTGCCGGCTTCTTTCAACTCGGCGGTATAGCCGCTGGAGCCGCGGAAATTGACACGCAATATGGCATAGCCGCTGGCCGCCAGGAACTGGGTTTCCAG
Organism: Exilibacterium sp.; assembly: GCA_028280195.1. Lineage (GTDB taxonomy): Bacteria > Pseudomonadota > Gammaproteobacteria > Pseudomonadales > Cellvibrionaceae > Exilibacterium. The sequence continues at coordinate 10,399 of JANQMH010000027.1, forward strand.
ATCGAAATAGCGATGATCAAAAATGCCGATCGGACCGCCATGCGGCAGTACGATCAACGGGTACGGCGGGGTGTGCTTTTCGTCCGGCAGGGTCAGCAGATAGGGGATCTCCAGCCCCTCAACCAGGACGCTGTCCTCAATCAGCCTGCTGCTGAGGCGATTGACTAAGTGCGGGTAGTGGCTGCCGATCAGGCGTTCTTTACCGGTATGTCTGTCCGCAAGTACGAAGCGGCCGGGCTGGCTGTGGCCTTCTCTGAACAACAGCGATCGCCTGCCTTCGCCATCGTGACTGACAAGTGACTGAAACTCGGCAGCGCTGGCGCTATGGGTCGCTATGCCCTGCTGGCGATTATCCAGATAGATATTGTGTATACCGCCGTCGCGCAGTACCTCGACGCCTATCAGTGTATTGTCCGGCTGCCGTAAAATCAGGTCGATGATCTTATATGAGGCGGTTTCGAATACCAGTGTATCCTCATCGCTGGCATAGTTGATTTTATAGACCGAGCGCTCCTCCTCTTCGGCGAAATCGAGGCAGTAAAAAGTATCTTCCTCGGCGGCCATGGCCACGGGAAAGGTACGCTGGCGCAGCGGTGAAGTGTCAGCGTAGGGCTGCCCGCTCAGCTGCGCATGCGGCCAGGTCTGCAGCACCCTCGGTTCGCCGTCGACGTCAAAGACATTGAGCACCAGGTCTCTGTTTTCCCTGTAACTCAGCACTGCCGCTACCGCGCCGTGCTGATTGATGAACCAGCGTGTAGCATAACCTCTGACTGATGCCACCTCATTGCTTTTGGTAAACTGCCCGCCGTCTTTTTTGGTGAGTTTACTCAGTTTCTGCCCGTGTCTGCCCAGTTTACTGATATTGATTTTGTAGACCTTGGAATACGGACCACTCTTTGCGTATAAAAAGGTGTCGGCCTGATCCGGCAACGGGTGCACCAGCCAGCCGCTGGTGCGAACTCTGAAAATCTCTACTGCGGCCGATGCCGGCTCTGGCAGTTTGATAACCAGCAGGTATTGAACGTGCCGGGTATCCAACAGGTCCTTGACGCCCTTTTTGACTTCGGAGAATTGCGCCGCTATATGCTCGTCGTCTATCCAGGTGATTGCGCGAATGCTGGCGTTTTTTTCGGAGAGCTCGGCCAGGTTCAACAGCGTGCCCTCGGCCCCGGATTCCGAATTTATCAGAATCAGTTTCTGTGTGCCCTGCTTATGAGTGATGGCGGCAATATGCCGGCCGCCGGGGCTCAATTCGGCCGCAGTCATTTCAGGTGCTGAAAAAAAGTCGCCTGCACCCGCCTGTGCCGGGGCGCTGTGGTACGTATTGATGCTGAAAATGACAAGCAGACAAAACAGATGGCAGCGCATGGTTTATTCTATCTCCCCGTCGATCAGCTCAGCGAAGAAGTCGTCCCTTACTCCCGCGCCGGAGCGCAGCGGGGCGTTTGCCAGTAAATCCCCCAACTGGCGTGTAATCAGCGCTTTGTCCGTCGCTATGCGGTTGATCAGTTTAATGTCGATGTGCTGGGTGCTTCTTTCCCCGTCGATAAACAGTTTGCCGATATAGTTGACCCTGTTTTTTTTAATGCTGAAGCGCCAGTTGCGACTATACTCCGTATCCATTCGATAAGGTAAATCGAAATATGGCGCTTTAATCGAGGTTATCTGGTAAAGGCCTTCTGGAATCGCAAAAAGGTACAGGCCATTGGCCCTGTTTTTCAGCTCCACCAGTATACTCCTGGCGCTTTTTTTGACTCTGGCCTTTGCGCCGGCGGGTAAAAAAGTCTGTCCTTTTGCATCGAGCTTGACAAATTCGAAGGACGGCGCTGCCCCGCTGATTTCCAGGTTTACGAGAAAATATCCCTGGTTTCGCCTGAGCGGGTCGACCTTGTCCACAGTGGTGAGCGTAAAGGCTTTTACCTCAGCCGGGCAGTAGGCGGGCAGCAGTAAAAGATGATAGATGATTGCTGAACGGACTAGCTTGGATAACCGCAAACCGTAGAAACCTGCAAATTTATACAACTGGAGTCCGCTGGGGCGCCGCGGAGCGTTGACATTCCCAGTCACCTTTGGCATGTTGAATTTTCGCATAATATCTCTGCCGGAGCGGCAAAGCAACGGGCCCGCAAGCCGAATCGCCAGAGTCAATAACTATATAGGAAGCAAGTATATAGGAAGCCAATATGCAAGGGGCATCTTCGGAATTTCGCACAGGCATCACGTTTTCCTTTACGGTCCTGCTTGCACTGTTGTTGAGCGGTTGTGCCGGGCAGGTAAACATGCTGCCCACCCTGTCAGAGCAGACCCGCCTGCAGGCCGATCAGGGCATCGTTGTCGCCCGGGTGATTAATGCCAGTGCCTATCCGTTGCCATTTAACCATCTCACCATCACGCCGGAAAATCTCAATGAATCCGGGCAGATCAAACCGGAGAGATTGGTCGCTCCATACCCGCTTGCGGACAGCAGTACGGTATTTTCATCGCCTGTTACCGCTGGCAGCTATTCACTCAGCAGTATTCGCGCCTTTCACAGTCAGGGTGAATACTGGTACAGCCGGTTTGTCAGCGCCGATGCGCGGTTTGGAACATTTGAAGTCATACCCGGCCAGGTGACGGATCTGGGGACCATCATCTATTACCCGAAGTCGCAGGAGGATAAGTATATCGATACCCTGCTGCGCCTGCCCGAGCCGGAGCCCGGCGAGGTGCTGGCAAAGTATTTCCCGTTTTATCCGTTTGATCCGGGAGTAATACGCGGCTGGGACGGTGATGATTACGACGAAGAGCGGGAATCGCTGTATGTGTCGGCGGCGCAAAACCCGGTCACCTATCAAGGAAGTTATCTGGCACCGGATGGCTCCATTTATTTTCTCGCGAAGTTAGGCGTCATTATCAAGCGCACGGCCGGGGGCGACTGGGAGCTGGACGCGGTTGATACCAATCTGGACCTGACGGCCATTGCCCAAAATGATCGCGGCGACCTGGTTGTGGGGGGCGGTGAGGGGCGCCTGTTCTGGAAGCCGGCGGGCGGGGCCTGGCGGGATATATCACTGCATCACAGCCATAGGATTGAAGAGCTTTTTTTCCATGGTGGCGGCATCGACGTGCTGGCCAAACAGCAAACAAAGCTGAGTGTGCTGCGGATGAATGTGTCCCGGGGTGAGCTGCAATGGCAGGAGCTGGATCACTATACGCCTTTGCAGGGCTGGCAAAGTATGCCTCGGCCCGAGGAAGAAAAGCCGGGAAAAAAACAGCCTCGCAAACCCAGGAAGATTTCCGGTGTGACCTTGTCTGCGATTGCCGACGAGACCTATATCACCGTACATACGCTGTCGATGCGCCAGGACCCGGTGTTTTCCAACAGCAAGCCTGAAGTGTTTGGCTATCGCGGCGACAACTGGCAGGTATACATGCCGGAGAGTAAACCGGATATTTCCGCCATTGTGCAGGCGGGTGCTATCAAGCTCGGTATCAGGCAGGCGGGGTTCTGGTCGTGGACGGGCCGGCCCAGCTATCTGAGATATGTGGAAAGCTCGGGCCAGTGGGAGGAAATTGCCACTTTTGTGTTGCGCTGTGACGGCCAGATAACTCACGACAGAGATTGCCCGCAGGGTGATAAAGCTGTCAGGAGCAAACGCCATAGCTTTAGTTTGCGCACCGTTCCCTGGTTTAAAAATGAACTCCAGGCGATTGCGGCGGTAGCATTTGCCAATGTCAATATCTGGACCGGGGAGAGATCTTCCGATACCAGGCTCCTGTCCACCGACGACGGCGGTAAGTCCTGGTCCGATACCGGCCACAGTCTCCCCAAACCGTATTGCTATTCTGTCGTTCCCCAGGTGGTGGACCGCCTGATGGTTTCCTGCAATGGCGCCTCAGGGGACTTTTACGAGTCGCTGGACAACGGCGCCAGCTGGCAGCATGTGCGCCAGCACGAAAACTTTTGATATGCCGGGCTTGGATATGCCGGGTAATGAGCCGTGCAATGCGATGAAATCTATGCGGATACGCCCGCCCATCGATATACTTGAAACGTATGTCGCTGAGTTATCCAGCGCTGTGCCGGTTTATGGCGACGTGCCGGGGACCGGGGGTACTGAGCCGCCAAAGTAAACCCCGCCCAGTATCACTTCACGGTTGGCGCCGGTCACTGCGGTGAGATTGCCATTGAGTTTTTGCAGAGTCTGCCGGGCCAGCCATGCAAATGCGGCCGCTTCCACCCAGTCGGCGCTCAGCCCCAGTGTATCGGTGGTGCTGACCGCACGGGGGGTTAACAGTTTCTGCAGGCGTGACAGCAGCTGTTGATTGTGAGCGCCGCCGCCGCAGATAAACACTTCACAGTCGGCGTTGCCGTCCAGGCCGGCGACGGCAGTGCTGATACTGGCAGCGGTCAGCTCCAGCAGTGTTGCCTGGATATCGGCGGCGGCCAGCGCCTGGGGGTGGCGATCAAGAACACTTTGCAGCCAGCCGATATTGAAATCTTCCCTGCCGGTACTTTTCGGGCCCGCCTGGTGAAAGAACGGGTGTGCCAGCAGTTCGGCCAGCAGTGTTTCCATCACGCTGCCGCCAGCTGCCCAGTGGCCGCCGCGATCGAAGGGTTCGCCGCGGTGTTGCAGTATCCATGTGTCCATAAGCGCATTGCCCGGCCCGGTGTCGAAGCCGATAGCCTTTCCCCGTAGCGGCAGGTAGGTCACATTCGCCATGCCGCCGATATTGACGATTGCCCGTTCCCTGTCTGCCGACCTGAAAGCCGCCTGGTGAAATGCCGGCGCCAGCGGCGCGCCCTGGCCGCCGGCGGCAATATCGCGGCGGCGGAAATCGGCGACTGTGGTGATGCCGGTTTTGACAGCGATATCGTTGGGATCGCCGATTTGTAGAGTAAACGGCAATTCGCACACCTGCGGCGGGCGGTGGCGAATAGTCTGGCCGTGACTGCCGATTGCCACGATATCGCCGGGGTTGAGCCGGGCTTTGTCGAGCAGGGCCAGGGTCGCATCGGCAAAGATACCGCCCAACTTGCGGTCGAGCACGCCGAGGCGGTCGATTTCGTTGTCGGCAGGGGTGGCAAGCTGGTGAATTTGGCGCTGGACGCCGCTGTCCATGGGGTGGCTATGGTGTGCGACAAGCTGCGGGGCCGGTTGCGCAAAGTCGATGACAGCGGCGTCGACGGCATCGGCGCTGGTGCCGGACATCAGACCAATATAGAGTTCGCGGCCGTCCATCGTCTTGAGTGAGCGTCGCTTAATTAACGTTCGAATCGCCTGGCTCGCTTAAGGCCAGCTGTGTCGTGCGATAGCTGTCGAGTTTGGCGAGAACCGGTTCGACCTGGCTGTAGAAATCCTGTTGTTGGTGGCTGGGGATGGATTTTGCTTTCGGCATCTTCTGCAAAATGGTGCGCGGGTTGCGGTGCACGCCGTTGACGACAAATTCATAGTGCAAATGGGGGCCGGTAGAGTAGCCGGTGGAGCCGACAGTGCCGATCAGCTGCTTTTGTTTGACCCGCTGCCCCTTGCGGACTGTGCGCTTGTGCAGGTGCAGATATTTAGTCACGATCTCATTGCCGTGCTGAATGAAGACGTAGTTGCCGTTGGCCCTGTTGTAGGCCGAGGCAATAACGCGGCCATCGCCGGCAGCGTATACCGGTGTGCCGCGCGCGGCGGCATAGTCGGTGCCGCGGTGTGCGCGGATCTTCTTGTGAATCGGGTGTAACCGCCGCAGATTGAAGTTGGAGGAAATGCGACTGAAGTCCAGCGGTGCGCGCAAAAACGCCTTGCGCATGGCGTGACCCTCGGGCGTGTAATACTGGCTATCGCCATCCTTGCCGGCGTATCTGACTGCTTTGAAGCTCTTTCCCTGGTTGGTAAATTCTGCCGCCAAAATGCTGCCGTTGCCGATTTTCTCGCCGTCGAGGAATTTTTCCTCAAACAATACCCGAAAGCGGTCGCCTTTGCGGATATCGAGCACAAAATCGATATCCCAGCCAAAAATATTGGCCAGCTCCATAATCAGGCTGGTGTCGAGCTGCGCCTCCTGGCCGGCGAGGAACAGCGAACTGGTGATCGTGGCTTCGCGATAGGCCGTCTGTATATCCGGCTGTCTGTTTTCGTCCCTGGCCTCGAAGCCGCTCTCGGTGCGGGTAAACAACTGGCTGCGCAGCCGGCTCTCGCGGTAGCGCAACTGCTGCAGTTTGCCGCCTTCATCCACCTGGAAGTCGAGCCGGTGGCCCGGGTGTATACGGGTCAGGGATTTCGCCTGCTTGCCGCTACTGACCAACTCGTGGACATCGCGGTCAGTGAGCCCGGCCCGCTGGAACAGCAGCGAGAGATTGTCGCCGCTTTTCACTGTCAGTTGGCGCCAGGGCAATTCCGGCGCCATGATCTCTTCGCTAAAGATCTCTTCGGCAGCGGGATATTGGGGCAAAGTCAGCTCTAGCACCTGTTTCTGCCGCTTGGCTTCGACATCCTCAGACGGAAACAGAGACAACAGCAATGTCAGGGCGACAGCCAGCGCCGTTGCAGCCACCATATGGCTGCGCGGGAAGTGGATCAGCGCCAGGAGCTTATTACTTTTTTGTTTGTTTTCAGTGGCTTCCATCAAACTTCTATTTTGTGTGTAAAAAATGGTCGCTAACCCGACTGTTTATAACAGAAAAATCAGCGAATATCACCTCTGAAGTGACGCCTGTAGGCAGCTTGTGCGGTGGGTAACATATGTGACATCGCGCGCGGCGTTTGATTCCGGGCTGCAGGCTCCGAGCGGTGGCTCGCCTTACATTGATTGAGGCCTTGTTTTTGCGAATGGATTCGGTATCTTGGGCGGCTGTTTTCGGTGTCATTTTTTCCACCTCGCTCTCCCGGTCGCTGGTTATTTCCCGGTTACCGCGGGCGAAGTGAGTATTTGCAAACAAGGTCCAGCAGTACAGGGTTAACGACATGCCGGCGGTTGATTCAAGTCTCGTTCAGGACCTCCAGGCCCGCGGCCTGGTTGCCCAAATGACAGGTGATGGTGCTCTCGAGAGCCATCTGGCGCAGCAGTCCCGCACCCTTTACTGTGGCTTCGACCCCACCGCCGACAGCCTGCATATTGGCAGCCTGGTGCCTTTGCTGGTACTTAAACGGTTTCAGCTGGCCGGGCATAAACCCATTGCCCTGGTTGGCGGTGCCACCGGGCTGATCGGCGACCCGAGTTTCAAAGCCCAGGAGCGCAAGCTCAATACGCCCGATGTGGTGGCGCAGTGGGTGGAGAAGCTGAGGCTGCAGGTCAGCCGCTTTATCGATTTTGATTGCGGTGACAATGCCGCCGAAGTGGTCAATAACCTGGACTGGACCGCCGACATGCGGGTGCTGGATTTCCTGCGTGACGTCGGCAAGCATTTCTCGGTCAACAATATGATCCACAAGGAGTCGGTCAAACAGCGGCTGGAGCGCGAAGGCACCGGTATCTCCTTTACCGAGTTTACCTATATGTTGCTGCAGTCCTATGATTTCGCCGAACTCTACCAGCGCCGCAACTGCACCGTGCAGATCGGCGGCTCTGATCAGTGGGGCAATATTGTCGGCGGTGTCGACCTGACCCGCAAATACCACGGTGGTCACGTCTTTGGGCTGACATTACCGCTGGTGACCAAAGCCGATGGCAGCAAGTTTGGTAAGACCGAAACCGGCACCGTCTGGCTGGATGCCGCCAGAACCTCGCCCTACGCGTTTTACCAGTTCTGGCTGAATACTGCCGATGCGGATGTCTACCGGTTTCTGCGCTATTTCACTTTCCTGCCCGTGGCGCGCATCGAACAGATCGAAATGGAGGATCAGCTGGCCCAGGGCCGGCCGGCTGCGCAGGCAATTCTCGCCGAGGAAGTAACGCGGTTGATTCACGCCGAAAAGGGGCTGCAGGCAGCGCGGCGGATTACCGCGGCGATGTTCAGCGACTCTTTGCAGGCACTCGATGAAACCGACTTCGAGCAGTTGAAACTGGACGGTTTGCCCGCCTCCAGCCTGCAGGGTATCGCCTTGGCGGATCTGCCCATGACACAGCTGCTTACCGACTGCGGTATGGCCACCTCAGGCAAACAGGTCAAGGATGCACTCGGCCGCCAGGCGGTGTGGATAAACGGGCAGGCCATGTCCATGCAGGACAATATGAAATTGGCCGAATGCCTCTCGCCTCAGCGTGCTTTCTACGGTCGCTTTTTTGTCGTCAGGCTGGGTAAGAAGAAATATCATTTATTCGATCTTAACTGAAGCCGCCCGGGTGGCCGAGGTCCGCTATCGAGGTCCGCTATAAAGCCCTTGCAGAGGCGCTTTGAAGGCGTATAATGCGCGCCTTCCCCTCGGGGTAGGGGTCGGTCTGTAAGGCTGTCCCGAGCGTGCGAGTCGGCGGTCCGTGCCGGGTAACCCCGGCGTTAAATTACCGGTTTACAAGTGCTCGCAGAGGCGTATAATTCGCATCCCACGGTTTCGGGCCAGCAGGTTCGGTTGGCCGTGAA
>JANQMH010000083.1 GCA_028280195.1 Exilibacterium sp.
AACGGCATCATGCCGTAGCCAATCAGTGATGTTGTAAATACCATTAACGCTACTGCGGTAGCCCGGATGGATGGGGGCGCCAGCACCTGTACGCAAGCCATACTTGGGCCCATGCCCAATGCGAATACAGCCGATGACAAAAACAGCAACAGATAAGCGCTTGTTATGCTATCGACACTGTAGAGCGCGATATGTAAAGGTACTGACAAAACTATTGCAAGTGCAGGGAACCAAAATTCCCAGCGCGCATCCATACCGATTAACTTGTTGACGAAAAAGCCGCCCATTACTATACCGATAATAGAGCCAATACCTAACAGCAATCCTCCACTGGTGCCAAATTCCGTCACGCTCACAGCATAGGATCTGAAAAAATAACTCGGTACCCATACCCAGGCGCCGGCGATGCAATAATATAGGGAAATCGCAATGAGCAGATGGCGAAAAGCGCTGTAGCCAATAAGCTGCTTGACCGAGGCGATAAAGCGCGGGCTGGCTAGCGCGGGGCTGACCGTGTCAAACTGCCCGCGGCCCGGCTCCTTTAATGACAAGCGCACGACAATGGCAAACAACAGGCCGGGCAATCCAAAGCAAATAAAAACACCGCGCCAGCCAACCCACTCGACAAGAATTCCGGATAACGACATACCCATTAACGTGCCGATAAATCCCAGGCCGGTAAAAATTGCAATTGCCAATGAACGCCGCTCGGGGGGAAAGCAATCGCCAATGATAGAGTGACCGGACGGTACGCAACCGGCTTCACCCGCGCCGATACAAATTCGCGCAAAAAAAAGTTGCGCAAATGAATGGACAATTCCGCAGGCGGCTGATGCAGCGCTCCACACCGCCAGAGAGACTGAAATAATATTAACTCTGTTATACCTATCCGCCATCCACCCCATGAACAGGCCAAATATCGCGTAAAATGCAGCGAAGGCAAATCCGCCAAGCAATCCCATTTGGCTATCAGAGAGTGAAAGTTCGTCCTTAATCAACTCCAGCAACATGGAGAATACAATTCGGTCCATATAGTTAAATAGATTAACCAGCCCCAGCATGATCAATATGAAATAGACGGATTGCTCGCCGGCAGATTTATCGGGCGTCGAGCTTAGTTTTTGTATTGATAGGGAGTTGCTCATGGACGGTGTTTACTGGTTAATAATGGTTAGCTCTTCGAGAGTTTCCGGCGCTTCGGTCAAGCAGCGGTTGCCGTCCTCTGTCACTAATACCGTATCAGAAAAACGGAATCCGCCGATACCTGGCAAGTAAATACCCGGTTCAATGCTGAACACCATATTCGCTTGAATTTCACGTTGATAACCCTCAGCTAGAAAGGGGCCTTCGTGCTGCGTAACACCAAAACTATGGCCGGTTCGATGCAGCCAGTTATCCGCATAACCCGCCGACTCGACACACAGCTTCACTTGCCTGTCGACTTCTGCCATAGACTGGCCGGGGCGAGTTAGATCAAAAGCAATCTGGCGCGCCGCAAGCATCACTTCAAAAGGCCTTTTGGCATTTTCCGGTACGCTGTTAAGAAAAAACGTGCGCTCAATCTCAGCTCCATAACCGTCGGCTTTACCGGTAATAACGGTGACATGGGGGCCACCCTGTTCCTGTGGCATAAACACATTGGTAAAGTTATGGGGGTCGTGCGACACGGAAGGAGGTTGAATCATCGCATGGATATTGGTCGCCAGCATATTAGTGGTGGGTCTATCCGCTAGAAGCTGTGCCATCAGCAATGCCGAAGTCTGACTGTAAGCCTCGATAAAGGTTTGACCTACTTTGGCATTAGCCAGCAGTGCTTTGTGACCGGTACTTAACCAGTTGCATGTGTATTCGATTCTGGATATCTCATAGTGGGATTTGATTTCCCTCAGCGTATCCACCAGCGGTGAATAGACCAACTGGCAATCAATATCACCCTCCAGCATACGGACCAGATAAGCCGGGGCGGTATCCTCGACACCGATTTTGCTACCCTTGGGTATCAGCGATTGTAACCGACAAGCCCAACTAGTGCCCTGCGGCGCTGGAAACTCTGAATAACACACCTGCTCGAGCTTCACTAGCGAGCGAGCTAAAACATGTGGGCCTTCCAGGCGGGGTATAACGAAGTATGGAATACCCGATTTCGGAATCAGCAAAATAAACGGGCGTTCATGGACAAAATTGGCGAAATTGGTCAGGTAATAAATATTATCCGGGCAGTGGCATATATAAAAGTCCAGATTTGATGCGCGCATATTATCTTGTAGCTTGGACAAACGGTTATCTAGTTCCCTTTCTGAGGGAGGGTTAACACTTGGAGGGAGGTCATTCATTTATTTTATCCATAATGTTCGATGCGCTGTAGCAAACATTGCTACTTATTTTAACTGTCGGCACAAATGCCAGCGCGCCAGGTGTATTTCTAACTAAAACTATATAGTTAGCCATCAAAATCGATTCAATAGCATAGTTCGCCGGCGCTGAAAGGTCTGTGCAGATTCTACTAAGTTTTGTGCAAGTTTTTCTAACTATCAATGTAATAAGTAAAGCAGGTGGACGCGGTAGCTCCCGGCTTTAGTGTGGGAATGATCTGCTCCCTGCTAGCCGAGCCATTCAGAACTTAGTAAAGTCCATCCTTAGAGGAAACGACGGACATGAAGAAACGTTTCACTGAAGAACAGATCATTGGGGTTTTGAAGGAAGGCGAAGCTGGATTACCGGTCAAGGAGATCTGCCGTAGGAAATATCCTCTCTCCGATATGCCTCAATCGCCAAATGCACTACATGATTGCGCAATTCACGACTCCATAACTTCCCCTGTTCTGGCATCTCGAGGTCATCGAACATATCGAGTACCTTGAGATATTCTCTTCCGGTATCCACCTGCTCAAGCAGCCCTTCACAGTTCTGTTGCGATACTCAGTGGATTTTGTCGAACTCGGACTGAACACCGGCATGCGGAAAATGGAGATGTTAGCGTGTGAGTTGAAACGGGTTGATTTGCGTCACAACGTGATTCATCTTGACCCTGACGATCAGAAAAACGGTCAATACGATACGGTGCCTTTGAGTAAAACAGCGAGGAAGGTGATTTTACGGCGGTTGTCTTATATCAAGGCGCATTGCCCAAACACTCCCTGGCTTTTTCCGCTCGTCGGCAAAGGTGAAAACGGCGATAAACATTTGGGAGATATCAGAAAGTGCTTCAAGCGGATGTGTCACGACGCGGGAGTACCCGATTTCTTTCCTCATGCTTTACGCCATACGTATTGCAGTTGGCTGTTACAGGCAGGCGTACCCATTTACTTGGTGAAGGACTGCATGCGCCATGCCTCAATCACGCAGACAGAAGAGTATGGTCACCTGGCGCCAAAGAATCGGCAGGAGTCAGTGGGCAAGCTCGACAAGGTGTTGTCACGTATTTGTCACGCTGACATGACAACACCGCAACAAGCCACGAAGGAATTGGATAACATTGCTGAAGTTTCAACGGGTTAACTGGTCGGAGCGGCCGGATTTGAACCGACGACCACCACACCCCCAGTGTGGTGCGCTACCAGGCTGCGCTACGCTCCGAAATTGACCGGCTAAAGCTCGATAAGCCGTTGATTTAGCTGAAAATCAAGTCCTGCAGAGGAGGCGAAATAATAACGGATCAGCCCCGGATTGCAAGCAGTTTCAGCTGCCCGGGCAGGCTCCTCAGGTATCCGTTCTCAATACCTGCAAGACCTCCTCCAGCTCATTGACCATCTGGCTGACAAGCTGCTGGAACTGGCTGGCGTCCTGTTTCGCCGATTCGCCCGCCATCTGCTGGCGCGCGCCGCCAATGGTGAAGCCCTGATCGTAGAGCAGAGCGCGAATCTGGCGGATGGTGAGGACGTCCTGGCGCTGGTAGTAGCGGCGGTTGCCGCGGCGCTTGACCGGCTTCAGCTGCGGAAACTCCTGCTCCCAGTAGCGCAACACATGCGGTTTGACGGCACACAACTCACTGACTTCGCCAATGGTGAAATAACGCTTGCCGGGAATAACCGGCAGTTCGTCATTGTTGCTTGGTTCCAGCATATGCTTCGACTCGCGCCTTTAACTTCTGTCCGGGGCGAAAGGTGACTACGCGGCGGGCGGTAATGGGTATCTCCTCGCCCGTTTTCGGGTTGCGCCCCGGTCGCTGTCGCTTGTCCCTGACTTCGAAGTTGCCAAAGCCGGACAGTTTTACCTGCTCATTTTTTTCCAGGGCTGAACGAATCTCCTCGAAAAACATCTCTACCAGTTCTTTGGCTTCACGTTTGTTGAGGCCAAGTTCTTCGTACAGCTTTTCGGCCAAGTCCGCCTTGGTCAGCGCCTGTGTCATCGGTCAGAGGCCCTTATCTGAGGGTGGCGTCAAATTCTACCTCCAGGCTTCTAACCACCGCGTCCATAGAGGCGTTAATCTCATCCTCAGTAAGAGTGCGGGAAGGATGTTGAAAGGTCAAGCCCAAAGCGACACTTTTTCTATGTGGATCAATGCCTTTGCCTACATATAGGTCAAATACCTTTAACTCTTGAAGGTAATCTCCAGCTTTGCTGGAGGCGGTTTCCAGCAACCTTTCAACCGGTTGTGACTGGTCGACAATGACGGCGATATCGCGGCGAACTTCGGGGAATTTCGACAATTCCCGGAATCTCGGCAGCTTCGCCTCAGCCACTGCCGACTGGGCAATTTCGAACAAAAATACCGGCTGCGGCAGGCCCAGCCGCTGCTGAATTTGCGGATGAATGGTACCGATATAACCCACCTCAGTGCCGTTTTTGAGCACTAGCGCAGATTGACCGGGGTGCAGGGCCGGGTGCTGGGCGGCCATAAATGAGAAGGCTATCGCATTGCCGGTGAGTTCTAACAGTGATTCGAGATCGCCCTTCAAGTCGTAGAAATCAACGCCGCCCGCCTTTAGCGCCCAGCTTTCCGGATAGCGCTCGCCGCAGATGGCACCGGCAACCATCGCCTCCTGCAACAGCCCCTTGGCACTGGGCACAAAGCGCAATCCGGTTTCAAACAGCCGGATACGCTGCTGCTGGCGGTTGAGATTGTGTTGCAGTGCATGCACCAGACCGGGCCACAATGTGGTGCGCATCACCGCCATATCGGCGCTGATGGGGTTCTGCAGTTCCACCGGCTCGGCTTTTGGATCGAATAGCTTGAGCAGATCCGGCTCCACAAAGCTATAGGTTATAGCTTCGTAATAGCCCTTTGCTATCAAATGCTGGCGCACCGCTTTCAGCCCCAGCAGCGACTCGGTGTTGGGCTTGATGCGCAGTTCGGTGCTGAAACTGGTGGTCGGCAGACGGTTGTAACCAAATACGCGCGCCAGTTCTTCCAGCAGGTCCTCTTCCAGGGCGATGTCGAAGCGGTAGCTGGGTACGCCAAAGGTCCAGCCGCCGCCCTGGGTTTCGATCAGCTCGAGGCCAAGCCGGCAGAGAATATCCACCACCTCGGCGTCGGGCATCTCGAAACCCAAGCCTTTGTGAATACGCTCCCTGCGCAGTTTCACCTGGCGGCCGGCGGGCATTGCCGCGGCGTCTTCGGCGATACTGACCGGCCCCGGCTCGCCGCCGACGATGTCCAGCAGCAGGCGGGTGGCGCGCTCGATGGCCTGCTCCTGCATGCGGTAATCCACGCCGCGCTCAAAGCGGTGCGATGACTCGGTGTGCAGTCCATAACTGCGCGCCTGGCCGGCTATACCGACAGGGTCGAAGAACGCGCTCTCCAGAAAGATATCCCGGGTTGTTTCACCGACGGCCGTGGCCGCACCGCCCATGATACCGGCCATGGCCACCGCTTTGCCGTGATCGGCGATAACCAGCGTATCGGCTTGCAGTTTGACCTCCTGCCCGTCCAGCAGTGCCAGCGGCTCGGCATCTGTGGCCATACGCACAACAATGCCGCGATCCAGGGTATTGAGGTCAAAGGCATGCATCGGCACGCCCTGCTCGAGCATGACGTAGTTGGTGACATCCACTACCGCATCGATACTGCGCACACCGCAGCGGCGCAGCCGCTCCTGCATCCAGCTGGGGCTGGGGCGGCCGATATCGATATTGCGGATAATGCGCCCGGCGTAGCGCGGGCAGCGGGCAGCGGCCTCGATATGCACGGGAAAGACATCGTCGATAGTCGCGGCGACCGGCTCAATGGCCGGCGCATCCGGCGACAGCCGATTGAGCACGCCGATATCGCGGGCCACACCTTTTATCGACAGGCAGTCGCCGCGGTTCGGCGTCAGATCGATATCGATCAGGGTATCGTCCAGCTGCAGATACCGCTGCAGCGGCTGGCCGGTGGGGGCGTCGGCCGGCAGCTCCCACAAACCGCTGGCATCGTCGCCGGCCTGCAGCTCGGTCTGCGCACAGAGCATGCCGCGGGACTCTACACCGCGCAATTTGGCTTTCTTGATTTTGACATCGCCCGGCAATACGGCGCCCACGGTGGCAAAGGGCACTTTGATACCGGCGCGGGCGTTGGGGGCCCCACAGACAACCTGGGCCACTTCCGCAGCGCCCGCCACCTGGCAGACGCGCAGCTTGTCGGCATTGGGGTGGGGCTCCACACTCAGCACCTCGCCGACTATCACACCGGAGAATTCACCGGCCACCGCCTCGGTGGCATCGACCTCCAGGCCGGCCATGGTGATTTGTTCCACCAGTTCATCGGTGCCGAGTGCGGGGTCGACCCACTCCCGCAACCAGGATTCGCTCAATTTCATAGGCTGTCCCGACCCAGGCTGTCCCTGCCGATGGAGAAGTACTCGATACCTTTCTCCGCCATCAGCTCGGGATCGTAAAGATTCCGACCATCGACAATCACCGGCTTATTGAGCCGGCGCTTGATCTCACTGAAATCCGGCGAGCGAAACTGCTGCCATTCCGTACAGATCACCAGCGCGTCGGCGCCGTCGAGAATCTCAAAGGCGTTATGACTGAGCTGCAGATCGTCTCTGGTGCCATAGATGCGCCCGGCCTCTTCCAGCGCTTCCGGGTCAAAGGCGCGGATCTTGGCGCCGGCATCCCACAGCGCTTGCATCAGGGTGCGACTCGGCGCCTCGCGCATGTCGTCGGTATTGGGTTTGAACGCCAGGCCCCAGATGGCAATGTTCTTGCCCTGCAGGTTGCCGGCAAAGTAGGCCGAGAGTTTCTGGTAGAGCCGCTCCTTCTGGCGGTCGTTAACGGCATCGACGGCCGTCAATAACTCCGGCGCGTAGCGATACTCCTCCGCCGTCCTCACCAGCGCCTTGACGTCTTTTGGAAAGCACGAGCCGCCATAGCCGCAGCCGGGATAGATGAAGTGATAGCCGATGCGCGGATCGGAGCCGATACCCCGCCTGACCTGCTCGATATCGGCGCCGACTTTTTCGGCGATATTGGCCAGTTCATTCATAAAACTGATCTTGGTAGCCAGCATGGCGTTGGCGGCATATTTGATCAGTTCGGATGAACTGACATCGGTAAAAATCAGGCGATCATGGTTGCGGTTAAACGGCGCATACAGTTCGCGCATCAGCTTTTCCACCCGCGCCGAGTCGGTGCCGACAACAATTCTGTCGGGCTTCATGAAATCGCTGACCGCAGCCCCCTCCTTCAAAAACTCCGGATTGGAGGCAACATCGAAGGGAATATCCGCACCCCGCTGTGCCAGCACTTCTGCCACGGCACTTTGCACTTTTGCGGCGGTGCCTACCGGTACTGTCGACTTGGTGACCACCAGGCGGTAGTCCTGCATGTGCTCGGCTACGGTTGTGCCAACTGCCAGTACATAGCGCAGATCGGCCGAGCCGTCTTCGTCCGGCGGTGTACCCACGGCGATGAAAATCACCTCGCCATGGGCGACTGCGTCCGCGGCAGCGGTGGTAAATGTCAGGCGCCCCTCTGCCACGGCGTGCTCGACCACATCTTTGAGGCCCGGCTCATAGATGGGAATGATACCCGCCTTCAGGTTCTCCACTTTGCGCTCGTCCACATCCACACAGCAGACATCGTGGCCCACCTGGGCCAGACAGGCGCCCGTAACCAGGCCCACATAACCGGTTCCAAAAATGGATATTCTCATTGACTTGACTCCTGAAGGGTTCGATTCCCAAAGTTAAAATTATTGTAGCTATGTCAAAACTGTTTTAAGAACTTTAAGTCACTTTCGAAAAACAGGCGCAGGTCGTTGACGCCATAGCGCAACATCGCCAGGCGTTCCACTCCCATGCCGAAAGCAAAGCCGGTATACACCTCGGTATCGATGCCACTGGCTTTGAAGACATTGGGGTGCACCATGCCGCAGCCCATGATTTCAAGCCAACCGGTATGACTGCAGACCCTGCAGCCGCGGCCGCCGCAATTGGTGCACTGAATATCCACCTCCGCAGACGGTTCGGTAAACGGGAAATAAGAGGGGCGAAAGCGCACCGGCACATCGGTTTCGAAGAAGGCTTTTAGAAACTGATCGACCGTGCCCTTGAGATCGGCGAAGCTGATGTCCTTATCCACCACCAGCCCCTCTACCTGGTGAAACATGGGAGTATGCGTCAGATCCGAATCGCAACGGTAGACGCGGCCCGGGCAGATAATGCGGATTGGCGGCCGCTGGTTTTCCATGGTCCGCACCTGTACCGGTGAGGTATGGGTGCGCAATACATATGATGCCGGCGCACTGCCATCACCTGCAGCGGGGGATGCCGCGCGGTTGGTACTGCGGATATAAAAGGTATCGTGCATTGCCCGCGCCGGGTGATGAGCGGGAATATTCAGGGCCTCGAAATTGTGGTAGTCATCTTCGATCTCCGGCCCCTGCTCGACCGCATAGCCCGCTGCCGCAAACAGCGCTTCGATGCGCTCCATTGTGCGGGTAACCGGATGCAACCCGCCGCTGTGCTGGCCGCGGCCCGGTAGCGTGACATCAATGGTCTCGGAAACCAGCTTGGCTTCCACCGCCACCTGTTCCAGGCGCTGCTTCGACTCGGTAATCTGCGCCTGTATACGCTGTTTGGCTTTATTGATTTCGGCGCCGGCGCGGGGGCGCTCTTCGGCCGATAATGCCCCAAGCCCTTTCAGCAGTGCGGTAATCTGGCCTTTTTTACCCAGGTATTCCACCCGCACATGGTCGAGCGTCGAGAGGTCGCCGGCCTCCTCCACCAGTTTCAGCGCCCGATCGGTTAACGCCGTTAAGTTTTCCATCAGTGCTCTCCGCAGCCTGTAGTGTTGTGCTGCTAATGTGGCTTATTACCCGCCTTTCACCATTAAAAAAGGGAAGAGAACCCGGCAGGCCCCTCCCCTTCACAAGTTTATCCCGCGTTTTTTACACAAGTATGTTGCTGCAGTCACAAACAGCGGGATAGACGCCGTCGCCGGGTGATTCAGCCCCCTGCCACGCCTCAGGCGGCGGCAGAGGTCAGGGCTGCTCTGGCCTTGTCCACGACAGCCGCAAAAGCCACTTTATCGTGTACCGCCAGATCGGCCAGCACGCGGCGGTCGAGCGCGATATCGGCTTTTTTCAGACCGGCAATCAACTGGCTGTAGGTGATACCCAGCGCACGCGCCTGGGCGTTGATGCGGGTAATCCACAGCGCGCGGAAATTGCGCTTCTTCACACGGCGGTCCCGGTAGGCGTACTGGCCGGCCTTGATGACGGCCTGCTTGGCGACGCGAAAAACGCGCGAACGCGCGCCATAGTAACCTTTTGCTGCTTTTAACACTTTTTTGTGGCGCCGGCGCGCCTCTACACCACGTTTTACACGGGCCATAATCCAATCCTCTTAACTGTTTACCTGAGATATCTGTTCGACCAGCGCAGGCCGATCACTTGGTGCGCAACATGCGTTCCACCAGTGGTTTGTCGGCGGCGTTGATTACGCTGGTGCCGCGCAGCTGGCGCTTGCGCTTGGTGGTCATCTTGGTAAGGATATGGCTCTTAAACGCGTGCTTGTGCTTGATACCAGCACCGGTTTTCTTGAAGCGCTTGGCAGCGCCACTGTGTACTTTAGCTTTTGGCATGGGAAAAACTCCGCATTTGGCAGCCGGGTGGCTGTTTCGTTAATGACACAAAGTAAAAAGGCAGCTAAAAGCCCGGTTACTTTTTCTTTTTCGGGGCAATCACCATAATCAGCTGCCGGCCTTCCATCTTCGGCCGCTGCTCTACGGTACCCAACTCCTCCAGGTCGTGTTCGATGCGTTGCATCATTTCCATCCCCAGTTCCTGGTGGGCCATTTCACGGCCGCGGTAACGCAGTGACACCTTGGCCTTGTCCCCGTGTTCTAGGAAACGTATCAGGTTGCGCAGTTTGACCTGATAATCTCCCATTTCCGTCCCTGGGCGAAACTTCATTTCTTTGATCTGCTGCTGCTTCTGTTTCTTGCGCGAAGCAGCCCTGGTCTTTTTGATATCAAACAAGTGCTTGCCGTAGTCCATCACTTTGCATACCACCGGCTCGCTATCGGGTGCGATTTCCACCAGATCGAGCCCGGCGGCCTGGGCCACCTGCAGTGCCTCGTCGAGTGTTACTATGCCCGCCTGCTGGCCTTCGGCGTCTATCAACCGAACCTTTCCGGCTTCGATCTGCTCGTTGATACGGGCTTTTTTGGTGCGTCCCTTGGAGTTGTCTCGTTTGATGGTTTTTCTCCTGGTTTCGGCTTATTCGCCTGTTATACGCCCCGGCCATAACCCTGGATTAGGCAGGGGCGCTCTAATCTGACCCGATAAACCCCAATAGTCGCGCGGAAGCAATAGACTGAAGCCCGGGGCGGACACGGCGCCTCGGGTAGGAGTGTTTATCTAAGTCTTGACCGCTTTTTGCGGATATTCCACAAAAACGGCCTAACTACAACAAGACCGCGGATTTTATAGCCGATTTGGCTGTTTCTCAAGTGAGAAATGCCCGGAAGCCCTTGTTTCGTAAGGAATCTTCATATTTTTGGGCTATTTTTTGGAAATGGCGGCCGCAGGGGCGGTTGTGGGGGCAATGGCGCTCGGGCAAATGGTACCTGAGCAGAAGTAGGCAAACATCGGAGTTACTGATGCTTGTGGTAGGACTTGTAAGCATCATAGGCGAGATAACCAATAAAACCGATAAAGCCCATCAGCATAAAGCCTAACAATACCGTATTAAGCATCGTCCAGTTTCTCCAGTAGAGATCGGATCTGTCGATAATTCCACAGGCCAAAGCCGACGAACAAAAATAAACCCACAGCGGCAGTGGCCAGAATCCACCAACCGATGGCTTCGTGGTTTTCGACAGCCCAGGCCACCAGGGCCACAATCACCGCCAAGGCAGCAAAAAACATCTTCTCGTGAAAGGCGATTTCGGCCTTAAGACTATCAGGTTTAGACATGAATTGGCGTCCCTGCCTTGAATTCTTCCGATTTGGCGCCTTAAGCCTTAACTCGGGCGCCCGTGAAGCAACTGCCTGCTACGACTGCCCGGCGGCCAGCTCCAGGCCCGGCTGATGCCCCCTTGTCTCTATATCGCGAGTCAAACGCTGCGCAAAGGCCTCAATACTCATAGCGCCCAGATTCTCACCGCTGCGGGTTCTGACCGACAGTGTTCCAGTCTCGACCTCTTTGTCGCCGACCACCAGCAGATAGGGCACCTTTTGTATGGTGTGCTCGCGGATCTTAAAGCCGATCTTTTCGTTTCTGAGGTCGGAGAAAACCCGGAAGTTCTTGTTTATCATGGTTTTTTCCACTTCCCTGGCGAAATCCGCCTGCTTGTCGGTGATGGTCATCACCACCGCCTGCTGCGGCGCCAGCCAGGTGGGGAAAGCGCCTTCGTACTGCTCCGTCAGAATACCGATAAAGCGCTCGAACGAACCGAGAATGGCCCGGTGCAGCATCACCGGCACCTGGCGCGAGCCGTCTTCCGCCACATACTGGGCGTCCAGCCGGCCCGGCATGGAGAAATCCACTTGAATGGTGCCGCACTGCCAGACCCGGCCCAGACAGTCTTTCAGGGAAAACTCGATTTTCGGCCCGTAGAAAGCGCCTTCGCCGGGCAGCTCCTCCCAGGGCAGACCCTTGGCGTCGAGGGCTTCGGTGAGCGCCCGCTCCGCCCTGTCCCAGTCCTGATCCGAGCCAACGCGCTTTTCAGGCCGGGTCGACAGCTTGTAAATCAGCCCCGAGAAACCGAAGTCTTCATAAACCTCGTGCAGAAAATCGATAAAGGCCGACACTTCCGGCTGTACCTGCTGCTCGGTGCAGAAGATATGCGCATCGTCCTGCACAAAGCCGCGCACCCGCATGATGCCGTGCAGGGAGCCGGAGGGTTCATTGCGGTGACAGGAGCCAAACTCCGCCAGCCGCAGGGGCAGGTCCCGGTAGCTGCGCAGGCCCTGATTGAACACCTGCACATGGCAGGGGCAGTTCATCGGCTTGACGGCAAAAGTGCGGTCCTCAGAGGCCAGCAAAAACATATCGTCGCCGAACTTGTCGGCGTGGCCGGATTTCTCCCACAGGCTCAAATCCACCAGCTGCGGCGTATGGATTTCCCGGTAGCCGTGCAATTCCTGCTGCCGGCGCATATAGGCTTCGATGGTTTTATAAATGGTCCAGCCCTTGGGGTGCCAGAAGATCATCCCCGGTGCCTCGTCCTGCAGATGAAACAGGTCGTGCTTCTTACCCAGCTTGCGATGGTCGCGCTTCTCGGCCTCCTCGAGGCGGTGCAGGTAGGCTTTCAGGTCCTTCTTGCTGGCCCAGGCGGTACCGTAAATACGCTGCAGCATTTCATTGCGCGCATCGCCGCGCCAGTAGGCACCGGCGACTTTCATCAGCTTGAAAAACTTCAATTTGCCGGTAGACGGCACGTGGGGCCCGCGGCAAAGGTCTTCAAAATCGCCCTGCCGGTACAGCGAAAGCGTCTCGTCTGCGGGAATACCCTCGATAATCTCCGCCTTATACTGCTCGCCGATACCGCGAAAAAACGCCACCGCCTCATCGCGGGAGAGCACGCGCCGGGTCACCGGGTAATCGGCACGCGCCAGTTCCTCCATCTTCTTCTCGATGGCGGTCAAGTCCTCCTGGGTAAAGGCGCGCTGGTAGGCAAAATCGTAGTAGAAGCCGTCCTCGATGGTGGGGCCGATGGTGACCTGGACCTCGGGGAAGATCTGCTTTACCGCCTGGGCCAGCAGGTGGGCGGTGGAATGGCGGATGACCTCCAGGCCCTCGGGGGACTTGTCGGTTAGGATTGCCAGCTCGGCGTCTTTTTCAATAACGAAGGACGTGTCCACTTCTCTGCCGTCGACCACGCCGGCCAATGCGGCTTTGGCCAGGCCGGGGCCGATATCGGCGGCGATATCGAGAACGGAAACTGGGGCGTCGAACGCGCGTTGGGAGCCATCGGGGAGGGAGATAAGGGGCATGGGGCTGTCCTTGTGTCAGTGGTGACCCCTACGAAAGGCCACGTGATGGTATTGCTGATGCTTTGCTGCAGCTTTCCGATTATAAGCCGACGGCGTTAGGGCTTGCCAGCCCTCTGCAACCACGACATTCAACAAGGCGCGGACGGCAGACTGAAATTAAGGGATAACTCTATGATTTTACATTAAAAAACTGGTAGGCACGATTGGATTCGAACCAACGACCCCCACCATGTCAAGGTGGTGCTCTAACCAACTGAGCTACGTGCCTTTTCAGTAAAAGCGACGCACTCTACCAATGAAAACCAAATATCGCAAGTCTGTTTTGTAAGGCCTATAAACTACTTTTGTTTGCCCTGCCTTGTTTGATAACTGCGTAAACCATGTCGAACAAGTACAACAATGATCCCCAAAATACCTCCAATAAGCATTGCTACGGCCACTATCAGTACATTGTTGGGTCCGACAGGCTTTAGTGGGGGACTTATAGACTTTGGGTAGACCAGGGGGCGAAATTCACTAATATTCCGATTGATCCGCTCTCGATCGGCCAGCAATGACGCTTTGGCGGCCTGCAGTTCTCGTAATCCTTCCACAAATGCATCTTTATCACGACGTCGTTCCAATGCCTTCAATTCAAAGGTTAGCGCTTTTTCTCCCAATAAGTATTGGCGACTGTTAAATAAAGTGATCTCTACATTAGCTAGCCGATCAAACTCAGCTTCCTCAATCCCCAGAGAAGTGGCGATCGTTAATGCTTCGGTAATATCTGCGATACGGTCGCTAATTTCGGCTTCGGCTTTAACTCTGGCTTGCAGAATCGCTTGATCGATACGTTCAATACTGGTATCGATAGCTTCTAGCAGTTTTGAGATGGACGTTGTTGATACCCTGGCTGAAACATAACCAAGAAATCCAGAGAGATAGCCTGAAACCAATACCGGATCGTCTCCCGTAAGACGTATGCTAGCCGATTTCTCTTCTATCGATTCGGTTAAATGAAGCGATTCCCTGAAGTCAAGGAAGTCATCAAGTGCTGCGCCTTCTAATGGCCCATAATGCCTGGAGCCTAGGTGATGTATCCAGAATTGTTTTTGATATTCCAAACTGTTTAGGTCATTTATGGCCGAGCGATAAAACACCTCTACATCTTGGATATTAACACCATAGCCTAATTCTTTACCACCATTACCAGGAAGCACAGGAGCCAGCTGGATAGTATCAATAGGATATAGCTTGACCAAAACCTGATACTGTTTCGGCATATAGCCCAGGTAGGCTAAAGATACCAGTAAAGAGAGGGCCACCATAACTAAAAGTGCCCACTTATCTTGCCAAATCACTTCGAGGAGATAAATTAAGTCAATCTCATCTTTCTCTCGCAAGGCAATATGGTAGGCTTGTTCAGGCATTTTTTGATACATAGGCCAATAAGCTAGGCTCCCTTAACCAAAGTGGCGATCTATCTGCTTTGAACAATTTTCCTGCGATTTTTGAAGGCGTGCCGAACCATTACGCTAGGCACTACAATAATTGCCATAATAATGAGCAACGCGGCCCATACAACCACTGCCCTCACAATATCAATTGGAAATGTCTTTATGTAAGGCTGATTGGTAATTGGCTCGTATAACTTACCATTGATGCCGATACTTTCTTTGCTAAGCTGCTTATAAATGCGCTGCGTAATATCTAGAAAATCTGAAATTCTATCTAGAATCTTTGGCAAGATACGCTCTGCCCGTGTCAGATATTCATCTTTTAACGCTTTAGATGTTTCAGACTGCCCCTCACCTTTTAGCGCTGTAATTAATCGGTTCACCCCAGCTATCTGGTTCTGTAAATCTGCCGCCTTTATATTTGTATCTAGCCATCGTTGATTTAGCATCTGCCGATACTCTTCTGCTTTATCTTCACTAGACATGTCCAGAACACGATCCAAGGCTCCGGCACTTAACTGAGCCCCCCCACCCAGGTAAGCTACACCGTCTTGAACTGGAGCAATAGTCGCCAATGACGTTTCTGAGGAATACTTTTCAAATGCTTCTTTTACTAAATCGGCCTGACGTTGCAGGAATTGGAAATCTTCGGTCAAACGCTGCCTTTTATCTTCATAATAGTATAGAGATAAGTCACGATTACGAGTCAGCCCTAAAGACCTTATTGGAGACATCAAGTCATCTATTACATAGCGTTGCAAGTCTTTTAAAGACTGTTTTAAATCAGCTAGCCTCACTCCGGTAATCGGGTCAGTAAGGGTTGCAGCACCATCAAACTCGGAAAGCAGCTCAATATTTGCTTCGACTAACTGCGTTTTCTCCTGCAAAAGATCGCTAATCACCATATAATCGATATTATTAACTAGTTCTCGATCGATAGACTTGGCCGAGGCAAGCTCAATGTCCAAATCTAATACACCTTTATTAGTAATAGAGTACTGGGCCCAAGTAGCAGGCAAATCAGATAGGATTTTCGATACTAGCTCCGATGATAATTCAAATCGATCCAGGCTTATAGCCAACATCGCAGCTCCGCTTGTAGCCGACGCTAGCTCCGCAGACATACGCCTTTCTATACTTTCAAATTCAGGTCCAACTAAACTAGTGTTACTAAGAAGCCGTCTATACCTGTCTACTATCAAAGCATAAGTTGGCGCATAGGGCTCGATACTGAGAGAACGGCGAAACTCCTCTACAGTAATACCACGGGTCTCCAAGCTATGCTTTTCAAAAACTTCTTGAATAATCACGGGCGCAATGATGTCTTCAAGATGGAAGGCGGCTCCATTCGGGTAAGTGCGCTGATCCACTCCAACGAAGGTCAGCTTGATGGCTTTATATACTTTGTTACTAGGGTTACTTATAAGTATTTCTATCGAAAGCCAACCAATGTAAGCCACAGTAACTAATAGAGCTCCTAAAAAAAGCGGCTTCCAAGTCCTGCTAACAGAGTTAAGTAATTCGAGTAAATCTACCTCATCTGGCAGGGCGCCCCTCAAAGGGTCAGAACCAGAAATTGGCTTGGTCATCTTGTTCAAATTTTAACCTTTCCGTTTTGGAGTTAAAGGTTTTATTAATAGTATATCCATATAAGCACCATTTTACTCAAGGCAAAGCTCTAAGTACTAATTCTTATTGATAAACACTCCGGAATCAATGCCTCGTAGGTAACCATGCAGTAATGTCATCAAGGTGTGCCTTAAAGGCTTATCCGGTATAAATTTTCCATATAAATCAGTAAGTTATATAGAAAAATCATTGACAGACCTCAGCTGAATATATACCATAGTTCCGCCTTTGATCAGTATATTGGCATGGTGACTTGGTCTACGCCACGAATTGAATATCCTTAAGCAAGCCAACAGGCGTCAAAAGCCACTTGCTGATAGTCCGATTTTAAGAACTTATGACTTCTGGAATTAACGGTACATTTTTTTTCATTTACTTGTAGGTTTTTCGGCTAAAATGCATAAGACACCTTCAAGTTTATGGAGGTGATATATAAAAAAGGAGTTACATAGTAAATGTTGGGGTTATTACTGAATGCACCAAGGAAGGCTAAAAGAGTCCTGTCCCTAGTTTATGATACCCTTGCGATTGGGCTAGCATTGTATGCATCTATCTGCTTAAGGTTAGGGGCAGTGTGGGTAGATATCGGCCGGCAGGAACTTGCAAGCCTTGGTATAACTTTGATTGTTTCCCTAGCCGCCTTTATAAAACTTGGATTATACAGAGCTATTTTACGATATATGGCTCATCAGGCTTTAATTAGTGTGGTGGTTGGTGTCTGCATATCAGGGGCTGCTTTAGCTGCCAGCAGCTTCTTCATAAAAGCATCTATTCCTCGATCAGTCCCGTTTATTTATGTTTTTACTGCTTTATTTTTTGTTGGAACCCCTCGCCTACTTATCAGAAGCTTTGTATCACATTTAGTACGCACCAAAGCTAGCATTAAGGAAAACATTGTAATTTACGGAGCAGGCTACAGCGGATACCAACTAGCCAACTCGATACAAGACACCCATTACAAGGTTATCGCTTTTATAGACGATAATCCCAAGTTAAAGGGAACTCTGTTAAGGGGATTACCAGTATACAAACCCAGAAGTCTAAATAAACTCATTAAGCAGCATCAAATTACTAAAGTTTTTCTTGCTTTAGGGTCGGCTTCCAGGCGCAGGAGGTCACAAATTATAAACTCACTTGAACCCCTGAGCATTGGAATACAAACAATACCACCTATCCAAGATATTCTTAGCGGAAAAGCTAAAATCGAAGATATTAAGGATGTCGAAATTGAGGATCTCTTAGGCCGCGACCCTGTAAAGCCCAAAGTAGAGCTTCTCCATGCTTGCGTCACAAATAAGTCAGTAATGGTTACAGGAGCGGGGGGATCCATAGGCTCTGAACTCTGCCGACAAATCATTCAGCAGAAACCATCAAAGTTAATACTATTTGAAATCAGTGAGGTTAGCCTCTATCAAATAGAGCAAGAATTATTGCGGCTTGCGGAAGGGCAATCACCTAACTCGGTTGAGTTGGTATCTCTTATTGGGTCAGTGCAAGATCAAAAATTGCTAACTACCATCATGCAAACATTCGGTGTGCAAACAGTTTACCATGCAGCCGCTTACAAGCACGTGCCCATCGTCGAACACAACATAGTTGAGGGTGTGCGCAATAATGTGTTTGGTACTTGGTACTGTGCTGAAGCGGCAATTGCCTCTAAGGTAGAGTCCTTCGTACTAATATCGACTGATAAAGCTGTACGCTCCACAAATATTATGGGTGCATCAAAACGTTTTGCAGAGCTGTTACTTCAAGGCCTAGCCCAACGACAACAAGACACACGTTTTACCATGGTACGCTTTGGTAACGTACTTGGTTCCTCCGGCTCCGTTGTGCCTCTCTTTCGCCAACAAATCAAAAATGGTGGGCCGGTAACAGTGACACACCCTGACATCATCCGGTATTTTATGACTATACCCGAAGCAGCTGAACTCGTTATCCAGGCCGGAGCAATGGGGCAAGGAGGCGACGTATTCGTCTTAGATATGGGCGAGCCAGTAAAAATCGTAGACCTAGCGAAGAGAATGATTCATTTATCGGGTCTTGGGATTAAAGATGCAAACAACCCAGAAGGTGATATCGAAATACAGTTTACCGGCCTACGCCCAGGAGAAAAGCTCTTTGAAGAGTTACTAGTAGGTGACAATGTATCTGGAACTCATCACTCACGCATTTTGAGGGCGGAGGAGGAGTTTTTAATATGGCCAGAAACAAAACGACTTTTAACTCAACTCCAGACAGCATGCTCAAACCAGATAAGTAAAGATGTAAAAAACTTACTAACCACTGCGCCAATAGGTTTTATCAGTAAGGAACGCATTGTCGATCCAATTTGGGTGGCTGGAAATAAGGCTAAAAAATTAAGGCTGGTTCAAGGCGAACCTGTCACGAGCATTGCTGATGTTCCAAACTAAAGATTGCCCTCTCACAAGAAAGCGGATATAAAGCTCGAATAATACAAACCAAAAGTACAGCCTTCTTGCAGAACGCCAAAAGAGGACTTCACATCAAAAATCGAAATATTTGAACATGCTTAACTAGAAAAGAAGGAGTTGGAACCTTTGCTTTAGGCACTCAATACTAGTACAAATGCGAGCCCCAGCTCTGCTGGGGGGATTACCGCTGGTTTCGTTAAAGGTAAGAGTGCGATCCACATTGCTCGAACTTACCTTGAACGACAAAGGAATTTGCAGATCAACCCTTTAGAGCCAGAGAGTAATGTTGCGCCAAGGGTGGGCAGGAATGAACAGGTGATCCGGAATTGCTTTGAGCAGCTCACAACTATCCCCCGGTTCTACCGGGGGATAGTTACCAAAAGATAAGCTCGACGATTTGCCTCAAAACCGAGGGTTAGAGGAAGACTTAACTAAAACCAACAATATACCTTTCTTAAAAATGCTAGAGTTAACCAAAACAACTTCTCACGATACTAGTAGCCAAACGCAAAAAAATAGAAAAATAAACTTTATCAATAGATATCAGTTAATCTTAACAAGAATTATATCTTTTGGGTTGCTAGTATTCGTCAATGGTTTTTTTTGCTTTCCTGAAATATCATGGGTTAAAACCTCGTTCTATCTACTAGTGTTGCTGCCTGGAATTGCCTTACTCCCATTACAACTAAAAAACTTTCCGCTCAAAAGTAGGCACCTAGTTCTGTTTATGTTATTGCCTTTATATCTATGCTTAAGCCATTTCTGGGCTGATGCAGAAAATATAACACGCGATTTCTTTTTCTTTGCAAAACAAGTCATATTTATTTTCATGCTCATATTCTGTTTTTGGGTAGCAAGCAAAGAAAATAAAAAATTTATAGTAATACTTTTGCTTTCTTTAGTAGTAACCGGGAGTTTTTTCTCGTTTTTATCAATAGTGCAGTACCTTTATCAATATCAAGGGCATTTGGCTGCACCTCTCATGGGATTCTCTCTTACCGATTCAAATAAAATGGCAGCTTTACATACGGTACACCTATCCCTCTGTATATACTTTTTAAAGTTTAATGCTTACCCATACAAGTCAACACGTAAAGCATGGCCACTTTT
The DNA here is from genome assembly GCA_028280195.1 of Exilibacterium sp. Taxonomy (GTDB): domain Bacteria; phylum Pseudomonadota; class Gammaproteobacteria; order Pseudomonadales; family Cellvibrionaceae; genus Exilibacterium. Next base: position 19,977 of record JANQMH010000083.1, read on the forward strand.
AGTCGCGATTGCACTTGATTTAGCCTTGATTACATTAACTCAAGCGAAAGCAATATGGTTCATAATTCCAGTTGTAACTATAGCCTTGCTGACACTCAGAACAACCATCTATAGAAAAATATCGATATTTTCTTGCATAACAATCATAAGTATAGCCTACATTTTGAAATTCGATGCCATAGCAACCCTACAAAATCTGCATAGTTACATAATAAGAGTAGAGCTAATAAAACACGCGGCAGGTCAAATAAGAGACAACTATTTATTTGGTTTGGGCCTGACCTACAAACTTCCCATTCCGTTACCATCAGGTACATACAGCCATCCCCACAATATGATTGTCGATTGCCTGAGGTTTGGGGGCGCTCTAGGAATAATCCTATTATTGGCACAAACCTTTTCAGTTATACAGCTGTCATTCCTGAACAGAAAAAACTATCTATCAATAGTTCTGGTACTATGGTACATTTCAGGGTTTACTTTATTATGCCTTTATGGTCAGCAGCCATTAACTCGCCCTGGATACATATGGTTTTTGTTATGGATACCGTCATCAATCCTTCTTTCTAATCATCTAATCAGAGAGTCTTCTATCAAAGTTAAGCGACAGTCCTAGTACACTATACTGGATGCCACTATATATAGCCTCACCACGGCAAAGTCACCTCCGCTAACCCCGTGGTCCTGTTACCCTAGTGCCGACTTGATGACTTAATTTTTCCTTATGTAAGATGGTATGTGGGAAATAGATAGCTTTTCTATGCAGACATTTTCCCCTTTAAAGAATTCATCTACCGCTTTGGTCTCTCCAGCGACGGTACCATAATCATCAAAAACAACAAGGCCTCCTCTTACAACTCTTTCATAAAGATTCTCTAGTATGAATACGGAAGGCCTATAAACATCAACATCTATATGCAAAAGTGAAATTTTTAGCTCTGGGTGTTGTAACAAATAATCGGGTATTGTTTCCATCACATCGCCTTTTATCAGTTCAAAATTCTCGATAGACTTATGTGTAAAAACATTTTCTAAGTCCTCAACAGTAATACCAAAACCGCCGTCTTTTTCAAATTTTTCTATAAATTTTGCGTCGTCAGCTTCATCTTGTTTTGGAAATTCACCAAACGCATCAAAACCAATAATCTTGCGTGAGTATGCACTTTCAAGTACTTCTCTAAATGTAGCAAACCTAATTAAGGATGCACCTTTATAGACACCGCACTCAACTATATGGCCAGGTAATCCAACTATAGACTTATAAAGCTCATAATGAGCTAACATTTTCGATAGCCTTTTGTTATGACTCGTCAAATAGAAGCCATTCTCATAGTCCCATTGTTTTTCTATATCAAATCCAAATAACTTTTTACTCATTTCTACCTCCACTTTATGTGAACTCCATCGTAAATGATCACTCAGCAAATAAAGGCTCTGTAGTTGCTTTCGAACAAAATAATTTACAAAATAGGGACGAAAGGTCAACATCATTTTCCTTCTGTCCGATTGAACATACAGATATCATAACTTGCATTCTGTATTCAGCAGTTCCCGAAATCAAAACAACTTATGGCGAATCCAAACTATCCAAAAGCGCATCTATATGGTTAATAACTTGATGAGTAGCATCCGAAATATCATATTTACTTACAAGATCCTTGGTTTTTCTTTCTAATCTTATTTTGGACAAAACACCAGGTAATTCAGAAATATTTTTTATCCCAGTAGAAAGATCTAGCTTCGAATACGGCATAGTGTGTGTAAATACAGACGAGTCTATAGTTACCATATCAGCTCCCATTAATACACCTTGGAAGCCAACGGTAGAGCATAGGGTTACAACCACATCCACATCCCGTAACGCAGCGTCCAATGGCTCAGTCTGAGGGCTATATTCAACATAGCTTGGATAGACTCTCGGAGTCTCGCTAGGGTGATTGCGGGCTCTAAGCACCCAGTCGCCCTTTTCTTTAAATATCTTTAATAACTGCTCTTCGACATCGAGATGAAGTGATGGGTCACCTTTTAATCCAAGTTCAGGCACATAAGATGGCTCAGATTGACTCGCCCAAAGTACTCGGTATAAACTCCTACCTTTAATTTTATCTACCGACGGCCGAGATGCCACCAGTGTATCGAAAGATGGATTACCAGTGACAAATACAGAATTGCTATCGCGACCGGCTTCAATCAAGAAAGATCTAACAGACTCATTCAAAACCAATACCTTGTCAGCAAAATTGCTCTGCTTAAACCAAGGTAGGCATCTCACTGCAAACATATCGACTAAAGCTATGCAAGGAATCCCAAGTGCACGAGCTGCAAATCCCGCTGCTTTTTCTGCTCGCGGAGCGTTTGTAATTACTAATAGATTGGGTGAGAGCTTTTCAAGTATAATTTTTAATGAATGGAATGGATAAAATACCTGCCTACCACTTTCATTATAAACCTTTCTGGCATTTTCCTCCCCTATAGTTTCAACCAAGTCTAAAAAGGAGCGTCCCATATAACAAATGGTTTCGGCCTTATCTACTATGTTATCTAAGCCATCAATAAGCAACAGCCCATATTCTCTTGCTGCCGCGTCCCTATCAAAAAAGTCCTTAAATCTTAAACATGGTATGTTCGCCACATTCAGCTCATTAGCTGCTGTTGTAAGACCCAACACAAGCACTTGGTATCTATTACTGTCAATCAGCCCCCTAATAACAGGGATGAGCATCCTTACGTGACCACCACCGTAGCAAACAAAAAATATTTTGGGTTTATTCACAGTTGCTACCTACTCCCTTAAACACATTATGGCTTTGTCAAAGCGAATCTTTTATTGAATGGAACGACATCAAATCGCTCAATTGTTGACAGCCGGGCCCAAGCCAAAGCATTGTAATAGACGATGAGGAAAATACTGACATAATTAAAGAAAAATTCCGAGTACTGGCTGACAAAAATGGCGCATAATATACCAATAGCTGATTTAGAATGATCAGATTTCTCTGCGTGCAGTACTATTGAAATTTGGTGGATCATTAACAGTAGCATTGATACCAGTCCAGCCTCCGCCAAGTATCCCCAATAAAAGTTATTCGGCCCTTGAACCCACGAAATCTCATGCAATATATCGGACATCCGGCCCTCTACCCCTCCAAGGCCAACGCCAAAAAAAGCATCTGATAACCATACTCTATAAACACCAGACCAAACCACATCTCGAAAGTTTAAATCAATAAACGCTGATATTTGGCTGTATCCATAACTTAAAACTGACATCAAAAAAAGTAAAAATATAAAGGAGATTTTTGAAAAAATAACTCCCAGCTTAGATACTGTATAAAAACAAAGTAACAGTATAACTAATGCCAGTGCCATACGAGAGCCAGAGTATATTACTCCTAGACCACAACAACAGATTAGGACTAGAAACATAATTCTACTTATTAAGTACTGCTTTCTTATCCCAATAACTAAAAATATAGCAAACGCCGACATAACCCCAAGGATATTTGGATTGGAGTACAGTGAAGCCACTTGCCCCTTTGACTCAAAGTATGGTGTATCTCTAAAAATATATAGGGTTTTAAACAGTTCATATAGATAAAATTGACAAAAAGCTAAGAAACCAGCGGCAGACAAAAAGTAAGCTAAGAACTTCAAATGAATATATAGAAAAACACTACCGAATTGAGTAATAGCTGATATCAATACGAAGTAGTAAAATATATATACAACATAATTCATCCAGAACAGAATCGTCTTCATCTCACGAAAAGAGCCGATTGCAGTTGATACTATCAGCAACACTAACAGCCAGTCATACTTATTGATGAAAAGGGATTTTTTTGGCAAGCAAAAGAAAACTGCAACTAAAAAACACAGAGGCAAAATTCGAGTTAAGATTCCAGTGCCAAAGGCCTCGATTGGAATATATACAAGCGAGAAGAACGATAAGCATGCAAAAAAGAATGAACTAATCTGAACCCTGTCAAAAACCAGCATACTTAAGGCTCTATTAAAAGCCTAAGACCGTGGTCTAGAATCAGGGTTAAAAATTACCATCAACATGCCAGCCCCCAAAATCAATGCACCGTAAAGTAGTATACACTTCGATAGAATATCATCTAAAGACACGCATTCAGCTCTATCAAAGTAAAAAGAAAAAAGCATAATAACCACGGCTGTATATATAAATATGAAGATAGCTTTATTTAAATTAATCAGTGAAAGCAATAAAACATAACAAGTAGAAGTTAAAACAAAATACGCTAAAAATATAGAAAAATACAAATACCAAGTGGAACCAACTTGATATGAAGCCATAAAAGCTAAGATCGCAATTGAAGCCACAATAGATGTGAAAGCAATACGATTTATTAGCCCTCCTGACCTAATAGCCATCATCACTAGTGGTATTACTGCTAAAGCAATTACGGCATCAACAATTTTAAAACCTATCCCTAGAGAACTGTAAGTTCCATCTTCACAACCTGCAACGCTTGATCTTATATAATAAGATACAACTAGTAATAATCCCAGTGCCCCCCCTGATAACAACATATCTCTATAAAACGAGACTTTAAATACTAAGAGGCCTTTTTCTTTTTTTAGAGTAGTTTTTTTATATACAAATAGAATCCTACACAAGGCTGCTAATATCACGGTCTTCCCTGCGATTATCATTGACATCTCATCACTTAAGTACAACAGTAAACATCCAACAACAAGCACTGTGCTGTATATAATATTAGCAACGGGAATAAGATATAGCTTTTTGTCTCGATAGAAAACAGTGTACATTGGTGCTACTGATAACCCGAATACTAGCGAAAACAAAACCAATGTATAACTGAGGTGAATGTCCGCAGATCTGGCCAGTATAGGAAAAAAAAAATTTCCTATCATATTATTCGATAAAACTTCGAATAAGATAATTGATACAGCAAAAGCAGCATAGAAAAGTACCCCTGAGAGCACAACTGCCTCATTAGTTGTGGATGATTCTATATATTTTCGTAAGTAAACTGCTACTCCACCACCCGCTGCAACAGACATTACTAAATCACCAAAAGAAAATAGAAAGAATACTTTGTCTGCCTGAGCGCTCAAACCGAAGACAGAGATTACCAGGACGTCCCTAAAAAGGCCTAAACAACGCGATACAATTATTGCTATTTGATAAAATCCCAGCTCTTTGGAAAAAAGCACTAGAAAAATTCCTTCAGCCAGTATTCTAGTGATATGAGTGAACGTATCTCCCTGGTATTGTTTCTTTTTTGGGATAGATGATCATTAACCAGTAACTCAATTACTTCCTTGTTAAAATACTCTAGAACACGACTTTCAGATGATAGCAATATTTCCCGACAAAAGCTGCGTAAACTCGTTTTGAACCACTCGCCTATAGGAACAGTAAACATCTGCTTTTTACGATATGCTAACGATTGACCGATTAGTGGAGTAACAGCTTTTTTAAAAAGATATTTCTTATCTCCGTTTTTTAGTTTGAATTCTCCCGGTGTCCTAAAGGCAAACTCCATCATCCTATAGTCCAGAAATGGGGCCCGAGTTTCCAGCGAGTGTGACATAGCCATACGATCTGGCTTAACGAGATTATTGCCCGCAAGCAAATACTGCATATCAATCAATAGAGCTTTGTTAATATTGTCGTAATGTTCTGTTTCCATTATATATTCCTGGATTTCCTTATCCACTCTTTGGAAGTCAACTCTATCTTTGTAACAAGCCTTCCAAATACTATCTAGAGTTTTCAGGCCAAAAAGCCTTAAAGTTGAACTGTATTTTTCATAAAACTTCAATGAACAACCAATGGCTTTAGTTTCACCTTCAAAGAAAACAGCATACTTTTCATATCCCGCAAAAAGCTCATCTGCCCCATCACCCGTAAGTACCATCTTAACATCTCTGGCTGCCAGCTCAGAAACTCGCCTCATTGGCATAAACGACACATCGCCGTGAGGCTGGTCACAGAAATATATATACTTCGGCCATTCACCTATAATATTATAATCTACTGTCTCGTTCGTATGTTCAGTTGAAAAAAGCCGAGCAGCTTCCTGAGCGTATCGACTTTCATCAAACCGAGGATCCGGAAAACCTATAGAATAAGTACGTACAGGCTTATCCATAATTCTGGACATAGTCCCAACAACGCTCGACGAGTCAACACCCCCAGATAAAAATGCTCCAAATGGAACGTCGGAAACCAACCGTAGTCGTGTAGCATCATGCAATAAAGAGTTAAACTCTTCTATCCATTCTTTTTCAGTAATTGATGAATCAACTTTTTGATTACGTAAATCCCACCATCGCCAAGTTTTAGGAGACGCCCCCAATTCCATTACAGTTCCCGGCATAACATGAAATACGCCCAAAAAACCAGTTAACGGTGCCGGAATATAGTTAAGAGTTAAAAAATCATTTAAAGCCTGCACATTAACTCTCTTCTCTATATAAGGCAGCAGTGCCTTAATTTCTGAGGCAAATAAGAACAGATCGTTATCTTGATAATAGTAGAGCGGTTTTTCACCTATTCTGTCCCGAATCAGGTAAAACTTATTTGACCTTTCATCGCATATCGCAATGGCAAACATTCCATTTAGCTTGGGAACAAAGTCAATTCCCCACTCCAGATAGGCTTTTAATATAATCTCCGTATCATTATCTGTAAAAAATGAGTGATTGAGTTTTTCGAGTTCTTGCCTAAGCTCCCTAAAATTAAATATTTCACCATTTTGAACAACCGATACTTTTCCATCATCGGAATTAAAAGGCTGCTCACCATTCCCCGGATCTAGAATGGCTAGTCTGACATTTCCCAACCCCACTCTTTCATTACAGTGAAACCCATTTCCATCTGGGCCTCTATGCTGCAGGAGTACAGACATCTCCTCCATGGCTGAATATCTATTAGTGAAAGAGCTGAGATTATAATAACCAAATATTCCACACATAAATAATTAGTCAACAGAGAGCTAAATCACAATTAATACCCATGATTTAGATTTATAATCACCTATTAACATAAAAAATAGGCTCTCAAATTAAAAGCTACCTTGAAGAACTGAGTGTCTGACAGTTCTTAGCAGGATATTCAAATCCAGACATAGATTCGATTTCTTAACATAGTATAAATCAAGAGATATTCTTGTATGGGCACTGTACCCGCCTCTACCTTTATATATCTGTGCAAGGCCTGTAATACCCGGTCTTACTCTATGCCTTCTTTCCCATTGCTTAACAGAATAATCCACCTTTTGTACCGGCACATCTGGTCGAGGTCCCACAAGGCTCATATCACCAACAAAAACATTTAATAGCTGAGGGAGTTCATCTAAGTAAAACTTTCGAAGCACTTTTCCAATAGGGGTAATTCTACTATCACCTTTTATTGTGGTGATAAAGGCCTTTCTTAAGTTTTTAAGTTTTTCAATATCTACACCTTTTAAGTCCACCTCTCCCTGTGAAGCAGTGTCATTAGCGTGCATACTCCTAAACTTATACATAGTAAAAACTTTACATCCCCTGCCGACTCTTTTCTGTATGAAAAAAACTTTACCGGGCGAGGAAATTTTTACGGCTAAGGAAATTAATAACATCGGAATCGAGAACAGACACAACAAAATACTAGAGATAACAATATCAAATAATCTTTTAGCCATTATTGGTTTTCTCCGTCCCTATTGAAAAAACTCTGTAACAAGAACATCACCAAATGCACAAATAACAACCGAGCCATATATCTTCAACCAACCCGCAAATACATTCTTAGTTTGCATAAATATGAAACTATTTCGATCATCACTGCAGATAATATTATTAATAAAACCAATTCATCATGTTTACAGTCTGCAATACTATAGAGTAAAGCTATTGAGTTTTACTTATATTTCGCACCAAGGTATTGAACAACTTTTGATTCGCATTCAAATCACTAGTAGCACTATTTTCATAAACAGCTTTAATCCTCATAACCTCTCGCGTTATATCACATGAAAAAACCTCCTCTTTAAAAGATCGCGACAAAATAGTTCTACAGCACCCTAACCGGTAGTACTCCTTGAGTATTACTTCGGCAGGTAATATGCCACTACCGACTCGACCAACACCCCCAACACCAAATCTGATGCCTTTTTGTTTAAAAGAGCAAACCGCTTTCTTAAAATCGGTATCCAACATGGCTTCAAACATAAATGACAGGCCTTTGGCTAAATGCAAATCGTTTAAACCAATATGATAACCTTCTACATGATTACACAATGCCCAATCGGACAAACGGCGAAAATCTGAGAGAGCACTTGGAGTTTCAACTAGTGGATATGATGCAACCCTACCTTTTACAATTTCTGCGAATTCTGCTAGGTCTTCAACGCTACTGAACATAGGCAACATGATAATATCAGCACCTCGATCAATAACTTCCTCAACCTCATCTAGACTTGACGAATGCAAAGGATTTATTCTAACAAGTAACTTCGAGCGAGTTAACTTAGCTTTTACGCTGTTTATATCACTATAGCTATGGCGACTAATTACAGTATCCAAATGCCCCTGACGACGTAATTTTCCCTTAGTTTCTAAATCGATAAAAATTATGTCAACTCCCGCAGCCTCCCACATACATGCAGATTCTGGATTGTTATCAATAAGCATTAACTCAAACACAAGCGAAGCTTCCTTCTAAAAACTCCAACGCTTTCCAAAACCCCTCTCCATCATTTTTGTGTCCCTGCCATACTTCCGGGATAAACTGAATACCAGGTGCAAAAGAATTCAAATCTCTAACTAACTCATCAAAATTTACATCCCCTTTACCGATCTCAACTCCCTCACCGTCAATACCTAAAGCATCTACTATATGAATATGTGCAGCAAAGGGGCCAACTTTCTTCGTGAAGTCACTTAGGTCCCAATTGTAATAATTGCAGCTCATCATTGAGTGAGATACGTCATAACAGATCCGATATCCATACTTACTACAGAAATCAACAATTTCTTTTGCATTGACAAACAGGTTATGATAGCGCTGCCCTCCAAAATGCCAAGGAAAAGGCGGCATTGTCTGGATTACAATTTCTATCCCGTTTTGATTAACCTCATAGAGACTTTTAGCTATAAGTTCGTACATCGCCAACTTTTTGTCTGATTCGACAAAGCCATCACCCGTAGCCCCCCCCGCGTTAATTACAACAATTGGCCGATCAGTTTTAGGAAAATAGTGCTTTAATGACCTCGTTATCTCACAGACTCGGCTCAGCTCATTGATAGATCTAACTCGATATTCTGTATTTGCAGATGCCAAGTCCATAATATGATCACCGCTAAACAGCTCTGGACTATGCACTGCAAAATTTATTTCTTGAGAGCCATCGAAAAAATTATCTATATCAAGCTCTATATCCTGATATGACAAATGAAATTCCACAAAATCCAAATTTGATTTGGCCGCCAGCACGGTATAGTCGTGATAGCGAACAGGAATACCAAAAGGACGATTAAAGCTATAGCTTCTTGCAGAAACAGATTCATCTTTTAAGTCAGACTCATAAAAAAAATCACCCGGCTTAAAACTTTTAAGCGCTCTACGCCCAAGGAGCTTATCTAAATAAATAGGCTGCAGCCCTTGTCCCGGGCTTTTTACTTCAACTAATTCTCTTGTAATAACCTGGCCTTTCTCGATCACAGAAGACGCTATGAGACTTTTCGCTAAAGCCTCCCGATTTATCATTTCTCCTTGTGTTACTTTACGGGCCACTTCCTCACCTATAGCTTCTTCAACTTGCCGGATTTGCACTACCATGCTTTTAAACTCATGTGGCAGCAAAGAAACCTTATGATCATTACCTTCGAGTTCCTTATCAATGGTGAAGTGCTTTTCAATTACCTTGGCGCCTAAGGTTACAGCTGCAATAGGAACAGAGAAGCCCCGCTCGTGCCCAGAATAACCAACAACTGTTGAGCAAATCTTTTTTAAACGCGGCAGATAGGCTAAGTTTACATCTTTAAAAGGAGTGGGGTATGTAGAATTGCAATGAAGCACCACATACTGTACACCGCGCGACCGCAAAAATTCTGAAGATGCTTTGATTTCCGCTTCCGTTGACATACCTGTGGAACAAATCAGAGGTTTAGCCGTGTTAGCCAACTCTGACAGCAACTCCAGATTTGTGAAATCAGCTGAAGCTACTTTATAGGCCTCCATACCATAGTCTTCTAAAACTTCTAAACTTCTTAAGTCCCAGGGGGTACATAACGGTGTTAATTCTTTAGTTTTTACATAATCAAAGACCTCAATCATTTCCTTATTACTGAGCTGGAATTTACCCAACAAATCCATTGTATACTGCGCTCCTAAATCCGCCGAAACATCTTTGTCATTTCCAGACTTATACAAGGAGTTCAGGTCTCGCATCTGAAATTTTACGCAGTTAGCCCCAGATTCAACGGCAAGATCAACTAAGTGCTTTGCGAGACCTATATCGCCGTTGTGATTGTTACCTATCTCAGCAATTATGAAGCATGGACTATTGTCATCAATTAAAAAACTACCTACAGTAATTCCTTTTTCACGTCTAAAAGCTATTGCAACCAAGCGTTGATAATCATCAACTAAAGGAACAATATCTATTGCATGACTGAACTCTGTTTCTATTTGAGTGTTTGTGTCGGTAACTTTTCGAAAGGCTACACTCTCATACATAACAGAGGAAACAGGCTGAGTAAGATCAAATCCATCGGTGGCAGTAATCCATCTTCGAAAATCTCCGTCTGTAAAAGATCCACACAATCTACCATCTTCACTTACAACAAAAACGATACGTTTTTTATTTTCATTTATTTTGGAAAGTGCCTTAAGAATACTTTCAGTTTCAAAGACTAAATAATCTGATATTTTTTTTCGTATTAACATGTCCTTAACCTTTCTCCCATTGCACCAATACAGCTTCCACAACAATCCAATCAAGCATAGTGTCTATCTCAAAACTTTCTGCTTCGCTCATTATGTAAGTGGAAATACTACCACCAAGGCGATTTTTCATTGTCAAAAGTAAATTTCTCTTGGTAATATATATTGATCCATTTTCTTTAAGCATAATATCTTTCGGATTCAAATCTTGTCGTCGCGGACGATTTTCAAAATCATATGTAGCAACAAGAGATTCATAATTTCTCCATAAAAAATGCCAAAATTCACATGTAGAAACTAAGGAATCGGCCCTATCTAAAATAAACTTTTCAAAGGCTTTATCTATCGCATTTTCCGCTCTTATCGGCGATGTCGGCTGGAGTAGGATAATATTATCAACTTCATATTTTTCCTCTTCTTCAAGCCACGCAACAGTGTGAAGTAAACAAGACTCCGTTGATGCTGTGTCAGTTGCCAGGTGTTTAGGCCTTATAAATGGAACTTCAGCTCCAAAACTCTTGGCAATATCAGCTATTTCGCCGCAATCGGTACTAACTATCACACGGTCAACTATGCTTGATGCAATAGCTTGTTCAATACTCCATGCGATAAGAGGCTTACCCGCCATTATTTTTATATTTTTCTTCGGAATCCCTTTAGACCCGCCTCTAGCAGGAATAATTGCAATGTTATTCATATTGAACAGGCTATCTACTTTATGGGTATACTCACATCAGACTGCCTTACATGTGCGAAGGCATGCTGGTAGAGGTGAGACACACTTAGTTAGATTTAAAACAAACTTGGCCGTCAGCTAGGGTGGAGATACTTAACATAATCGAACTGAGAGAAATCACTGAATAGCATTTAAGCCTTCATTAACTCTATCCCTCATTTCCTTCCCAGGCTTAAAATGCGGCACATATTTCCCAGCCAACTCAACCGAATCCCCAGTCTTGGGATTCCGCCCAATCCGCGGCGACCGATAATGTAAGGAAAAGCTCCCAAACCCTCGAATCTCAATCCTCTCCCCGGCAGCAAGAACCTGCGACATATGCTCCAGCATCAATTTAACCGCCAACTCGACATCTTTGGCTGACAGCTGATCCTGGTGCTCGGCAAGGTGTTCGATTAACTCAGATTTGGTCATAATCTTTCCCTGGTGCTGTTGCATATAAACTTATTGTGATTTTTAAGGCAATATGCTTCCTTAATACAGGCTGGGATTAAAAAGGGCAGCTACAACGCCGCCCTTTTTTCCTACTGCTTATCCCGGCTTTCCATTTGCGCCTTGATCAGATCACCAATTGTCGCCGGCTGAGCCTGCTCAGCCTGTTTGGCAGAGTGCTCTTTAATCGCAGCCTTCTCATCATCAGAATCTTTCGACTTGACGGAGAGATTGATTGCGCGATTCTTGCGGTCAATGCTGACTATCTTGGCTTCTACTTCGTCGCCTTCTTTCAATACATTGCGTGCATCTTCAACTTTATCGCGGCTGATTTCTGAAGCCTTCAGTGTCGCCTCCACATCTTCCGCTAAAGTAATAATAGCAGCTTTGGCATCAACGTCCTTCACGGTACCTTTAACAACCGAGCCTTTGTCATTCATGGCCACATAGTTGGAGAACGGATCTTCCGCCAGCTGTTTGATGCCCAAAGAAATTCGCTCGCGCTCCGGATCAATGGCCAGAATAACCGTTTCCAGCTCATCGCCCTTCTTGTACTTGCGCACAGCTTCTTCACCGGCTTCCTGCCAGGAGATGTCCGACAGGTGAACCAAGCCGTCGATACCACCATCCAGGCCAATAAAAATACCAAAGTCAGTGATTGACTTGATCTTGCCGGAGATCTTGTCGCCCTTCGCGAATTGCTTGCCAAAGGCATCCCATGGGTTTTCCTGACATTGCTTGATACCCAGCGAGATACGCCGGCGCTCTTCGTCGATGTCCAAAACCATGACTTCAACTTCATCGCCAACCTGGACGACTTTGGAGGGGTGGATGTTTTTGTTGGTCCAGTCCATTTCGGAAACGTGAACCAAACCTTCCACACCTTCTTCCAATTCGGCAAAACAGCCGTAGTCGGTCAGGTTGGTAATCTTGGCTTTGATGCGCGCGCCTTCCGGATAGCGTTTGGTAATGGATACCCAGGGATCTTCACCCAGCTGCTTGAGGCCAAGTGATACGCGGTTGCGCTCGCGGTCGAATTTCAGCACTTTTACATCGATTTCATCGCCGACATTGACGATTTCACTGGGGTGTTTGATGCGCTTCCAGGCCATGTCGGTAATGTGCAGCAGGCCATCGACGCCACCCAGGTCGACAAAAGCGCCGTAGTCCGTCAGGTTCTTGACGATGCCCTTGACAGCCATACCTTCCTGCAGGCTTGCCAGCAGCTCTTCGCGCTCGGCGGAATTGGCCTGTTCCAAAACAGCGCGGCGGGACACCACCACATTGTTGCGCTTCTGGTCCAGTTTGATGACCTTGAATTCCAGCTCTTTGCCTTCCAGGTGGGCTGTTTCACGAACCGGGCGAACGTCGACCAGAGAGCCCGGCAGGAAGGCGCGAATACTGGAGACATCGACGGTAAACCCGCCCTTGACCTTGCCGTTGATAACACCTTTGACCACCTCGTCGGCACTGTGCGCCGCTTCGAGCACTTTCCAGGCTTCAGCGCGTTTGGCTTTTTCACGGGACAGTCGGGTTTCACCAAAACCGTCTTCGACAGTCTCCAGCGCAACCTGTACTTCATCACCCACATTGAGGGTGATTTCGCCCATATCATTGTAGAATTGTGCGGCGGGAATAACGCCTTCGGACTTGAGACCGGCGTGTACAGTTACCCAGTCTTTATCAATATCGATGACCACACCGGTTACGATGGAACCGGGGACCATATCAACGGTTTTTAAGCTCTCTTCAAACAGTTCAGCAAAGCTTTCGCTCATTAGGTTACCTATTTATTACAGCACAGATCCACAAGGCCGCGTCTTTCCGATCGCCAACGCTGTCGAACTGCTCTACCACACCGCCAGTTGTGTGGGCCGATTTCACTGGGATAACACGCTGACAATTCTGGCAGAATCAGTCGTGATATCCATTTTTGATGAATTTGCCGCCAGTTTTTCGCAGGCCATCATCTGGGCGGCAAGTTACCAGAATCTCCCTTATACATCAAGGGCTTACATATATTTACAGTTGTGCCCGGCTAGAGCCTGATATCGGCTTCACCGCTGGGTAAAATATGCTTTAAGTCGTAAATCACATGACGGTTTTTCGCCAGCGCCCGGACACCTGCCGGGCCCAATTGCCTGAATTGGTTGTGGGCAACCGCCAGAATGACGGCATCATAGTGGTTTGGCTGGGGCGAGGTAGTCAAGGCCAGCCCATATTCCCGCTCAGCCTCTGCATTTTCGACCCAGGGATCATAAATGTCGACACAGGCGCCATAGTCGCCAAGCTCGGTGATTATGTCGACTACCTTGGTATTCCTGATATCCGGGCAGTCTTCCTTGAAAGTCAGTCCCATTACCAGAATATTCGCCCCGCATACGTGTATGCGTCGCTTCAGCATTTCCTTAACCAGTTGGGAAACGGCATAGCTGCCCATATTGTCGTTAATCCGGCGGCCCGCCAGTATCACTTCGGGGTTGTAACCGATGGCCTGAGATTTATGGGTCAGGTAATAAGGGTCGACACCAATACAATGCCCGCCAACCAGGCCGGGGCGAAACGGCAAGAAATTCCACTTGGTACCCGCAGCCTGCAGAACGGCTTCTGTATCTATATCCAGGCGGTTAAAGATAACCGCCAACTCATTGATCAGAGCAATATTCAAGTCTCTTTGTGTGTTCTCTATGACTTTCGCGGCTTCGGCAACCTTAATGGACTCAGCTTTGTGTGTACCAGCTGTGACAATACTCCGATAGAGAGCATCCACGAACTCTGCAATCTCCGGGGTTGAGCCGGAGGTAACCTTCTTTATCGACGTAAGCCTGTGCTTCTTATCACCCGGGTTGATGCGCTCGGGGCTATAGCCGGCATAAAAATCCTCGTTGTATTTCAGGCCTGAGTGCTGCTCTATGATGGGTATGCAGTCCTCTTCGGTGGCGCCGGGGTAGACTGTAGACTCGTAGATAACGATATCTCCGCGCTTGATAACCTTACCGAGCGACTCCGAGGCTTTTCGCAGCGGCTCCAGATCCGGCTGGCGGTGCTTGTCTATGGGGGTGGGAACGGTGACGATAAAAACATTGGACGGCTTTAGCGCCTCCAGCTCAGCGGTATAACGCAGCTGATCGGCCTCAGCCAACTCACCCGCATCCACTTCCAGTGTATGGTCATGACCTTTTTGCAGCTCGGCAACTCGGCCAGTATCGATATCAAAGCCTATTGTCTGATACTTCTTGCCGAATTCTACGGCCAGGGGCAAACCCACATAACCGAGCCCGATAACAGCTATCTTGGCACTATCGAGTGATAACATAAGCCCCCTCAGTTATCGTTTCACTTATTCGGAGACCGAGGTGTTGACTGTGTGAGCAATACAAAAAGGGCTCAGCCTCAAGGCCGAGCCCTTCAATATGATTATAATATGATTATGGCAAAAAAATATGGCTCCGCCTGCTGGGCTCGAACCAGCGACCCAATGATTAACAGTCATTTGCTCTACCAACTGAGCTAAGGCGGAATGGCGTAATCGACCCGGGTTGGTGTAGGGGCGCATCTTAGCGGTGGATCTGGGTGCTGTCAACTGTTTATTTATTTCGGTAAGCGTTTGTTTTCTATATAGTTTTTAAAAGGACCAGCTTATAGTTTTCCCATCGCTTCAACATAGACCTGGTCCACGGACAACTCCAGCTTAACAGATTCCAGGATAGCCTTTTCTGCGCTTTTATAAGAGTTCAGCACCCAGTTCTTCTCGACTCGACGGTATATATCGATTGCGATACTGTCCTGGCTGATCAGCATATATTCTATGAGGGATGGGATAGCGGTGTAAGCGGCCAGCTTTTCGAGACGATCTTTGGGTTCGGTGCTAGCAGATAGAACTTCCACCAGTAAAACCGGCTTGTCCTCGTAATAGTCATGGGGAGGACTCGGGTCGCATGACACCATAAGATCCGGGTAGTAGAAGCGCTCCATTTCCGCCGTTTGTATATTGAGCTTCATATCGGCCATATAGGTACGACAGGGGCCTCCCTGAAGGTGATTGCCCAATAGCCGCGCCAGAGTCATAGCAATTAGATTATGTCGCCGGCTGGCCCCGACCATGGCATAGGTATAGCCATTGACATATTCGTGTCTGAAATCCCCCTGTTCCTCCGAACGGATATACGCTGCGGGTGTCAGGAGAGTCACTTTACGTGCTGTAGCCATATCAACCACCAGACAATTATGGAGCAAAATGTCAGTTTACCACTCTATTTTAGACACGACCGGAACCCTTCGGGCTTTAGAACTCTCGATTCCTACTCCCCCTCAGCCCCCTTTACCGCCTTGGTCGACCCCCAGGTCTTGCAGCTCGGACACAGCCAGTGCAGCTGATTGCCGGAAAAGCCGCAGGACTGACAGGTGTAGGCTGAGCGCGCCACCATCAGCTGGTCGATCAGCTGCTTGACCAGGCTGAGGTTCTCTTTCAAGCGGACATTAGTGCCATTCTGGAACTCCAGCAGGCGCCCCACGGCTTTTAACGACGGCCGGGATTGCAGGTGGTCGCCGATAAAGCCGGCGGCAGCCACCTCGCCCTGTTCCTGATTGACCCGATCGGCCAGGGAGATGATCAGCGAGCTGCTGGGATGTTCCTCCAGCAGTTGATTCAGGTATTTTTTGAGATCGCCTAGCTTGCCCAGCGCCTCGTAACTGGCGATCACCAGCGGCAGTGACTCCGGAATATAGGTGGGGTCCTGCTCGGGAATGCGTTTCAGCACCTTGATGGCTTCGCGGTGGTGGCCGAGGCGATGCTCCAGGTCTCCCAGCAGCAGGCTGGCCCGAACCGATTGTTTGTCGTAATTGAAGGACTGCTTCAGGTGCCGGCGCACCGATAAATAGTCGGACCTCTGCAGTGCCTCCTCGGCCAGCTCGCAGCAGAAGTGCGCCTGCGCCACCCGCCATTTTGGCGGCAACTTGGCGAAGCGGCGGCCGCCGAGCAGGTCCACAGTGTGAATGGCTTTTTCCCATTCGCGCTCGTCGCGGTAAATTTCCGCCAGATGCTCGAGGCAGGTGTCGCGGGTGGTCTGGGAGGCGGATTCGGCCAGTTCCTGCAGCAGGCTCTCGGCCCGGTCCAGCAGGCCGGCCTTGATATAGTCGCGGGCCAGTTCCAGCTGTGCCTGCTGCAACTGCAGCGGCGACAGCGAGGGGCGCGCCAGCAGGTTTTGGTGAATTCTAATGGCGCGGCCGGCCTCACCGCGCTTGCGCAGCAGATTGCCCAGCGCCAGGTGGGTTTCCAGGGTCTCGCTGTTGACTTCCAGCGCGTCGATAAAGGTGTCGATGGCGGCGTCGGGCTCTTCGTTGAGCAGGTAATTGAGCCCCTGAAAATAGCGCCGGTCCAGGGCCGAGCGCGACAGCGACTGCTGCCTGCGCCTGTGCGCACGCCAGCCCAGCCAGTAGCCGATAGCTATGGCGGCAAAGACCAGCGGGATCAGGCCCCAGTCAATCATTTGTGTGGGCCCCTTATCTAGGTCCTCAACGGTGCGGTTCTGAGTTGGGCGATTTCCTTTTCGCAGCCGGCAAGTTTGCGATTCAGTAGCAGCACTTGCTTCCTGGCATTGAAATAGGGCAGCAGGCTGACGGCAAAGCCTGTCAGGCCACCGGCAAAGAAGAAGGCAATCAGCAACAGGCCCAGGCCGATTGGCGAAAACACCACACCGAACAGGTTTAACGCCACCTCGGCATTATTGTCGGCATGGAAAAACAGGCCAATAATGAAAAACAGGCAGCAGATGCCAATCAGGAACAGTCGTTTTAGCCATCTCATCGGTTCTGTCGACCTTAAAATCAGGGTGAAACGCGGGAATCAAAAGCGTCCATAACGGTTTTAAAGACTTCCTCTATCGCCATACTGGTGCTGTCCAGTAGCAGCGCATCCTCCGCCGGCTTCAACGGCGCCGCGGCGCGGTTGCTGTCGCGGGCGTCGCGGGCTTCGATATCCGCCAGAATATGGTCGAAGCTAGCAGACTCGCCCTGTTCCAGCAACTGTTTGTAGCGCCTTTGCGCCCGCTCCCGGGCGCTGGCGGTGAGAAAAACCTTCACCGCGGCGTTGGGGAAAACCACGGTCCCCATATCGCGGCCGTCGGCGATCAGCCCGGGGGCGACCGCGAAAGCCCGCTGCCGCGCCAGCAGTGCGCTGCGCACCGCAGCCAGCGCGGCGACGCGCGAGGCATTCATCCCCCCCTCTTCGGAGCGCACTTGCCGGGTGACATCGCTGCCCTCGAGTATGATATTGACACCGCCTTCGGCGTTGGTGCGAAACTGTACATCCAGGGTGGCGGCGATCCGGGCCAGGGCTGTCTCATCGTCCATAGAGACACCGTGAAGTTTGCCGGCCACACCGGTAACGCGATAAAGGGCGCCGCTGTCGAGCAGATGGTAGCCGAGCTTTTCAGCCAGCAGCCGGCTGATGGTACCCTTGCCCGAACCGCTGGGGCCGTCAATGGTGATCACTGGTAAGACCATAAACAGTTACAACTCCTGCAAAAAATCCACCCTACAGCTGCTCGATAGATTTTTGAATGTCAGCGCAGGCAGCAGCAGGATCGGCGGCTGCGGTGACCGGCCGGCCAACCACCAGGTAGCTGCTGCCGGCGGCCAGCGCCTGCGGCGGGGTCACAATACGCCGCTGATCATCGGCACGGCTGCCGGCGGGCCTGATGCCGGGCGTGACCAGGCAGAAGTCCGCGCCCAGTGCGCGGCGCAGCGCCGGTGCTTCCTGTGCCGAGCACACTACGCCGTCGAGCCCCGAGCCGTGGGCCAATTGTGCCAGGCGCAGAACCTGTTCAGCGGGCGCAAGATCGATACCGATCGCCTGCAGATCAGCGGCCTCCATACTGGTCAGCACGGTGACGCCGATCAGCAGCGGCACCGGGCCCGGGCGCGACAGCAGCGCCTCGCGGGCGGCGGCCATCATTTTTTCGCCACCGCTGGCATGCACGTTAAGCATCCATACGCCCAGTTCGGCGGCGGCCGCAACCGCTTTGGCCACCGTGGTGGGAATGTCGTGGAATTTCAGATCGAGAAAAATATCGAAGCCCCTGGCAGTCAGGGCCTCCACCACCGACGGGCCACAGGCAGTAAACAGTTCCTTGCCCACTTTGAGCCGGCAGCGACTCGGGTCCAGACTGTCGGCCAACTGCAAAGCGGCGGTCGCGTTATCGACATCCAGGGCGACGATAATCCGTGGGCCGCTGTGGGGCCCGGGTAAATTCACGGCGAGATCTCCAGCCAAAAGCCGCAGTATACCACCGACATCGCCGATTAAGGCATAGCTCTGCAGGCGCGCAATAGATCCCTTGCGCTTGCCGGCCACCTCCTGTGCCGGCCTTCATCCCTGAAGTATCCCGCCAGTTCCCTTGGCGGGGCCCGCAAAGCTATGCCCTAATCGGCGGGAAGCCGCCCGACCACAGCACTCGGGCGGTGTGCCGGTTTACTCGAGCACGATCCTGCTGCGATTTCTATCCACCAGCTTTTGCCCTATACCCTTGACCTCCACTAACTGATCGGCTGATGTAAAACCGCCATGACTCTCACGCCAGGCCACAATCGCCCTGGCCTTCGAGCGCCCCACCCCCTTGAGCACCAGGGACAGGGTCTCGACATCGGCAGCATTGATATTGACCTGAGTCGGCACGGTAGACAGGTTCGCGTCAGCGGCTGATACCGCCGTTGCGAAAGAGAGAAGCAATGCGAACGCAAAGCAAAGAGAAGAAACAGCCTGTTTCATCGGTTAACCTCCTTGTTAATATCGAGCAACAAGCCTAACCCGGACACACAGTGGTGAACAGGGGCAAAAGGCTGAAATTCTTGTAGGAAATGGCTTACAAACCCAATCTCTAGTAACTAGTCTCTAGTTACTAGTGACTAGTGACTAGTGACTAGTGACTAGTGACTAGTGACTGAATTATGACTGATTTTATTGCTTCAGCAATTTCGATATATCGACCGCTCCCCAATGTGGAAAGTGCTTTCTGATGAGCGCATTCAGCTCTATTTCGAATTCAGTCACGGCGTCGGGGTCGAAGCTTCTGGCTTCGGTCTGCTGCAGGCTTTCGACTACCATGCCGGCGCCGACGGTGATATTGGTGAGCCGGTCGATCACGATGAAGGCCCCGGTGGCGCGATTGCGTTTGTAGGGGTCGACGGCGACGGTCTGGTTGAGGGTGACATTCACCAGGGCGATATCGTTGAGCTGCAGCAGATCGGCATCGTGCAATTCCTGGGTATTGACGTCGATGCGGTGCTCCACGCTCTCCACCTGGCCGCTCACCATCTTGCTGGCAAACTTGAACAGATACTGGCGGCCAGGGGACATGGCCGCTTCCGCCATCCACACCAGATGCGCCCTGAGGTGGTTGGACTGGCTGACAGTCTCATCAGTGTGGATAATCAGATCGCCGCGACTGATATCGATCTCATCCTCCAGTGTCAGGGTCACCGCCTGGCCGGCAAAGGCCTCCGGCAGCGTGCCCTCGTAGGTGACGATAGAGGCCACCTTGCTGGTTTTCTGCGACGGCAGCGCCTTGATCTCGTCGCCGACTTTGACCACACCCGAGGCCACCGTGCCGCAAAATCCGCGAAAGTCCAGATTGGGCCGGTTGACATACTGCACCGGGAAGCGCAAATCGCTCAGGTTTCTGTCACCCTTGATCTGCACGGACTCCAGGATATCCATCAGCGGCCGGCCGTCATACCAGGGGGTGCTGTCGCTGTTGTTGACCACATTGTCGCCATTCAGGGCCGACATGGGGACAAAGTGGATATCCTCCATACCCAGGTTTTCGGCAAAGTGCAGGTAATCCTCCCTGATCTTGTCAAAGATCACCCGGCTGAAGTCCACCAGATCCATCTTATTGATGGCGACCACAATATGCTTGATGCCCAGCAGCGAGGCGATATAGCTGTGGCGGCGGGTCTGGGTCATCACGCCGTGGCGCGCATCGATCAGGATAATCGCCAGATCGCAGGTGGAGGCGCCGGTGGCCATATTGCGGGTGTACTGCTCGTGCCCGGGGGTATCGGCGATAATGAACTTGCGCCTGGCGGTGGAAAAGTAGCGGTAGGCAACATCGATGGTAATGCCCTGCTCGCGCTCCGCCTGCAGGCCGTCCACCAGCAGTGCCAGATCAATTTTTTCACCGGTGGTACCGTGCTTGGAAGTGTCCGACTTTACCGCCTCCAGCTGATCCTCGTAGATCATCTTCGAATCGTGCAACAGCCGCCCGATCAGGGTGCTCTTGCCGTCATCGACGCTGCCGCAGGTCAAAAACCGCAACAGCTCTTTTCTTTCGTGCTGGGCGAGGTATGCGTTGATGTCTTCGGCGATTAGGTCGGATTGGTGGGACATTTTGGCTCCGTTTTTTTAGGGAAAAGGAAAAAGGGAAAAGGGAAAAGTAAAACCTTTGGCCCTAGTCGGGATTTGCCCTGTGTTTAAGTTTTTTGGCTATGTGTTTGTTTAGTCCCATTATCATTCGGGAAATCTGTTTGGTCTCATTAATCATGGCAAGGCCTCTGGCTTGGGGTATATAGCCAATGTCAATGGCTATATACAACTGGGTTCGCAATTCGGCACTGGAACCCTTTGCATAAGACAAAAACCTTACCTGCTCTCTATAACTCTCACGCTCCATACCCTCGGCTATATTGCTCGGCACCGAAACCGCCGCACGACAAACCTGATCCTTAAAACCAAAGTCCCTAAGCCCCCGCAACTCTTTATACAGAGAGCAAGCCAACCGCGCCGACCGTCTCCAAACCTCTAACTCCTCAAACTCCATACAACCTCCCTGCCGCACTTACTTTTCCCTTTTCCCTTTTCCCTTTTCCCTTTTCCCTTTTCCCTAAAAATACCCTTCCTGCTTCTTCTTCTCCATCGAACCCGCACTATCGTGATCGATAACCCTCCCCTGCCGCTCGGATGTCGTCGTCAACAGCATCTCCTGGATGATATCCGGCAGAGTTTGCGCGGTCGACTCAACACCACCGGTCAGCGGGTAGCAGCCAAGGGTGCGAAAGCGTACCATCCTTTGCTGAATTTCTTCGTCCGGCTCGAGCGGCATGCGGTCGTCATCGACCATGATCAATACGCCGTCGCGCTCCACCACCGGCCGCTTGGCGGCGAAGTACAAATCGGGAATGGGTATCTCCTCCAGGTGGATATACTGCCAGACATCCAGTTCGGTCCAGTTCGACAGCGGAAACACGCGAATGCTTTCGCCCTTGTCGACTCTGCCGTTGTATATATTCCACAGTTCCGGGCGCTGGCTTTTCGGATCCCAGCGGTGGTTTTTGTCGCGAAAGGAATAGACCCGCTCTTTGGCCCGCGACTTTTCCTCATCGCGCCGGGCCCCGCCAAAAGCGGCATCGAAGCGATATTTATCCAGCGCCTGTTTCAAGGCCTGGGTTTTCATGATATCGGTGTGCCTGGCACTGCCGTATGTAAAGGGGTTTACCCCCATCTTCACCCCTTCCTGGTTGGTGTGCACCAGCAGCTCCCACCCCAGCTGCTTGACGCGGTTGTCACGAAACTTGATCATCTCGCGGAATTTCCAGGTGGTGTCGACATGCAACATGGGAAAGGGCGGCTTGCCGGGATAAAAAGCCTTCAGCGCCAGGTGTGACATTACCGCTGAGTCCTTGCCGACTGAATAGAGCATCACCGGATTGTCAAATTCGGCGGCAACCTCACGGATGATATGGATACTTTCCGCCTCCAGCTGTTTTAAGTGGGTGAGGTTATACGCATTTTCAGTCCGAGGACCGGGCGGGTTGCTGGATGGGTTGCTAGACGGTTTGCTGGACGGGTTGCTAGACATAGTCTCTGGCTGCCGTGTAATCATGTAAATGGATGACGAAGTGAGCTGACCGGCACGCCGCGCCGGTGAAGCAGGATTATATGTGAAACTGGGAAAAAAATTATGTATCGTATATTTCTAAGCTTATGCCGACCCGCTGTGCCGTATCGGCAAAACCGGGGAAGGAGGTCGCCACATTGGCGCAGTTGAGAATGCGGATTTCACCGGCGGCGCGCAGGCCGGCCACGGCGAAAGCCATGGCAATGCGGTGATCGCCAAGACTGTCGACGCAGCCCGAGCCGAGGCTGCCTCCCTGTATCACAATACCGTCCGCTGTCGGTTCAGTACGGATGCCCAGCGTCTGCAGACCATCGGCCATGGCCTGAATACGATCGCTCTCCTTGACCCTCAGTTCTTCCGCACCGGTCAATACGGTTTCGCCCTCGGCACAGGCCGCCGCCACAAACAGTACCGGAAACTCATCGATAGCCAGCGGCACCTGGTCCTGGGGAATACGAATTCCCCGCAGCGGACGGTGGCGCACGCGAATGTCAGCCACCGGCTCGCCGCCGACGCTGCGCTCGTTGGCGAGGCTCAGATCCGCACCCATCGCACGCAGGATATTGATCACCCCGATACGGGTGGGGTTGATACCGACGTGGGTCAGGGTGAGATCAGAACCCGGCGCGATCGCCGCAGCCACCATAAAAAAAGCCGCCGATGAGATATCCGCCGGCACATCGATATCGATGGCGGTCAATTTGCCGCCACCGCGCAGTGCGGCGACGCTGCCCTCGCGGGTCACCTCATAACCGAAACCCGACAGCATGCGCTCGGTGTGGTCGCGGGTGGGCGCCGGCTCGGTAACCCGAGTCATGCCTTCGGCATAGAGACCGGCCAGCAGCAGGCAGGACTTAACCTGGGCACTGGCCATGGGCATGGTGTAGTCGATGCCCCTGAGTTTGCGGCCGCCGGAAATTTTTAGCGGCGGCACCCCGCCGGCGCCGGTGTCTATCTGCGCCGCCATTTGCCTGAGCGGGTCAGCTACCCGATTCATCGGACGCTGCGACAGCGACTCATCACCGCTCAGTTCAACATCGAAGTCCTGCCCCGCCAGCAGCCCGGCCAGCAGCCGCATGGCGGTACCGGAGTTGCCCAGGTAAAGCGGCCCGGGCGGGCGGCGCAGGCCGTGCAGACCGACACCGTGAACTTTGACGCGGGCCCTGTCAGGGCCTTCGATCACCACCCCCATGTCCCGAAACACCTGCAGCGTCGCCAGTGCGTCCTCGCCCTCGAGAAAGCCGTCTATTTGCGTAATACCCTCCGCCACCGAGCCCAGCATAACGGCGCGATGGGAAATGGATTTGTCACCCGGCACGCGGATGCTGCCGCAGACACTGCCTCCGGCCTGAATGCGAAATGCGATCGATTGTTTGTGCATGGAATTACTGTAAGCCTGTTTTGCCAACATCCTGGTAAAGTGGTCGCGCGCCGCCTTGGCCCGCGTAAATACGCCCATCAACGCTTCACTGTCATCAGTTTCAATAGCGCTTCGCAAGCCCGCCAGATTGTCGCTGAACAGATCCAGCGCCTTGAGAATACTGTCGCGGTTGGCCCGCATAATGTCGTGCCACATCAGCGGATCGCTGGAGGCGATGCGGGTGAAGTCGCGAAAGCCGCCGGCGGCGTAGCGAAAAATATTTTCATTCTCCGCATCGTTTGCCAGGGTATCGACCAGCGAGTAGGCGATAAGATGGGGCAGATGACTGGTGGCCGCCAGCACTTCATCGTGCTCGGCCACGCTGAGTTCCAGCACTTCCGCGCCGACCCGCTCCCAGACCGCCCGCACCCGCTGCAGATGCCCGCCGTCGAGTTCCGGCGTCGGCGTCAGGATAACCCGGTGGTTTTCATACAGCGTGGGATTGGTGGCGGTAATACCGCTTTTTTCCGAGCCGGCGATGGGGTGGCCCAGCACCAGTTGCGGCGGCATGTGGCCGAAGACCTTGACCGCCGCGGCCTGAATATTGCCCTTGACGCTGGCGCCATCGGTGATGGTAACGCGCTGCGACACACGGTCCCTTATCTGTGCAAACACGCCTTCCACCGCCAGTGTCGGCACGGCGATAAAAACCAGATCGCCGCCATCGAGTTCGGCCGCTATCTCGTCGAGTGAAGTGAAGGCGCGGTCGACAACCCCCATCGCCAGCGCCTGGCGGCAGGTTTCCCGGCGCCGGGCGATACCCACCACCTCGCGGCAAGCGCGCGCGTTTTTCAGCGCTGCCGCCAGGCTGCCGCCAATCAGGCCGAGGCCGATCACCACCAGTTTGTCAACTACAAATTCGTCGCTCGACAAGGTTACACTCCGTCAGCAAAGTCGCACCGGCACACTCGATTGAAATTGGCGAGCCCTTCAGATAATGCCCTGATCCTTCAAGTAGGCCATCATCTTCTCGACAGCCTGCTCCACACTGAACTCTGCGGTGTTGACGACCACCTGGGCATCCTCCGGTGGTTCGTAGGGGGAATCGATACCGGTGAAGTGTTTTATCTGTCCGCGGCGGGCTTTTTTATACAGCCCTTTCGGGTCGCGCGCCTCGCACACACCCAGCGGCGTATCGACAAACACCTCGATAAATTCACCCGGCTCGAACAGCGAGCGGACAATATTGCGGTCGCTCCTGAAAGGCGAGATAAACGCACACAATACAATCAGCCCGGCATCGACAAACAGCTTGGCGGCTTCGCCGATACGGCGGATATTTTCCACCCGGTCCTTGTCGGAAAACCCCAGATCCTTGTTGAGACCGTGGCGTACATTGTCGCCGTCAAGCAGATAGGAATGGTGGTTGCGTTTATAGAGTTCGTGCTCGAGGGCATTGGCGAGGGTCGACTTACCCGCTCCGCTCAACCCGGTAAACCACAGCAGACAAGGCTGCTGGCTTTTTTGCACCGAGCGCATATCGCGGGTGATTTTGTGGTCGTGCCAGGTCAGGTTGCTCATCGGGGGGCCTTGAAAGATAAGGGAAAAGGAAAAAGGGAAAAGGGAAAAGAAAAAGCACCGGGTAAACGGGTGTTACTTTTCCCTTTTCCCTTTTTCCTTTTCCCTAAATCCATCATCACAACACCGCCTTCGGGTAAGAACCCAGAATTTTCAAATCCGACGCCCCCCTGCCAATCTCCTCCAACACCAGTCGCACATGCTCATCGTCGATATGGCCGCTGAAGTCGATGAAGAACACATAGTTCCAGGTGCCGCTCTGGGAGGGGCGGGTCTCGACCCGGGTCAGGTCGACACGGTGTTCGTGGAAGGGCTTGAGCAGGTCGTGCAGGGCACCGGGCTGGTTTTTCATCGCCACGACGATGGAGGATTTGTCGTTGCCGCTGGCCGGCACCTCCTGGGTACCGATAATCAGAAACCGGGTGGAGTTGTCGGGCCGGTCCTCGATCTTCTCCGCCAGCACTTGCAGGCCGTAGAGTTCTGCAGCCATCTCACCGGCGATGGCCGCGGCATTCCACTCGCCCTTGATGCGCCTGGCCGCCTCGGCGTTGCTGTTGACCGCCACGCGGTCGGCATGGGGATAGTGGCCGTCCAGCCACTTGCGGCACTGGGCCAGCGACTGGGCATGGGAGTATATACGGGTGATATTGTCGGTCTTGGTGATTTCCGACACCAGCAGCTGCTGGTGGATGCGCAGCTCCACTTCGCCGCAGATTTTCAGGTTGCAGCCCATAAAATTATCCAGCGTATGGTTGACTACCCCCTCGGTGGAGTTTTCCACCGGCACCACACCGTAGTTGACCGCGCCGGCTTCGACTTCGCGAAACACTTCGTCGATGGCCGACATCGGCACGCTGATGGCGGCGTGGCCGAAGTGCTTGAGCGCCGCCTGCTGGGTAAACGTGCCCTCCGGACCGAGAAAGGCCACCTTGACCGGCTGCTCCAGCGCCAGGCAGGCCGACATCACCTCGCGGAACAGGCGCGCCATTTCCTCATCCCCCAGCGGTCCGCGAT
The DNA here is from genome assembly GCA_028280195.1 of Exilibacterium sp. Classification (GTDB taxonomy): domain Bacteria; phylum Pseudomonadota; class Gammaproteobacteria; order Pseudomonadales; family Cellvibrionaceae; genus Exilibacterium. The sequence goes on from JANQMH010000083.1 coordinate 46,913, forward strand.
TGTGGGCCATGACATTGCGCAACACCTGGGCCTCGCGTTCCGGGCGGTAGTAGAGCGCGCCGGCGTCGCCGCCGGCCTTTTTCACCTCCGCCACCTGCTGGGCGCAGGCAGCCCGCTCGCTGATTAGCTCACCGATTTTGATATCGATGGCATCGATGCGCCGGCGCAGCTGCGACAGCTTCGCCACGGTATCGTCACTGGAAATCTGATCTGCGGGCATGCCGTTTTTACCGTCGCCTGAACACCGCGTTATGATGACACAATTCTAGCCGCCGGCGCATCAATAAACACCCATTGATAAAAAATCTTAACGAGCACAGGCCGGATCACCGCACCGGCAGCAATCACTCCACACTCGTCACTGCCGCCGGTACCGCAATGGCGCCGGGGAAATGCCGCAGCCGGAATGGCGGTCAGACCTCACCGCCATCCAGCTGCTCGCCGTCCTCGCCATCCTCGCCACCCTCGGCACCCGACTCCTGAATACGCTCCACTCCCACCAGGTGCTCGTTGTCTTTCACCTTGATCAGGCGCACACCCTGGGTGTTGCGGCCCAGCAGCGACACTTCATCGACCCGCGTGCGCACCAGTGTGCCCTGGTCGGAAATCAGCATGATCTCGTCGCCGTCGAACACCTGGGTGGCGCCGACCAGTTGACCGTTGCGCTCGCTGGTCTGCATGCCGATCACCCCCTGCGAACCGCGGCCCTTGGTGGGAAAGTCGTCCACATCGGTGCGCTTGCCGTAACCGTTCTCACTGACAATCATCACCCTGCCGCCCGCCGCCGGAATCACCATGGAGATCACCCGCTGGCCCTCCAGCAGGCGAATACCGCGCACACCGCGGGAAATTCGGCCCATGGAGCGCACATCCGACTCCTTGAACCGGGCCGCCTTGCCGGATGAGGACACCAGGATCACATCGCTGCTGCCGTCGGTAACGGCGGTGCCGATCAGGTCGTCGCCGTCATCCAGATCGATGGCCCGCAGGCCGACGCTGCGCGGGCGCGAGAACTGGGTCAGCGGTGTCTTCTTCACTGTGCCCATGGCGGTAGCCATGAAGATATAGTGCTCGTCGTCGTAGTCCTTCACCGGCAGAATCGAGGTAATGCGCTCACCCTCCTCCAGCGGCAACAGATTGACCATCGGCCGGCCGCGCGACTGGCGCCCGGCCACCGGAATCTGGTAGACCTTGAGCCAGTAGACCTTGCCGGCATTGGTAAAGCACAGGATGGTGTCGTGGGTATTGGCAATCAGCAGGTGTTCGACAAAATCCTCGTCCTTGACCGCCGTGGCCGCCTTGCCCATGCCGCCGCGGCGCTGCGCCTGGTAGGCGTCCAGGGGCTGGGATTTGGCATAGCCGCCGTGGGAAATGGTCACCACGCGGTCCTCCTCGGAAATCAGGTCCTCGATGGTGAGATCCAGCTTGGAACTCTGAATGTCAGTGCGACGCTCATCGCCGAAGTCGGCGATCACCTGCTGCAATTCGTCGCGAATCACCTGCATCAGACGCTGCGGGTTGGCGAGAATATCCAGAAACTCGGCGATCTGCTCCAGCTTTTCCCGGTACTCGGCCAGCAGCTTGTCGTGTTCCATACCGGTCAGGCGGTGCAGGCGCAGTTCCAGAATCGCCTGGGCCTGCAACGGTGACAGGTAGTATTCGCCGTCGCGCAGGCCGTAGTGTTCTTCCAGGTCATCGGGGCGGCAGGCGTCGGCCCCGGCGCGCTCCAGAAACTGACTGACATCGCCCACCGCCCAGCCGCGGGTTAGCAGTGCTTCCTTGGCGTCGGCCGGTGTCGGCGAGGCCTTGATCAGCTCGATCACCGGGTCGATATTGGCAATGGCCACCGCCAGCCCCTCGAGTATATGGCCGCGATCGCGCGCCTTGCGCAGCAGGTACACCGTGCGCCGGGTCACCACCTCGCGGCGGTGCAGGACGAAGTATTCCAGCAGCTGTTTCAGGTTCAGCAGCCGCGGCTGGCCGTCCACCAGCGTCACCATATTGATGCCGAACACACTTTCCAGCTGGGTCTGGGCAAACAGGTTATTCAGTACCACATCGCCCATTTCACCGCGGCGCAGTTCGATCACCACGCGCAGGCCGTCCTTGTCCGATTCGTCGCGCAGCTCGCTGATCCCTTCTATTTTCTTTTCTTTGACCAGTTCGGCTATTTTTTCCACCAGCCGCGCCTTGTTGAGCTGATAGGGGATTTCCGAGACGATAATGGTCTCTTTATTGGCCTTGTCGTCGCGCTCGATTTCGGTCTTGGCGCGCACGTAGATGCGCCCGCGACCGGTGCGATAGGCCTGCACGATACCGGCGCGGCCGTTGATGATGCCGCCGGTGGGAAAGTCCGGCCCGGGAATGATTTCCATCAGCTCATCGATGCTGATATCGGGCTGATCGATCACCTGCAGACAGGCCTTGACCACTTCGGTAATGTTATGGGGCGGTATATTGGTGGCCATCCCCACGGCAATACCCGAGGAGCCGTTGACCAGCAGGTTGGGGATGCGGGTGGGCAGTACATCGGGAATCTGCTCGGTGCCGTCGTAATTGGGCACGTAGTCGACAGTGTCCTTGTCGAGGTCGGCCAGCAGCTCGTGGGACAGCTTGGCCATGCGTATTTCGGTATAGCGCATGGCGGCGGCGGCATCGCCGTCGATGGAGCCGAAATTGCCCTGCCCGTCCACCAGCATATAGCGCAGTGAAAACGGCTGCGCCATGCGCACAATGGTATCGTAGACGGCGGAGTCCCCGTGCGGATGGTATTTACCGATCACATCCCCCACCACCCGGGCAGACTTCTTATAGGGCTTGTTCCAGTCGTTGTTGAGTTCGCTCATGGCGAACAGCACGCGGCGGTGCACCGGCTTCAGGCCATCGCGCACATCCGGCAGCGCGCGCCCGACAATCACGCTCATGGCGTAGTCGAGATAGGATTGTTTTAACTCATCTTCGATATTGACCGGTAAAATTTCTTTCGCTAAATCGCCCATAGGCTGCGGCATTCCTTCTTATAATCACTGCATGATTGCTGTGGCCCGCCCGCTGTCGAAAACGGCAACTGCAGCGCCAATCGCCAGCCCGCGGCCGAGACTGCTCGCGGCGGGCCAAAACCAGCAATACTACCATAAAAATCAGTAAGATAGGCAGCAAAGAGCTGCGCCAATGCGCTTATTTGCAGGTATAATCCAGTCGCTGGTGGTGAGTCGCTAGTGACGAGTGGTCAGTCTTCAAGGGACAGGGTATGAATGCGGCGGAGAATGTCGATCTTTTAATCAATGCGCGCTGGATAATTCCGGTGGTGCCACAGGACCGGGTGTTTGAGCACTGCAGCATTGCCGTCAAGGCTGGTCAAATTTTGGCCATCGCCCCGCAGGGGGAAGCGGCGAAGAAATTCAACGCCGCCGAGACCCTCGATCTGCAGCAACACCTGCTGATACCCGGGCTGGTGAATGCCCACGGCCATGCCGCCATGAGCCTGCTGCGCGGCTTCGCCGACGATATGTCGCTGCACGACTGGCTCGAGGATCATATCTGGCCGGCCGAGGGGCGCTGGGTCGACCCGCAGTTCGTGCGCGACGGCGCCAACCTCGCCATCGCCGAAATGATCCGCAGCGGCACCAGTTGCTTTGCCGATATGTACTTCTTTCCCGAGCAGACCGCAGCGGCGGCCCAGCAAGCCGGGATACGGGCCCAGGTGGCCTTTCCCATTCTCGACTTCCCCACCGCCTGGGGCCAGGGGCCTGACGACTACATCGGCAAGGGCCTGTCGCTGCACGACGCCTACCGCTCGCAGGAGCTGGTGCGGATCGCCTTCGGCCCCCATGCGCCCTACACGGTTGCCGATCAGGCACTGCAGCGGGTGGCAACCCTGGCCGAGGAGTTGCAGCTGCCGATCCAGATCCACCTGCACGAGACGCAACAGGAGGTGCAAGACGGCATCAAGGCCCACGGCATGCGCCCCAGCCGGCGCCTGCAGGAACTGGGGCTGTTATCGCCGCTGGCCCAGTGCGTGCACATGACACAGGTGGATCAAAGCGACATCGAGCGCCTCGCCACCAGCGGCGCCCATGTCATCCATTGCCCGGAGTCCAATCTCAAACTGGCCAGTGGCTTCTGCCCGGTCAATACCCTGCTCGAAGCGGGCATCAATGTGGCCCTGGGCACCGACGGCGCCGCCAGCAATAACGACCTGAGCCTGCTCAGCGAAATGCAGACCGCGGCACTGCTGGCCAAGGCCGTGGCCGCCGACGCCTCGGCGGTCGGCGCCCACCAGGCCCTGCGCCTGGCGACCCTGCACGGCGCCAGGGCACTGGGGCTGGAAGACAGCATCGGCAGCCTGGAGCCGGGCAAGGCAGCCGACATCTGCGCCCTGCGCTTCGACGAATTGGAACTGCGCCCCCTCTACCACCCCGCCTCCCACCTGGCCTACACCGACAACACCCACCGCGTCAGCCACCTGTGGGTAAACGGCAGGCTGCTGCTCAAAGACCGGCAACTGCAGACCCTGTCGGCCCACGAAGTGATCAGCAAGGCGACGCAATGGCAGGAAAAGCTAGGGGCGAGTCACTAGTCGCTAGTTGCTAGTTGCTAGTTGCTAGTTGCCAGTGAATCAGAATAGGCTTTGCAGCGTATAACTAACAGACTAGAGACTCAAAACTAGAGACTAGAGACTGACCTATGACCAACATAGATACCGCCGAGATCGCCAAGTTCGAGGCGCTGGCAAGTCGCTGGTGGGATAAGAGCGGCGAGTTCAAACCGCTGCACGACATCAACCCGCTGCGCTGCAATTATATCGACCGGGCCTCGCCGGTGGCGGGACGGGAACTGCTCGATGTGGGCTGCGGCGGCGGCATCCTGTGTGAGGCCATGGCGCTGCGCGGCGCCCGCGTAAGCGGTATCGATATGGGCGAGGCGCCGCTGAAAGTCGCCGAACTGCACGGCCTGGAAAGCAAAGTTGAAGTGGCCTACCAGCGCACCACCGCCGAGCAGCTGGCGGGCGAACGGCCCGGCCATTACGATATCGTCACCTGCCTGGAAATGCTCGAGCACGTGCCCGACCCGGCATCGGTGGTGCGCGCCTGCGCGGCGCTGACCCGGGCCGGCGGCGACCTGTATTTCTCAACCATCAACCGCACGCCCAAGGCCTATGTGTTTGCCATTGTCGGTGCCGAATACATCCTCAAGCTGCTGCCCAAGGGCACCCATGAATACGCCAAGTTCATTCGCCCGGCAGAGCTGTCGGCGTGGCTGCGCGAGGCCGGCCTGCAGCTGCAGGACATCACCGGTATGACCTACAACCCGATTTTCAAGACGTATAAGCTCAACCCCGACGACGTCGCCGTCAATTATCTGCTGCACGCAAAAAAACTATGAAGTCAACTGCCGGGAAGTTGAAAGCCGTACTGTTCGACCTCGACGGCACCCTGCTGGATACGGCACCGGACTTTGTGGTGACACTCAACCAGCTGCTGGCGGAGGAGCAGCGCCCGCCGCTGCCCGCGGCCGCCATCCGCGCCACGGTTTCCAACGGCGCCCGGGCCCTGGTGACACTCGGTTTTCAAGTGACCGAGACCGACGCCGAGTTTGAACGCCTGCGCCTGCGGCTGTTGCAAATCTACAGCGAAAACCTGGCGATCAACACCCGGCCGTTCGACGGCATTGCACAACTGCTGCAACACTGCCACCGCCTGGGGATCGACTGGGGCATCGTCACCAACAAGCCGGACGCCTACACCCAGCCGCTGCTGCGGGCGCTGGCGCTGCAGCCGCAGGTCACTGTCTGCCCCGACCATGTCGAGCAGCGCAAACCGCACCCGGAGCCGCTGCTACTGGCCTGCGCCCGGCTCGACTGCGCCTGTGACGAAGCCATTTACATCGGCGACCACCGGCGCGATATCGAATGCGGCCGCAACGCCGGCATGCCCACCATTGCCGCCGCCTACGGCTATCTCGCCGAGGCCTGCGAGGCCGGGCAGTGGCAGGCCGACCATATCGCCCACTCGGCCGCGGAACTGTGGCCGATTATTCGCCAGTATCTGTGACCCTGTTCCCGGCATCTGCGATCCGGTCCCGTGAGCCGATACCCCGCAACCCCTTACCCGCCAACCCCTTACCCGCCAACCCCAGGCGCAGGTATCTGCAGCCATTTGGCACAGCTATGCCTGTCGCTGGCCGCCACATACCTTTATCATCTACCCCTATGAAATGACTGCCAGAGTATTGTTCATGACAGATGCGTCAGACCTGCTTAACTACCGCGCCGACAAAGATTTACTCAAAGACCGGGTGATCGCCGTCACCGGCGCCAGCGACGGTATCGGCCGCAGCGCCTCCCTCGCCTATGCCGCCCACGGCGCTACCGTGGTTTTATTGAGCCGCACCATTCCCAAACTGGAGACAGTTTACGATGAAATAGAGGCGGCCGGTTATCCGCAACCGGCCATCTATCCGATCAATTTTGAAGGCGCGCTGGAAAAAGACTACGACGATATGCAGCAGACGCTGGAAAACGAGTTCGGCCGCCTCGACGGCCTGTTGCACAACGCCAGTGAGCTCGGCCAGCGCACCCCCATCGGCCGCTACTCCGCCGAGGTGTGGCAGCGGGTGTTACAGGTCAATGTCACGGCGCCGTTTCTGATGACCAAGGCGCTGCTGCCGCTGATGGAAAAATCCACTGATGCCTCGCTGATCTTTACCGGTTCATCGGTGGGTTTCAAGGGCAGGGCATTCTGGGGCGCCTATTCGGTATCGAAGGCCGCCACCGAAAACCTGGTGCAGATTCTCGCCGCAGAGCACGATCAGACCACGCCGGTGCGTATCAACAGCATTAACCCCGGCGCCACCCGCACCAAAATGCGCGCCGCCGCCTATCCGGCGGAAGATCCCGCCAGCGTCAAGTCCCCCGAGGATTTGATGGGCCTGTATTTGTATTTGATGGGACCCGACAGCAAGGGGATCAGCGGTCAGCAGTTTGAGGCGCAACCGAAGCCGCGCGCTTAGCGCCATCTCCCCAACTGGACACCACCACCTGATCCATGATTTTAAAATACATATCGCGCTGCTCGGTAACGGCGGCGCGGTACTGGAATACCAGCAGGATGCGAAACAGGTTGTGGTGGCGCTGCTCGAAGCGGTAGTGCCAGACCTCGGCGTTATCCGCGTCGCGGGTGACGGTGTCGGGATAGCCGAACTGATCGACAAGCCAGTCGGCCCGGGTTTTACCCGGCTCAATAGCGGCCAGTGCCTGTGCGGCAACCGGGCCGCGACCGGCATTGAAATCGGTGGTATTGCGCATATCGATTACGGTGCAACCCGCAAGCGCGACACAGAGCAGAAAAAAACAACCTCGAATGCGCATCTTATAACCGCCCGCCCGGCTGCACCGCGACCGCCCGCATCAGGCCGGCGCCGTCACGGCCTCGCCCTGCACATGCCGGTGCATCACTTCCATCAGCGATGCCTCGCCCTGGGACAGACCGCAGATGCGGGCGACCTCATCGGCGCAAACACCGGTATCGAACAGGCTGAGCGCCTGTGAATAGGAAAACGGGGCCTCGAGCTGGTCCTGCTCGGGCGACTCCTGCAGGGGCGGCGGCTGCAGCGCCGCCACCTTTTGCCCTACCCCGTTGCGCTGCTGTATGCCGTTATGCTGTATCTCAGTGTTCTGCTGTATCCCGGCGTTCTGCCGCAGCGCGCTCTTGAGCTGCCGCTCCATCGCCAGCAGGCGCTGGCCCATGCCGATGGCGCTGCTGTTGGCCGCCTGCAGATCGCCGCTCAGGCGCCGGTAGAGTTGCTGTGTCAGCTGCGCCTGACGCCGCAGGCGCACGCTGCAGACAAGGGCAATGGCCACCGCCAGCGCACTGCTCAGCGCCGCGCCCAGCAACAGCATATCCATCCACACCAAACCACCTGTCGCCACAGCCATCGGGGAACCCTCTCGAAACCGCTATACGCCTTCCAGCTCCGCCCACTCCTGATCGGTGAGCAGCTTGTCCAGTTCGATCAAAATCAGCAGCTCGCCGTTTTTATGGCAAACCCCCTGAATGAATTTCGCGCTCTCGTCGTTGCCGACATTGGGCGCCGTCTCCACTTCCGACTGCCGCAGATAAACCACTTCGGCCACACTGTCCACCAGAATGCCCACCACATGGCTGTCGGCTTCAATGATCACAATACGGGTGTTATCGGTGACTTCGCCCGGCTCCAGGCCGAAGCGGTGGCGGGTATCGATCACCGTCACCACATTGCCGCGCAGGTTGATGATGCCGAGCACATAGGCGGGCGCGCCGGGCACCGGCGCAATTTCCGAGTAGCGCAGGACTTCCTGCACCTGCATGACATTGATGCCGTAGGTCTCGCCTCCCAGCCGGAAGGTTACCCACTGCAGCATCGGATCTTCGCTGCTCTTGGTTTTGGTCGAAGCCGTTGCCATATTGTCGATTCCTCGTCGCTAACCGGCGTCAAAAAATAAACGCCACCCTATCCTTCACTATAGAAGAAAGCAGCTTCTGTGCCATTTTCTCTGTCCCCTTATCGGGCGCCACGGGTATCAGCTGTTGCTGAGATCGGCATCCAGCAACAGCCTACCCATACGCGGTACATCCAGCAGTGCGCACATATGCGCTTTTACCGTACCGGCCAGCCACGGCCGGCGCGAGCGCTGGCCGCGCCAGTTGACGTCCTCCGGCTGCAGCGTAATGGGCTGCTTGACCGAGTCCACTGCCAGCCCCCAGGGCAGGCCGTTGATGGAGATAACATATCTGGCGGTCTGCAGAAAGCGCTCGTCGTAGCGCTCCGGCATCACGAATTTGGCCGTATTGACGGTGCGGACCTTGCCGACCGGGGTCGGCTGCAGGCCCATAAACCAGTCGGCCTGGCCAAACAGCGGTGTCAGTTCATCGGTCAGCGGCTGTATCTGGCCCAGGGCCACCAGCGGCACCGCCAGGGTCAGGCCGGCCACCTGCAACAGCAATACCTCAAACTGCTGCTGGGCCCAGGGCGGGCGGCCGTTTTGCAGCCACTCCAGCCCTTCGATGGCCAGCGCTTCGGGGCTGTCACCCGCAGGCCGGCGGTCACTGGCCGCCGCCGGCTGCGGTATCGATTCCGGCTCGGGCGGCAGTTCGGGCCGGGACGCAGGCGGCGGTGTCGCGGGTTGCGGCGCCGCAACTGCCTCGGCCTTCGGCGGCGACTCCACAGCCGCCGGGGCGGACACCAGCGCCGGCTTCGCCGCCACCTCCCGCTTGCCCGCTTCCACCGTTAGCGGCCGGCTCAAGTCGGTGCTGCCGGCTGGCGGGCGCGGCGGCACCGGCAGCGGCCGGGTCTGCAGCAGTTTCGCCACCCGGGCGATATGCTCGGGCTCGATTTCCGCCGTCGGTTTCACTGCCGCCCGGGATCGCTGTGGCGCCGCCGGGCTGCCGCCCTCTTCGTACAGCAGATCATCGAAATACTGCTGCAGACTCTCCTGCGGTGACTTGAACTCGCTCATGCGCCGGCGCCTCCGGCGACGGAGACACCCTGCGGCAGCGGCGACTCGCTCGACAGCCACTTCAACAGAGAGCGGTAGCCGTTGACACCGCGGCTGTCGGGCGCAAACAGGTGCGGCGGCAGACCCGCCTTGCTGGCATCGCGAAACTTGGTGTCGACCGAGATGCGCCCCGGCCATACCCGCTCGCCGAAGTCGTTGCGAATGCTGCGCAGGCTCACCACCGAGGCCTGGGTGCGGCGGTCAAACAGAGTCGGCAAAATGGTGTAGTTAACACTATTGTTGCGCGAGCGCCCCATCATCTCCAGGGTATGGACCATGCGCTCGAGGCCTTTCAGGGCCAGAAATTCGGTCTGCACGGGAATAATCAGTCGCTGGCAGGCGGCCAGTGCATTGATCATCAGCACCCCCAGCAAAGGCGGCGTATCGATGATGACGATATCGAAATCGTCGTGCACCTGGCTCAGCGCCTTGGCTACAACCAGGCCCATGCCGTCCTGGCCGATGGCCCGGCGCTCGAGGGTGGCCAGCGCCGTGGCCGCCGGCAGCAGAGACAGATTCTGGTAGGCAGTCGGCAGGATCAGGCGCCTGACCGCCTCGGGACTGAGCTGTTTTCTCTCCTGAAACAGGTTGAAACAGCTCAGCGTCAGAGCGTCAGGATTTTGGCGGAAGTAACAGCTCATGGAACCGTGCGGGTCCATATCCAGCAGCAATACCCTGGAACCGCGCTCGGCGGCCAGCCCGCCCAGGGCGACGCTGGTGGTGGTCTTACCCACACCGCCTTTTTGATTGGCAACAGTCCAGACCTGCAAACCTCTTACCCTCGAAAATGTCTTCGATCCGGCCACAGCGCCGGCACCCTTTTACTTTTGCTGTTTTCTGCTTACTGCTTCTCGCTACACTTCTAGCTGCTATATTTTCCAGCTACCCTGTTTTCCAGATACTATGTTTTCCAGCTTCCATGTTTTCCAGATACCATGTTCTGACTTGCAAAAGCCCGGCCAGAATGCACCAGCGACACCGGATTCAGCACCGCATTCAACGACTTCAGTTATTGCGGGGCAAATCCGGGTCGCTGCTGAACAGCAGTCCGCCACCCTCCAGCGGCACCGGCTCGATGGACTGCTGCGCGCCGTCGCCCCCGACCGGCGGCGGCGCCAGCCCCGGCTGCGGATAGGGCCGACTGGCCTCGCGCCCGGGCCCGCCCAGGGCCGGATCACTGATAGCGGGCCGCTTTTGCTTTTCCCGCGCGATCATCAGTACCACGCGCCGGTTCTGCGCCCGGCCGGCCTCGGTGGCATTATCGGCAAGCGGCTGGAATTCGCCATAGCCCACCGCCGACAGCCGCTGCGGCGCCACCCCGCCCCGGGCCAGCAGTTTTACCACTGCGGTAGCGCGCGCGGCGGACAGTTCCCAGTTACTGGCATAGCGGCGGTTGGCGATCGGCACGTTGTCGGTGAAGCCCTCAACCTGCACCGGGTTGTCGAAGTCCTTCAGCATGGCCGCTACCTCGGCGAAGATCCCCAAGGCCTGCAGGCCCGGCTCGGCACTGCCCGAGGGGAACAGAATATTGGAGTTCAGCTCCAACTGCAGCCACAGCTCATTGCTGTTGACCCGCAACAGCTGGTCGTCGATCATCTCGGCAAAGCGCTCGGCAAACTGCCCGGACAGCTGCGGCAGATCCGCGGTTTTTTCAAACGCCCCGTCGCCCCGGAATTCGCCGGTTTTTTTACCCTCTCCCAGTTCGACCACACTCGGCTCCAGCGCCAGCGTCGGCTGCCCGACCTGGATGGGTTTGAGCGACTGCGGCGGCTCGTTGTTGAACGCATCCATCAGGGTATCGGAGAGCACCCGGTACTTGGCTTCATTGACCTGGGAAACCGAATACATCACCACGAAAAAGGCAAACAGCAGAGTGATGAAATCGGCGTACGAAACCAGCCAGCGCTCGTGGCTGATACTCAATTCAACTGGGCGGCGGCGCATAATCAGTCTCTGGTTGCCAGTCGCTAGAAACTAGTCGCTAGTGATTAGTGACTAGTTTCTAGCGTAAATATCCGTTGAGTTTTATTTCGATGGATCGCGGGTTTTCGCCTTCGGCAATGGCGATAATGCCCTCGACCATCAGTTCGCGGAACTGGGACTGCTCGTTGATACAGATCTTCAGCTTGTTGGCGATGGGCAGCAAAAACAGGTTGGCCAGCGCCACGCCATAGATAGTGGCGACAAACGCAATGGCAATGCCCGGGCCCAGTTCGCTGGGGTCGGCGAGGTTGCGCATGACGTGAATCAGCCCCATGACCGCGCCGATGATGCCGATGGTGGGCGCATAGCCGCCCATACTCTCATAGAATTTCACCGCGTCCTGGTCGCGCTGCTCGGTGATGATCAGCTCGGTCTCCAGTACCCGCCGAATCGCCTCCGGCTCGCTGCCGTCGACCAGCAGTTGCAGGCCCTTCTGGGCGAAGTTGTCCGCTTCGGTTTCAGCCATGGTCTCCAGGCCCAGCAGCCCCTCCTTGCGCGCCGCTACCGCCCAGCGCACAATTTTATCCACGCCCTCCTGAAAAGCCTGTACCGGCGGCCGGAAAATCCAGCTGAAGATATTCAGCGCCCGTTTCAGGTGAACCAGCGGCGTCTGCAAAATGGCCGCACCCAGGGTACCGCCGATGACGATCACCGCCGCCGGCCCGTTCAGCAGCGACTCCCAGGAGCCGCCCTCCATGAAATTGCCGCCCAGCAGCGCGGCAAAGCCGAGTATCACGCCGATGATACTGAGCAGATCCATATCAGATCTCCCGCGCCAGTCGCGGCCCGAAAGCCTGCAGGCTCAGCACCTGATCGCTGAGTCTGGCCCGCGCCACCGCCATGGGCATGCCGTAGATCACACTGCTGGCCTCGTCCTGGGACCAGATGGTAGCGCCCCTGGCTTTCAACAGCCGCGCCCCTTCGCAGCCGTCCGAACCCATACCGGTGAGCACCAGGCCGAGCACGCGCTCGCCGTAAACATTGGCGGCGGAACCAAAACTGATATCCACCGAGGGCTTGTAATTGACCCGGTCGTCGCCCGGCAAAACTTTGACCCTGCCCTTGTTGCGGGCGTCGAACAGCATCTGTTTCCCCCCCGGCGCCAGCAGTGCCAGACCCGGCCTCAGGCGATCGCCGTCGGCGGCCTCCCTGACGGCGATACGACACTGCTTGTCGAGGCGCTCGGCAAAGGCCTGGGTAAAGTTCTGCGGCATGTGCTGCACCAGTGCGATGGGCGCGGCAAAGTTCGCCGGCAGGCTCGACAATACCTCGGTCAGCGCCACCGGCCCGCCGGTGGAGGCGCCGATCACGACCAGGTCGACGCGGTTTTTCAGCGCCGCTGCCGGCGCCTCGGCCGCCTGGTCGCCGGCGCTGCAGGTCCGGCGGCTGTCAGCGGATATATCGCCGGCCGCGGCAGCGCCGCCGGCAAAACCTTTGGCGATGGCAATCAGGCGCTGGTGGAGCTTGTGTTTCAAAGCGGCTGAATCGCGCGACACCTCGGCAAAGTTCTTCGGCATGAAGTCCACTGCGCCGGCATCCAGCGCATCCAGGGTGATGCGGGCGCCCTCGTAAGTCAGCGACGAAAACATCAGAATCGGCACCGGCCGCCTGCGCATGATTTCCCGCACCGCCGAAACGCCGTTGAGCACCGGCATCTCGTAGTCCATGGTAATGATATCGGGCAGCAGTTCCCCGGCCTTTTCGATAGCCTCACGGCCGTTGGCGGCGATGCCGACAACACGCAGATCGGGGTGCTCGCCAATCATATGCCTGAGGCGCTGCTGGAAGAAGTTCGAATCGTCGACCACCAACACCTTCAGCGGCATGGCTGCCTCCCCGGCGGATGCCCGAGTTCGCCGCTCACCCATTGCCCGCGTAACGCTTGAGCATACTCGGTACATCGAGAATCAGGGCGATGGTGCCGTCGCCGGTAATCGTGGCGCCGGCCATACCCGGGGTGCCGTGCAGCATTTTGCCGAGCGGTTTGATCACCACTTCCTCCTGGCCGATCAGCTGATCCACCACAAACCCCACCCGCTGGGTACCAACCGAAACGATGACCACATGGGCCTCGTCGAGCGCTTCGGTGCCGAACTCACCGTGTACCAGCCAGTTTTTCAAGTGAAAGATGGGAATGGCCTTTTCCCGGATCGTAACACATTCCTGGCCGTCGACCACATTGCTCTTGGTCAGGTCCATATGGAAGATTTCATTGACGCTCACCAGCGGCAGGGCAAAGGTCTGGCGGCCGAGCATAATCATCAGCGTCGGCATGATCGCCAGCGTCAGCGGCACCTTGATGACGATGCGCGAGCCCTCGCCGAGTTTGGACTGTATTTCAATCGAGCCGTTGAGCTGGGTGATCTTGGTTTTTACCACATCCATACCCACACCGCGGCCGGAAACATCGGAGATTTCCTGCTTGGTGGAGAAGCCGGGGGCAAAGATCAGATTAAAAGCCTCGGTGTCCGGCAGGCGCTGCGCCGCATCTTCGTCGAGGATACCCTTGTCGACGGCGATACCGCGCAATTTGTCGGCATCCATCCCGCCGCCGTCATCGGTTATCGACAGCAGAATATGATCGCCTTCCTGCTCGGCGGCGAGAACCACCGTGCCGACGCGGGGCTTGCCGTTCTGCTCACGCACCGCCGGCAGTTCAATACCGTGGTCGACCGCGTTGCGCACCAGGTGCACCAGTGGATCGGCCAGGGCCTCGACCAGATTCTTGTCGAGGTCGGTTTCCTCGCCCTGCAATTCCAGGTTGATTTCCTTTTTCAGATTGCGGGCCAGATCCCGCACCACCCGCGGAAAGCGGCCAAAAACCTTTTTGATCGGCTGCATGCGGGTCTTCATCACCGCAGTCTGCAGATCCGCGGTAACCACATCGAGGTTGGCCACCGCCTTGCCCAGCGCTTCGTCACTGGATTTGAGGCCGAGGCGCACCAGGCGGTTGCGCACCAGCACCAGTTCGCCCACCATATTCATGATATCGTCGAGGCGCTGGGTATCGACCCGCACCGTGGTCTCGGCGGCGGCGACATTGCCCTGCGCCGCGCCCTCGCGCGCAGCGGTTTTTTTTGCCTCAACTTTCGCTGCAACGTTTTTGCGCGGCGCAGCGGCAGCCGGTTTGGCCGCGGCTTTCGACGCACTCGGCTGCGGCTGCGGCGCCGCAGCCGGCTCGGCTTTGACTGCCGGTTTGCTGCCGGCGGCAGCCGGCGCACCTTCAGTCGGCGCGACCTTATCGGCAGCCGGCGGCTGGTCGCCCTTGGGCGCTTTGCCACTGCCGTGCAACTGGTCCAGCAGTTCTTCGAATTCGTCCTCGGTGATCAGGTCGTCGCCACCGCCGCCGGCAGGCTTGGCATCGGCGCCGGCGGCAACCTCCCCGGCGCTGCCGGGCCCCTTGCCGCTGCCGTGCAGCTGGTCGAGCAGTGCCTCGAATTCGTCTTCGGTGATTTCATCGCCATCGCCGCCATCGCCCGCGGCAGCCGCCGCCGGCGCGGCCGCGGCCGGCGGCTCGGCACCGGCTGATGGCCCCTTGCCCTTGCCGTGCAGTTCGTCCAGCAGCCCGTCGAATTCGTCCTCGGTAATCTCCTCGCTCTCGGCCGCAGCCGGCGCCGGTGCCGCCGGCGCATCGTCACTGATGGCGTCGAGCAGCTGCTCGAACTCGTCGTCGGTAATATCGCTTGCGGCAGCTTCAGCCTCGGCCGACACCGCCTCGGGTGCGGCCGGGGGCGCGGGCTCGGCGGCGCCTTCGAGCAGATCTTCACAGGAAACCAGCCGCTCCAGTTGCGCGATCAATTCCGGCGCCGCCGCTTCCGGCTCGAGGCGCTGGGAAATGGCCTCAAACTGATGATTGACCGTATCCAGTGCCTGCAGCACCACGTCCATCAATTCGGAAGTGACTTCGCGCTTGCCGTTGCGCAGGATGTCAAACAGGTTTTCCGTTACATGGCAGCAGTCCACCATGGCGCTCAGCTGCAGAAACCCGGCACCGCCCTTGACCGTGTGAAAGCCGCGGAATATGGCGTTCAGCAGGTCGGTGTCGTCGGGGCGCTGCTCCAGATCCACCAGCTGCTCCGAGAGCTGCTCGAGAATCTCCCCCGCTTCCACCAGAAAGTCCTGCAGGATGTCTTCGTCATCACCGAAACCCATCGATGGCTCCTTAAAATCCCAAGCTCGACAACAGATCGTCTACATCATCCTGCCCGGAAACCACATCATCGCGCTTGTCGGCGTGGATCTGCGGGCCCTCTGCCTCGATCGAGCTGATTTCAACCACTTTGCCGGCCGGTTTCTCGGCGCCGGCCATACCGGTAATATCTTCCACCTGCCCGGCGATACGCACCAGGCTGACCAGGTTGCACTCGACATCGCGAATCAGGCCGATGACCCGTTTCAATACCTGGCCGGTCAGATCCTGAAAGCCCTGTTCGAGAATGATGTCCTGTAGATTCTTACTCAGCTGCTCAGTACCGTTGCCCATCTGGTCGAGAAAGTCTTCCATGCGCTTGTACAGCTCGCGGAACTGATCGCCGCTCATCTCGCGGCGCTTCAGCCGCTGCCACTCCTGCTTCAGGCTGGCCGCCTCGCGGCCCAGCTGCATGGCGATGGGCGCGGCCGCCTCGACCTTGTCCATGGTGCTGTCGGCCGCTTTCTGGGTCATATCGATGACGTAGTTCAGCCGATCGGAGGCACCCTGAATTTCGGAACCTTCAATTTTCGGCGGCTCCGCCATCACATCGCCATCGACGTTGAAATTGACAATGGCGTTGTGCAACCCCCGCGTCAATTTGCCGACGGCCTGAAAAAGGTGCCGCTCTCTGGCCTCGCCCAGGCTGTGAATCAGCTTCGAGGCATCTTCGTAATTTTCATTTTCCAGCTTTTCTATCAGTAACTTGGCGCAGTCGCGAAGCTCAGTGAGAAACTCTTCCTCGTTTACATCGCCGGTTCTTAAATCGCCGGATTCACTATCCATTGCCAAGCCTTTTGCTGGTTATTATCGTCAAAGCCGCCGCCTGAGTGTCGCCGGAACCCCTGTGCAACCACAGTGTTCGGTGAGCGGCAGACTGCCTGTTACTCTATGCGCTCAAAAATCTTGTCGATCTTCTCTTTCAATACCTGGGCGGTAAAAGGTTTGACCACGTAGCCGTTAACACCGGCCTGCGCCGCTTCAATGATCTGGTCGCGCTTGGCCTCGGCTGTCACCATCAAGGCGGGCAGAGACGCCAACTTGTCATCGGCACGGACCGCCTTCAACAGGTCGATACCGGTCATACCCGGCATATTCCAATCTGTCACCAGGAAATCAAAATCGCCGCTTTTCAGCATCGGCAGCGCCGTCATACCGTCGTCCGCCTCGTGCGTATTGGTAAACCCTAGATCTCTAAGCAAGTTCTTTATGATCCGTCGCATGGTCGAGAAATCGTCGACAATGAGGATCTTCATATTTTTATCCAATGCAACCTCCGTCTTCCCCGGCGGGGATTCCGTTTACTAACAGTCTAGTAGCTGAACAGCGGGTATCCAACATTTGTCAAACAAGCTTGCCAAAGCGTTTCCCAAGACCCCGCCAGTTTGCTTGTCGGCCCCATCAAGCCGTTGAAAATTGGGCGTTTTTTGGGCAGTTCAAGGCACTAAAAACACCTCGGCCAAAGGTACTGACAAATTGCAATAGGGTCAATCGCCGGCCCCCCATTCGGTCAGGCGGGCGCGCAGCCGCAGCGCCGCCTGACTGTGAATCTGGCTCACCCGCGATTCGCTGACGCCGATAATCTGGCCGATTTCCTTGAGATTGAGTTCTTCATCGTAGTATAGCGCCAGCACCAGTCGCTCGCGCTCCGGCAGCTGGCTAATCGCCTGCGCCAGCGCGCGCTTCAACGACTCGCGCTGCAAACCCTCCAGCGGGCCGACAAAAGGCATGCTGACAGCGTCGGCCTGACTGCGACCGTCGTTCTCTGCGGCGGTCTCCTCGTAACTGAACAGGCGGCTGGAAGCGGCGTCCTGGACAATACTGTAGTACTCCTCCAGCCCGACACCCAGTTCGGCGGCGACTTCCTGATCGCCGGCATCGCGGCCGCTGCGGCTCTCCACCGCCTTAATGGCATCGGCGACGCGGCGCGCATTGCGGTGTACCGAGCGCGGCGCCCAATCACCGCGGCGCATCTCGTCGACAATGGCCCCGCGAATGCGGATACCGGCATAGGTTTCAAAGCTCGCGCCGCGGCTGGCATCGTACTTCTGCGCCGCCTCCAGCAGGCCGATCATGCCCGCCTGAATCAGATCCTCCACCTGCACGCAGGCCGGCATTCTCGCCATCATATGGTGGGCGATGCGTTTCACCAGCGGCGCGTAGTCCTCGACACTGATCGCGGCACTGTGACTCTGGGTCTCACCGTACATGGCCAATCCGTCTGCAGCCGCCACGGTCAGTAACCCGCATGCGCCGAATCCAGCAGGCGCTCGACAAAGAATTCCAGGTGGCCGCGCGGCGCGTTCGGCAGCGGCCACTCATCGACTTTCTGCGCCAGCGAACGCAGTGCCTGCGCCGCCTTGCAGCGCGGCGAGAACTCCAGCAGCGCTGTCTGCCGCTGCACCGCCTTGCGCACCTGCTCATCAAAAGGCACATGACCGGCGTACTGCAGGCTGACATCCAGATAGCGCTCGCACACCTTGTTCAGCTTGTTGAACAGGTGCTGCCCCTCCTGGTTGCTGCGGGTCATATTGGCCACCACGCGAAAGCGAAACAGCTTGTGTTCCGTATTCAGCAGCTTGATCAGGGCATAGGCATCGGTAATCGACGAGGGTTCGTCACATACCACCACCAGCACTTCCTGCGAGGCGCGCACAAAACTGACCACGGTATCGGAAATACCCGCCGCGGTGTCCACCACCAGTACGTCCATCTGCCCGCCGAGGTCACTGAACTCGTGGATCAGCGCCGCGTGTTCCTGGGTACTCAAACCGGCCATCTGCGGTACGCCCGACGAGGCCGGCACGATACGGATACCGGCCGGCCCCGCCACCAGTACATCGCGCAGCTGGCACTGACCGGCCAATACGTCCGCCAGGGTATGTCTGGCCTGAATCCCGAGCAGTACATCGACATTGGCCAGCCCCAGGTCGGCATCCAGCAGCACCACTCGCCGGCCCAGCTGCGCCAGGGCGACGCTGAGATTGACCGAGATATTGGTTTTGCCGACGCCGCCCTTGCCGCCGGTAACGGCGATGACCTGCACCGGGCGAGTCTGACTCATCGCTGCAGACACCTCTCTAAACGCTTGCTGTTCAATACTTGCCATTGGATATTTGCCATTCAATCAGTATAGATGCTCTGCCCCGGCCGCAGGCGATTAAAGCCCCTGCGCCCGCGCCAATGTTGCCGCCGGCGCGGCATCCCGCTGCCGCAGCTGCGGTTGTGAATGTTGTTGTAAATATTGTTGTAAATGTTGTTGTAAATGCTGTCGTGAAGGCTGTTTTAGCGACTGTTTCAACAGTCCCACCGCCTTGGCGACCAGGGTCGGAGCGCGGCCGGGGACGATATCCCGGGGAATGTTCTGTCCGTCCGCGGTGTAGGCGACCGGCAGCTGCTGCGCCATCAGCAGACCCAGCAACTCACCGAGGCTGGCGCTTGCATCGAGTTTGGTCAATACACAGGCGCTCAGGCCGGCACTTCCATAGGCGTGCAGGGAGGCCTTCAGGGTCTGCAACTGGCTGTCGCAGGGCAATACCAGCAGTTTTTGCACTTCACGATGCTGCCGCAGCGCTTCGAGCTGGCACTTCAACAGTGGATCGCCGTGCCTGAGGCCGGCGGTATCGATCAGCACCAGCGAGCGCTGCCGCAGGCTTTGCAGCGCGGCAGCCAGATCATTGGCGCCGGCCGCCACCCGCAGCGGTACGTTGAGGATGCGGCCGAAGGATCGCAACTGATCGCCGGCGGCGGCGGGCCGGCCATCGGTACTCACCAGTGCCACCTGATCGGCGCCGCGCTGCAGTACGAAACGCGCCGCCAGCTTGCCGATGGTGGTGGTCTTACCGGCGCCGGCGGGTCCGACAAAAGCAAAGACGCCGCCGCCGGCGGTGATATCCCCACCGGCCACCGGCAGTTGCCGGCAGAGGCAGGCCAGCGCCTCGCGCCAGGCCCGGGTGATATCGTTATGGGATTTAACACCGTTGAGCAGCGCCGCAATATGCGGATCTGCCAGCCCCATCTGCCGGAAACGCTGCCACAGATCGCTATGTACCCGCGACGGCGACGGCGGCTGCGCCGAAGGTTGTGCTAACGACTGTGATAATGGCTGCGCGGTAGGCTGTGATGATGACTGTGACAATGGCTGCGCGGCAGGCTGTGATGATGACTGTGACAATGGCTGCGCCGCAGGCTGTGATGATGACTGTGACAATGGCTGCGCCGCAGGCTGTGATGACGACTGTGACAATGGCTGCACCGCAGGCTGTGATGACGACTGTGGTGATGGCTGCGCCGCAGGCTGTGCTAACGGTTGCGCCGGCGCCAGGCGTCCCAGCTGCTCTGCCAGCAACTGCCGCATACCGGCAATCTCCGATTTCAGCGCCTGTAATTCCTCTTCGGCAGCCGTGCTGCGCACGACCGCCGGTTCCGGCGGCGGCTCCACCGCCGCCGCGGGTGGTGCCTGCTGCGCGGCGCTGCGCGCCTCGAGCATGCGTTCGCGGGCGCGCTCCATTTCCTCCGCCAGCTGCGCCGGCGTCTTGCCGGAAGCCGGACCGGTGGCCGCGGTAAAAGACTGCTGCGCGCCGCCGCCGGCCCGCACCGCCTGCAAGTCGGGCCCACCCGGCGCGCGGCGGTGCTGATTCACCGCGGCGTCGACACCGAGCTGATCGCGCCAGGCATTGTCACTGGCCAGCGGCTGATCGCTGTCACTGAAGCCCTCGGCATAATTGCGCCCGCTCAGCGGCGCCGTGCCGCCGGCAGGCATATCCAGGGTGGTCAGTATCTCGACCCCGCGGCGGGTGCGTCGATTCGACAAAATAATTGCATCCGGCCCCAGCTCCGCGCGCACCAGTTCCAGAGCCCGGCGCATATCGGCTGCCACAAAACGCTTTACCTGTTTCTCCGCCTGCATTGCATCTCTCCCGCCCGATTTCAGTCGATGACAATCAGTCACTAGTCGCTAGTTACTAGTTACTGGTTCCCACCTACGGTCGCCTCGATGGTGACCTGCTTGTTGTCTGGAATTTCCGTGTATGCCAGCACGTGCATGTCCGATAAATTGAAGCGTACGAATTTCGCCATCATCATTCTCAGCGGCGCCGCTACCAGCAATATCATCGGCTTGCCGCCCAGTTCGAGTTTCTGCGCCGCCTCCAGCAGCGACTTCTGCAAGCGCTCGGCCAGTGTCGGCTCGACAAACGCCGAGTCGTCGGCGCCGGCTTTCTGCGCCTGCTGTACTGACTTCAGCAATATCTGTTCCAACCCGGGGTCCAGAGTGACAACCGCCAGATTGGGCTCCGCCCCGGCGATGTTCTGCACAATCTGGCGGGCCAGTGCCACCCGCGCCACACCGGTTAGTGCGCCGGGATCTTGACTGTTGTCGCCGCTGGCCGCCAAAGCTTCGGCAATGGTGCGCATATCGCGAATCGGTACCTGCTCGCGCAGCAGGTTCTGCAGTACCTTCAACAGGGTTTTCAAACTCAGGCTGCCGGGCACCAGTTCCTCGGTCAGTTTCGGCGATTTCTCCGCCAGCAGGTCGAGCAGCTTCTGCACATCCTCGTGGCCCAGCAGCTCGTAGGTATGTTTCTGCAGAATCTGGTTCAAGTGGGTGGCAACCACGGTGCTGGCGTCCACCACGGTATAGCCGAGGGTCTGCGCCTGATCCTTGTCCTTCGCTTCCACCCACACCGCTTCCAGGCCGAAGGCCGGGTCGCGGGTTTGAATACCCTCGACGCTGCCGAACACCTGCCCGGGGTTGATCGCCATATGGCGATCGGGGTGCACTTCGGACTCGCCCACCGTTACCCCCATCAGAGTAATGCGATAAGCGTTGGGCAACAGATCCAGATTGTCGCGGATATGTACCGAGGGAATCAGGAAGCCCACCTCCTGGGATAATTTTTTGCGCACGCCTTTAATGCGCCCGAGCAGTTCCGCCCCCTGATTTTTATCCACCATGGGGATCAGCCGATAACCCACCTCCAGGCCCACCATATCCACCGGCACCACATCGTCCCAGCTGATTTCCTGCTGTTCCGGAGGCGGCTCCAGTTCGCCGGCCGGCAGCGGCGCGGCGGCGGCGGTGGCAGGCATGCGGGCAGCGCCCGGTGCGGCGGCGGCAACACTTGCCGACTCCTCCACGGGCTGTTGATTGCGGTAGTGGATATAGTAAGCGAGGCCGCCGGCAACCAGTGCCAGGCCGATAAAGGCGACATGGGGCATACCGGGAATCGAGCCCATCAGCAGCAGAATCGCCGCGGTCACCGCCAGTGCTTTGGGCGAGTCGAACATCTGGTTCAACACCTGGTTGCGCACATCCTCGGCGCTGTTGACCCGGGTGACCATAATGGCGGCAGAGGTGGACAGCAGCAGCGAGGGTATTTGCGCCACCAGGCCGTCGCCGATGGTGAGCATGATGTATTTCTCCAGCGCGTCCTGAAACTCCAGGTCGTGCTGCGCCATACCGACGCTGAGCCCGCCGATAATGTTGATAATCAGAATCAGAATGCCGGCCACGGCGTCGCCGCGGACAAATTTGCTGGCACCGTCCATAGCGCCGTAAAAGTCCGCCTCGCTGGCCACATCCTCGCGCCGCCGCCGCGCCTCGTCCTGATCGATCAGGCCGGCATTGAGATCGGCATCGATGGCCATCTGCTTGCCCGGCATGGCGTCCAGGGTAAAGCGGGCACTGACCTCGGAGATGCGCCCGGCACCCTTGGTGACCACCACAAAGTTGATGATCATCAGAATGATAAACACCACCAGGCCGACAGCGTAGTTGCCGCCGATCACCACCTCGCCGAAAGCCTGTATCACCTTGCCGGCGGCATCGCCGCCGGTGTGGCCCTCAAGCAGCACCACGCGGGTGGAGGCGACGTTCAGGGCCAGGCGCAGCAACGTGGCCACCAGCAAAATGGTAGGGAATACGGCGAAGTCCAGTGGCCGCAGCGTGTAGACACCGACCAGCAGCACGACGATGGACAGGGCGATATTGAAAGAGAAAAAAACATCCAGCAGAAACGCCGGCACCGGCAGGGTCATCATGCCGAGCAGGGCCAGTAACAGCAGCGGAATACCGAGATTGCCCCGGCTCAGATTGCCCAGGTTTCTGGCGGCGCTGCGGCGGTCGAAATTGGCGATAAGGCTGAGCGGGTTTAGTGAGGCCATATGAAAGTTTGACGGTTTTCTTGGGGTTTCAGGGGAGAGGGCAAAAAACGTGCCTGTTAGGGGGGGTTAGTGCCACACGATACGGGCCGCGGCGGTGGCGGGTGTTTTTAAGCCTGCCGGTAGCGGGACCTCTACCGCCTGACGACTGCTTACTACTACAAGCTCCTTCTGGCACAAGTCCTCTGTGTGGGGCTTAAAAACACCCGCCACCGCCGCGGCCCTGCTTTCGTGTGTCACTGCGAGTTGGGGAGGGGTTGGGTTCTTAATGGGGTCGGTGACAAATAAAAATCATTTGTATTAGCAGTTGTCACCGACCCGAATAGCGGACCCGAATAGCGCTTACTTAAGCAAAACGGTGCTAATAAATCGGTCCGCCGCTGGGTAGGGTTTTTAGAATAGACTTCTCACCCACCAGCATCCCTGCTGGCGAGAGTTTCTGCAAGCCATACCCAGAGGCAGACCTACCTTCAGTGTTCTTAAGAGATGTTGCTAGAGCTGCGGTGGTAGACCCTAACCCGGTCAGGGTCTGGGGTTCGAGACTCTCGCCAGCAGGGATGCTGGCGTGAAGCCCCCACGGATGGGTTTACGGCGGGTCTCGAACCCCAGACCCTGACCGGGTTAGGGCCGGTTCGGCCACCACCGTTATTTCTTAAAGTAAACGCCATTAGGGTCAGGACCGATTCGGTTGGCACAGTCTTCTGCCAAGTTTTAGAGATTTTGCGTGACTACACACCGGAAGTGGTGAGCACGATTTTCGCTGATCTCGACATCGAAGGTAGTGATATTGATGAATATGCTTATTTGGTTCCGTATGTAGAAACCGAGGAAGAGATATTTCTAAAGACGATTATCCCCAGTCGAAAATTCACCAAGAGATACCTTGGAGATGAAATATGAGTAAACAAAAGTTGCCTAAAGATGAACGGGAACTTCTCGAGGCCCTGGAAGCAGGTGAGTATGAGTCGGTACTGACTGAATCACGAAGAAAAGAACTTCAGCAGGCCGCTAGCCTTACCTTCCGAAAGGATAAAAGAATCAATATTCGCATCTCCAACAGGGATCTTGTGGCGATTCAGTCAAAGGCCTCGGAAGAAGGTATTCCATACCAAACCCTGGTGTCCAGCATCATCCATAAATATATTTCTGGCTCACTGCAAGATATCACAGCTGACAAGTCGCGCAAACGGACGCGGTAAACAGTGGAGAAAGTCGGTGTGAGGGAGCGCCACTCGGCACGGGCCGCGCCGGTGGCGGATGTTTTTAAGCCTTCCGGCCGGCATGGCACGGTCTCCAACCGCCCAGTTCTCCCTGAAGCCGGCGCCATTCACGACTGCCGCTTTTTTATTGCCCCCAGCTTTCAATGCCGGTGACAAACGCAGCCAAAAAGCGATTGGTCTGAAAGGCATCGACGGCGCGGTGATCGATACTCAGCGACACATAGCACATGGGCTTTATCTGAATACTGTCCTCACCGTCGACCTCGCGCACCACGGCGCGCTTTTCCAGTTTGCCGATGCCGAGGATGGCGACCTGGGGCTGATTGATGATAATCGGCGCCGCAAACAGGCTGCCGCTGACGCCGTGATTGGAAATGGTAAAGGTGCCGTTTCTCATATCCGCCGGTGTCAGGCTGCCGCTGCGGGCTTTTTCAGTCTGTTGTTGCAGCGCGCGGGCGATATCGAACAGCTTTTTGTTTTGCACCTGTGCCACCACCGGTACCACCAGACCCTTGTCGCCGAGGGCGGTGCCGACACCGATATTGACGTCGGTAAAAATCTCCAGCGCGTCGTCGTGATAGCGGGCGTTGATCTGCGGCACCGCCTGCATGGCGCTCGCCGCGGCAGCCAGGAAGTAGGCGGTAAAGGTCAGGTTGACCCCGTCCTCGGCGTACTCTTTTTTATGCCAGCGGCGGTGCTCGATAATATTCGACATATCCATCTCGAACACACTGGTGACATGGGGCGAGGTGTGCAGCAGGCTCTGTACCATATGCTCGGCAATGGCCTTGCGCATAGTGCTGTGTGGCTCTCTGCGGCTTGGTACCGCGTCGCCCGGGCCCGTATCCGCCGCTGTCGCCGGCGCCGGTGGCGCGGCCAGAAACCGCAGCACATCGTCGCGGGTGACGCGCCCGCCGCGCCCGCTGCCGGGTATGCGCTCGATATCCAGGTTGTGCTCGCGCACCAGCCGCCGCACCGCCGGCCCGAGCAGATGGCGCGCATTGCCGCTTGCGGTCGCAGTCTCAGCCTGCGCCGGCGCCGTTAGCGCCGGGCTGGCGCCGGCGGTGCCGGTTGCCGCCAGCGGTGCCGCGGCGGCGGCCAGCTGTGTCAGTCTGCCCAGGACCATGCCCGGTTCCACTTTATCGCCGGGTTCAACCAGCGGGGTTTCCAGCACACCGTCGGCCGGCGCGCTGACTTCCATGGCGACTTTATCGGTTTCCAGCTCCAGCAGCGGATCGCCGGCCCGGACCTGGCTGCCCGGCTCCACCAGCCACTGCGACAGGGTCGCCGAGGTGCCTTCCAGCTGCTCCGCCGGCAGGGTGATATCAATTAACTGCGACATAGTCAGATTTCCAGCAGGTTGAGCATGGCCGCAGCAATACTCTCCCGGGTCGGCAGTGCCGCTTCCAGCAGGTGAATATTGTGGGGGTTGGGCACATCGGGCATGGTCAGGCGGCGGATCGGCGCGTCGAGCTCGAAAAAGCAGTCGTCGGACAGCACCGCGGCGATTTCGGCGCCGAAGCCGGCGGTCTGGTTGTCCTCGTGGACGATCAGGCAGCGGCCGGTTTTTTTCACCGAACTGAGCACGCAGTCCCTGTCCCAGGGCTGCAGGGTGCGCAGGTCGATTACCTCGATGCTTTGCTGCAGCGCGGCGGCGGCCTTTTCACAGCGTTCCACCATGGCGCCCCAGCAGACCACTGTCAGTTTGTCGCCCGCGACCAGGGTATTGGCCTTGCCAAAGGGCAGCACGTAGTCGTCACCGGGGTAGGGGCGCCGCGCCCAGCTGTTGTCGAGCAGCGCGCGGTGCTCGAAGAAGATGGTGGGGTTGTTGTCGCGCAGCGCAAAGCGCAGCAGGCCGACGGCATCCTCGGCGTTGGACGGCATGGCCACCTGCCAGCCCACCTTGTGGACCCATTCCACCTCGTCGCACATGGAGTGCCAGGGATCGCCGCGGCGGGCAAAGCCGCCGGGGATACGCACCACCATGGGGGCGGCGAACTGGTTCTTGGTGCGCCAGCGCATGATGCCGGTGTCGCTCAACTGTTCGGCGGCCGGCTCGGCGTATTTGCGAAACTGGATCTCCGGCACCGGCATCAGCCCGGCCAGCGCCATACCCACCGAGCGGCCGATAATGCCCTCTTCGGAGAGGCTGGTATCGAATACGCGCTGCTGGCCGAATTTTTCGTGCAGACCCAGGGTGGCGCCGTGCACGCCCCCTTTCGGCCCGACGTCCTCACCAAATACCAGGACCTTGCGGTTGATCTGCATTTCACATTCCAGGGTCTTGCGAATCGCCGTCAGCATGTTCAGGCGCGCGCCCTCGGGCCGCGGGCTGTGGCCGGGAGCGGGGAAGCGGTGGCCGCCGGCCAGCAGGCCGCCGCGCAGTTGCACATCGGGGCTGCCGTCGGCGCGGCTCTCGGCGTAGACATAGCGGCGCAGTTCGCGCGGGTCCGGCTCCGGGCGCAGCTTGGCCTTTGCCACTGCGGCTTTGATGGTCTGCATCGCCCTGTTTTCCAGTGCCCGCCACTGTTCGGCACTGAGCAGGCCGCTGTGCAGCAGGTGGTCGCGCAGTTTCGGCAGCGGGTCGCGCGCCTGCTCCGACTCGATCAGCGCGGCGGGCTTGTAGGTCTGGGTATCCTGGAAGGTATGGCCGCACAGGCGCGGCACTTTCAGCCGCAGCAGGCAGCAGCCGCGGCCCTCGCGCACATAGTTGACCGCCTCGCGTATCAACTCGGGCGCGGCTACCGGATCGGTGCCGTCGCCGTCGATAATGCTGAGATTTTTGTAGGCGCTCAGATTCGCCACCTGGTCGCCGCCGGGGGTCTGCACTGCCTGGGGCACGGAGATGCCGTAGCCGTTGTCCTCGATAAAGAACAGGTGCGGCAGCTTGTTAGTGGTGGCGATATTGAGTGCCGCCCAGAAGCCGCTGGTGGACATGGCGGCGTCGCCTCCCATGGATACGCCAATGGCGCCTTTGTAGCTGGCATCTTTGAGTTCGTCGCGGTGGTAGACAATGGACTGGGCCCAGCCGGCAATGGGTGAGAACTGCGCCCCCACGCCGCCGCACATGGGGAACAGCATGGCACCCTTGCGCTCGCTGTTGGGATAGTTGCAGACCACACCGATATCGCGGCCGTCGCTGTAGCCGCCGGCCTTGGCCATCGGCGCGGCCACCGCCGCCTCCGGGTCCAGCCCCAGGGACAGCACGAAGGGGCGCGAGCGATAGTAGCCGCTGGCGGCGTCGTGGGGGTGGGTCAGCAGCGAGCCCAACAGGATCTGCGCCAGGTCGTGGCCGCGCGCCGAAAACTGGTTGAAGACCAGTTTCGCCGGTACCAGCTCTTCTTCCTCCACCGTGTCCATGGCGCGCGACAGATGCAGCAGATAGCTGATCTGCTGCCAGTCGAAGTCGGTCGGGCTCAGGTCACTGCCGGAGGGCTTGTCTCGGGGGGCGTGTTGGGGCAGGGCACCCATAGGGGATTCTCCTGTGCTCGCGCACTGTTTTCTCGTTTTGCAGAAAGGTGGTAATGAGTCTAGTTTAACTTTGAACCCGAGAAATTTACTTGCTAATGCTTGCCATACTGAAGAAAATCAGCAATATTCTTGCTTTTAATTGCTTATTTTAGAAAATAGTTTGCTCTGTGATGGTAGCTCCATGACACTCGACCGCTATGACTGCGCCATACTCGAGGCCCTGCAGGAGGACGGCCGCCTGTCCAACCGCGACCTGGCGGAAAAGGTGGGCCTGTCCGCCGCGCCCTGCTGGCGGCGCGTAAAACGCCTGGAGGAGGAGGGTTATATTCGCGCTTACGTGGCCCTGCTCAACCCGAAGAGAATCGGTATCCAGGTGGTGGCCTTTGCCGAAATCAGTCTCGATAACCACCACGCCGATACCCTGGCGGCATTTATCGAGGCGGTCCAGGGCTGCGAGGAAATTCTCGAGTGTCACTCGGTGACCGGGCAGTGCGACTATCTGCTGAAGGTAATGGCCAGGGATATGGAGGCCTACGAGAGCTTCCTCTCCGGGCGCCTGCTGCAGGTCAAAGGTATTCGGTCGGTCAATACCCTGTTCTCGCTCAAGCAGCCAAAGCAGACATTGACGCTGCCGGTGGCATAGCTGCTAGAATCGCTGCCCGTTGTCGGGAAAACGGCTGGTTGCAAGCAGCTGGCAAAAAACGGCTGCGGTAATGGGCGGTGCGGCGGTAAAGATGCAGAGGTGGTAAAGGTGCGGCGGCGGTAAAACAGGAGCCGAGTTGAAAGTCATGGTATTAAGTAAGTAGTCACGTACTGGAAAAGCCCCGGCGATAAAAGAATAATGGCCCATTTGCCCCCGATCGATAATCTATTGCAACAGTTCTGCCGGCGCAAACCCATGCGCGGCGGCTCGCTGATCATCACCCTGTTTGGCGACAGTATTTCCCAGCACGGCAATCAGGTGTGGCTGGGTGATGTGATCCAGGTGCTGAAGCCCTTCGGCATGAACCAGCGCCTGGTGCGCACCTCCGTCTACCGCCTGATACAGGAGGGCTGGCTGCAGGCGCAGCAGGTCGGCCGGCGCAGCTACTACCGTTTTTCGGATTTTGGCCTGCGCCACTACCAGCGCGCCGCTACCCGTATTTACGGACTGCAGCGGCAGCACTGGGACAATCAGTGGACCCTGGTAATCCCCTCACAACTGGCCGACGAGCAGCGCGAGGCGCTGCGCAAAGAGCTGCTGTGGCTGGGTTACGGGGCGTTAGTGCCGGGTGTGCTGGCCTACCCGGGCGGCGAACACCAGGCGCTGGCTGAAACCCTGCAGGAACTCGGGGTGGGAGACCGGGTGATCGTGATGCGCGCGCAGATGGATGCCATTTCGACGGCCGACAGCGTTAAACAACTGGCTTACAACTGCTGGAAGCTGAACGAGCTGGAGGCGCGCTACCGGGACTTTCTGCAGCAGTTCCGCCCGCTGTTGAAGGCGGTAAAAGCGGCCGGGCAGGTCGACGATGAGCAGTGCTTTCAATTGCGCACGCTGTTGATCCACGAATACCGGCGCATACTGCTGAAGGATACGGAACTGCCGCTGGCGCTGTTGCCGGATAACTGGGAGGGCGCGCTGGCGCAGGAACTGACCGCTGAACTCTATCGGCTGGTGCACCGCGGGGCGCTGAGCTTTATCGAGGGCCGGCTGCAACACGTCGGCGGCAGTCTGCCGCCGGCGCGGGCCGAGTATTTTCTGCGCTTCGGCGGTTTGCGCTAGGGCCTGTTGACACTCCTTGAGTTAGCTCTGCTGGGCCTCTACTGCCACCCAGCACCAAAAGTAGGCGCCTTAAGCGAGGCAGAAGGAGCGCAGTTTGGTCATTCCAAATAAGCGACTGATAACGCCGCTGGGTGGCAGTAGAGGCCCAGCCCT
>JANQMH010000034.1 GCA_028280195.1 Exilibacterium sp.
CCTTTTCCCTTTTCCCTTTTCCCTTTTCCCTTCCCTACCCCGCCACCGGCCGCGCCGGCAGCGGCTTGGTGCCAATCACCGCCTCTATCGTCTGCGCCACACCATTGCGCAACACCTCGATATCCACTGACGCCCCCGGGCGCGACTGGGCGATCTGCAGCATGCCCTGGCGGCCGTCGCCCACCGGCAGGTGATTGATGTGGGTGATGACATCGCCGGGCAGTAAACCGGCCAGGTGAGCAGGGCCGTTGTTGTAGATGCGGGTGATTATCACGCCATTGGTGGAATTCAGATTGAACGACTGCGCCAGCTGCGGCGACAGCTGCCGCGCCTCGATACCGAGCCAGCCGCGAATTACATGGCCAAATTCGATGATGTCGTCCAGTACTTTCATTGCCGTATCGGCGGGAATGGCAAAGCCGATGCCGACCGAGTTGGCGCGGCTGGTGCGATCCCAGATGGCGGTGTTGATGCCCAGCAGATTGCCGTAGGCATCGGTCAGCGCGCCGCCGGAATTGCCGGGGTTGATGGCGGCATCGGTCTGGATGAAATTCGACTCCAGGGCGCTCAGGCGCAGGTCGGCGCCGTCGCGGCCGGTGGCGCTGATTATGCCCTGGGTGACGGTCTGACCCACGCCAAAGGGATTGCCGATGGCCAGCACCACATCGCCCACCTGGGCGCTGCCGGGGTCGCCGAAATTAATCGCGGTGAGGTCGTCGAGTTCTATTTTCAATACTGCCAGGTCGCTCTCGGTATCGGTGCCCACCAGCCTGGCCTGGGCCTCTCTGCCGTCGCGCAGCAAGACGTTGATGTCCTCGGCTCCGCTGATGACGTGGTTGTTGGTCAACAGATAGCCGCTGGTGCTGACGATCACCCCCGAGCCCAGGGCTGCCTGCATCCGCGTCTGCTGCGGGATATCCGACTGATTGAAAAAGTGCCGGAACAGCGGATCGTCGGCCAGGCGCGAGCGCTTGAGCTTCTTGTAGGTGAGGATGCTGACCACGGCAGGGGTGGCGCGCTTGACGGCATCGGCGTAGGACACGGGCCCCGACCACTGGCCATTGCGCAGACCGTTGCCCGCTTTCAGCGCGAAGGGCTGCTGCTCGCCGTTAGCGCCGGGCAGTTGCCCGCGCAGCTGCGGGAACAGCACCAGCACCAGCAGCGCCAGCAGCAGGCCGGTGGCGGCCGGCCAGCCGACATAACTTAACAAACGGGTCAAAGACAAACCGCGCTCCAAAGAGGACTTGCCAAACTGGGATTATACGGCCAATTTGCCGGCGGCACTAACTGCCTAATCGCGGTTTACCGTGCTCGCCGCCAGGTCGCCCCGCTCCTCGTCCAGGCCGTAGTCCTCGCTGAGGGGGCCTTTGCTGCCGGGTTCCTTGGGCGCCCAGTCGCGCGGCGGCTCGAATTTGTCTTCATCGATTACAGCGGGGTCTTCGCTCAGCAGATTGCCCCTGCCGGCCTGGAGGATCTGCCGGCTGACGTCCGGGTTGGACAGCTTCAGAGCACTGCCGGCCAGATACTCGTGCACTTCCCGGTAGCTGCGGGTGAGATTGTTTACCAATTGAGAGGTCTGGGCGAAATGTTCGGTAACTTCCTGCTGATAATCGCTCATACGCGCTTCAGCCTCTTGCAGGCGCTGTTCCAACTCGCGATTTTGCTTTTCCCGCGGGTGCAGGCTGCGCGACAGCAGCACGCCGGCAACGCAGCCAAGTGCCAGGGTAATCAGGCCGGTCAATATCAGAGTGCCCGTCGAAAACACCACCATCTCCTTGAAATACAGCCAGGGTAACAGGCGAAAATCATAAGCAGGTTCTAGTATAAACGCATTTGTGATAAGGCGATGAAATATTTAGCGCTGGCAGCCAACAGTTTACAGCTTACGGCGAAAACGGTAAAAAGCACGCTTTGCTGTGAGCTGTAAACTGTCAACTGTAGTCTCAGCCTGTATATGCTCCGGAGTCTCCCCATGAATCCCACCCCGCTGCAACGCTACCAGCGCGACCTGCAACGCCAGGGGTTTTGCCGCGATGAGTCCCAGGCCGCCGCGGTACAGGCCTTGCAGCAGCTCTATGAGCTGCTGGTGGCGGACAGCCGGCGGCGCCGGTCCGCCTCACTGTGGGCGCAACTGCTGGCCAAAATGGCAATCGGGACTAGCCGCGAGCCGGTTCAGGGCCTGTATTTATGGGGCGGGGTGGGGCGCGGCAAGACTTATTTGATGGACAATTTTTACGAAAGCCTGCCGTTCAGAGAAAAGATGCGCGTGCATTTTCACCGCTTCATGCGCCGTATACACAGCGAATTGCGCCGTCTCGACGGCGAGAAAAACCCGCTGCGCAAAGTCGCCGAGCGCCTCGCCGGTGAAACCCAGGTACTGTGTTTCGACGAGTTCTTCGTCGCCGATATCACCGATGCCATGATTCTCGCCAATCTGCTCGAAGCCCTGTTTCAGCGCGGTGTCTGCCTGGTGGCCACCTCCAATATCGAGCCCGCCGGTCTCTACCGCGACGGCCTGCAGCGCGAGCGCTTCCTGCCCGCCATTGCACTGCTCAATCGGCATACCCGGGTGATCAATCTGGACGGCGGCATCGACTACCGCCTGCGCGCCCTGCAGCAGGCCGAACTCTACCATTCGCCGCTGGATGCCGCCGCCGATGCCAGTCTGCTGCGCAGCCTGGAAAGCCTGGTGCCGGATAAAAAGGAAATTCGCGCCAATGTGATGCTGGAGGTGGAAAACCGCGAACTCTGCGCCCGTTTCGAGGCCGAGGATGTGGTCTGGTTCGAATTTGCCGAGATCTGCGACGGTCCGCGCTCGCAGAACGACTATATCGCCCTGGCCAGGGAATACCATGCCGTGCTGGTATCGAATGTGCCGCGCATGGGCCGCGACAGCGAGGACCAGGCGCGCCGCTTCATCAATATGGTCGACGAGTTCTACGACCGCAACGTCAAACTGGTGATTTCCGCCGCCGAGCCGCTGCAGCGCCTGTATGCCGGCGGCAAACTGAACTTCGAATTTGAGCGCACCACCAGCCGCCTGCTGGAAATGCAGAGCCACGAATACTTGGCGAGGCCCCATAGGCCGTAAATCAGTTGCTAGTTACTAGTCTCTAGTTGCCAGTGTTTAGTTTTTTAAAAAGGGGGCGGTGACAAATGAAAATTATTTGTATTAGCATTTGTCGCCAACCCCATCTTTCCATTGCTAGTTACTAGTCTCTAGAAAACTAAACACTAGCGACTAGTAACTAGCAACTAGAGACTGACAATCCTTGAATTTTGGGCTTGTGGCGGGTAGAATCCGCGCCTCTTTTTTCTCTGATGTACCCCGTTTCAGGCCAATACAACATGAAGACTATTAGTGCCAAACCCGAATCAGTCAAACGCGACTGGTATATCGTCGACGCCGCCGACAAGACCCTGGGTCGCATGGCGGTGCAGATTGCCGTGCGCCTGCGCGGCAAGCACAAGCCCGAGTACACGCCCCATGTGGACACCGGTGATTACATCGTCGTGATCAATGCGGAAAAAGTCCGTGTTACCGGCAAAAAAACCACCGATAAGATGTACCATCGCCACACCGGCTATCCCGGCGGTTTGAAATCCATAAGCTTTGAGAAACTTATCGACAAGGCCCCCGAGCGCACCATTCAAAGCGCCGTCAAGGGCATGCTGCCGAAAGGTCCGCTGGGGCGGGCGATGTTCAAGAAGCTCAAAGTGTATGCCGGCAGTGAGCACCCGCACACCGCCCAGCAGCCGCAACCACTGAATCTATAATCGGGAGCTGAAAATGGCAGTCACGCAATATTACGGTACCGGGCGCCGCAAAACCTCGACGGCGCGGGTGTTTATCTCCCAGGGCAGCGGCAATATCGTTGTCAACGACCGGCCGCTGGACGAGTACTTCGGCCGCGAAGTGGCCCGCATGATCGTGCGCCAGCCCCTGGAAACTGTGGAGCTGGTGGACAAATTCGATATCAAAGTCACGGTCAAGGGCGGCGGCAGCTTCGGCCAGGCCGGCGCTATTCGCCACGGTCTGACCCGCGCGCTGATGCAGTACGATGAGTCGCTGCGCCAGTCGCTGCGCGGCGCCGGCTATGTCACCCGCGATGCCCGCGAGGTGGAGCGGAAAAAGGTCGGCCTGCGCAAAGCACGCAAAAAGCCGCAATACTCCAAGCGCTAACGTTGAATCCGGCCGCCTTGCCAGCGTTTCACAGTGTACAAAAAACGCCCAGGCTGCATGCAGCCCGGGCGTTTTCGCGTCTGTGGCTGGCGGCTGTGTCTACCGTTACCAGGCGCCTATCCTTGTAAGCCGGGGGCAATTTCTTTAACATGTGCGCGTTTTTTGTGTGCAAAAAACGGCTCTAAACCTTTGTAATTCATTTAGTTTCCGTGAGTTGACGCGTTGCTGTCGGCAGTTTGGCGCCTTGACCGGCAAAATGTGTGGTCTAGGCTGGGGGTGTCGGGTTGTCGACGAGTCGTATCGATTAAAAGCACAGCTGTGGATGGGAGAAGAACGTCATGAGCAATGGCGGAACGAACGACGGACGGCGCCGGTTTCTGACGGCCGCCACCTCGGTAGTAGGGGCGGCGGGCGTGGTCGGTTTGGCGGTTCCTTTCGTGGGGTCCTGGAACCCCAGTGCCAGGGCCAGAGCCGCCGGCGCTCCGGTTAAAATCAATATCGGCAGTATCGAACCCGGCCAGATGATTACCGAGGAGTGGCGCGGTAAACCCGTCTATGTCGTGCGCCGCACCCAGGAAGCCCTGGACAGTATTGGCAAGCTCGACGAGCAGGTGCTGGACCCGGGGTCGGAAGTCCCGCAGCAGCCCGACTACGCTAAAAATGAGGGCCGCTCGATCAAGCCGGAGTATCTGATTCTGATCGGCCTGTGCACCCACCTGGGCTGCGCGCCGATGTACCGGCCGGATGTCGGCGCCGAAGACCTCGGCGGCGAGGAATGGCTGGGCGGTTTTTTCTGCCCCTGCCACGGCTCCAAGTTCGACCTGGCGGGACGGGTCTATAAAAGCGTGCCCGCGCCCACCAACCTCGAAGTACCGCCACACAGTTACGAGAGTGCCAGCGTGGTGGTTATCGGCATAGATCAGGAGGCATAACGATGACTGGATGGTTGACTGGTCTGTGGCAGTGGGTGGATGCGCGCCTGCCGGTGCAGCGCGCCTGGGACACCCATATGGGCAAGTACTACGCGCCCAAAAACTTCAACTTCTGGTATTTTTTCGGCGTGTTATCGCTGCTGATACTGGTCAATCAGATCGTGACCGGTATCTGGCTGGCGATGAGCTATGTGCCCAGCGCCGAGCAGGCCTTTGCATCGGTCGAGTACATCATGCGCGATGTGGAGTACGGCTGGCTGCTGCGCTATATGCATTCCACCGGCGCCTCGGCGTTCTTTGCCGTGGTTTACCTGCATATGTTCCGCGGGCTGATGTACGGCTCCTACAAGGCGCCGCGCGAGCTGGTGTGGATTTTCGGCATGGCCATTTACCTAGTGCTGATGGCCGAAGCCTTCCTCGGCTACGTACTGCCCTGGGGGCAGATGTCTTACTGGGGAGCACAGGTGATCGTCTCCCTGTTTGGCGCCATACCGGTGGTCGGCGACGACCTGGTACAGTGGATTCGCGGCGACTATCTGATTTCCGGCATTACCCTGAACCGCTTCTTCTCCCTGCATGTAGTCGCGCTGCCGATCGTGCTGCTGGCACTGGTGGTGCTGCACCTGCTGGCGCTGCATGAGGTGGGCTCCAACAACCCCGACGGTGTGGATATCAAAAAGAACAAGGACGAAAACGGTATACCCAAAGACGGCGTGCCCTTTCACCCGTTTTACACCGTCCACGACCTGGTCGGCATCACCGTGTTTCTGTTCGTTTTCTGCGTGATTATGTTCTTCATGCCGGAAATGGGCGGCTTCTTTCTCGAGTATGCCAACTTCGAGGAGGCCAACAACCTGAAGACACCGGAGCATATCGCGCCGGTCTGGTACTTCACACCGTTTTACGCCATTCTGCGCGCCGTGACTTTCGATATCGGGCCGTTGAACTCCAAGTTCCTCGGCTTTGTCGCCATGGCCGCGGCGATCGCCATCCTGTTTGTGCTGCCCTGGCTGGACAAGAGCCCGGTCAGGTCGATGCGCTACAAAGGTAACTTCAGCCGTATCGCCCTGCTGGTATTTGCCGCGTCCTTTGTGATTCTCGGTTACCTGGGCGTCAAGGCGCCCACCCCCGGGCGCACGGTACTGGCGCAGATCTGTACCCTGATCTACTTCGCCTACTTTATCGGCATGCCCTACTGGACCAGGCGCGAGGCCACCAGGCCCGAGCCCGAGCGGGTGCAGATGAAGGGCCTGGGCGCGGGACCGGTGCTGGGTGCGCTGGCGCTGTTTGCGATCATGGTGGTGGTGCCGATCAAGGCGGTCGGGGCGGAGTCGGCGAAGGCCTGCGGCAGTATAGACTGCGACGAAATGGTGCCGGATCTGCGCGACAAGGAATCCCTGCAGCGGGGCGCCCAGCTGTTCGTCAACTACTGCATGGGGTGCCATTCAGCCGAGTACTCGCGCTATGAGCGGGTCGCTGACGATCTGGAAATCCCCCATGAACTGATGATGGAAAATCTGGTATTTACCGATCAGCGCATCGGCTCACTGATGACCATTGCCATGGATGAGGACGAATCCAAAGGCTGGTTCGGCGCCACACCGCCGGATCTCACCCTGGTGGCGCGCTCGCGCTCACCGGAGTGGCTCTATACCTTTCTGCGCAATTTCTACAGCGATGACAGCCGCCCCACCGGTGTCAATAACAAGGTTTTCGACAGCATTGCCATGCCCCATGTGCTGATGGAACTGCAGGGCCTGCCGGAGTGCGCTCCCGGTCCAATGATCGGCGATGGCGGGCGCATAGTGCGCGATGAGCTGGGCGACCCGCTGATCGATGAGGAGTGCGGTCAACTGCTGGTCGGCGATGTCAAAGGCAGTATGGAAGCCGGCCAATTCGATCAGGCCGTCTATGATTTGGTAAACTTCATGGAGTATCTGGCTGAGCCGTATGCGTTAGAGCGCCAGCGTATTGGGGTCTATGTGCTGTTGTTCCTGGGTGTATTGTTCGTGTTCACGTTTTTGCTGAATCGGGAGTACTGGAGAGGTATTCACTAGCAGCGGCAAGGTCTGATTAAATCCCGGGCGGCCCATGCAGGACGTGGCCGCCCGTTTCTATTTACTGAAAGTTATAAAAATTGAGGTGAATCCAATGGGTGTTGTGGCCAAGCGCTCATCCATGACGTATTTTTCCGACGGACGCGATCACTACAGCCATCGCGTGCGCATCGTATTGGCGGAAAAAGGTGTTTCCGTCGATATTATCGATGTCGATGCCAAGAACAAGCCCGATGAACTGGCGGACCTGAACCCCTATAACTCCCTGCCCACACTGGTGGACCGCGACCTGTCGCTGTACGAGTCGAAGGTGATGATGGAATACCTCGACGAACGCTTTCCGCACCCGCCGCTGCTGCCGGTCTACCCGGTGGCGCGCGCGCAGAGCCGGCTGTGGATGTATCGCATAGAGCGCGACTGGTCGCCGCTGGTCGATATTGTCGCCCACAGCAAGAACAAAGAGGCGGTGGCCAGGGCGCGCAAGGAACTCAAGGACAGCCTGCTGGCGGTGGCACCGATTTTTTCCGAGATGCCGTTCTTTATGAGCGAGGAATTTACCATTGTCGACTGCTGCATGGCGCCGATTCTGTGGCGTCTCGATACCCTGGAAATCAAACTGCAGAGAACCAAGCAGACTCAGCCGCTGTTGGATTATATGGAGCGGCTGTTCGAGCGCGAGTCCTTCAAAGAAAGCCTGACCGAATATGAAAAAGAGATGCGAGTATAGTGGATGCATAAGATAATGGGGTGCGGGCTTCGACGGCGCGCGGCCTTATTATCGACCTGAAGAGAATTCTCCGCCGATGACCATGACCTCGAGTCGCCCCTATATGATCCGTGCCCTCTACGAGTGGATTGTCGACAATAACTGCACCCCCTATATTCTTGTGGATGCCCACGCCGAGGGCGTCGAGGTGCCGCAGCAATACGTCAATAAAGAAGGTCAGATCGTTCTCAATATTTCCCCCAGTGCCGTAATGAGCCTGCTGGTCGACAATAACGGTGTGTCTTTCAACGCCCGCTTTGGCGGTATTCCCACTGATATCAGTGTACCCAGCCACGGGGTGATGGGGATTTACGCCCGCGAAAATGGCCAGGGTATGATTTTCGAACCCGAATCGCCGCCGCAACCCCCGGTGCCGACCCCGCCCGCTGAAGATGGCGGCAAGCGCCGCCTGCGGGTTATCAAATAGTGGCGATTTGCTACCGCGTTGTTACTTTTTGAAACATAAAATTGCTTTTTATGCAAGAAGATATTTAAAAATAATCTTTTAATCGCAAAATCATATTTGTTTCGCCCGTCCCCGTCCCTAATACTGCCTGTGGCTATCGAGTATTTAACTCACTGATTTAAGGAGCCACTAATGGCGATTTTGCAACATACTCTGGGTATCCTCCTTCACCCCGACAGCGAGTGGAAGGCCATTCGCAACGAGCGTCACTCTTTCTGGCAGGTGTTTGTCAGCCATGTGCCCATCCTGGCGCTGATTCCCTGCGTGTCCTTCTTCTATGGCGTCACCCAGGTGGGCTGGAGCATCGGTGGCGGCGACCCGGTCAAGTTGACCATGGAGAGCGCGCTGTCCCTCTGCGTGCTGACTTACATAGCCATGCTGGTAGGCGTCTATGTACTGGGCGAGTTCATCAACTGGATGGCCAAGACCTATGGCGTCAGTGACGACGATGAGACCCGTCACTACGAGGGTACGGCGCTGGCTGTATACATCACCGTTCCGGTCTTTCTGGTCGGTATTTTCGGCGTTTATCCGGAAATGTGGCTCAACGCCCTGGTCACCATACTGGCGGGCTGCTATTCCGTCTACCTGGTCTACGAAGGCATTCCGATCCTGATGAACATCTCCAAGGAGCGCGCCTTCATGTATGCCAGCTCGGTGGTCACCGTAGGTCTGGTACTGCTGGTGGTGGTACGGGTCGGCTCGGTCATTCTCTGGGGCATGGGATTCGGCCCGGTTTATGTCGACTAGCTTCACTAGTCCCCAGTCTCTAATAACTAGTCACTAGCGACTAGTAACTAGTTATTAGAGACTGAACCTGTCATATTCTGACCACTTTGCTGTCACAAACAACACTTATAACCATCGCGGGGCGAGTTGATAATCAGCTTTCAGTCGAAATAGCCGATTACGGAGGTTGGCCCCATGACAGTCTATACCCTGGACACACCGCAAAACGGGCGCATCAGCTACCGCGATAACAAGCGCTACTGGTGGTTGCTGTCCATCTTCAACCCCCTGCTGGGCTTTGTCGGTATCGGGCTGCACGCCGCCACCGGCAATGAATGGCTGCTGCTGTTTCCGCTGGTATTCAGTTATGGGGTGGGCCCCATACTGGACTGGTGGTGGGGCGAGGATGAGAACAACCCGCCGGAAGAAATCGTGCCCCTGCTCGAGCAGGACCCTTACTACCGCTATCTCACTTATCTGGCCGTGCCGCTGCAGTTTATCGGCTTTCTCGGTATCGCCATCTGGATAGGCACTCAGAACCTGAGCCCGGTGGGTTATATCTGTCTTACCGTGGTTGCCGGCCTTGGCTCCGGCCTGGGTATCAACACCGGGCACGAACTGGGTCATAAAAACACCCGCCTGGAGCGCTGGCTGGCCAAGATCGTCTTGGCGGTGCCCGCTTACGGGCATTTCTGGATCGAGCACAACCTCGGCCACCACCGCGATGTAGCGACCCCGGAAGACCCGGCCAGCTCGCGTATGGGAGAGAGTTTTTATCGCTTTATATGGCGCGAAATCCCCGGCGCTTTCGTACGTGCCTGGAAGCTGGAGCGCCAGCGCCTGGCGCGCGAGGGCAAGCCGGTGTGGCACTGGTATAACTCCATCCTGCAGTCCTTTGCCATCACCCTGGTGCTGCAGGTGGGGCTGGTGGTGGTGTTCGGCTGGATCATGGTGCCGTTTTTACTGGTGCACAATGTGCTCGCCTGGCTGCAGCTGACCAGCGCCAACTATGTGGAGCACTACGGGTTGCTGCGGCAGAAAATGGCCAACGGCCGCTATGAAACCACCAAACCCTGGCATTCCTGGAACAGCAACCACAAGTTTACCAACCTGATGCTGTTCCATCTCGAGCGCCACTCCGATCATCACGCCAACCCGGCGCGGCGCT
Source organism: Exilibacterium sp. (assembly GCA_028280195.1). GTDB lineage: Bacteria > Pseudomonadota > Gammaproteobacteria > Pseudomonadales > Cellvibrionaceae > Exilibacterium. The sequence goes on from JANQMH010000034.1 coordinate 10,302, forward strand.
ATCAGTCGCTGCGCCATTTCGAAGACCTGCCGCAACTGCCCAATGGTTATTACGGCATGTTTCTGGTGGCGTACATACCCTGGCTGTGGTTCAGGATCATGGATCCACTGCTGCTGCAGTTGAAGCATGTGCAAGGCGACTTGAGCAAAGTGAATATCGATCCGCACAAGCGCGATGAGATTTATGCGCGTTATGGTGGTTGAGGTCTATGCGCTTTGGCTGCGAGTTGGGAATAGCTTGGTACAATCTCGCCCGGTGGGTGCCACGATAACCGCAGTGCATGTCAGACCAGTTGCTGATCAGGCAGCAGTGGCGGAACCGGACAATCCAGCGAATCGGCAATCGCGCGAAACAACTCCGCCTCGGCGGCTTTGACTTTACCGTCGTGAGTAATACACCCGGCCAGGCCTTTCAACAGCAGCGGTTTCTGCAGCGGTTTCAGCCGCGCGAGTTGCTCCAGCGCGCGATCCAGTTGCTGCAGTTTGACGCTCTGCCCGCTTAGCAGGGTCACATTTTCCAGACCCATCTGTGCGGCACCGTGGTTGAAAGCCTGCTGCGCCCGCTGTGGCTGCTCGTGCCCGACTTTCGCCATACAGCTCAGCAACAGCCGGCATTCCTCCACACTGGCTTTGAGATCTGTGCGGGCGCCGCTAAGCTGTTTGCTCTCGGTGTTATTGACCACAATGCGATACAGCGACCACTCGAACAGATCCACACTGTCGTCGGCGCGGATCAATGCCACCAGATTGTGTTTAAACACTTCGTACTGCGGCTCAGACAGCACCTTCAGCGCCGGTATCGTCAACTCCAGCAGCGGCAGGCGCAGGCGGTCATCCAGTGTCGCCACCTGGGCGGCCAAAGTTTGCAGCAGCCTGAAAACGGCGGGATGGGCCTTGTCCCGCAGCCGCTGTGTCTGCCGCTGCCGCACGCCTGCCTGGGGGCTCAGCAACAGCGAGTACACCAGTGCCCGCGCCGAAAATGGATCGTGGGCGGCCTGTGTCAACGCCGCCGGCAGTTCGGTCAGTATCTTTTGTGCCGCGACCATATGGGCGGGGCCGGGGTTGCCGATCGAAGCCAACGCCGAGACCGGCGCTGCTGCCGCCGCGCCCGCGGCGAAAGCGCTGGCGGCCTGCGGCTGCTCCGGCGCTGGCTGCGCCGCGGCCACGGCTGGAAACTGTCCGTCCCAGTTCGGGTCGATGCGGGCAATGCGCTGCTGCAGCGGCGGGTGAGTCGCCATCATGCTGCCGAGCGCGGTTTTCACGCCCTGGCCAAAATACATATGACTGAATTCGGCCGCGGCCGGCACCGACAGCAGTGAGCCGTAGCTGTAGCCGCCGATTTTCTTCAGTGCGCCGCCGATGCCGAGCGGGTTGCGGGTGAACTGTACCGCCGAGGCGTCGGCCAGAAATTCCCGCTGGCGGCTGACCGCCGCTTTGATGATATTGCCGAAAAAAGTGCCGGCATAGCCGATGATCATCAGTGCCAGGCCGAGAAAAAACAGCCCGGCGGTATTGTTGCTGCGCCGGCTGGAGGAGAGGCGGCCGTAGCCGGCACTGCGCATGAGAAAATAGCCGATCAGCCCGATCACCAGGATGCCGTGCAACAGTCCCACGAGGCGAATATTCAGGCGCATATCACCGTGCAGCACATGGCTGAACTCGTGGGCGATGACCCCCTGCAACTCGTCGCGATTGAGCAGCTGAATACAGCCGCGGGTGATGCCGATAACCGCATCCCTGGACTGGTAGCCGGCGGCAAAGGCGTTGATGCTGTCGTCCTCGATCAGATAAACCGGCGGCACCGGCGTGCCCGAGGCAATGGCCATTTCCTCGACCACATTGAGGATTCTCCGTTCGCTGGCATCGCGGGTGTTGATATTCAGCAGGCGACCGCCCATGGCCTCGGCCACGGCTCGCCCGCCGCGGCCCAGCTGCACCAGTTTGTAGAGGCTGCCGAGGGCCACCACCGCGCCTACCGCGAGGGTGATATAGCCCAGCAACTGCCAACTCAGAGCGCTGGCAGCGGCAGTGAAAATACTGCTGCTCTGTTCAAAGGCCGCCACCTGGTGGTGAGTGCCGGTCTGAAACTGAAAGTAGTAAACCAGAACGGCCGCCAGCAGCGTGGTAATGGCGATCAGGCTGGCAATAGCCAGTGCCAGTAGCACTACCAGCCAGATGGTGTTGCGCCGCGCCTGGTCCTGTTGTTGAAAAAAATCCATTTAAAAGGACACCGAGGGGGCGGCCTGCATGGCTTCGCTGTCCTCGAACTCCAGCAGACTGGCGTCGCTGCCGTGACCAAAAGTACCCGCCAGCATGACCGGCGGAAAGCTCTGTCTATAAGTATTGTAGGCGGTAACGGCGTCGTTGAAGGCCTGCCTTGCGAAGGCAATTTTGTTTTCCGTGCTGGTCAGTTCTTCGGAAACCTGCATCATATTCTGATTGGCTTTTAGATCCGGATAGGCTTCCATCACCACATTGAGCCTGGCCAGTGCGCCGGTGAGTGCGCCCTCGGCCCCGCTGAGCTGGGCGATGGCCGCCTGGCTGCCGGGGTCCGCGGCGGCCGCCTTCAACCCCGAGAGCGCATCGTTGCGCGCGCTGATGACCGCCTCCAGCGTTTCGCGCTCGTGTTTCATATAACCCTTGGCGGTTTCCACCAGGTTGGGGATCAGGTCATAGCGCCGCTTGAGCTGCACTTCTATCTGCGAGAAACCGTTCTGGTAGCGGTTTTTCAGGCTCACCAGCTGGTTGAAGATACTGATAACGTAGAAGATCAGCCCGGCCAGAATGACCAGCGTGATAATGGAAGAAATATCCATGGGTTATGTCCTTGCTATATGAATGGGAAACGACACCGGCATCAATGCTAGCATGTCTGGCGCGTTTTTACTCCTGCAGGCTCGCCGTCAGTTTCTGCCGCAGCCAGCGGCTGGCGGGGTCGAGATCGGCGGACTTATGCCAGTATAAATACATTTCCAGGGGCGGCATTTTAAACGGCAGGGGCATCGCCCGGGTGGTGTGGAATTTTGAGAACGAGTTCACGGTGGTCATCGTCATATCGGTACGCCGTACCAGCTCGGGCACCATCAGTGAGTGCTGGGTACGCATGGAGATACGGCGGAACTTGCCGATTTTCTCCAGTTCCCGATCGATGATACTGAGACCGTTGCGGCGACTGGTGACGACGATATGGGGTAGCGCCAGGTATTTTTCCAGCGTCAGTTCCCGGTCGACTATCGGGTGGCCTTCGCGCACCACACAGACGAATTCGTCTTCGGTCAGTTTCTGCTGGCGCAGTTGCGGATCGGAAAGCACCGGTGCGTCGATGACAAAATCCAGGCGCCCGCTGGCCAGTTCCTTCACCGCATCCTCGCGCGGTATCTGAAAGCTCTCCACCACCACGCCCGGCGCCTCGGGCTGCAGCAGCTCGAGCAGGCGCGGAAACAGCTGCGCTTCGTTGAGGTCGCGCATACTGAAGCGAAATGTTTTGTCGGCCGTGGCCGGGTCGAAGGAGGTGAGTTTGTGCAGGCTGGCATTGAGTGTGGCCAGGGCCTCCCGCACCGGGCCGATAATATTCTGCGCGCCCGGCGTCGGCATCATGCCGCGGCCGGAGCGCACAAACAAAGGGTCGTCGAATAACTCCCGCAGCCGGTTGAGGGTATTACTCATCGCCGGCTGGGTGACATGCAGCCGTTGTGCTGCGCCGCTGAGACTTGATTCAGTATAGATGGCGTCAAATGCAACAAAGAGATTGAGATCAACCTTGTTCAGCTTCATACGCTTGTTTGACTCCCCAAACATATAAGTATCATTTATATTAAAACATATAGAAAATAAACTATTAACTACTTTGGTGCTTGGATACACTCGGGTACCACAAAAATAGAAAAAACAGCTAAACTGATAATAAAAATCGGCAGCACAGACAAGCACAGATAAAATGCCGCAACAGCCCAGACCAGTGAATACGACAGCAAGTCCGTACTGACAGAGGTTGACAATCAATTTGGATACTATCGTTGTTGCAAAGTCCGTTTTAAAACCTGTTAGCGGGCCCCTTCAGATTCACGCCATATTTCCGATTCCGGCATATATGTGTTGCCGACAAATGCAAAGGTAATAAAAAATAAAACGTGGGGAGCCAAGGCGGTGAACCCAAGCATCACGCTATTGACGATTGGTAAAATACACTTTTGAACAAGGTAAAAATAACAGCGATACAGGCGGGCGCGCTACCGGGGCGGGCCTGTGCCGGCACGGGCGTGCTGCCGGAAATTGATTGATAAGAATAATCAAGCGAGGAGGAAGTGGCGGTGGATTTAACAAAACGTATCCCATTTACAGCTAATATGTTGTCTCGAGGTATCAGTCTTGCCACGGCGATGGTTGCCGCTGTCGGCGCGGCCCCGGTCTTTGCCCAGGGCGATGATCGCTCTGAAATAGAAGAGGTAATTGTCACCGGCAGCTTCATTAAAGGTACGCCCACGGATGCGCCGTCGCCGGTTCAGATTGTAGATCGAGCCGAACTCGAAGCGTCCGGCTCTCCCACTCTGGTGGAGTTGATTGCCAACTTAGGCGTGAGTTCGGGCACCGAAAATCAGACTAATCAGTTTAACTCGAACTTGACCACCGGCACCGCCAATATCAATCTGCGCGGGCTGGGTTTGTCGCGGACGCTGGTCATGATGAACGGCAAGAGAATGGTTTCCTCGCCGTTTCCCTCCAACACCGGCGAGGCATTTGTCGATATCAATACCATACCGGCGCTGGCCGTGGAGCGCATCGAGGTTCTCAAAGACGGCGCGGCGGCGACTTACGGCTCCGACGCTGTGGCCGGGGTCGCCAACTTCATTACCCGCAGCAACTTTGAAGGATTTGAGGTTTCGGGCTCTTTCCAGGATGTCGACGGCAGTGACGGCGACAGGGAGGTGGGTGTGATATGGGGGCTTGGCGGCGATAGCTATAACTGGGTAACGTCGCTGGGCTATAAAGAGCGCACGGAGCTGTCGAATTTCGAGCGGCTCGACCTGGTTTCACCGGTGGCTGACGTCGAGGCGGTCGGCCTGCCGCTGTTTGGACAGTCCAGCATCGGCAACCCCGGTGCTTTTCTCGGGCTCAACGGAGCAGGTACGCCCACCGGTTTGATTACCGACCCGAATTGCGCCGCCGCCGGCGGCTTCGTCAATCCCAGCACGGGTACTTGCGGGTTTGTCTACATACCCTTCAGCAACTTGATTGAAGATGAAGAGCGGATTCAGTTGTTCTCCGAGTTTGAATACCGCTTCAGCGAAACGGCCACGTTTTATGCCAGCTTGCTCTATTCCGATCTCGATGTTCCCAACTGGAAAAGCTCTCCCTCCTACCCGCCGGTGGTGGCTGTAGACCCGAGTCGCTATGTGCCGCCCTACCATCCCGCCTATGCCGGGTTCATTGCCGATGCCGGGGTCGATCCGGCCAATGTGGCCGGCGGTGCATTGTTTGTCGGCAGGCCGATAGGCGTTACCGGGCCGAGTGCGGTGGGTTTTCGCGAGCAGGAAACCCTGCGCTATGTTGGCGGTATCGAGGGTGTCTTTGCCAATAACATCAGCTACGACGTGTCGTTGATGTATTCCGAGGGCGACGGCAAGGTGGGTTCGCCCGACACCCTGAACGAGCGCTATACCAATGCGCTGCGCGGTTTCGGCGGCCCCGACTGTACGCTGACACCCAGCGGTAACGTCGCGGCCGACGCCATGGTGGCCGGGACGGGCGGCTGCCTGTTTTTCAATCCGTTTGCCTCATCGGTTCCGGCGAGCCCGAATTTTGATCCCGCCCTGGCCAATGACCCGGCGCTGTTAGACTGGATGTCGGCCCTGGTTGAACAGGCCAATACCAGTGATCTACTGGTTGTCGATGCCATTTTCACCGGCGAAGCCTTCGATCTCGGGGGTGGCACCGCGTCCTGGGCGGCGGGCATCCAGTATCGCGATGAGACGCTCGAGGTGCGCTATAACGATCTGGGCGATATTGACTTGAACCCCGGCGTCATCACGCCCGACGGCGACCGGCCCGGCATCTTTGCGTTTTTACGCGGCGGCGAGGAGGGCGATTTCGATCAGGATACGCTGGCGGTGTTCGGCGAGCTGCAATTACCCCTGATCGATAATCTGGACGTACAGCTGGCTCTGCGTTACGAAGATTACAGTGGTGATATCGGCAGCAGCCTCGATCCGAAAGTCGCGCTGCGCTGGCGCATCAGCGACGCTGTTGCCTTGCGGTCTTCGATCAGCACCACTTTCAAGGCCCCCTCGTTAAACCAGACTGCGCTGGACTCCACTACACTGGAGTTTATCGGGCGGGACCTGGCGTTCAAGGCGGTGGACCGTGTCGGCAATCCCGATCTCGACCCCGAAGAGGCGACTACCTTTAACCTCGGCCTGATCCTGACGCCCACTGAAGGCCTGGAACTGTCGGCGGACTACTGGGCCTTTGATTTCAGCGATCCGGTTGTCAGAGAAGATCCCAATGCCCTGGTGGTGCAGGCATCGCAGTCCGGTGATCCCTGTCTGTCGGCGCAGATCTCCTGTGACGGCGGCGGCAATATCGCCAGGATTACCACCAACTATGTCAATGGGCCCGATATTGAAACATCCGGCATCGATTTCAGCGGTCGCTACGATTTCTCGGCGTTCACCGGGCTGATGACACTTGGCTTCGATGCCACCTGGATCAACGAGTACGACGTGGATGCCTTTTTAGGCGCCGAGTCCTTCGATGCGGTCGGCAGCCTCAATGCCAACTCGTTTGTACGCCCGTTGCAGGAGTGGAAAGCCAATTACTTCATTAATTTCAGCGCCGGTGGCCACAATATCAGGCTGGTTGGGCATTTCATTGATGAATACACTGACAATGCCACCGAGTTGCTGCGCGGTTCCACCCTGGAGGCATTTATCGAAGAGAACGATATCGACAGTCACAACACCTTTGATCTTCACTATAACTTCACATTCAACCAGGAAAGCACGACCTTGTCGGCCTCGGTGATCAACCTCAGCGATGAAGATCCGCCCGCTGTACGTGGAGATTTGCGCTACGACCCCTCAACCCACAACCCCTTTGGCCAGATGATCAAAGTGGGTTTCAGGCACAGGTTCGCCTTCTAGCGGCTGCAGCGTCCGGGGCCGCCGCTCGGGGGCGGTCCGGTCATCGTTCACCGGCGGTAAAAATGCTTTCAGGCACCAATTTGGTGCCTGAATGGCCCGCCCGAGCCAGCTGCCCCGCTGTGCCCTTGACTGCAGCGGAGCGCGCAGTCAGGCCTTATTTTCCCATACGCCATTAGTAGTATTTATCGCCACAGTGGTGTCGATTATACTTGCTGGTCCAGGTATAGCTGCCAGTTCGGCACGTCAATAGCACGCAGCGAGAGCGGCTGTCAGCCGCTCGTATAACAATAACCGGCCATTGGACCCTTGGGCCATGGTTAGGCCGTTGATAGGCCTTGAGAGTGGGTAACCGGCTTTACCGCCACCGGCAGATGCGGCGGCGCTAGGGCCATCATGATTAGCATTTGGAGTCTGAATATGACTGACGCAATTGTAATTGTAGGTATTGCCCGCACCGCGATGGGCGGTATGCAGGGGGATCTGAGTGCCGTGAATGCGCCGCAGCTGGGCGCCGCCGCCATCAAAGGCGCACTGGAAAATGCCGGTGTCGAGTCCAGAGACGTGGACGAGGTCTTAATGGGCTGCGTACTGCCTGCCGCCACCGGCCAGGCGCCGGCGCGCCAGGCTGCTCTGGGGGCCGGTCTGCCCTCCGGCGTGCCCTGTACCACTGTCAATAAAGTCTGCGGTTCCGGTATGAAAACCGTGATGATGGCCCGCGAAACCCTGCTGCTCGGCAACGCCGATATCGTGGTTGCCGGCGGTATGGAGAGTATGAGCAATGCGCCCTATATGCTGCCGAAGGCCAGGGCCGGCTACCGCCTCGGCCATGGCGAAGTTCTCGATCATATGTTTACCGACGGCCTGCAGGATGCTTATGAAGGTAATCTGATGGGCAGTTTTGCCGAGGCGACCGCGCAAAAATACCAGTTTAGCCGCGAGTCGCAGGACGACTACGCTATCGAGTCACTGGCGCGGGCCAATGCCGCGATCGAAGCCGGCAAGTTCAAGCGCGAGATTGCGCCGGTGGTGGTCAAAACCCGCAAGGGCGAGATAACGGTGGAAACCGATGAGCAGCCCGGCAATGCGCGACCGGAGAAAATTCCCCAGTTAAAGCCGGCCTTTGCCAAAGACGGCACCGTCACCGCGGCCAATTCCAGCTCGATCTCCGATGGCGCCGCGGCGCTGGTAATGATGCGCGAGTCCGAGGCGCAGAAGTGCGGCCTCAAGCCGCTGGCGGTTATCCGCGGCCAGGCCCAGCACGCCCACGAGCCGCAGTGGTTTACCACGGCGCCGGTCGGCGCCATGCAGAAGCTGCTGCAACAGGTCAGCTGGACGGTCAACGATGTCGACCTGTTCGAAATCAATGAAGCCTTTGCCACCGTGACCATGGCGGCCATGAAGGATCTGGATATTCCCCACGACAAGGTCAACGTGCACGGCGGCGCCTGTGCGCTGGGCCATCCCCTGGGTGCCTCCGGTGCGCGTATCCTGGTGACCCTGCTGGCGGCGCTGGAGACCTACGATAAAAAGACCGGTATTGCCAGTCTGTGTATCGGCGGCGGCGAAGCTACGGCGGTGGCTATCGAAAGGCTTTGATGTAGTTGCTGGTCGCTAGTGTCAACAGGCCCTAGTGGTTAGTTGATGTATTCGATTGCTTTTACTACTTTTTGGACGCCGCCGGTGGAGCGCGCTACCTCCGCCGCGCGGTCGGCCTCCGCTTGTGATAGCAGCCCCATTAGAAATACGGTGCCGTTTTCGGTAACCACCTTGACGCGGCTGGCGTTGACGTCGCGGTGTGTCATCAGCTTGGTCTTGACCTTTGTCGTCAGCCAGCTGTCGTTGGTACGCGCCAGCAGCGAGAGTCTTCCCTGTACCTGCAGTTCGTTGTATACCTGTCTGACTTTGGGCACTTTCGCCACCGTGTCGCTGGCCAGCTGGCGCAGCTCGGGCGATGACACCTGGCCGGTCAGCAGCACCACACCGTTGTAGCTGGTGACGTTGATGTGGGCCCTTTCCAGCGAGGCGTGCGCCTTTTTGATATTCACCGCAGCGATGGTTTCCAGCCGCTGGTCATCGATGTAGGTACCGAAAGTGCGCTTGCCCGGGTTGGGTTTGATCGGCCCGTCCGAGGTGGCATTGATCACTGAAACGCAGCCGCCGGCGATCAGGCAGGTGGTGACTATTCCCAGCGTAAAAAGCGTTTTCAACATTATTCCTGTACCCCGAATAATTGGTGGTCAATCAAGTCGCATAAGCAAAAAATAATCAACAGGTGAATCTCGTGAATGCGGGCCAGTGAATCGACCGGCACATGCAGTTCAATGTCGTTGACATCCAGCAGCGCCGATATGTTCCCGCTGTCTCTGCCGGTCAGCGCCACCACCCCCATTTCGCGATCGTGCGCGGCGCCGATGGCCGGCACCAGATTGCTGGGGTTGCCGCTGCCGCTGAGTATTACCAGCAGGTCCCCGGACTGCCCCAGGGCGCGAATCTGTTTTGCATAGATTTCGTTGAAGCTGTAGTCATTGGCGATGGAGGTCTGGGTGGTGACGTCGTTGCCCAGGGCGATGGCCGGCAGGCTGGGGCGCTCGTGCTCGAAACGGTTTAACAGGCTGGAGGCAAACACCTGGCCGTTGGCGGCGGAAACGCCGTTGCCGCAGATAAGCAGTTTTTTACCTTCCAGCAGGGCGTGCACGATCATCTGGCTGGCCTCGCTGATATACGGAGCCAGCGTTTCGCCAACCTGCATTTTGGCTTCGATACTTTCGTGAAACAAAGTAATTATGCGTTGATCCATACCCGTCACAATCGCCTCCACCGCGGATCAACCATAGGCACTGAATGCGTCCTGCAGCCATTGCGTCTTTACCGCCGCCTCAGTCTGGCCGTCAATGCCATCGCCGCTTGCGCGATCCATTGCCAGCACATCGAAGCGGCAGCTGACTTTTTCCGTCAGGCCCTCGCTTTGCAGATAGTACTTGGCGGCGCGAATGATTTTTTGCTGCTTTCTGGGGGTGACCGTTTCTGCCGCGGTGCCGTAGTCCGGATTGTCGCGGAAGCGTACCTCGACAAAAACCAGTGTATCCCCGTCGCGCATAATTAAATCAATTTCGCCCATTTTGCAACGGTAGTTTTGCTTTACAGTGAGCAGGCCGCGTGCGCTGAGGTATCGCTGGGCCTGCCGTTCGGCCCGGTCACCGCGGGTTTTGCCGGCTTCAGTTGACATAACTCCCCGACACCACCACCGGCAACGGCCGTGCCAGCCCTCTGCGCATCTGCGCCCAGACCTGCTCGCGCTCGATCTTTTTGTTGGCCAGCAGTCGCAGCGCACCGGTGGCGCCGTAGAAGCGTGCCTGCGGCACCTGGTCGAGTTGTTTCAGGCGCGGGTACAGGCGGTAGGCGTCCACGCCCATGGCATAGAGGTTGTGAAACGCCGGTGCCGGCCTGGCGGTTTCGGTGACCGAGCGCTTTTCCGCACTCTGTGTCTCGAACACCCAGGGCAGGGTGCTGAACTTGATACCCTCCAGATCGCCGTCGCTTTTTTTGTCGGCCACACCGCTGTAGATATGGCTGGTGGCGTAAACCGGCAGATCGCCGGCAAAGTAGTAGGCCAGGGTCGGCTTCAGCTGGCGTGCTTCCGGTGGATTGGCAATCAGGAAGATCATATCGATATCGCGCCGCCGGCGCTCCTCGAACTCCAGCGGCACACCCACGCCCAGGCGCTGGCGCAGGCGCCGGGCGCGCTGGCTGCTGTGCTCGACATGCAGGGCGTTCTTGATCACCTGGGCGTAGCTGGCCTGGTTGGCAAAGCGGCTGTCTTCCACCACTGCGCCGCCGAGGTTTTGCCACTCGTCGTAGAATGCCCGGGCGCCGCGGTCTCCCAGCGGGCTGGCGGGGCCGAGAATCATGGCCTGGCGGTGCCCTTCGAGCCAGGCGCGGCGCGCCGCCTGGCGGGCCTCGTCTTCGATGGCCAGACCGAACTGGTAGAGCCCGGCGGCGAACAGGCCGTCCGATTCGATATTGTTCATCGCCAGGGTCGGCACCGGCAGCGCCTCGCGCTGATTGAGCACGGTGAGGTTGTCTTTGACCAGGGGGCCGACGATCATTTCCGCGCCGTCGGCCACGGCGCGGTCGTAAACACTGTTGATGTCCTCCTCGCTGGTATCGTACAGGCGCACTATCGGGATGCTGCCGCGGTGCTGGTAGGCCTGATAGTAGGCGGCGAAGAAGCCGTTGCGAATGGCCTTGCCGGCCTTGGCCCATTTGCCCTGGGAGGGCAGCAGCAGCGCGATCTGCGCCGGGCGCTCCTCGACCAGCTGCCGCAGCAGCTGCAGGTCGTTGGGCAGGCGCAGGCTGGCCGGGTGCTCCGGCCACAGTGCAATCCACTGGTCCACTTTGGTGAGCTGGCGCTCGAGGTCGGTCTGGTTGTTCTTGCTGAGCGCGGCCAGGTTGTACCAGCCTTTCAGCAGCGGGTCGGGTTCCGAGCGGCTGAGGTATTGCAGCTGCTGCATCGGCAGGGTCATCAGGGTCTGCCAGATGGCGTCCTGGTTGCTGTCACCGGCCTCGGTTTCCAGCAGCAGGTCGGCCAGCTCCAGGCGCTCGCGCACGCTGGCGGTAGCCTCGCCGAGCAGGGCAAACAGCTCGGCGCGCCGCTGCCGCAGCTCTGTGGCCGCCTCGGCCTCCAGGGTCGGCCACAGCTGTTCCAGGCGCTGGCTTTTGAGAATGCGCTGGGCCAGAAAGTAGGCGTCGTCGGCCATGGCGATGGCGCTGAACAGGCGGGTGTAGGTGACAAACTCCGCATCGCTGAGCACCGCGGCGTCGATGGAGGCCAGCAGGTTGCGCGCCCAGTCGCTGTCGCCCTGCTGGTAGAGCAGGGCGGCGGTGCGCAGGTATATCTGTTCTTTTTGCGGGGAGGCGCTGGCCTGCGCCTGCTCCAGCATCTGCTGTATCTGTTGCAGATCAACGGCAGGGGGGGGCTGCTGCGAACCCGGCTGCTGCGGGCTGGTGCCACAGCCGCTTATAATGATCGCCAGGCACAGCGCGACGGCCGGCAGTTGTTTCATGGTTGGGTAATCTCCTGAACCTGCTTTTAATGTCGCCGATCTGTGGTTTTCGATCTTCAGTCTCCGGCAAGGTTCTGTCTATGGCCAATACAAACCTGAACACCGCGACGCTTTATGTGGTGGCGACACCCATAGGCAATTTGGCCGATATGGTACCGCGAGCGGTGGAAACTCTTCAAACGGTAGATATCATCGCCGCAGAGGATACCCGTCACAGCGCCCGCCTGCTGGAACATTTTCACATAACCACGCCCATGCTGGCCTATCACGATCACAGCGACGAGCGGCAGCTGCAGCGGCTGGTAGAGCGCCTGCTCAGCGGCCAGCGAGTGGCGCTGATTGCCGATGCCGGCACGCCGCTGGTTTCCGACCCCGGCTTCCGGCTGGTGCGGGCGGCGCGCCGGGCGGGTATCGCGGTAGTGCCGATTCCCGGGCCCTGTGCGCTGATAGCGGCGCTGAGCGCGGCGGGCCTGCCCTCGGACCGCTTTGCCTTCGAGGGCTTTTTACCGGCCAGGGCCGGGCAGCGGCGCGGGCGCCTGGAGACCCTGGCGGCTGAGGACAGGACACTGATTTTCTACGAGGCGCCGCATCGGCTGGCGGCCTGCCTCGACGATATGGCAGCGGTGTTCGGCGGCGGGCGCGAGGCAGTGCTGGCGCGCGAGCTGACCAAGGCCTATGAAACCATTCGCGCCGGCAGCCTGCGCGAGCTGCAGCAGTTTGTCGGCGCCGACGGCAATCAGCAGCGCGGTGAAATCGTGCTGCTGGTGCGCGCGGCAGCGGGCGCTGAGCGGCAGGTGAGCGCGGAGACGGAACGGGTGATGGGGGTGTTGCTGGCGGAGCTTTCGGTCAGGCAGGCGGCGAGTCTGGGCGCGAAAATAACCGGGGTTAAAAAGAATTTACTTTACCAGTGGGCGCTGGGGCGGTCGGGCTAGGCTGGTTACCGGCCTGTTAAAACCTGACCGTCCCCTGCAATGCCAGACTGCGCGGCCGATCGAAAAAAGCGTAGTAAACGGTGCCGGTGCCGCCGGTCAGGGTAGCCGACACCGGCGCGCTGTTGCCGAAAGACATCACTGCCTCGTCGGTGAGGTTATTGCCCACCAGCGCCAGTTCCCAGTCACCGCCGTTGCCGCTCAGCGCCAGGCGGATATTGACCTTGGTGTAGGACGATTGCCGCAGCCGCGGGTCGAGGGTCGGCGAAACCAGGTAGTCGTCGCTATAGATCAGATCCACGACAGTGTGCAGTTCCAGGCCGGCGCCGAGTGCATGCAGGTAGTCGGCGCTGAGGCCGGCCTGTATCTCGGGGGTAAACTCCCGGGTTTGCCCGGCCAGATCGCACAGCCCCGGGAACTCGGGGTTGTTGGGGGTCTGGCCGAAGTAGCACTGGGCGTTGGGAAAGCTGTCGTATTCGAAATCCAGATAGGCCATCGCGCCGACCAGGGTCAGTTGATCGGAGGCCCGCCAGCGGCCGTCCAGTTCCAGGCCGTAAATCGAGGCGCCGCCGGCGTTGGTGACATTAAAACCCAGGGTGCCGTCGAACTGGCTGGTCTGCAGGTCGTCGAACTCGGTGAAAAAAAGCGCCGTATTGAATTCTGCCGCGCCCTCTGCCAGGGTAAACTTGCCACCCAGCTCCAGACTTTGCGCCCGCTCCTCCTGGTACTCGAACACGCCCTGCAGGTCGACGATGCCGCCCTGCAGGGCATTCACCACACTGCTGTCGGGGTGGGCGTTGGAGCGCACATCGAAGCCGCCGGCCTTGAAGCCGGTGGTGTAGGTGGCATAGAGCATGGCGCTGTCGGCCCAGGCCGGCAGGGCGCTGTGGGCGACAATGTGCTGGTAGGTTAGCAGCGGGGTGAAAGCGGTCTCTGCACGGCTGTCTGCGATGCCGGCATAGGGCTCGATCTTAAACAGCCCGTAGAGGGCGTTCAACAGGTCCGCCGGCGTGCCCAGCGGCACTTCGTCACCGCTGGCATCGACATGAAACTGACGCCTGGATGCGTCTTTTTCCTCGCGGGTGAAGCGCCCGCCGACAGTCAGCCGGTTGCCGTCATCGATATTCCAGGTCAGTTGGGCGAACAGCGCCCATAAGTCGCTGTCCTGGCTGAACTCGCGCCGCGTAGCGGTGCCGGCCAGCGCAGCGGCGGCACCGCCGGTGGCGCCCGCCAGCGCTGCCGGCAGCAGACTGTCGACGGGTATGTTAATGGAATCCTCGAAGTCCAGTTCGCTGGTTTGATAGAACAGGCCGGCGATATAGTCGAGTTTGGCATCCTCCGGTGACGTCAGGCGGATCTCCTGGCTGAACTGCTCGAAATCCTCCACCGTATCGGCCTCGAAAATCACGGCGCCGGTAAAATCGCAATCGCACAGTTCCTTATACGTATAGCCGTTATAGGCCGATACCAGCGTCAGGGTGCTGTCGCCGAGCTGGTGGTCGATGGTCAGGGTGAGATTGTCCGTATCGTTATCACTGCTATCGCCGTTGGACTGGCGGCGGAAATCCTGCCCGGTATCGAGGCTGAAACTGCCGCCCGAAAGTTGGTTGAGCCTGCTGCTGTAGGCTATGCCGCCCGGCAGCTCAGTGGGCTTGACGGTTTCCATAAAGCGCCCGCGGGTATCGAACTCGCCGCTCTCGGCTTTCAGGCCCAGGCGCCAGTCGTCGCGGGGCTGCCAGTCCAGGCTGACTCTGGCAACCCGCTCCTGTTCATCCGATTCGTCCCTGTCCAGGGTCGTATTGGTAAAATAGCCGTCGATCGAGCGCTCCATCAGTGCCAGGCGCGCCGACAGGCTCTCACTCAGCGGGCCCGACAATACCAGGCGCAGGTCGCGCTCATCCTCTTGCGGCGCGTACAGAGCGGTCAGCTGGCCTTCGAATTCCGCGGTGGGTTTGGCCGTGGTCATACTGATGGCGCCGGCAATACTGTTTTTACCGAACAGAATACTCTGGGGGCCGCGCAGCACCTCGACCCGCTGCAGGTCCATAAACGGTGCCCGTGCCAGTTGCGCGCGGCCGTAGTAAACGCCGTCCACATACTGGCCCACCGATTGCTCGAAACCCTGATTGACACCGGAACTGATCCCGCGGATGGCGATCACCGTGCCGATGCCGGTCTGGTTCATGGTGAGATTGGGCACATAGGCGCTCATGGTCTCGAGATTGGTGATACCGGCGTCGCGCATTTTCTGCCCGGAAAGGGCATTGACCGAGATCGGCACATCCTGGATGCCCTGCTCGCGTTTCTGTGCCGTTACCACAACTTCTTCGAGCGCGCGCGTTTCCGCAGCATGGCCTACAGCGCCGTGCAGACTGATGGCGGCAATTAACGGCGCTGCTGCCCGGCGGTAGGTCGATGTCATATTGCACACCTTATTACTGGTCACGGGGATTTGCGCCAAATATATAGGAAAAGTAGTTGCAATTGCAGGGTTTGGCTAGCCTCCTGCAGAGCGGCCGGCACGACGCCGGGTTGTGGTTGCAGTTTCTGGCGGCAGGCGTTAAGGTCTCGCTGTCAGAGTCGGCCCGGCAGTCGCTCCGGCGTCAGCTGCGCCATTCTCTCGAGTGTGGCGCGGCGCGGTGGGGAGGAAAGTCCGGGCTCCGCAGGGCAGGGCGCCAGGTAATTCCTGGGGGGCGTGAGCCTACGGAAAGTGCAACAGAAAGTATACCGCCAGACCGCCTGCGGGAGGTCGGGTAAGGGTGAAAAGGTGCGGTAAGAGCGCACCGCGCAGCTGGTAACAGTCTGCGGCGATGGTAAACCCCGTCCGGAGCAAGACCAAATAGGAATCCATTGGCGTGGCCCGCGCCGGATTCGGGTAGGTTGCTAGAGGTGTGCGGTGACGCACATCCCAGATGAATGGCTGTCCACGACAGAACCCGGCTTACAGGCCGGCTCTGACTTTCTTCGCTCTTCGCTATTGTGTGCCTTCGGCGCAAACCTGCTCAAGTGGCACTCCCTCCACCATCTCCCCACCTCAGCACCAGACTCCCTAAAGACTACATCCACGCCCAGATCTCTCCAGATTACCTTTTGCTTAAAGTATTACTTCAGGTTTACCGCCTAACCCCCTGTTTTCCCCTTTATGCCAGCAATAAAAGCCACATCTTTTAAAACATTTGCCAACCAGTTCTCGCTGAATCCCCGCCAGATCCCCGCAATCCCCTCGATTCTCACTTGACTTTAATGCGCTCCGACTTATAGTGTGCAAAGGTGGAAAAAAGTGGCTAAAAGTGGTTTATAGTGGTTTTCCTGCTTGGAAAGTGGGAAAAAAGGGTTGGTTGAGGGTAGTTGAAGGTCAATGTTTCTAGGTAGCCAGGCCATAAATATGGACGCCAAAGGGCGTATGGCGATACCGGCGCGCACCCGCGAGGCGCTGGCGGCTGCCTGTGACGGTCAGATTGTGGTGACCGCCCATACCGAAGAGCGCTGCCTGCTGGTCTACCCCGAACCCCAGTGGCGGGAAATACTGCCCAAAATCGAACAACTGCCCGCTTTTAACAAAGTTGCAAGGCGCGCCCAGCGGCTGCTGATCGGCTATGCCTGCGCGCTGGAAATGGATGCCAACGGCCGCATCCTGGTGCCGCCGACCTTGCGCGATTACGCCGGCCTGGAAAAAAAACTCATGCTGGTGGGGCAGGGTAAACGCCTGGAGCTATGGAGCGAGGAGCGCTGGACAGCCTGGCTGGACGAGTCTTCGGTCGACGACGAAATGCCCGAAGAAATGCAGTCGCTGTCGTTCTAGGAGCTGCGATGAGCGACGCCTCCCACCAAACTGTCCTCCTGCGCGAGGCGGTCGAGTCGCTGGTTGTGGACCGCGCCGGCAGCTACATCGACGGCACCTTCGGCCGCGGTGGTCACAGCCGCATGATTTTGCAGCAGCTGGCGGCGGCCGGTCGCTTGATCGCCTTCGACAAGGATCCCGAGGCGATAGCGGAAGCGCGCCGGCAGCTGGCCGCTGACAACCGCTTCGAGATTGTGCACCGCTCTTTTGCCGGGCTGGCCGGGGTGGTGGCCGAGCGCGGGCTGGCCGGGCGCATCGACGGCGTGCTGCTGGATCTGGGCGTATCCTCGCCGCAGCTGGACAGCGCCGCGCGGGGCTTCAGCTTTCTCAATGACGGTCCCCTCGATATGCGCATGGACACCTCGCGCGGCATGACCGCGGCGCAGTGGATCAATAGCGCCGCGCTCGAAGATATCGCCAGAGTATTGAAGGAGTTCGGCGAGGAGCGTTTTGCCCGGCGCATGGCCGCTGCGGTGGTGCGCCGGCGCCAGGCGCAGCCGTTTGCGCGCACGCTCGAGCTGGCGGAGACCCTGGCGGCGGCGAATCCGGCCTGGGAGAAGGGCAGGCATCCGGCGACGCGAGCGTTTCAGGCGATTCGCATTTATATCAACGACGAACTGGGCGATCTGCAGGCGGTGCTGGATCAGGCTCTGGAGGCGATGAAAACCGGCGGGCGGCTGGTGGTCATCAGCTTTCACTCCCTCGAGGACCGGCTGGTAAAACGCTTTATCCGCCGCCACGAGCGCGGTGACCGCCTGCCGAAAGGCCTGCCGGTTACCGACAGACAGCTGCATAGGCGCCTGCGCCGCGTCGGTCGCGGGGTTCGGCCTGAGAGCGATGAAGTTAGTGCTAACATACGCTCCAGAAGCGCGATGATGCGGGTAGCAGAAAAGATAGCTTAGCGGTTCGGGTCCGGTTCAGGTTGCCCATGAGAGTATGGCCGGTGCAAAAGCAGCGGCTGCAAAGATAACAAACGGTTGGCATCGAGTGGGATATCAGTGGCGGTCAGGTGATGGTTTTCAAGCAGTGGTTGATAGCGGCAATCCCCCGGCCCAGCCCCGTCCAGGTGGGCCTGGTTCTGTTGTGGCTGGCGCTGTTAGTGTCAGCGCTGGGGGTGGTATATGCCACCCACCAGAGCCGCCAGCTGGTGCATCAGCTGGAGCTGGCGCGGCGGGAGTCGGCGCAACTGCAGGTGGCCTGGGGCCAGTATCTGCTGGAGCAGAGCACCTGGGCGGCCTATCAGCGCATCGAACAGGTGGCTGCCGAGCGCCTGGATATGCACGTACCGGCGACTGAAGACATTGTGATGGTGAAGCAGTGAAAAAACGCAGCAAACAGGGCTACCCCGAGGCGCCGATAGCGCGCTGGCGCTTTTACGGTGCCGGCGCGCTGCTGTGTCTGCTGGGGCTGGGGCTGCTGTGGCGCGTTGCCGGACTGCAGGTGATACCGGGAGAGGACAAGGGCTTCGAGTTTCTGCAGGACCAGGGTGTGGCGCGCACAGTCAGAGTCGAACCGATCAGCGCCTACCGCGGCGTGATTACCGATCGCCGCGGCGAGCCGCTGGCGGTCAGTTCGCCGGTAGTGTCGATCTGGGCCGACCCCGGCATATTACAAGCCGGCCAGCCCGATACGGCCGCGCTGGCCAAAGCCCTGGGTACCAGCGGCACCGCGCTAGAGGAAAAACTGCAGCGCTTCCGCGACAGGGAGTTCGTCTATTTGAAGCGCCATCTGCCGCCACAGGACGCTGACAAAGTGCTGTCCGCAGGTGTGGCCGGCGTTTTTGCCCAGACTGAATACCGGCGCTTTTACCCCGCCGGCGAAGTGGCCTCGCACCTGGTGGGCTTTACCGATATCGACGACCGCGGCCAGGAAGGTATGGAACTGGCGTACGAGCAGTGGCTGGCCGGCGTGCAGGGCGCCAAGCGCGTGGTAAAAGATCTCAAAGGCCGGGTCGTCAAGGAGGAAAAACTGTTGCGCGCGGCGCGCGCCGGGCAGGCGCTGACCCTGAGCATCGACCTGCGCCTGCAGTACCTGGCCTATCGCGAACTCAAGACCACGGTAACCGAGCACCAGGCGCGCGGCGGCTCGGTGGTGGTGCTGGACACGCTGACCGGCGAGGTGCTGGCGATTGCCAACCAGCCCGCCTACAACCCCAATGACCGGCGTCGTATCCGCCCGGCGGAGATGCGCAACCGCGCCATTATCGACCAGTTTGAGCCCGGTTCCACCATGAAGCCGGTTACGGTGATGGCGGCGCTGGAAACCAAGCGCTACTCGCCGCGCACGCTGGTGGACACCAACCCGGGCCATATCCGCGTCGGCCGCAAAACACTGCTCGACCCGAAGAACTACGGCATTATCGATGTTACCAAAATCATAACCAAGTCGAGCCAGGTGGGGCTGACCAAGCTGGCGCTGGACCTGGAGCCGCAGCAGATTCTCGATATGTATTTCCGCCTGGGGCTCGGGCAGAGCACCGGCAGCGGCTTTCCCGGCGAGAATGTCGGCCTGCTGCCGAGCCGCAGCCGCTGGCAGCCGATCGAGCGGGCCAACTTCGCTTTTGGCTACGGCCTCAGCCTCACCACGCTGCAGCTGGCGCAGGCCTACAGTGTGATCGCCAACGGCGGCCTGAAGAAACCCGTTTCACTGGTAAAACTGGCGCGCGCGCCGGTGGTGGAGAATGTGGTCGATGCGCAGATCACCCGCCAGGTGCTGTCCATGCTGCGCACCGTAGTGGGACCCGGCGGCACCGCCGGCCGCGCCCGCCTGGATGCCTACAGTGTGGCCGGCAAGACCGGTACGGTGCATAAAGTCGGCCCGCAGGGCTATGCGGTAGAGCGCAAAATGGCCCTGTTTGCCGGTATCGCGCCGGCGGAAAAGCCGCGTATTGTGGTAGTGACGGTCATCGATGAACCCAGCCGCGGCAAGTATTTCGGCGGCGAAGTGGCGGCGCCGCTGTTTTCCAAAATCGCCGCCGGCGCGCTGCGCCTGCTGGATGTGCCGCCGCAGCAGAACAGCCGTGTGGCCGGCCAGGCGCCGCGCCCGGGCAGGGCCGTGAAAAAGGAGCCGGTGGGCTGATGGCGGCAGCGGCGCAACAGGTTTACACCCGCCTCGGCGACTTGCTGCCGGACATATCGCTGCCGGGCGACATCGCCGCACTGACGGTGCAGGCGCTGTGTATCGACAGCCGCCAGCTGCAGCGCGGCGATGTCTTTGTCGCGCTGCGCGGCCACAGCGCCGACGGCCGCGACTTTATCGACGCCGCGGTGGCCGCCGGCGCCGCGGCGGTGCTGGCCGAGGCGGATGCGGGCGGTATCGGCACGGCCGGCGGGGTAGCGGTGGTCAAGGTGCCGCAATTGTCTGCCAGGCTGAGCGCCATGGCCGGCCGCCTCTACGGCCGGCCGTCGCAGAAAATGCGTGTAGTGGGGGTGACCGGTACCAACGGCAAAACCACCTGCAGCCTGCTGGCGGCGCAACTGGAAACGCTGCTCGGCCACAGCGGCGCCAGCCTCGGTACCCTCGGCTACGGCCTGGCGGCGGATGCGGAGCTGACCGGCAGCGAACTGACCACGCCGGATGCGGTATCGGTGCAGCGCCTGCTCAGCCAGCTGCAGCAGCGCGGCGCGCGGGCGGTGGCCATGGAGGTTTCCTCCCACAGCCTGAGCCAGGCGCGGGTGGCAGGTGTGGATTTCGAGGTGGCGATATTCACCAATTTGACCCGCGACCATCTCGACTACCACGGCGATATGCGGCGCTACGGCGAGGCCAAACGCAAACTGTTCGAGATGCCCGGCCTGCGCCACGCGGTGATCAACCTCGACGACGACTTCGGCCGCCATATGCTGCAGTCGCTGCAGGGGCCGCGGCTGTGGAGCTACAGCATCGGCGGCGGCCGCGCCGATGTGCAGGCGCTGCAGCCGCTGTACTCGGCCAGAGGCGTGGAGGCGCAGGTGATTTCGCCGTGGGGGGAAGGGCGCCTGCGCAGCCCGCTGCTGGGTGAATTCAACCTCAGCAATCTGCTGGCGGTGATTACCGCCGCCTGCGTGCAGGGGGCGAGTTTTGCCGAGGTGATGTCGCTGCTGCCGCAGCTGAAGCCGGTGGTGGGGCGCATGCAGCGCATCGATATCGACAGCGACATCGATGTGGTTATCGACTATGCCCACACCCCCGATGCGCTGCAACAGGCACTGGCGTCGCTGCGCGCCGGCGTCGACGGCGCACTCTGGTGTGTATTCGGCTGCGGTGGCGACCGCGACAAGGGTAAACGCGCACCCATGGGTGCGGTGGCCGAGCGCCTCGCCGACCGGCTGGTGATTACCAGTGACAACCCGCGCGGCGAGGAGCCGCTGGCGATCATTGGCGATATCGAGGCGGGCCTGACCGGCGCCAGCCTGGTGCAGATCGAGCCGGACCGCGCCGCGGCGATCGAACTGGCCGTGACCCGCGCGCCGGCCGGGGCCTGTGTACTGATCGCCGGCAAGGGCCACGAACAATATCAGCAGGTCGGCAGTCGCCGCCTGCCTTTCAGCGATCTGGTGCAGGCGCGTCTGGGCCTGCGCCAGCGCAACAAGGGTGACAAGGGTAAAGACGAGACAGAGGTAACGCTGTGATCAGATTATTTTCCCTGGCCGAGGTGGCCGCTGAGATCGGGGCCGAACTGTGCGGCGGCGACTGTCGCTTCGAGCGCCTGAGCACCGACAGCCGCGCACTGCTTGCCGGCGATCTGTTTGTGGCCCTGCGCGGCGACAAGTTTGACGGTCACCGCTTTGTCGGCACCGCGCTCGAGCGCGGTGCCTGCGCGGTGGTGGTGGAGGCACAGCAGCCACAGCTGGCGCTGCCGCAACTGGTGGTGACAGACACCACCCGCGCGCTGGGACAGATAGCCGCCCTCAACCGCGCGGCGTTTGACGGCGCGGTGGTGGCGATAACCGGCAGCGCCGGCAAGACCAGTGTCAAGGGTATGAGTGCCGCCATTCTCGCCGAGCGCGGCGCCGTGCACGCAACCCGCGGCAACCAGAACAACCATATCGGTGTGCCGCTGACACTGCTGGATCTGAACGCCGATCACCGTTTTGCGGTGATTGAGATGGGCGCCAACGGCCCCGGGGAAATTGCCTATCTGACCGGCCTGGCGCAACCCGATGTGGCCATGGTCAACAATGTGATGCCCGCCCACCTGGAGGGCTTTGGCTCCATAGATGGTGTCGCGCAGGCGAAGTCCGAGATTTTTTCCGGCCTGCGCGCCGGCGGTACCGCAGTGGTCAACCTGGACGACGATTATGCCGGCCGCTACCTGCAGTTGCTGGGTGATACGCCGCTGCTGACTTTCAGCCTCAGCGACAGCCGCGCCGATTTCCGCGCCGGGCGCTGCGGCGACAATGCCGCCGGCCAGGTCTGGTTTGAACTGCAGTGCCCGGCCGGTGTGGCCGAGATCCAGCTGCGGGTGGTGGGGCGCCACAATATCGCCAATGCCCTGGCGGCGGCCGCCTGCACCAGCAAAGTGGGGGCTGAACTCAGCGATATCGTTGCCGGCCTGGAACGTTTTGAGAATATTGCCGGGCGCATGCAGATCGTTGCCGGCGAGGCCGGCAGTGTCATTATCGACGATTCCTACAATGCCAACCCCACCGCGGTGCGCGCGGCCATCGATACCCTGCTCGGCCGGCCGGGCGAGAGCGTATTGGTACTCGGCGACCTGGCCGAACTCGGCGACGAAGCCGCCGAACTGCACCGCCAGCTCGGGGTCTACGCGCGCGAGCAGGGCGTGGCGCAGATGATTTCGGTAGGTGTGCTCAGCCGTCACGCCAGCGATGCCTTTGGCGCCGATGCCGAGCATTTCTCAGACCACGACGCCGCCGTGGCGTATCTGCGCCCGCGGTTGCACAAAGACATGGTGTTGCTGATCAAAGGGTCGTTCAGCTCGCATATGGACAAGGTGGTGCGGGCACTGAAGGCCGGCGGAGAAAAATAACAATGCTCTTGTGGCTAGCGGAATACTTACAGCAGCACATCAGTGGTTTTGGTGTATTCCAGTACCTGACCTTTCGCGGCATTCTCGGTGTGCTGACCGCGCTGCTGATTTCACTGGTGCTGGGGCCGTGGATGATCAAACGGCTGAACCAGTTGCAGATCGGCCAGGCAGTGCGCGACGACGGGCCGGAAACCCATTTGAGCAAGTCGGGCACACCGACCATGGGCGGCACGCTGATTCTGGCGGCGATTTTCATCAGCGCGCTGTTGTGGTCGGATCTGAGCAATCGCTATGTCTGGGTGGTGCTGCTGGTAACCGCACTGTTCGGTGCGGTCGGCTGGGTCGACGACTATCGCAAAGTGGTGGAGTCCAATTCCCGCGGCCTGCCGGCGCGCTGGAAATACTTCTGGCAGTCGGTGGGCGGCCTGGGCGCGGCGGCGTTTCTTTACTACTCGTCAGTGGTGCCCGCCGAAACCCAATTGATCGTGCCGTTTTTTAAGGCGGTGGCCATCGATATGGGGCTGTTTTATATCGCCCTGACCTACTTCGTTGTGGTCGGCGCCAGCAACGCCGTGAATCTGACCGACGGTCTCGACGGCCTGGCGATCATGCCGACGGTGATGGTGGGCACGGCGCTGGGTGTGATCGCCTACCTGGTGGGCAACGCCAATTTTGCCAGCTATCTGCATGTGCCCTATATCCCCGGCACCGGTGAGCTGGTGGTGTTCTGTGCGGCGCTGGCCGGCGCCGGCCTGGGCTTTCTGTGGTTCAACACCTATCCCGCCCAGGTATTTATGGGCGATGTCGGCGCCCTGGCCCTGGGCGCGGCGCTGGGGGTGATTGCCGTGATCGTGCGGCACGAAATCGTGTTTTTTATTATGGGCGGGGTTTTTGTCATGGAAACCATTTCGGTCATTTTACAGGTGGGCTCTTTCAAATTGACCGGCCGGCGAATTTTTCGCATGGCGCCCCTGCACCACCACTTCGAGCTGAAAGGCTGGCCGGAGCCGCGGGTGATCGTGCGTTTCTGGATCATTACGGTGATGCTGGTGCTGTTCGGTCTGGCGACGCTGAAACTGCGTTGACCGCGCTAGTGACGGGCAATTGATGAGCGATGGCAGATAGCAATTATGGTTGAGCTTATAGCGCAGGGTGGAATCACCGCCGTGGTCGGCCTCGGTGCCACCGGCCTGTCGGTGGCGCGCTATTTTGCCGCTCAGGGGCGCCGTTTTGTGATGCTGGATACGCGTCAAAACCCGCCTAATCTCGGCGTGTTTCAGCGCGACTTTCCCGACATCCACTGCGAGCTGGGCGAACTCAACAGCGACACACTCTGTGCCGTGGATGAGATTGTGCTGAGCCCCGGCGTGGCGCCGGGCAACGCCGCGGTGGTGGCGGCCCGCGCCCAGGGTGTCAGCGTACTCGGCGATGTGGAATTGTTTGCCCGCGCTGCGCGCGCGCCGATTGTGGCGATTACCGGCTCCAATGCCAAAAGTACGGTCACCACCCTGGTCGGCGAGATGGCCAGGGCGGCCGGTATCGATGTCAGGGTCGGCGGCAATCTCGGTACACCGGCGCTGGATTTGCTCGACGACAGCGCACAACTCTATGTGTTGGAATTATCCAGTTTTCAGTTGGAGACCACCGACAATTTGCAGGCTGAGGCGGCCAGCATTCTCAATATGAGCGCCGACCACCTGGATCGTTACAATTCTATGGTGGAGTATCACGCCGCCAAACAGCGCATCTATTTCGGCGCTCGCCAGATTGTGGTCAATCGCGATGATCCCCTGACTCAGACGCTGCCGGTGGCGGGGGTGCGCTGTATCCGCTTCGGTATGGGGCAGCCCGACCTGCGCGACTTCGGCCTGCTCGAAGCCGAGGGCGAGGAGTTTCTCGCCCACGGCCTGGATAAAATTCTGCCGCTGCGGCAGCTGGCGCTGCGCGGCCGGCACAATATTGCCAACGCGCTGGCGGCCATGGCGCTGGCTTACGCCATCAGCCTGCCGACTGCGGCGGTAACTGAAACCCTGCGGCGCTTCCGGGGCCTGCCGCATCGCTGCCAGTGGGTGGGTGAAAAAGACGGCATCGAATTCTTCAACGACTCCAAGGGCACCAACACCGGCGCCACGCTGGCGGCGATACAAGGGCTGGCGCGGTCGCCCGGCAAGATTGTGCTGATCGCCGGCGGCGAGGCCAAGGATGCGGACTTCAGCAGCCTGGCCGACGCATTTCGCAGCCAGGTGCGCGCGGCGGTGCTGATCGGCCGCGATGCCGCCGCGCTGGGCCGGGTTGCGGAGCTGCACACCCGGGTGGTTTACGCGCAAACCCTGGACCAAGCGGTGCGCAGCGCCGCGCAACTGGCGCAGGCCGGCGATGCGGTGCTGTTGTCGCCGGCCTGCGCCAGCTTCGATATGTTTGAAAACTATCAGGATCGCGGCAACCAGTTTATCCGCGCGGTCGAGGAGTGGCTGGCATGACCGCCGTCACGGTGCCGCCGTCGCTGTATCCGTCCGCCGCACGGCTGTCCGAGCGGGTGGACTGGGGACTGGTGCTGACAGTGGCGGCGCTGCTGACCTTTGGCCTGGTCATGGTGGCCTCGGCTTCGATCGGCTTTGCCGACAGCGTTTACGGCGACCCGTGGTTTTTCGTCAAGCGCCATCTGGTTTACCTGCTGCTGGGCTGCCTCGGCGGCGCGCTGGTTGCCGCCATCCCCGCCGCGGTGTGGCGCGACTACGGCTGGGCGCTGCTGCTGCTGGCGCTGTTGCTGCTGGTACTGGTGCTGGTGCCCGGACTGGGGCGGCGCGTCAACGGCAGTCAGCGCTGGCTGGTGTTCGGGCCGATCACGGTACAGGCCGCGGAGGTGGTGAAATTCTGCGGTATCGTATTCTTTGCCGGCTATCTGGCGCGCTGCCAACTGCAGTTGCGCAGCAGCTGGCGCAGCATCGTCAAGCCGGTGGCGCTGGTGGGGCTGATCGTTGTGCTGCTGTTGATGCAGCCGGATTTTGGCAGTGCGGTGGTATTCAGCGCGACGGTGGTGGCGATGATGTTTCTGGCCGGCGTGCGCCTGTGGCAGTTCGGCCTGCTGACGCTGCTGGCGGGCGGCGGCCTGGTGATGATGGCCTTGCTGTCTCCCTATCGCCTGCAGCGGCTGGTGACGTTTCTGGACCCGTGGGCCGACCAGTTCAACAGCGGTTACCAGTTGACCCAGTCGCTGATCGCTTTCGGGCGCGGCGAGTGGCTGGGCGTGGGGCTGGGCAACAGTCTGCAGAAACTGTTTTACCTGCCCGAGGCGCATACCGATTTTATTTTTGCCATTGTCGCCGAGGAGTTCGGCCTGATCGGCTGCGCCGCATTGATCGGCCTGTTTGCAACACTGGTGGTCAAGGCGCTGGGCATTGCCAGAAAAGCCATTGTCGCCGGCGATGCCTTCGCCAGCTTCGTCGCCTTCGGTATCGCCGCGCTGGTCGGCGGACAGACCTTTATCAATATCGGCGTGTCCTGCGGCCTGTTGCCCACCAAGGGCCTGACACTGCCGTTTATCAGCTATGGCGGCAGCAGCCTGGTGGTCAGCTGTGCACTGATGGCGCTGTTGTTGCGCCTGGATTGGGAGTTGCGCTTGGATAAGGAGCTGCGCCGGCCGCAGCCGGCGCCGAAAAAACCGAGGGGGGGCAGGCGGCGTGCCGGTTGAGCAGGTGGCAAATCGCGTGCTGGTGATGGCCGGCGGTACCGGCGGTCACGTCTTCCCGGCGCTGGCGGTGGCCGAGGTGCTGCGCGCGCGCGGCTGGCGCATAGACTGGCTGGGTACGCGCCGCGGCATTGAAGCGCGGCTGGTGCCGGATGCGCATATCGATTTGCATGTTATCGCCGTCGAGGGCCTGCGCGGCAAAGGCGCGCGCGCCTGGCTGAGAGCGCCCTGGCTGCTGCTGCGGGCACTGTGCCAGGCGCTGCGGGTGGTGCGGCGGGTGCGACCGGACGTGGTGCTGGGGCTGGGCGGCTTTGCCTCCGGGCCGGGCGGAGTGGCGGCGCGCCTGCTGGGCAAACCGCTGGTGATTCACGAGCAGAATGCGGTGGCGGGCACCACCAATAAGATACTGGCGCGCATTGCCAGCAGCGTGCTGCAGGCCTTCCCCGGCAGCCTGCCCGGTGCCGCGCTGGTGGGCAACCCGGTGCGCCGCGATATCGCCGCGCTGCAGGCGCCGGCGCAGCGCTATGACGCGCGCCGGCGCGAGCGCGCGGGCGGCAACCTGCTGGTGCTGGGCGGCAGCCTCGGGGCGCTGGCCATTAACGAATGTGTGCCGGCGGCGCTGCAGCTGCTGCCGCTCGAACGGCGCCCGACGGTGTGGCACCAGAGCGGCGCCAGGCACCTGCAGAAGACGCAGGCACTCTACGCCGAACTCGGCGTCGAGGCCGAAGTTGAAGCGTTTATCGACGATATGGCGGCGGCATTTGCCTGGGCGGACCTGGTGGTGGCCCGCGCCGGTGCCCTCACCGTCGCCGAGTTGAGCGCCGCCGGGGTGGCGGCGGTGCTGGTGCCGTTTCCGTTTGCGATTGACGATCACCAGAGCAAAAACGCCGCCTGGCTGGCACAGCAGGGCGCTGCCGTGGTCAAGCAGCAGGATGAACTGGATGCACCGTCGCTGGCCGAGCTGCTGCGGCAACTGACCGGCGACCGGCCGCGGCTGAAAAATATGGCGATCCGCGCGCGCGCGCTGGCGCTGCCCGAGGCTGCCAATCACGTGGCGCTGGCCTGCCAGCAGGCAGCCGGCCGGGAGGTGGCAAATGGCTAAATCGAGAATGATCGAGATACCGGAGATGCGCCGCATCCGCCGCATTCACTTTATCGGCATCGGCGGCGCCGGTATGAGCGGTATTGCCGAGGTGTTGTTAAACCAGGGCTATGAAATTTCCGGCTCGGATTTGAAAGAATCCAATACCACGCGGCAGCTGAGCGACAAAGGTGCGCGGGTGTTCATCGGCCACCACGACAAAAATGTGATCGGTGCCGACGTCATCGTCAATTCCAGCGCGGTCAGCGAGACCAACCCGGAAATGAAGGGCGCGCGCAAACTGCGTATCCCCATCGTGCGGCGTGCGGAAATGCTGGCCGAGCTGATGCGCTACCGCCACGGCATCGCCGTGGCCGGCACCCACGGCAAGACCACCACTACCAGCCTGATCGCCTCGGTGCTGGCCGCCGGCGAGCGCGACCCGACCTTTGTAATCGGCGGGCTGCTCAACAGCGCCGGCAGCCATGCGCAGCTGGGCGGCAGCCGCTATCTGGTGGCCGAGGCCGACGAAAGCGATGCCTCGTTCCTGCATTTGCAGCCGATGGTGGCGGTGGTAACCAATATCGACGCCGATCATATGGATACTTACGAAGGGGACTTCTCGCGCCTGAAAAAAACCTTTGTGGAGTTTCTGCACAACCTGCCGTTTTACGGCCTGGCGGTGGTCTGCGGTGACGATGCGGTGGTGCAGGAAATCATTCCGCGTATCTCGCGTCCGGTGTTCACCTACGGCCTCAGCGAGGGTTGCGATTTTCGCGCCCGCGATGTGCAGCAGGAAGGCATGCGCAGCCGCTTTCAGGTGGAGCGCCCGGGGCGCGGGCAGCCGCTGGCGATCAGTGTCAATATGCCCGGCCTGCACAATGTGCTCAACGCCACCGCGGCGGTGGCGGTGGCCACCGACGAGGGCCTGGACGACGAGGCGATACAGTCCGGGCTCGCCAGTTTCCA
The DNA here is from genome assembly GCA_028280195.1 of Exilibacterium sp. Taxonomy (GTDB): domain Bacteria; phylum Pseudomonadota; class Gammaproteobacteria; order Pseudomonadales; family Cellvibrionaceae; genus Exilibacterium. The sequence goes on from JANQMH010000034.1 coordinate 38,982, forward strand.
GGGTGTCGGCCGCCGCTTTCAGGTTTACGGCGAGTTTGCCGCCGGCACCGGTACGGCCATGCTGGTGGATGACTACGGCCACCACCCGCGCGAAGTGGAGGCGACCATTAACGCAGTGCGGCGCGGCTGGCCGCAGCGGCGGCTGCTGATGATTTATCAGCCGCACCGCTACACCCGCACCCGCGATTTGTACGAGGATTTTGTCGAAGTACTGTCGGCCGTGGATGCGCTGGTGCTGCTGGAAGTCTACAGCGCCGGCGAAGCGCCGATTCCCGGCGCCGACGGCCGCCACCTGTGCCGCAGCATACGCAATCGCGGCCATGTCGATCCGATTTTTGTCGAGGGTATCGACGGTGTGCCGGCGGTAGTCAAGGACATTGTCGAAGCCGGGGATATCGTCATCACCCAGGGCGCCGGCAATGTCGGACTGCTGGCGGCTGAACTGGCCAGGCGCAAACTGGGATGAGGGGAGCTTACAGCCGACAGTTTACAGCTCACAGCGATGCATCACTGCGATCAACTGTCAGCTGTAAACTGTAAGCTGTCAATTTATTAAAATGGGTTTGGATTGACATAAATGCGGGAAATCGAAGTACCTGTTAACGAAACACTGAAACGTCAACTCGGACGCGTTGGCGTGCTCTACGGTGGTGAGTCGGCGGAGCGTGAAGTGTCGCTTAACAGTGGCCGGGCGGTGATCGCCGCGCTCAGGGCCGGCGGTGTCGAGGTGGTGCCGATCGATATTCAAAACCGCGCCATCGAGCAGCTGCAGCAGGCGCAGCTCGATCGCGCCTTTATCGCCCTGCACGGTGCCGGCGGTGAAGACGGCCGTATCCAGGCGCTGCTCGGCTATATGGGCATACCGTTTACCGGCAGCGGTGTAAAGGCCTCGTCGCTGGCGATGGACAAATTGCGCAGCAAGCAGCTGTGGCGCGGCGTAGGTCTGCCGACACCGGATTTTATGGAGCTGCACGGGCGGGCCGACTGGACCCAGGTGCTCACCCAACTCGGCGGCGAGGTCATGGTCAAACCCTCGGGCGAGGGCTCCAGTATCGGTATGGCCAAGGTCGACAGCGCTGCCGAGCTGGAACAGGCCTATGCCCGGGCGCTGGCCTTTGACAGCTGCGTATTTGCCGAGCGGGTGATCAAAGGCGCGGAGTATACGCTGAGCGTGCTCGACGGCCGCGCACTGCCGGCCATCAGGATGGAAACGGACAACAAGTTTTACGACTACGAGGCTAAATACCTGTCGCATGATACGCGCTATTTTTGCCCCAGCGGCCTGCCGGCAGACAAAGAGAACGAACTGGCGGGTATTGCGCTGGATGCCTTTCGCAGTCTCGGCTGCCACGGCTGGGGGCGGGTGGATGTGATGGCCGACAGCGAGGACAATTTTTACCTGTTGGAGGTCAATACGGTGCCGGGCCTGACCGATCACAGCCTGGTGCCGATGGCGGCAAAAGCCAGCGGTCTGTCGTTGCAACAGCTGGCGCTGGCGATTTTGATGAGTTCGGTGAACTGAAGCAAGCATGAAGCGCAAAATGGATACACACAGGCCGGCCCGCGCCGGCGGCGCCAGCCGCCGCGCCGCGCCGGGCGGTGCCCGCCGCCTGCCGCGGCGCTGGCTGTTCGGCCCGCTGGCGCTGGCGGCGCTGGCCGCGGCACTGTTTTTCGGCGCGCCCCACTGGGTGGGCCTTGCGGCTGCCGTGGATCGGCCGGTTGCCGGTATTTCGGTGCAGGGCGATTTTATGCTGGTATCGAAAGCGCATATGACTACCTTGCTGACGCCGTTGATAGACAAAACATTTATGCAGCTGGACCTGGCCGCGATCAAGGCCGAGATAGAAAAGGAGCCCTATGTCGACCGCGCGATGCTGGGGCGCCGCTGGCCGGACCGGCTGGTGGTAACCGTGGTGGAACAGCAGCCGATCGCGCGCTGGGGCGACAGCGGCTTTTTGAACCAGCGCGGCCAGATCGTCACCACCTCGCAGCTGCAAAGTGTGCAGGGCCTGCCTTTGCTGTTCGGCGACCGGGCCCAGTCCGAGCAGGTGATGCTGATCTACCAGGGTATTGCCAAACTGCTGCGACCCCACGACCTGGCGGTGATGGAATTGCGCAGCGATGCCGTGCATTCGGTCGAACTGCTGCTCAGCAATGGCTTGAAGCTGATGCTGGGGCGCGATCAGATAATGAAAAAGATACAGCGTTTTCTGGCTGTCTATAATAGCGACTTGCAGGGCAAGGTCGACAGCGTGGCAATGATCGATTTGCGCTATAACAACGGCGTGGCCGTGCAGTGGCAAAAACGAGGTTAATTGAATGGCAGGTTCAAGCGATAACAGACTCATTGTCGGCTTGGATATAGGCACATCCAAGGTGGTGGCGATTGTCGGCGATATTTCGGCGGAAGGGGCGCTGGAAATTGTCGGCATCGGTTCACACCGCTCGACCGGGCTGAAAAAAGGCGTGGTAGTCAATATCGAATCCACTGTGCAGTCGATCCAGCGCGCCGTGGAGGAAGCCGAACTGATGGCCGGCTGCCAGATACACTCGGTGTATGCGGGCATTGCCGGCAGCCATATTCGCAGCCTCAATTCCCACGGCATTGTCGCGATTAAGGATCGCGAGGTATTTGCCCAGGACCTCGACCGGGTCATAGACGCCGCCCAGGCGGTGGCGATTCCCGCCGATCAGAAAATCCTGCATATCCTGCCGCAGGAATATCTGATCGACGAACAGGAGGGGGTGAAGGAACCGCTGGGTATGTCGGGGGTGCGCCTGGAGGCGAAAGTACACCTGGTGACCTGCGCGGTGAATGCCGCGCAGAATATTGAAAAGTGTATTCGCCGCTGCGGCCTGGAAGTCGAGGACGTTATTCTCGAACAGCTGGCTTCGAGTTATTCGGTGTTGACCGAGGATGAGAAAGAACTGGGCGTGTGCCTGGTGGATATCGGCGGCGGCACGACTGATATCGCCATTTTCACCGAGGGCGCGATTCGCCACACCGGCGTCATCCCGATTGCCGGCGACCAGGTGACCAACGATATCGCCATGGCACTGCGCACGCCGACACCCCACGCCGAGGAAATCAAGATCCGCTATGCCTGCGCCCTGGCCAAACTGACCGGCGCCGACGAAACTATCAAGGTGCCGAGCGTGGGCGACCGCCCGCCGCGGGATCTGTCGCGCCAGGCGCTGGCCGAGGTGGTGGAGCCGCGTTACGACGAATTGTTTACCCTGGTGCAGGCGGAGTTGCGCCGCAGCGGTTTTGAGGACCTGATTGCCGCCGGCGTGGTACTGACCGGCGGCACCTCGAAAATGGAGGGCGTGGTGGAGCTGGCGGAAGAAATCTTTCACATGCCGGTGCGATTGGGTATGCCGCAGAGCGTGCGCGGCTTGAAGGACATCGTCAACAATCCGATTTATTCCACCGGCGTCGGCCTGCTGCAGTACGGTATCGGCCAGCAGAATGACCCGCGCGCGGCCAATTACAGCCGCGACAGCAAGAATTCCTGGTGGGACAAGGTGAAAACCTGGTTCCAGGGCAGTTTTTAACGTGTTTATTATCTTAACTGATTATTTGTTTGTGACAGTTTTCAATTGTAGGGAGATAGAGGGGAATCGTTATGTTCGAACTCGTCGATAGTGTACCGCAAAGTGCGGTAATTAAAGTGATTGGTGTGGGCGGCGGTGGCGGCAACGCCGTCAGGCATATGATCGCCAATGAAATAGAGGGCGTGGATTTTATCTGCGCCAATACCGATGCCCAGGCATTGCGGGATATCGATGCCCGCACGGTGCTGAAGCTGGGCAACAATATCACCAAGGGACTCGGCGCCGGCGCTAACCCGGAGATCGGCCGGCAGGCGGCGATGGAGGATCGCGAGCGCATCGCCGAGGTGCTGGACGGCGCCGATATGGTATTCATTACCGCCGGCATGGGCGGCGGTACCGGTACCGGCGGTGCGCCGGTGGTGGCGGAGGTGGCGCGCGAACTGGGTATTTTGACGGTGGCGGTGGTGACCCGGCCGTTCCCGTTTGAAGGTCGCAAGCGTATGACCATTGCCGAGACCGGCATCAAGGAATTGACCGAGCGCGTCGATTCCCTGATTACCATCCCCAATGAAAAACTGCTTACCGTGCTGGGCAAGACCACCAGTTTGCTGAGCGCCTTCAAGGCTGCCAACGATGTATTGTTGGGTGCGGTGCAGGGCATTGCGGATCTGATTATTCGCCCCGGTATGATCAACGTCGACTTCGCCGATGTACGCACTGTGATGTCGGAGATGGGCATGGCGATGATGGGCACCGGCCACGCCACCGGTGAGGATCGCGCCCGCAGTGCCGCCGAGGCCGCCATCCGCAGTCCGCTGCTGGAAGATATCAATCTGCAGGGCGCGCGCGGCATTCTGGTCAATATCACCGCCGGTATGGATTTGTCCCTGGGCGAGTTCTCCGAGGTCGGCGATACCGTTGAGGAGTTTGCGTCCAACGATGCCACTGTGGTGGTGGGAACCGTCATCGATCCGGAGATGTCTGAGGAACTGCGCGTAACGGTGGTGGCCACCGGGCTCGGCAGCCCGCAGGTGGAAACCAAGGCGGCGGCGACTAAGATGGTGGTGGACAATACCCGCCGCGCCAACGGCCAGCCCGATTACAGTCAGCTCGATAGACCCACGGTTATGCGCGCCAACCAGGCCGCCAGCACACCGGCGCCGGAGGCCGCACCCGACGATCGCGATATGGAGTATCTCGATATTCCCGCGTTCCTGCGCCGCCAGGCGGATTGATTCCGCTCTGCGGCGGCGGTTTTTTTGTTGTATTCGCGCAGTAGAGCACGCTTTGCGCGTGAGGATTGGTTTCAGGGAGCCAACTCTGTTACCATTCGCGGCTTACGCGTCCCGCCTCCACAGGCTAACTGTCGCAAGGCTGTTGGGTCTTTTTGGTAAACGGCAATGCCCAGGTTTAGATAGGTAACGCCCAGGTTCATTGGTAGTGCTCGCAGGGTTGAGTTAAGTCGAATCGAAGCTCGGAAGCTGCATTTGTGCTTATTGACTTGTTATGCAGGTCGGGGATTCGTTTACCCGTGCGCTAGGTGATTTGTAAGGTATGGTTGAAATCGCTCAAGGTTATATAGTTAAACCGCTCGAGGTTGTACATAGTTAAAACCGATCAAGGCTGTATATAGTTAAAACCGCTCAAGGCTGTACATAGTTAAAACCGCTCAAGGCTGTATAGATGATAAAACAACGGACTTTAAAGAATGCGATACGCGCCACGGGCGTGGGTTTGCATACTGCCCAGAAAGTTTATTTGACACTGCTGCCCGCACCCGTCGACACGGGTATTGTGTTCCGGCGCGTGGATCTCGACCCGGCAGTGGAAATTCCAGCCAAGGCCGAAAACGTCGGCGATACCACCCTGTCTACCACCTTGATGCACGGGGATGTCAGAGTCTCCACCGTCGAGCACCTGCTGTCGGCCATGGCCGGGCTCGGCATCGACAATGCCATCGTTGAAGTCAGCGCGCCGGAAGTGCCGATTATGGACGGCAGCGCCGGGCCTTTCGTATTTTTGATTCAGTCCGCCGGCATTATCGAGCAGGAGGCGCCAAAGAAATTCATTCGCATCAAAAAGCCCGTTACTGTTGAAACAGGCGATAAACTGGCGAGCTTTTTGCCCTTTGACGGCTTTAAAGTATCCTTTTCCATCGAATTTGATCACCCGGTATTCCGCGATCGACCGGGGGAGGCATCCATCGATTTTTCCAGCACCTCCTTTGTCAAGGAGGTGAGCCGCGCCCGCACCTTCGGTTTCACCCACGAGTTCGAATATCTGCGCTCCAAAGGCCTGGCCAAGGGCGGCAGCCCCGATAATGCCATTGTGGTGGACGACTACCGCATCATGAACGAAGATGGCCTGCGCTACGAAGACGAGTTCGTCAAACACAAGATTCTCGACGCCATCGGCGATCTGTACCTGCTGGGCAATAGTCTGATCGGCGAATTCAAGGCGCATAAGTCCGGCCACGCCCTCAACAATAAATCCCTGCGCCAGCTGATCGCCCGCAGTGACGCCTGGGAAGTGGTGACATTCGAGGATGAAGCCAAGGCGCCAATATCCTATATGAAGCCTGTTCTGGCACTTTAATTTTCTCTGGGAGATTTGCGGGGGCTTATCTGTCACCGCAATCATTGCTATTATCTGCCGCGGAAGGGGGGGCTGTGGTCGCTGCAGTCAACATTACCGAGGTGTGACAGAGTCCAGGTTCTCGATATTTATTGTGGTATCACCTCAATAAGTATTGGTAATCACTTGTTTTGTATGCCATATTTCGTTTCCCTGCCCCTGTAAAAAGTGTCTAAAAAACAGGCAGCCAGCCGCGCATGAGCGGTTTTTTTGGGTCTGGGGTCTCCAGCACGCCGGCTTTTAGCCGCTATTCTTATCTGAGAGACCCCTAACTACGGGATAACGCCGATTCGAATATGAAGGTCATTGTCGTCAGCAAACGCCATGGGAGCACCCGCAGCTTTAAACTGGGCGGTTGGACCCGCGCCGTACTGTCGGTGTGCCTGCTCGGGGTGCCGGTGGCACTGGGCAGTGTGGCGCACCAGTTTCTGAAGGAGGAGGGCGCCGACCTGTTCACCGGCGATTCCACCCGGGCCTGGAATGACGCGCTGGCGAAACAGCAGCGGGAAGTCGAGGACACCAAGCGCCACGCCGAGGAACAACTGGCCGCCCTGACCCTGAGAATGGCGGAGCTGCAGGCACGGCTGGTGCGTCTCGACGCGCTCGGCGAACGCCTGACCACCATTGCCAAACTGGATCGCGGCGAATTTGATTTCAGCCGGCCGCCGCCACTGGGCGGACCGGAGACGGCCGCGCTGGGCGAGGCCTATCAGGCGCCGGATTTTCTCAACGTCATCGACAGCCTGGCCGATCAGATCGACAACCGCGAACAGCAGCTCGATACCCTGGACGCGCTGCTGGCCAAGCGCAAGATTCAAAGCGACATCTTCATCGCCGGCCGGCCGGTGAAAAAAGGCTGGATGTCATCCCGCTTCGGTCGCCGCACCGACCCCTTCAAGGGCCATGTGGCCTGGCACAACGGTGTGGACTTTGCCGGTAAGAGAGGCTCTGAGATCATCTCGGTGGCCGCCGGTGTGGTGACCTGGTCCGGCAAGCGCAACGGCTACGGCCAGATGGTAGAGGTCAATCACGGCGGGGGGTTTTCCACCCGCTACGCCCACAATCAGGACAACCTGGTCACCGTCGGCGATGTGGTTAAAAAGGGTCAGGTTATCGCCCTGATGGGGTCCAGCGGCCGCTCCACCGGCCCCCATGTGCATTTTGAAGTCTACAAACACGGCCGCGCGGTCGATCCGGCCAGCTATATTCATCGAACTCACCGTTAATTCCCGCCTTTTGCTTGCTTCTGCGAGCGCCTTTCGGTTTACTTGGCACCTCGATTTTTTGACCTCCGTCACGGTGTCGGGTTGACATTGCTATTTCAGGTTCGGGCTACACAACGGTACATCACATGATTGGCACACTGATTAAATCGGTTTTCGGTTCGAAAAATGACCGGGAAATCAAGCGCATGGGCAAATTGGTGCGGCAGATTAACCAGCTCGAGGACGATGTTTCCGCCTGCAGTGACGAGCAGATAAAAGCCAAAACCGACGACCTCAAACAGCGCTGCCAGGCTGGCGAAAGCCTCGATCAGCTCTTGCCCGAGGCCTTCGCCCTGGTGCGCGAGGCCGGCAAGCGCAGCCTGGGCATGCGCCACTTCGATGTGCAGCTGATCGGCGGCATTACCCTGCACCGCGGCCATATTGCCGAGATGCGTACCGGCGAGGGTAAGACGCTGGTGGCGACACTGGCGGTTTACCTCAATGCCCTGACCGGCAAAGGGGTGCATATCGTTACCGTCAACGACTATCTGGCGAGTCGCGATGCCAAGTGGATGGGGCCGCTGTACGAGGCCCTGGGCATGAGCGTCGGCGTAATCCAGTCGATGCAGGACCCGGAGTCCAAGCGCCAGGCCTATGCCGCCGACATCACTTACGGCACCAACAACGAGTTTGGTTTTGATTTTCTGCGCGACAATATGGCCCTGCGCCGCGAGGACCGGGTACAGCGGGCGCTGAACTATGCCGTGGTGGATGAGGTGGACTCGATTTTGATCGACGAGGCGCGCACCCCGCTGATTATCTCCGGCGCCGCCGAGGACAGCTCCGCGCTTTACCGGCGCATGAACCAGCTGATCCCGAAATTAAAACCGCAGACCGAAGCCGAAGACGGCCACTATGTGATCGATGAAAAAACCCGCCAGGTGGAATTGACTGAGGCAGGGCACCAGCTGGTGGAAGAGATGTTGATTAAGGACGGTCTGCTGAATGAGGACGACAGCCTTTACTCGGCCGCCAATCTCAATTTGCTGCACCATGCCCATGCCGCCCTCAAGGCCCACACACTGTTTAGCCGCGATGTCGACTATATCGTGCAAAACCGCCAGGTAGTGCTGATCGATGAGCACACCGGCCGCACCATGGCCGGGCGGCGGCTGTCGGAGGGGCTGCACCAGGCACTGGAGGCCAAGGAAGGGGTGGCGATTCAGAGCGAGAGCCAGACCCTGGCCTCGACCACCTTCCAGAATTACTTCCGCCTGTATCCGAAGCTCGCCGGTATGACCGGTACCGCCGACACCGAAGCCTATGAATTTCATCAGATTTACAGCCTCGACGTGGTGGTGATACCCACCAATCAAACGGTGGCCCGCGACGACCTCAACGACTTGGTATACCTGTCTGTGGAGGAGAAATACGATGCGGTGGTAGAGGATATCAAGGCCTGCCAGGAGAAAATGGCGCCGGTGCTGGTGGGCACCGCATCGATCGAGTCCTCGGAGGAAATGTCGCGGCGGCTGAATAAATCGAAGATCAAACACCAGGTACTGAACGCCAAATTTCACGCCAAGGAGGCGGAGATTATCGCCCAGGCGGGGCGCCCGGGTACGGTGACCATCGCCACCAATATGGCCGGGCGCGGTACCGATATCGTGCTGGGCGGCAACCTGGAGGCGGAACTCGCGGCGCTCGACAATCCCGACCAGGGGCAGACTGACGCCCTCAAGGCCGACTGGGAAAAGCGCCACGAACAGGTGATAGCCGCCGGTGGCCTGCACATTATCGGCACCGAGCGCCACGAGTCGCGGCGTATCGACAATCAGCTGCGCGGCCGCGCCGGCCGCCAGGGCGACCCCGGAGTTTCGCGCTTCTATCTGTCGCTGGAAGACAACCTGATGCGCATCTTTGCCTCCGAGCGGGTACGCAATTTCATGCAGGCGCTGGGCATGGAAAAGGGCGAGGCCATCGAGCACCGCATGGTGACCAACGCCATCGAAAAAGCCCAGCGCAAGGTCGAGGGGCGCAACTTCGATATCCGCAAGCAGCTGTTGGAATATGATGACGTTGCCAACGACCAGCGCCGCGTGGTCTACGGGCAGCGCAACGAGCTGCTGGAGGCGGAATCGATCGAAGACACCATTACCAACGTGCGCAAGGATGTGGCCGGCGATGTGGTCAGCGATTTTATCGCGCCGCAGAGCCTGGAGGAGCAGTGGGATATTCCCGGCCTCGAGCAGCATATCGAGTCGGAGTTCGGCGCCAAACTGCCGATACAGCAGTGGCTGGACGAGGATGATCAACTGCACGAGGAGACGCTGCGGGAGAAAATAAGTGCCGAGTTGCAGGCACTGTACGCGCAGAAATGCGAGCGTATCGGCGCGGTGATGCGCGATATCGAGAAGCAGATCATGCTGCAGGTGCTGGACATGCTGTGGAAGGAACACCTGGCGAATATGGACCACCTGCGCCAGGGTATCGGCCTGCGCGCCTACGCCCAGCGCAACCCCAAGCAGGAGTATAAACGCGAGTCCTTCCAGCTGTTCCAGGAGATGCTCAACAATATCAAGCACGAAGTCGTGCGCATACTCTACCGGGTCGAGCCGGTCAGCGAAGAGCAGATGCGCGAGATGGAACGGCGGCGGCTCGAGGCTCAGGAGCGGCAGAAAATGCAGTTGCAGCACGAGCAGGTTTCCGCCATGTCGGAGGGCGAGGCGCCGGAGCAGCAGCAGGCGGAGGAAAGCAATACCCCGTTTGTACGCGAAGAGCGCAAAATCGGGCGCAACGAGCCCTGCCCCTGTGGTTCCGGTAAGAAATATAAACAGTGCCATGGCAAGTTGGCTTGAAGAAAAGCCTACAGCTTGCAGTGGACAGCTTACAGCTGAACGGCGGGCACCGACGCCCCAAGTCTGAAAAAGGTTTTGACTAGATATGCCTGTGGGGAATGTTTCTTTTCCGAAAATGCCGCCGGTCGGCGGCGTGCGCCTGGGCACCGCCTGCGCCGCTATTAAATCGACAGACCGTGACGATATCGCCCTGCTGGAACTGGCGGCCGGCAGCAGCGTAGCCGGTGTGTTTACGCAAAACGCTTACTGTGCGGCGCCGGTTACTGTGGCCAAAAACCACCTTGCTGCCTCACCCGGCGGAGATCAGAAGCACTACTGGCTGATCAATTCCGGCAATGCCAACGCCTGTACCGGCGCCCGGGGGCTGGCCGACGCAGAAAAAACCTGTGCCGACATGGCGGGGCTGGCGGGTGTGGCAACGACACAGGTGCTGCCATTCTCCACCGGCGTTATCGGCGAAACCCTGCCGCTGGAAAAAATCACTGCAGCACTGCCAAAAGCCTTTGGCGACCTGGATGATAACAACTGGGAAGCCGCGGCGCGGGCGATAATGACCACCGACACGCGGCCCAAAGGCGCCAGCGCACAATTTGAATACCGGGGCGTAACGATAAATGTCAGTGGCATGGCCAAGGGCTCGGGTATGATCAAGCCCGATATGGCCACCATGCTTGCCTATGTAGTAACCGATGCAAAAGTCGCCTGGCCCCTGTTGCAGCAGTTACTGCACGAAGCGGTGGCGCAGTCGTTTAACCGCATCACCGTCGATGGCGACACCTCTACCAACGATGCCTGTATGCTGGCTGCCACAGGCTGCGCGGCGCTGCCGGAAATCACCGAATCCGGCGGTGAGCTTTACACCCGTTTGTATGAGGCCCTGGCGGCGGTGCATATCCAGCTGGCCCAGGCCATCGTTGCCGACGGCGAGGGAGCCAGCAAATTCGTGACGGTGGAAGTGACCGGTGGCGCCACCCAGCGCGAATGCCTCGACATCGCTTATACCGTGGCCGAATCGCCGCTGGTAAAAACCGCCCTCTACGCCTCCGATCCGAATTGGGGGCGTATTGTGATGGCAATCGGCCGCGCCGGTATCAGGCAGCTGGATGTCGCCAGGATTAAAGTGTATATCAACAACGTTCTGATCGTGGCCGATGGCGGGCGCGCTGCAGCCTATACCGAGGCGCAGGGCCGGCAGGCAGTGAGCGGAGAAAACATCGCCATCCGTATTGAGCTTGGGCGGGGCAATTGTATGGACCACGTCTGGACCACTGACCTTTCCCATGACTACGTTACCATCAACGCAGAATATCGAACCTGATGACTAAAGTAATCCATGTTGCCGCCGGTGTAATCGTCAATGCACAGGGTCAGATATTAATTGCCAGACGCCCGGAGCACACCCACCAGGGTGGCTTGTGGGAATTTCCCGGCGGCAAAGTCGAAGCGCCGGAATCGGTACAGCAGGCGCTGGCTCGTGAACTGCATGAGGAGCTGGCCATCGAGATAAACGACAGCCGCCCGCTGATTTGTATTCGCCACGACTACAGCGACAAGTCCGTACTGTTGGATGTCTGGAAGGTGACGGCTTTTTCCGGCGTGCCGCGCGGCAACGAGGGGCAGCCGATCGAATGGGTTGCGCCGCGTGATCTGGTAAACTTTTCCTTTCCGGCTGCCAATGTGCCGATTGTGGCGGCGGCCCGCCTGCCGGAGCGTCTGGCAATTACGGGCGCCGCCAGCGGTCGCGCCGACTATATTGAGAAAGTTTCTGCTGTTCTCGAACGCGGTGTTTCTCTGCTGCAATTGCGGGCGCATCATCTGGGCGACAGTGAATATACAGCCACCGCCGGTGAGCTTGCCGCACTGTGCCGGCGTGCCGGTGCCAGCCTTATCGCCAATACATCGGTAGGCATTTATCGCCATTGTGATTGCGATGGCCTGCATCTGACGGGCCGCCGTTTGATGGCCTTACAGGAAAGACCGGTTCCCGATAGACAGTGGTTTGGTGCTTCCTGCCATTCCCTTGAAGAACTGCGCAAAGCTGAAGCGCTCGGTGCTGACTACGTTACCCTTTCGCCGGTGTTACCCACCACGACTCATCCGAAGGCAATGACTTTGGGGTGGTTGCGATTTGGTGAAATGACGCAACAGGCGAAGGTGCCGGTATTTGCATTGGGTGGGATGGGCGAGCAGTACCTGCACAAGGTGTTTGACTGCGGGGGACAGGGGGTTGCGGCGATCGGGGAGTTTTGGCCCGATTGAAGAGAGTTGCCAGGGAGGGAAAGTCTATATGCTCGATTGCGTTGTCCTTTCTTTAAGTTGCTACACTTTCGATATAATTCGTATATTCGGTCGATATTGCAGTAGTTGATCGGGGTCAAGTCATAAAATTTTGTTTGGCATATCTTCCTTTCCCAGATAGCTTCACTTCCGTGATTGTTTGGATTTTTAATCGCTAAGGATAGGAGGACAGTTATGTTTTCTCAGCAGATATTTACTTGCCAGGCTTGTTGTCGCCACTTTTAATTCGCTTTGTCAAAAACTCCGATTTTGGAACAGTGCCTGATATCGTGCTTTTTTCGTGATTTTCGGTACTTATCCACAATGGGTTATTGCGTCCATATCGATAGGCCAGGTTGCTGTGGTTTCAGGCAGTAAAGATTTTTATTGCGTGGCAATACTGCTTGTTATCGGGAGCGCTTGAAAAAAAAGAGTACTGGGGATATATCTATGGAAAGGGCCTTTGTCTTTTTGCCGATAAAGCGCTTAGCTTTGTCTGCCTTATTGTTGTACGCGCAGTTGAGTCCTGCTATGACTATAGCGCCAACTACTTACCTGCAAATGAAAAATAATGGCTGGATGGAGCATAATATAAATGGTCCATTACTGGTGAGTAATGTAGCGGCGGCGGGAAATGTAGCATGTGGGCCCAAACCCTTAAAAAGCTTTACTCCTCACCCTTCAGCTCCTGGTAACTATTATTACGATTGTGATGAAGATCCATGGGGCCCTAGTCTGATGTGGCTTGCAGTCGTTCAGTTTTGCCCGCAAGGTTTTGTTTTGAGTAACGGCGTGGCCTGGAGCTGGTGATTGCCGACGCCTACGGCAATCAGGCGATCGACCTGGACAGCGACGGCAATATTGCGCTGAACTGGTTGCAGAACACCTCGGGCTATGCCGTTAAGAGTGTGCGCTACCAGGCGGATCTGGCCGCCTGGCGCGACGTGGAAACGCTGGCCGCGGGGAGTTTTATTCTGGATCACGGCCAGACCCTGCTGGGTAACGGTGACGTGCAGATCGACTGGCGGGCGCCGGCGTCAGTGGCGGGGCATTTTGCGGTATTGGATCAAAGCCTGGTGGATGCGGCGGGTTATGCGGTGCACAATGACCACCTGGGTACACCGCAGCGGATAACGGACAGTGCGCAGGTAGTGGTCTGGGCGGCGGATTATCTGCCGTTTGGAGAGGCGCAGGTTGGGGTTGGGTTGGTAGAGGAGAATAATCGTTTTCCGGGGCAGTATTTTAGAGAAGCAAAAAGCAACGCAAAACGCGATGCGCAAAGTAAATTGCAATGTCAGCCCAAGCATACAGTGTCTTGCAGATGTGTAAGCCCTGGTGGGCAAAGAGTGCCGGGTTAATTTGTTATGTACTCAAAAATTGTAGTAGAGCATGAGCAGTTATTTTTAACCTGCTCATCATTGCAAGAGTGTAGCGATATGCTCAATGTGCGAATTTATTTAGATCAAGGGGAACAAAAACTGGCCTCTAAAATACTACAGTCTTACCTAAAATCAGGTAACCCAGAAGCAGAGTATTTATATTCAAAGGCACCAAGTGGAAATGGTTCAGAACAGGCAATTGAAGCTCATCATCTTAATTACATAAAAAAGTCCGCTGAAAAAGATTACCCGCCAGCCCTTTATTTATTAGGCGCATACTATGATATGGGAGATTATGTGCCAGCAGATAAAATTAAGGCGGCCCTTCTTTTTAAGAAGGCCGCTTCGCTGGGGCATGCGCACTCACAATGGATTCATGGTGAAGATTTATTATATGGTCGCAATGGCATTGATAAGGATGAAGTGCTTGGAGTCGAATGCATAAAAAAATCAGCTAACGCAAAGTTTGAGGGTGCACTAGAAACAGTTGCCAGGTTTTATGAGCAAGGCGCTTTTGGCTTTCCTAAAGATACAGGAAAGGCTGAAGCTGCTAGGAAACAAATTAATAATAAGGATGTTATTGGCTACTGATGTGAAGTAACACTACTGATGATATTGATTTGTCTGATTCGACGATTAGACTGCTTGTAAGCCAAGCGTTGAAATCATGGAATTGCCAGGCTATTTTAAAACTGCTTTTAGATAAAGATTACATTGTTCGTACGCTTGCAGCACGTGAATTGCATATGCGCGGAGACGAGGAGACTTACGAATACGTAGTTGGTTTTTTTGATTCTCAAGAAATCTATATGCGGGAAATATGTGCATTTGTTCTAGGGCGGCTGGGCACGCCTCAGATGCCTTTTAGAAGTCTTTCTATTCCAATCTTGAAAAATTAGTTGTTGACAGTGATGCCGAAGCCCGAGCTGCTTCTGCCGCCGCTTTTGGCCATATTTGCTTTGATGGAATGCCATCTGAAATTGAAAATCTGTTGTATCGGATCAAAACGCAGATGTACGTTGTTGTGTTGCCGCATCACTTGGAAACGCATCCGATAGCAAGGAAACTCAGGAGATTCTTGCGATTCTCCATCAAGATCCTGATGCACAAGTCAGAGAGTATACTGAACTAGGGCTAGATATTTTAGAGGCCAAGCGAGAAGAACAGCAAGACAATAGGGATCTGATCTGAATGTTTTTTAGTAGAAATTGAGAAAAGGGTCGGCATGCTTGTTTTTTAATCAAATCCGGCCCATTATTCTGGCTCGTCGAGATGAATCAAACGGTTAATCCGGCCTAACAAGAACCAGAGGGGACTAAGATCAATAAGGCCTCGATCAAGTTATGCTGAGCAGGTGACCCCACTCGACCCCCGTAGATCAATGAACAGAAACATACAATTTGTAGTCTTTTACATCAAAGAACATATCACTGTAATCACGATCGCCATTATTATCCTATTAGCATTGATATATTTTTCAGCCAGGAGTGCCTATCTACTTGATCAAAGTATGAACTGTCACACAATAACCAAAATCGGCGCAGCGCAGGCGTTTTTCCTGGCTGGTCTGGGTATTCATAATGGCTTTGACCTGTTCCTCGGAGCTGTTGTCTCTGCCCATTACCCGCGATACCTGCATGGCTTCCGGGATATCCACCACCAGTATCCGCTGCACCAGCCGGTTCTGGCCGGTTTCTATCAGCAGGGGAGAAGCCAACAGGCTATAGTGGCTGATGGCATTCTTTAGCCCGACCTTTAATTCCTGACAAATCGCCTCAAGGCCGCCCGGTCCAGCGAGCCGTCATCAGCCAGGATATCGGTGCCAAAGTGCTGGGCGATGGTCACCAGCGCGGGTTTGCCCTTGTCGCGTTATGGTGGACGCGGAGTGCTATGCGGTGCACAATGACCACCTGGGTACGCCGCAGCGGATGAGGGGCAGTGCGCAGATGGTGGTCTGGGCGGCGGATTATCTGCCGTTTGGGGAAGCGCAGGTTGGGGTTGGGTTGAGGAGAGTAATCGTTTTCCGGGGCAGTATTTTGGTGGTGAGAGTGGGCTGCATTATAACTATTATCGGGATTATGATCCGACGATAGGGCGATATCTTCAACCTGATCCTATCGGCTTATTACTTGACTATGGTAGTCCGCAGCTTCAGGTTGCTATAACAGTGGTCTTGTTAGACACCACTTCATTTTCTGATAAAACATTAAATCACGTATATGTATATGCGGGCCAAAACCCAGCCGTAAATATTGATCCAAATGGTTTAAATTTCTTAAGGTTTATTAAGCCTATACGAGATTTTCTTAAGAATGATAGGAAAAGAAAAGACGATAAACGGGATGGCGTTTATGTATGCCCACCCGACCGTAAGGAACGCTGCTAACAAGCATTTTGACGGTGTATATCTGATACTAACGTGCCTGAAGAGCTGTGTATTAAAGCTCAAGCCCAATGTATAAGTTCACCTCTTCCAAAATTGTTCCCACATTGGGAATCAGTTAGATAGAAAATACATATGGATCAAAAAGAATTTGAAAGTCTGATTAATGAAGCAATAGCAAATAGCGACTTTGAGCGAGGGCTTATGGTTGCAATATCTCGGTATAAAGATGTCACCACGCGAAAATCTAGCAATCAAAGAGCAGCTGTGTTAAGACTAATTCGGGGATTCGCAGGATTAATGCTAGAAGAGGATGTTAATATTATTGTCGGTCAAAAAAATAAATCTGATCAACTATCTGTCTGCGATTTCTGTGGAAAAATCTTTCAATTTGCTAAAGTTACACAAAGCCATAGCGGCGTTGTAATATGTAACGCATGTGTAGCAACTATATGGAAAGGGCAAGATTGACATTTCCGTTATGCCGGTGACAGTTTACTTAACTGCTGGATTATTGATGTTTAAGTGAACTGTCCCCGAAATACGGCTGGAGTGTGGAGAAAACCCATCGGAATATAACAGCTTCGATATCGATGACCACCAGCGTAGCGGCCACGATGGAGTCGTTGTCCTGTGAGGGTTGCAGTAGCCAGTATACCGACATCAATACTGGACAAGCACCTCTTGGTGATTAGGTGGCTGTTTGCTTTGCTTCATGTATGAGGGCCAAAGGGTGCAGCCCGTTTCAATCTGCTCGGTGAAAAGGTTTATCTTATTATGAAAAAGGAGCTTGCAGTGGGGCTGATGAAAGGCTTAAAAAAATGTCGTGATGCCGTTGATGACGTAGAGTTAACATCTAGAGATATTCCTGAAGATGACTTCAGGCGTGAATTTCATAAAATACTAGGAGAGATTTCTCTTGATCTATACTCCAAAGCTATGGGAAAAATACTTTTGGGTTTTCCTGAATTAGATCCATACAATAATAATAGATAATGGACATGCATAATTTTATATGTGCGAAGAAAGGTATCTCTCCGGACCTTTGATAGAGACCATGCAGTTTGAAGTAGATATTGAAATGGTTACTTTGCGTTTTCGTAAGTAAAAAGCTATGTGTGGGCAATATCTGGCCGCGACCCATCTGTCAGACGGCGAACCGAAAAGTAACGAAAGGAGGGTAGGGGCACTGATAACTGCGCGCCTAGCAAAGCTCAGGCGCAGGGGAAGTTAAACGATAGGGCGGTTATTTAATGGAAACTGCGCATTGGTTTCCTGTGGGTGGGAACCCCGCCCGGGCAAGGTTGGTCACCACCTGGGTACGCCGCAGCAGATGACGGACAGTGCGCAGATGGTGGTTTGGGCGGCGGATTGTCTGCCGTTTGGGGAAGCGCAGGTTGGGGTTGGGTTGATTGAGGAGAATAATCGTTTTCCGGGGTAGTATTTTGATGGTGAGAGTAGGCTGCATTATAACTATTATCGGGATTATGATCCGACGATAGGGCGATATATCCAAGGTGACCCTATTGAGCAATTGTATAGCTACAATAACCCTGGACTTCAGTCAGCGATTAAGCTTGGGATTCTGTTACAAAAAACGGGTGTCAATTTAAACCATCTTTATGGCTATGCACTACAAAATCCACTGAGCTATTTCGACCCTTTTGGATTATCTCCAGATTCTTCAGGGGGCAATGATGACAGCAACGATAAGTTATGCTCAGACAAAAAGAAAGATAAGAAGAAGGACGAATGTGGCGCCTTAACTAAAATTGCTAAGGCACTTGGTAAAAGGGGGCAAGCTATTATTCCTGTCTGCAGGTTAATGTCTAGAGGCGTAGAACATGGTGAAGAAAGCAGAGGTTCTCCTAAACCTCCCAGTATGCCTCCCAAGGATCGTACACCGCCTATTTCGGCCCCCAAAGATCCGAAGGGAGATAAAGAATGACCTGATTGGGAAAAGATATGCTTGACATTAGCTCATATCAAAATCTTGCCGAAGAAGGTGATATATCAGCACAAGTATATGTGGGATGGATGTATCTTACAGGAACAGGGGTGGATTATGATTCTAGTCAAGCAGAACATTGGTTAAATAAGGCAGCAGAAGTAGGGAGTAGAGAAGCACTTTTTTATTTAGGAAAACTATTTGAAAAACGGTCTGATCCTGAAAAGGCTTTGGCATTTTACAAGAAATCTGCCGAATGCCATTTTTGGCCGGGCTGTTATCAAGCCGGAAGACTTTACCAGCTTAACTGTGACTTAGCCAAAGCCAATCACTATTTTAAGAGAGGTATGGAAAATGACCACCTATATTCAATGCGCCAGTATTCTGTCAACTTAATAAAGTCTGGGAAGTTTAAGAATGTTCTGCAAGGTGGCTGTTTATTTATCAAGTCAGCAATAAAAGCATATTCGGTATTTTTATTAAATGGTGAAAATGATGAAAGAGTAAGACGTTAGCGAGTTACCTGAGGTCGGCGTTACTCAAAAACATTTGAACTTTTTTAGATGAAGCTGGCCAATTCCATTCGCACTCAGTTCTTTAGCTCATCCGACAACACATCATCATAAAGCGAATTACCCTTAATACGATGCTCCTCATTAGCCCACTCTCCAAAATCAATCAGCTGGCAGCGCTTGCTGCAGAAGGGCCGATGGGGGAAATCATCGTTCCACAGAACGCTTGATTTGCAAATCGGGCACTGGAGTTCCAGCGGGACTCGTTCAGCCATAGTCAACTAACCCCGTGTTCGCTTGCCATTTTCAGATACTGCTGATGTAATCTGTCAACGGCCAGTTTCAGATCCCCGAGGCTGCCATCATTCACTATCACATCATCGGCGCAGCGCAGGCGTTTCTCCCGGCTGGTTTGAGTATTCATAATGGCTTTGACCTGTTCCTCGGAGCTGTTATCCCTGCCCATTACCCGTGATACCTGCATGGCTTCCGGGATATCCACCACCAGTATCCGCTGCACCAGCCGGTTCTGGCCGGTTTCTATCAGCAGGGGAGAAACCAACAGACTATAGTGACTGGTGGCATTCTTTAGCTCGGCCTTTAATTCCTGATAAATCAGAGGATGCAACAATTTTTCGAGCCAGCCGCGCTGGTTTGCGTCCTCGAATACAATTCGCCTCAAGGCCGCCCGGTCCAGCGAGCCGTCATCAGTCAGGATATCGGCGCCAAAGTGCTGGGCGATGGCCGCTAGCGCCGGTTTGCCCTTTTCAACAACAGTACGGGCGGCTATATCGGCATCCACCACAGTGACACCCAGCTCCTCGAAACGGGCGGATACGGCCGACTTGCCGCTGCCTATGCCGCCGGTAAGACCCACAATAAACATAAAAAGGGTGACCTTATAGCCCCACAAACCGAAAATACATGCCGGTGATTTTATCGCCCCACATCAGGGTAATCCACCCGGCGATGGCCAAATAGGGTCCGAAAGGAATGGGGATGTTTTTATCGCGCCCCATAATCAGGATGCCGGCAATGCCGATTACAGCGCCGACCAGTGAAGACATAATGATAATGACCGGCAGCGACTGCCAGCCCAGCCAGGCGCCGAGGGCGGCCAGCAGCTTGAAATCGCCGTAACCCATGCCCTCCTTACCGGTTAAGAGCTTGAACAGCCAGTAAACCACCCACAGCACCAGGTAACCCGCCACTGCACCGAGAACAGCATCCTCCAGCGGGGCGAAGATACCCCGGGAATTGGCCAGCAGCCCCAGCCACAACAAGGGCAGGGTGATATTATCGGGCAGCAACTGGTGATCGATATCGATCATGGTAAGGGCAATCAGGCACCAGGTCAGCACCAGCACCAGCGCCATCTGTATATTGGCGCCCAGTTGAAAGGCGATAAAACCGCAGAGAAGGCCGGACGCCAGTTCCACCGCCGGGTAGCGCGGTGATATCCGCTCGCTGCAGTTTGAACAGCGGCCGCGCAGAAACAAGTAGCTGAGAACCGGGATATTTTCCCAAGGCTTGATTTTGTGACCGCAGTGGGGGCAGGTGGAGTTTGGGACTACGAGGTTATATCTTGGTGGTGTGTCGTGTTCAATTTCCAGCAATTCACAGCAGTCCCGCTTCCAGGTGGACTGCATCATTTTGGGCAATCTGAAAATCACCACATTCAGGAAGCTGCCGACCAGTAAACCCAGAACAGCGCTGGCGGTGATGATGGAGATTTCCATGCGCGATGGCTTATACCACCTGCCCGATCTGGAAGATAGGCAGGTACATGGCAACCATCAGACCACCCACCAGAACACCGAGTACGGCCATAATTAATGGCTCTAGTAAAGAGGTTAAGTTGTCAACCATATTGTCGACCGCCTCCTCATAGAAAGTGGCGACCTTGTCCAGCATTTCATCCAGTGCACCGGACTCCTCGCCGATGGCGGTCATTTGCAATAACATCGCCGGGAACATATTTTTGGTGCGCATCGAAACATTGAGTTGTAGGCCGGTGGAGACTTCTTCGCGGACTTTCTGTACGGCATCATAGTAAGGCGCGCTGCCGGTTGCACCGGCTACGGAGTCCAGGGCATCGATCAACGGCACGCCAGCGGCAAAAGTCGTGGAAAGTGTGCGTGCAAAGCGGGCAATAATTGAGTTGTAGATAATTTCGCCAACGACCGGTAGCTTAAGCACCAGCCTGTCGACTGAGGCAGCAAATGCCTTACTGCGCATTTTCGCTTCTTTAAAGACAAAACCCGCTGCTATAGCTCCCAACACGATGATAAACCACCATTTCTGGACTAATTCCGATAAGCCCATAACGAAAAGCGTAAAAGCCGGCAGCTCTGCACCGAAGTTAGAGAAAGTTTCTGCGAATTGCGGTACCACTTTGACCAGTAGAATACCCGTGACAACGACGGCCACTAAGACAACAGCTATAGGGTAGGTCATCGCTTTCTTAATCTTCGCCTTTATGGCCTCTGTTTTTTCCTTATAGAGCGCAATCCGGTCTAGCATGGTTTCCAGGGCACCTGACTGTTCACCGGAGTCGACAAGGTTGCAGAACAGGTCATCGAAATATTTCGGGTGTTTTCTCAGTGAATTGGCAAAGCCACCGCCGGCAGCTACATCTTCCCGGATTGTCAGTATCAGCTCTTTCAGGGCAATATTATCCACGCCATCAGCAACGATCTCGAAGCTCTGTACCAGTGGTACCCCTGCCTTCATCATGGTGGCCATCTGGCGAGTGAAAATGGCAATATCAAGCGGCTTAATGGCTTTTTTGCCGCTGCCAAGCAGCGGTTTGGGCTTTTTGCGCACGGTGCGTGCCGAAATCCCCTGTTTCAGCAGCTGGGCCTTTATCAGTGCCGAGCTAGTGCCGGAGATCTCTCCCTGAATGTTTTTCCCTTTCTTGTCTACGCCCTTGTAGACATAGATACTCGCTGTGGAAGAGGCCGCCATATGATTAATCCTTCGTTACCCGATTCGCTTCTTCAAGGCTGGTTAAACCGATCGCCGCTTTTCGCAGAGCGGAGATCCTCAGGTTATTAAAGCCCTCTTCTTTAGCCTGTTTAGCAATTTGCAGGGCATTACCACCTTCCATTATAAGGCTGGATATTTTCGGGGTGATGCGAACTACTTCATAAACTCCAACCCGTCCCTTATAGCCGTTAGTGCATTGTGAACAGCCGACAGGATGGAACAGTTCGAAGTCTTTTCTGGGGATACCAATATCATCGAAACCTTCCTGCTTGAGGATTTCGTCAGGTATATCATCGGCCGGTCTCTTACAGGCTTTACAAAGCCGGCGGGCCAGGCGCTGGGCAATAATCAGGCTGACGGTGGTGGCTACATTAAAGGCCGGGACCCCCATATTCAAAAGGCGGGTCAAGGTCTCGGGGGCGCTGTTGGTATGCAGTGTGGAGAGTACCAAGTGGCCTGTCTGTGCCGCTTTGATACCGATTTCTGCCGTTTCCAGGTCGCGAATCTCACCGACCATTACGATATCCGGGTCCTGGCGCAGGAAAGACCGCAGGGATTCCGCGAAGGTCAGGCCTACTCTGGTATTGATCTGCACCTGGTTGATCCCTTCCAGGTTGATTTCCACCGGGTCTTCCGCGGTAGAGATGTTGCGCTCCGGGGTGTTGAGAATATTGAGGCCGGTGTACAGGGAAACCGTTTTGCCGCTACCGGTAGGGCCGGTAACTAGGATCATACCTTGCGGTTGATGAAGGGCATCTAGATACAGCTTTTTCTGATCATCCTCATAGCCGAGGGCATCGATACCGAGTTTGGCGGAACTCGGATCCAGGATACGCAGCACGATCTTCTCGCCGAACAGGGTGGGCAGGGTGTTGACACGGAAGTCGATGGCTCTGGATTTGGAGATCTTCATCTTGATGCGGCCGTCCTGCGGCACCCGCCGTTCCGAAATATCCATCTGCGACATGACCTTTAGACGGGCTGCCAGCCTGGTGGATAGGTTGGTCGGCGGTTTGGTAACCTCATTCAATATGCCATCTGTGCGAAACCTCACGCGGTAGCTTTTTTCATAGGGCTCAAAATGGATGTCTGAGGCGCCACTTTTTATCGCATCCAGCAATACTTTGTTGATAAAACGCACAATTGGCGCTTCGTCGGCTTCGGATGCTTCATCCTCTTTTGGTGCATCCCCATCTACTGCCTGAATATCCAGGTCTTCCAGGGCTTCCTCATCCAGCCCGCCAAGCGCATCGCCAAGCGATTCCTCCTGGGCATTAAGGAACTTCTCAATGGCGATATTGAGTTTATCGGCCTCGACCAGTACAGCATCGGTATTGATGCCGGTATTAAATTTGATTTCGTCCAGCGCATGCAGATTGGTGGGGTCGGCAGCGGCGACAAACAGGCGATTGCCCCTGCGGTAGAGTGGCAGAGTTTGATGTTTTTTGATCAATTTAGGATCAACCAGGTCTTTTGGTGACGCTTCCAGGCTGAAGCAGTCCAGATCCAAGATCGGCGTGCCAAATTCATCCGATGCCGCTGCGGCAATCAGAGAGGCTTCCAGAGTCTCCGTTTCCACCAGTTCCTGAACAAAGGGCCTCTTATTTTTCGCGCACTGTTTCAGTGTTTGTGTCGCCAGCTCTTCATTGAGCACACCGTCATTAACCAGTCTGCGAGCCAACCCGCTAAGTGCGGGAGCATTTGCATTCATAGGGCAGATCTCTGTGCGTTGAATCGGCCAATAAAGATAATTATCGATAACCTTTAACTTTATACGATAAGTTTATGTAATATCTAGGCTTTGTGCTTCATATCAGGCACATTTTTCCGAATTGTTCCCAGCAGGTGTTGGGAGTAGCCCATGAGTGTGACGGAGTAGGCTAAAATATGACAATTATTGTCACTATATTGTCATGCTGTCCAGTATAATCCGTCTGCTGTTATCTCTGCAGCCCTTTGATAGTAAGAGATACCAGGGGCTGGCATACTTTCTGCTTAGTGTCTGCCTACATTCGTCCAAGTCAACATTTGGGTGTTGGCGCGATAATTTGATTGGAGAGTACAGTATGAAAAATAACCGTAATCAACAGGGTTTTACCCTTATCGAACTGATGATCGTAGTGGCCATTATTGGTATTTTGGCTGCGGTTGCGCTGCCGGCTTATCAAGATTACACCACACGGTCTAAAGTTTCTGAGGGTATTGGCTTGGCTTCAGCCGCCAAGTCAGCTGTTTCTGAATACCGGGTTAGTATTTCCAATTGGCCTACTGGCAACGGTACAGCTGGCCTGGCAAACACTATCTCCAGCCAGTATGTAACTAGTGTACAGGTTGGCGCCGCAGGTATAATTACTGTAACGTACCGGGGCGATGCTTCCGGTGTAGGTGCGAATAATACCATTATATTCAGGCCTAGCTTCGAAGACGGTACCGTAGATTGGGTTTGTACCGGAGGTAATGTCCAGGATAGCTATAGACCTGCAAACTGTCGCTAAGACTATTTGCCCCTCCCCAATACCAATGCCCTCATTAGTGAGGGCATTTTTTTTGCTATAGTAGTAGCCTTGTAGACTGACAAGGGTTTGCAAGCCTCAATCTAATCTCTGCCAGGTTTTAATGGTTAATAGATTGTTATGTTTCGTAACTTACAGTTTAAAGTATAAATTAAGTGCTGTTTTGCCAGCGCAATATCCAAAGGCATAAGAGATGGGATGACAATTAATTTAGCACGGTTTGTATTTTGCCTAACTGCTTTAGTGCTGGCCTTATTGTATTGGCAGGGATTAAGCGGGCCGTTCATATTAGATGATATGAACAATTTGAAGCCACTTGCCCGCATGGACAACGGCACAACAATTGACGCAATAGTAATGAATAATCACTCCGGAATGCTTGGCCGTCCGGTGTCCATGTTAAGCTTTGCCTTAAACTATCTATATTTCGGTTTTGATCCCTTTTATTTCAAACTTACAAATCTTATTATACACTTATTAATCGGCTCTATTATATTTTCCCTGACGCAACTCATTTTTGGCCGGACTATTTATCGCAAGTTTAACGTGGAAATGGCACTGGTCGTCTCCATATTCTGGCTGATCGCCCCACTTTTTTCCAGCACGGTTCTTTACACAGTACAACGAATGGCCCAGTTGTCAGCCCTATTTCTGCTTCTGGGTTGCTATTTTTATTGTAAAGGTCGCTTGGCTCTTGCAGAAGGAAATGCGAGGCTCTATTGGCAATGGTTAGCTGCAACTCTTTTTATTGCATGGCCCTTGGGATTATTGTCGAAAGAAAATGCTATCGTATTGCCCTTTTTGTTACTTGTCATTGAGATTTTTTTCATGCCGCTGGAAAAGGGGCGGTATGAGAAGAAAGTAATAACTATAACTTTCGCCTTTATTACTGTATTCCCCGCGTTTTTCGCTTTGCTTGCCCTCGCCTTATTTCCCGAGAGGTTCCTCAATTATAGCGGGATGGACTTTACCATAACTGAACGCCTTCTCTCCCAGACTCGAATTCTCTGGGACTATGTCAACATGTTGTTGCTGCCTGTCAGTACAAACTTTGGTGTTTATCATGACGATGTAGTCAAATCTGTGTCGCTTACGCAGCCGTTTACCACTTTGATTGCAGTTGCCGGGTGGGTGCTGTTCCTTGTGTTTGCCATAAGTACTTACAAATACGCAAGTATCAGGCTTTTAAGTGGTGGTCTTTGCTTTTTTCTTGTCGGTCATAGCGTCGAATCAAGTATTTTTCCCTTGGAACTCTACTTCGAGCATCGTAATTACTTGCCTGCAGTCGGCGTGTTTTGGTCTCTGGTTGTTGCTTGGGTTTTAATAGTAGAACATTGGAATATCCGTCCCAGAGTTAGTTATGTATCTTTTGGCTTATATTTTCTGATTTTCTCTATTGCTCTGTTTCAAAGAGTTAAAGCATGGGAAAGCTGGGAGACACTTATTTACACGTCATTCGAGCATCACCCGAATTCACCCCGGCTTCTGACTGAAGCCGCATTGCTAGACATACGAGGTGGGCGTCTTGAAGAGGCAGAAAGTAAGCTCCATCGTTCTCTTGAGCTAAAGCCAAGTGGCTCCGCTGGGGTTATGGTGCAGCGGGCCTATAATCATTGCCTCGTCAGGTCTGCCGGTATAAATAGCACATTTATTGATACTGATAGCTGGATGAGTCTTTCTGCTGGCGCATATTCTAGCACGGCATTAAACGAGCTTAATACTTTGGCGATAAAATCGGGGTGTGGAGATTTTGATTATCCATTATTTGCACAATCGATGTATGAATGGGTGGCTCGATTGTATCAGCGAAATGATCTTAGGCAGGATTCCTTGTTGGTTTCACAGCTTCGTAACAACTGGACTTTTCAGCTTAGAATAGCTGAGGCGCTAGTGTACACTGGTGCTTATGATGAAGCAATAACTTTGATAAATTACTGGGAGAGTATTGGCCAGAAAAATGTAGCTATGTTGTTAACGAAAGCCTCTGCCGCCATTTCTTTGAATAACAGAAATTATGTTGATCAGATAATGAGCCAGCTTAACGAACTTGATGGTAGCCCAAGTCATCAGTTTCATGAAGCGCAAATTGCGGAGCTTAAGTCTTTATACAACAAGACATTTCTCAAAATAAATGAAACAGCACTCGACTAAAACGCTCGAACACACATGGCGTATGTTGCAATGGTTATAGCGGGAACGCGAGGTTATTTAGTGAAATGATAAGTGCTTTTTCTTAAGGGCGTCGGAGGTGATTTTGAGCAAAACAAATAGTATCGTAGAAAACTTGTCGATTATTATCCCCGCTAAAAATGAAGCTGAGTCACTTAAGGATTTGTTGCCCAGATTAAAGGAGTTGTATTCAAGCGCGGAGATTATCGTCATCAATGATGGGTCTACTGATAAAACCCCTCAGGTATGCGAAGAGTGTGATGTGCTTTTGATTAATCACCCTTATAGCAAGGGTAATGGAGCTGCAGTCAAAAGTGGCGCACTTAAAGCAAGTCGTGATTTGCTGTTGTTTATGGACGGAGACGGTCAACATCAGCCTTATGAGATTAAAAACTTGCTGGAGATGTTTGAAGAAGGGTACGATATGGTTGTTGGCGCAAGGGAAAGCCAGCATCAAGCCAACGTTTCAAGGTTGATTGGAAATACACTGTATAATCGCTTTTCTACCTGGATGACCGGACATCAAATTCTAGACTTGACCTCCGGGTTTCGCGTTGTTAGAGCAAAGAAGTTTCTTGAATTTCTTTATATGCTGCCAAATGGCTTTTCCTATCCTACCACTATAACTATGGCCTTTTTTAGAAGCGGCTATTCTGTAGGATACAAGAAGGTAGAAGTATTAAATCGAGAGGGCGAAAGTCATATCAATATTGTTAAGGATGGGATTAAATTTCTTCTTATAATATTCAAAGTCAGCACGCTTTATTCGCCGCTGAAGCTATTTGCTACCATTGGTGGAAGTATGTTTTTGTGTGGTTTGGTTTACTACGTTTATACATACTTACTCTATGACCGGTTTACTAATATGGGAATGTTTTTAATTCTTTCCAGTCTTTTTATATTTTTGGCCGGTCTTATTTCAGAGCAAGTATCGACTTTGTTTTATAAAAAGTAAGTGACTATATTATTTGGCTTGATTGCAATATCTGGCAATATACGGCATGGCCTGCTGGAGGAATTTTCTGCCTAGGAGAAGCCTGAGGTTTTTTGAGTTCTAGAGGAATGTGGCATATTGCATACTAAATAGGTGCCTTTGTTAAATGCGATAAAGATATGAAAAT
Organism: Exilibacterium sp.; assembly: GCA_028280195.1. Lineage (GTDB taxonomy): Bacteria > Pseudomonadota > Gammaproteobacteria > Pseudomonadales > Cellvibrionaceae > Exilibacterium. Next base: position 66,524 of record JANQMH010000034.1, read on the forward strand.
TCTTTGTGTTACTTCTTCTTATCCCGTTTTGAGTAATATCAGCAGTGGCATTTTTGTCAAAAGGCTTATGGAAGTTTTCTCCGAGGACAATGACGTGCTGGTTGTGACGCCTGCTTATAAAAATGTCTCAGGTGAGTTTGATAAAAACCCAAAAGTTCTAGCGTTTAGATACGCCATTGAGAAGCTGCAGGTTCTTTGTCATAGTTCGGGTGGTATACCCGCTCAGCTCAAAGCAGATAAGCGTTTTATTCTCATTGTGCCAGCGTTACTTGTGTCACTATTTTGGCATGTGTTGAAGAGATCGCGTTACTATGACACTGTTCACGCTAATTGGGCTGTTTGTGGTGCGGTTTCAGGTGTTGCCTGCTGGATAACAAAGACGCCTCTGGTGACGACTTTGCGTGGAGATGATGTTAACAGTGCAGCACTATCGTTAGCTAATAGGCTTTTTCTAAAAGTGGCGATTAATCTAAGCTCAAAGATAGTGACAGTTAGTGACGATCTTAGAAAGCAACTGATTAAAGATTTCAGATTTCCTGTTGATAAGGTAGTGACAATTCCTAATGGTGTCGATGCTGCTTTTTTAGAGAAAGGAGAAAATTCCAAAGCGAGAGTAACGACGCAGAAACTTACATTGATTACGATAGGAAGCCTGATCCCAAGAAAGAACATCAAATTCGTTATCGAGTCCTTAGTCAGGCTTCCTGATCATATATGCCTTAAAATTGTTGGAGACGGTCGTGAGATGGAAAGCCTTGTGCGATTAGCGAAGGATTTGCGCTTGGAGGAACGCATTGAATTCTTGGGCTCCCAAACTCCAGATTTAATACCAGATTTAATTGATGATAGTGATATATTTGTTCTGTGTAGCTTAAGCGAGGGTAGAGCTAACGTTATTTATGAAGCAATGGCATGTGGAAGAGCTATTATCGCAAGCGATATACCAGGTGCTAGAGAACAAATTGCTGATGGTCATACAGGGTTTTTGTTTCCAGTAAATTCACAGAAAGATTTTGTTGGCTTGGTAAGAAGGCTTGATGAGAAAAGATCGCTTATATACTCAACTGGAGCAAATGCGTATCGTTCAATTCTAAAGAATAAGTTGACGTGGCAAGTTACAAAAGAAAAATATATGGATATATTTCATAAGGCAACTGTTTTTGGCGGCGAATATTAATGTGTGGAATAGCTGGTTACGCGACGGACCATACTATCGATAAAAACTCTCTGTTTTATGAACAACTGTGTGCGTGTCTAGACGATATTGCACATCGCGGTCCGGATGACTTTGGGATTGAAGTAAAGAATCAGGCTTTGCTCGGCCATCGCCGTTTATCTATTATCGATCTTTCATCTGAAGCAAATCAACCATTTCGATCGAAATGCGGAAACTATACTTTAGTGTTTAACGGCGAAATATATAATTATGTAGAGCTTCGTAATCAACTCGAGTCGCAAGGAATTGTTCACTACACTACATCTGATACTGAGGTACTGCTGAACCTTCTGGTTGTTGAAGGAGAGAGATGTATCTCGAAACTTAACGGTATGTTTGCGTTTGGTTTCTACGATTCTATTGAGCGCAAGCTGCTTCTAGTAAGAGATCGCTTTGGTAAAAAGCCACTTTTCTATAATTATGATGGTTCCAGCATCGTCTTTTGCTCGGAACTCTATCCGCTAAGGCATTTTGATAAGCTCAGAAACCTTGAAATTAATCAGCAGGCATTGTCCTCATATTTCTCTTGCCAGTTTATTAGTGGGAACGAAACAATATATAAAGGCATTAATCAAGTGCCGGCTGCAAGCTATTTAGTTTACGAAGCCGGAAAAGTAGATACTCGATCATATTGGCGGCTGAATGAAATTGGCTCTTCTGCAATATCTTTTGCTGAAGCTAAAGAACAATTCCTTGAGTTGTTAAGAGATGCTGTCAAGGTACGTATGCGAGCTGATGTTCCGCTAGGTGCATTTCTCAGCGGCGGACTTGATTCAAGTGTGATAAGCCGGCTAATGCTTGAATTTTCAGATAATGTTAAAACCTTTTCTATGGGCTTCGAAGATGCGTCATACGATGAGTCATCTCATGCAATATCTGTAGCTGATGTGCTTGGTACTGAACACATTAATAAAATAACAAGAATTTCTATTGAAGATATTAAAGATATATTGAAGCACTTAGGCCAGCCTATGGCCGACCCGTCTGTGATCCCCTTTTGGGAACTGTGTAAACAGACTCGGGAATATGTTACGGTCGCATTGTCTGGTGATGGTGCGGATGAAATACTAGGCGGCTATAAGCGGTACCTGGCAGCCAATACCTTGGAGGCAGCACTGCCAGTATTGCCAGGCTTTCTAAGCAGCCTGTTGGATCGCTTTGTGCCGGAGGGATATGGATACTATGGTAATTCATGGTTAAAAAAACTTCGTTTGTCTGCCCGGCTGGTGGCTGCCATAAAAGTAGATGGCCGCCTATCGCCGACCCTCTATCTTGATAGGGAAAAATCCCAATTACTTCAAGGTATCATTCAAAAGGAGTCCCAATCAGCAATAGACGGAGGGTTTCATAGACCGCTCGTCAGGAGAATGATGCTGGCTGATATGCATGACTACATGAAAAACGATATATTGGTTAAAGTGGACAGCATGAGCATGGCACATTCCCTGGAAGTGCGCTCTCCATTTTTAGATTATCGTTTGGTGGAATTTGTTACTGCTTTACCACTGGAGTATGCAATAGCCGGTGGTTTGCAAAAGCGCCTCTTGCGGGAAATAGCCCGAGATATGGTTCCTAAAACCGTTATCAATAGGCCCAAGCATGGATTTGCGGTGCCTGTATCAAAATGGTTTGCGACCGCTTTGAAGGCAGATTTTTTGGAGTATCTCGACCAAGCGCCAGCATTCATATCTAAGTGCTATGCTAATAGGTTATTAAAAGAGCATTGTTGTAACTATAAAGACCATGGTTTAAAATTATGGAGTATCTTTATATTCTTACTATGGTACAGGCATTATAAGTTTTGACCAATGAGAAAATATCAAGAAAATCTATCGTTAGATTCTCCAGTACTGTTGGATATTTCTCATAAACAGTCAAAAGTTGATAAAGTAATCTCTATTCTTGAAGATGATGGGGCTCTTCGATACCCAGGCGGCATAGCGTTAGATGTTGGTTGCAGTATAGGCTTTTTCGCTAGAGCGCTGACACCCTATTTCAAGATTGTTTTTGGTCTAGACATAGATGTCAATGCACTTGCTCAAGTTCAAAAAGACTCAGGAGGCCCTATAGATAATCTTCAGTTCTTGACTGCGGACTCTTTACTTCTCCCTTTTGAAGACAATAGTATTGATTTAATCCTCTGTAATCATACTTATGAGCATGTGCCTGACGCAGACGTTCTTTTTTCAGAAATTTGGCGAGTGCTTAAACCCGGTGGTCGTTGTTATCTAGGAGCTGCTTCACGTCTAACTCTTATAGAACCGCATTATCATTTGGTATTTTTGTCCTGGTTGCCAAAACCGTTGGCGCATAAATATATGCGCTTGATGAATAAAGGCGATGAATACTATGAGATGTTAAGGACTTACTGGGGTATAAAAAGATTGATAAGAAACTTCCACGTTACTGACTATACTCTGAAGGTACTTAGAGACCCAGGGAAATTTGCAGCTAGAGATATGATTCCTGAAGGTAGCTGGATTGAAAAGGTTCCAGTTTTTTTTTGGAGGGTGGTATACCCTTTTTTACCGTCCTATATATTTATCCTAAGAAAGGCGGGATAATCTATTAAGACTTTAGCTTTTTGGGTAAAAGTTTAGGTTAAATGAAGTTAGTCGATATCCAATCAGGAAATTCTGTCATAGAAGGCAGAAGATTAAACATCCATCCTACTTGGAGTTGTCGGCATTTAACAATAAAAGTAAATATTTACAGTAAATGAAAGAGAGCTTGTTCGCAAAGCGTTTTTTCAGATATTTTGGATATTTTCTTTCAATAATATGTATCTTTATACTATCCAAAGTTTTTTTGGAAAACTATGATCGGTTGACAAAGTTTTCGTTTAATTTCAATTTTTATATCATATTTATATTTTCTATTTTAGCATCTTTGCTTGGACACTTCTTTTTATCGCTGACTTGGTTCATACAGCTAAAGCATAAATATCCAAACTTTTCTTTAATAAAGTCCTTTTCTGTAATCGGTGTTTCTCAAATAGCAAAGTATTTGCCTGGAAATTTTGCACACTTAGTAGGTAGGGGTGTGCTGGTAAGAAAAGAAATTTCTCAAAAAGATGTATTGGCGACTTTGTTTCTGGAGTCGCTTGTATTGGCAATGTCAGCAGCTTTGTGCGGGTGGTTATGGTTAAACAGTTATGCCTTAACAGACGAAGTGCGTGGTGTGCTTTCTTATAGCGCTCTAGCTATTTTTTTTGTTTTCGCTACTGTCTTTATAGAAACTGTGAGACGTAGATATAGTAATTTGATATTTCGATATCAGACAATAATTTTGTTACTTTTTATTAATAGCACAGCATTTATTTTACACGGTTTTGTTATTTTTTTAATGGCGAAGTATATAGCTGGCTTGGACTCGCTCACATTATTTCAATGTATAGTTGGTTTCGCTTTATCTTTCCTTGTTGGTTATATATTACCTGGTGCGCCTGGGGGAATCGGTGTCAGAGAGTATGCATTCGTATTACTCTTCTCTCCTTTTGTTCCGGAAGTTGTCGCTTTACAGATCATTATATGTTACCGCTTGGTTTCCATTGTTGGAGATTTGGCCTTTTTTGCTCTAGCATATGCCATAAGGCAGAAATAAATATGAGACGGTAAGGTATTTTATTTATGAATGTGAGTAAAATAAAGAACTTTCTAAAACCGTTGATGAGGTTACCTATTCACCCGCAATGGTATACTTCTGATAACAGTTACCTGATCTCTGAGCTAGGGAATATACCGGCGGGCAGTCTTATACTTGATGTAGGATGCTATGACAAATGGCCCAAAAAATATATAGAAAAAAGCTGTAGCTACTTTGGTTTGGACTATTTTGAGACGGCCAGTTATTGGTATCTAACCACACCCGATGTATTTGCAGACGCACACAGACTTCCCATTTGTAGTCAGGTGTTAGATGCGGTGCTGATTTTTGATGTTCTTGAACACATTCAAGAAGTCAGCACTGTGTTGGGAGAGATAAATCGTGTGTTAAAGCAAGATGGTATAGTGATTATCAGGATTCCATTTCTTTATCCACTTCACGATACTCCCCGGGATTTTTCCCGTATTACCATTTATGGTATGCGCTATCTGGCTTCTCAGACCGGCTTTGTGGTAACAAAGGAACTGCCTGTAGGAAGACCTTTGGAGACGGCTACATTGCTAAAGAACATAGCGGCTACACAAGTAACACTCAATTGGATAAAAGACAAAAACCCATTGGCAATTCTTGCATTAGCACTGCCTTTTTATATTTTATTGGGGAATCTGGTAAGTTTTCTATTGTCTAGGCTATCAAAAACCAGTGACTTTATGCCACATAGCTATTCTTTTGTTCTGCAAAAAAAGTAGTGAGCGCACCAGGCAGCTTCGCACTAACTTTGTAGTCATACAATAACAATATATGGATGTCTGACTAATGCCGTTTAATACTGTAACTTTTCTTATTTTCTTTTTAGGCGTTTCTTGCATTCTGGCTATAGTGAAATCATGGAAGTTTAAAAAATGCATTATACTAGTGGCCAGTATTTTGTTTTATGCAGCATGGAATCCTTTGTTTGTAGTATTGCTGATTGGGTCTACTTTAGTAGATTTTTTTATAGGTATAAGGCTTTTTGAATCCAGTAGCCGAGCTGCACGGAGAAGATGGGTGGCAGCTTCTTTGGTCATTAATTTGGGTTTATTAAGTGTTTTTAAGTACAGCCAGTTTTTAATTGATAGCTTCGCCAGTTTTTCCAGTATGCTTGGTTTTAGTTTTATACCTGTGGACCTCGGCATATTGTTACCTGTAGGTATTTCGTTTTACACTTTTCAAACTCTATCTTATACCTTGGATATATATCGTAAGGAGATAGAGCCCACTCGCTCTATATTAGACTATTCGGTATTTGTAACCTATTTCCCACAGCTCGTAGCTGGCCCTATCGTGAGGGCTTCTCAGTTTTTGCCACAGCTAGCCGCAGTTCCTAAGGTAACGATGGAGCATAAGTACTGGGGAATGCTGCTATTTCTGACTGGGCTTTTTTGTAAAGTGGTTTTGGCAGATTATTTTTTGGCGCCGGTTTCAGATGCTGTTTTTTCCACCACGAGTGATGTCGGTTCGATAGGTGCTTGGGCTGGTGTGCTAGCATTTGGTGGCCAGATATTCTTTGATTTTTCCGGTTACTCTACTTGCGCAATAGGCCTGGCCCTGATTATGGGCTTTGCGCTGCCTGACAACTTTTGGGCGCCGTACGGCGCAATTGGATTTAGGGATTTTTGGCGGCGTTGGCATATATCTCTGTCGACGTGGCTTAGGGACTATCTATACATTAGTCTTGGTGGTAGTAAGAATTCCAGAATTACTACATATAGAAATATCACTATTACAATGTTGCTAGGTGGGCTTTGGCATGGAGCCTCTTTTATGTTTATATTTTGGGGTGCCCTACATGCATGTTACCTAGTCTTAGAGAGGTTGTGCCTACATGTGATTCCGAGGCGAGTGAGAGAAGCCCTATGGGCTCAATGCGTCGGTTGGCTGATTACTGTAGTGGGAATTTTTGTTGCCTGGGTACCTTTCAGGGCGGAATCTATGACGGCGGTCAGCGAGCTGTATTCAAAGCTGTTTTTCCCTACACAAGGTATTACACAGTTAAGCAGTGATAGTTTGTTTATGGTATTTGTATTGATGATCTGGCTTTTCGCTTGGCATCTATGGCGCAGAGAGCGATCCTTTGAGTCTGTTGTGGCCTCTATATCCCCAGCAACAAAGTTGGTTTGGGCAACTTTCATGTTGGTTTCACTGTTTTTATTCGGGGCGGGAGATGATCGTGCATTCATCTATTTCCAATTCTAAGACTCGGGTTCCAAGTGAAAACTGGTTACCTATATGGCTGGGTGCTGCCCTTATAACTTTATCGGTTATTGTTTTCTTTGAAGCAAACATTCGTTCATTGAATTGGCGGCCAAGCCTAGCTGATTCAAAGGATCTGTGGTCCGAACATAGATATATTGCATCTCAAGGTAAACCACTGGCCTTGGTGGGTGCATCGAGAATTCAGTTGGGGTTGGATGTCGCGTTGGCCGAGCAGGTTTTATCAAGGCGGGTAGTGCAACTGGCTATAGATGGCTCAAATTTCTATCCTGTCTTGTTGGATCTCATGGAAGATAAAACCTTCAACGGTGATATTTTGTTATCTATAAATAGCGAAGCTATCAAGAATATTGACATTGCCGATCGTGCACTCGAGTGGATAGATTACTATAACAATAATTCGTCTAGCTCTTACTCTCCTTATCGTCTTATTGAGAAGAATATAGAGAAGCTAATTCAAGAAAATTTAGTTACAAGGCTAGAGGGAGCTACCCCTTTTACTGTGATTAAAAACATTGCAATTGCAGTGAACAATCAAGGTAACTATCTCACTCTTTTAGAAAATAGAACCCGAAGAGGAGATTATTCCATGGTAGAAATGCCGGGATTTTACTACGTAAGGGTGGGTAGGCATACGAAGGTAGAGCTTAACTGGAGAAACTATGATTCTTGGGAACAATTAGATTACGCTTACCTATCTGAAATAGAAAAAAAGGTTATGATGGACCGTGAGCTTTTCGTAACGAACTGGAAGAAAGTGCTTGGTGTTCTTAATAAGCTTAAGGCTAAAGGTGTAATTGTCACTCTTGTACGAATGCCGACGGACAAACTGATATGGAAGTATGATCAAAAAGTAACGCCGAAAGGTTATTACTGGTCGAGGATTGAAGAAGATTGGTACCGTTCGGTTCATTTCAAGGATTACCCTGAATTGTCTTCATTTGATTTACCAGATGGTTCTCATATATCTCAGAAAGACCAATCGGGTTTTACTAAAAAACTGCTGGAGGTATACAAAACTCTGGATCTTTAACTTCTAATGAGCTACACAGTAAACGACCGTATAGTTTATCTAGGTCTCACCAGATAATTGAATTGTCAAGTGTATTATCATATGGCTTTTCGAGCCGCCCGCAGGGACAAATCGATTGACTGAAGATTTTTAGTTAAAGTGCCGAGAGAGATATAGTCTACGCCGCTGCATGAGATACTTAGCAGATTTCTATCTGTTATCCCACCCGATGCTTCCAGAGTGCTTCTTCCCGCCGTTATCTCTACCGCCTGTCGAAGCGCATCAACAGAGAAATTATCGAGCATAATGGTATCGGCTTCTGCAGACAGTGCTGCTTGCAGGTCTTGGAGGTTTTCCACCTCTACCTCGACCGCTTTTCCCGGCATGTGTTGCCGCGCTGCCCGCACTGCATTGCCAATTCCGCCACAAGCCGCAATATGGTTTTCCTTAACCAAATACGCATCAAACAAGCCCATCCTATGGTTATAGCACCCCCCACACCTAACCGCGTACTTTTGCGCCGCACGCAATCCGGGTATTGTCTTGCGGGTATCCAGCAGCTTAACCCCCGTACCCGCCACCAAATCGGCATAGCGGCGGCATGTCGTAGCAGTGCCGGAGAGCAGTTGGAGAAAGTTAAGTGCGGTGCGCTCGCCGGTCAACAGGCTGCGGGCGCTTCCCGTCAGGGAGCAAAGTACAGTATTGGCGGCAGCCCGATCGCCATCTGCCGCGTGCCAGGTAACCGTTACCCCGGGGTCCAGCTGCCGAAACACCTCATCCACCCAGGCCTGGCCACATAACACGCAATCCTCACGGGTTATCACCTCGGCGGTGGCGGTTTCTTCTGCGGGTATCAGCTGAGCGGTAATATCGCCGTTGCCTACATCTTCGGCTAGTGCCCGCTCTACGCTGTCGATAATGTCTTGCTGTAAATCCGGCTGTCTGTCAAACACTGCTGCTACCAGCTGTCATAAAGCGAATCCGTGGACAATGGCGATTATTGTTTATGGCTCGTACTGCCGCAAAGTCAACTGCGTGCCACGCTGGGTAAACTCCACATGCCTGAGCGCGCTCATACCCAGCAGCACCTCATCGCCCGACATGCCCGGGTTGATGCTGGCACGTACATCTTTAAGATGAATCACGCCCAGGTCAAGTGTTTGCAGTTGCGTGCGGTAGACTTTCACCGTGCCGTTGGCGGTCAGGGCGTAGCTGGGTGCACCGGGCTGCAGGCCCAGTTTGCGCGCCAGCTGCTGTGGCACCACCACGTCGCTGGCGCCGGTGTCGAGCAGAAACACCACCTCGCGGCCGTTGATGCGGCCGGTTGCCACGTAGTGGTGCTGGCGGTTGCTCTCCAGCACCACCTCTTTGATATTGCTGCGCACCTGGCCCTGGACGTCGGTATTGGGGTTGAACTGACGGCCTTCCCAGCCGGCAAACATCATCGTCAGCAGGCCCAGGGCAATAACCCAGGCAACAATCAGCATGCCTTTGCCCATGGACTTTCCCGCCTGGTCCTCTTGCATAAAACTAAGCCCTATATAGCTCCGGGCATTATGCAGGGGGTGAAAACTTTTCCCCGGTTATAAATGCCCCTCTGCGTTATAACCCCATGTGATGCGGGTCTCGATATTAACATTTCCCCCTGGGAGATGTCCCGGCTTTGATTATACTGCCTATACACGTTTAAACGGGGAAACCTGACGGTATGCGCTACCCCTGCGTAGCGACGCCTCTGTAACCGTCCGGACCCGCCTGACTCGTTGTAGGACTTTCAGGTTTACGGAGATGCCGATCATGTCTGGCACAGCAAAGGTGGTACCTTTGAAGTCTAAGAATCAGGATTTTCGCGCGCAGATGGCGCGTCTGCCTGCACCCGTCCACCGCTTGCAGGACAAGGGCCGGCAGTTGCTGCTGAGCCTGTTGCGCAAACTCTTCGACAACGCCGACGACGCTCTGTTCGAGCTGGCCGACAAAGCCGGCAGCAACCAGGACCAGAATATTTACTTCGACTCGATGCGCGAAGTGCGCATTCGCCGGCGCCGCATAGAGGCGGATTTTGGCGTCGCCATCGACAGGGCTTTCGCCCAGCTTTCCAGCCAGGGTGGGACGCCGGCGCCGGAGTACGGCGGCGACTTCGCCCTCGATAACCTGTCGCTGGTGCAGAACGAAGAGCTGGAGCAGCTGGTGGCCACAGACGGTATGATCGCCAAGGCCACCGAGCGCAATGCCGAAGCGATTCAGCACCTTACCCTGCGCATCGACAGCCTGGTGCCGGTCAAGGTGTATCCGAAAAACAATCCCCTCGGCCCGGACGTGGTGTGCCGCGCCTTTGTCGATACGGCCCAGGTGCTGTCCATCGATATCAAAGCCAAGCTGGTGCTGTTCAAGCTGTTCGACAAGTTCGTGGTATCCAACTTCGGCAAGCTCTACCAGGCACTTAACAAGTCCCTGATCGAGCAGAATATCCTGCCTTCACTGCAGTCGCAGACGCGGCGCCGGCCCCCTGGCCCGCAGCCGGCCTCACCGCCTTATCCGCAGCAGGCCTACCAGCAAACGGGCTATCAGGCGCCGCTGCCGGGGATGGCGCAGGCGCCGGTTGCCGGCGTCGGCAATGAAGTGCTGGATACCCTGCGCGGCCTGCTGGCCGACCAGCGCGGCCAGCAGCCCATGGCTGCGGCAGCCGGCCCGGTATTGGGCTCCGGTGATCTGGTTGCGCTGCTGTCGGGCATACAGTCCCGGCAGCTCACTGTCGGCGGTGGTCACGGGCTGATTCCGCAACTGCAGATCCGCCAGCTGCTCGAGCAGTTGCTGCAGCGCAATGACAGCAGGGCCGGCAATATCGGCCAGGCCGACGACGATGTGATCAACCTGGTCAATATGCTGTTCGAGTTCATTCTCGACGACCGCAACCTGGCCGAGCCGATGAAGGCGCTGATCGCCCGCCTGCAGATTCCCATCATCAAAGTCGGGGTGGCGGACAAGTCGTTTTTCAGCAAAGGTGGTCACCCCGCCCGGCGCCTGCTCAACGAGTTGGCCACTGCCGCGCTCGGCTGGCAGGACGACGGCAGGCGCCAGGACCCGCTGTATCGCAAAATCGAGTCGGTGGTGCAGCGGCTGCTGGGTGAGTTCGATTCCGATGTCGACATCTTCGCCGAGGTGCTGGCCGACTTCGTCTCCTTTGTGGAGAAGGAAAAGCGGCGCGCCTCCATACTCGAGCAGCGCACCATCGATGCAGAGGACGGTAAAGCCAAGGCCGAGGTGGCGCGCAGCCAGGTGACCCGGGCGCTGAGCGAGCGAACCGACGGCCTGGCGCTGCCACCGGTGATGGACAAACTGCTGCGCGATGCCTGGAGCAATGTGCTGTTTCTGATCTGCCTCAAGCAGGGCACGGACAGTGACGAATGGCGCCAGGGCCTGCAGATTGTCGACGACCTGATCTGGAGCATCGATGCGCCGCCCAGCCCTGAAAACCGCAAGAAAATGCTGCGCCTGGTGCCGGATCTGCTAAAGCGCCTGCGCCATGGCCTGGAGAGTGTTTCCTACAATCCGTTTGAGATGACGCAGCTGTTCAAACAGCTGGAAATACTGCATATCGCCCAGCTGCGCGCCTCCGAGCCCGCCCTTGAGACTGAACCTGAGGCTGAAGCGGCGGAGCTTGAATCTGAGGCTGAGCCGCAGCCCGCCGGCGAACTCGAACCGACTACAGCCGCCGCAGTGGTGGGCGACAGCCCTGTGGCGCAAGACCACAGTCCCGCCGCGGCCAAGGCAGTGCCGTCGCAGCGAGACTTGCCTGAACCTGAACCCCGCGCAGAGGCCGGCGCTGTGGCACCGCCGCCCAACAGTCCGCCGGAAGCCGGCATCGAATCCACCGCCGGCGCAGATATCATGGATGCACTGGATGCGGAAATCGGCGCCGTGCTGGAAGAGGCAGCCCAGGGCACCGGTGACCAGAGCACTGGCGCGGCCGCCAAATCGCCGCCGGCTGCCGCCGTGGTGTCGGAGCAAATGCCGGTCAGCGCCCAGGCCAGGGCCCGCGAGCTGAACAGCCGGCAGCTGCAGCAGATCGACAGGCTCACCCAGGGCACCTGGTTTGAAATGGTCGATGAGAACGACAAGCGCTATCGCTGCCGGCTGGCCGCTATTATCAAACCCACCGGCAAATACATCTTCGTCAACCGCAGCGGTGTCAAAGTGGCCGAGAAAACCCGCGACAGCCTGGCACTGGCCATGCAGTCCGGCGCCCTCAGTCTGCTCGATGACGGCATGCTGTTCGACCGCGCGCTGGAGTCGGTGATCGGCAACCTGCGCAAATCCAGAAGCACACCCAATTGAGCCCGTAGCGGCCCGCCACACCAGTAGCCTCTGAAGGATACTGGACCACCTGCCGAAATCCCTGTCTAATAGCCCCCCAGTGCGGGTTTCGGGGGTGTTCTTGGCTGGCGATAGTTCCTTAGCGATCGATAAGTGCGGCTGGCTGAGCGGCGCGCGCCGGCTGGCGACGCCGAATTGCAGTCCCCGGCCGCCGGGTGAGGCGGTGAGCCTGCTGGTGATCCACAGTATCAGCCTGCCGCCCGGCAGCTACGGCGGCGGCTATATCGAGCGGTTTTTCTGCAATGCCCTGGAGGCGGGCGAGCACCCCTATTTCGCCACTATCGCCCAGTTACAGGTATCCGCGCATTTCCTGATCGCCCGCAGCGGCGAGTTGACACAGTTTGTCTCCTGTCTCGAGCGCGCCTGGCATGCCGGTAAATCGCGCTTTGGCGGGCGGGAGAACTGCAACGACTTCTCTATCGGTATCGAGCTGGAAGGTACCGATACGGATGCGTACACTGACCACCAGTACCGGGCGCTGGCGGCTGTTACCCACGCGCTGATGGCCGCATTCCCGCAGCTCGGCGCGGGCAGTATCGTCGGCCACAGCGATATTGCGCCGCAGCGCAAAACCGATCCCGGAGCCGGGTTCGACTGGCACAGGTACCGGGCCAGCCTGGCGCAGACGGTAACGGAAAAACATAAATCAGGCTTATGAAAACAACAGCGGAGCTAGGTTGACAGTTATGTTATTGCTGACGATTTTGATGGTACTGGGGCTGGTACAGCTGTGGGGGTCCGGAGCGCCGCTGCACCGCGATGACTGGTTCAGGGCCTGGGTTGCCCTGCTCAGGCGCCAGGCCTGGCTGGCTGCCGTGCCGCCGCTGGTATTGGTCGTGGCGCTGGCGGGGCCGCTGCTGCTGGTGCTGCTGGCCATTGACCTGCTGGCCGCGCTGGGACCCTGGATGGAGCTGGTGATCGCCGTGCCGGTATTGCTCTACAGTCTCGGCCGCGGCGAGTTTTCCGGCCTGATGCAGTCCTACCTGGCCGCCTGGAGCGCTGACCAGTGGGAGACGGCGGTGGATGTGGCGCGGCGCCTCGAGATCGACGGCGCCGGCGCCGGGGCGCCGCCGGTGGCGCCCCGAAACTGGCCGGACCTGCACCTGCAGGTGCTGTCGGCCTGCGGCTACCGCGGCTTTGAGCGTATGTTTGCGGTGCTGTTCTGGTTTATTCTGCTGGGCCCGGCAGGGGCGCTGATGTACCGGTTGAGCGCGATCTATGCA
>JANQMH010000102.1 GCA_028280195.1 Exilibacterium sp.
GCTGGCGTGAAGCCCCCACGGATGGGTTTACGGCGGGTCTCGAACCCCAGACCCTGACCGGGTTAGGGCCGGGTCGGCCACCACCGCTGTTTCTTAAAGATAGACTCCGATCGAGGACAGTGACCCCTTTCTTTCAAGGGCCAAAGCTGATTGGCACTACACTAAACATAACGGTGCCAATCGAGCCGGCTCAGGGCCTGCCAGTGCAGTCCCATCAATGTTTGTTAAGTATATTGAAGGCAGACCCACTCCCCAACCATACCAGTATCACCCTAACCCCCATTCAGGTTCTGTTCATTTCCACTGGCATACATTAGCTGACACCAAACGCGGCCTGCGCCAACCCATCGGCGCCGCGACCACAGGGAGTCAGAACCATGCGGCGAACGCCTCTGCGCTTTATCACTTTGTGTGCACTCACCTTGAGCCTGGCGGGTATGACCGCGCTGTTCAGCAGCGCCGCTTACCCGACCACCGGCCAGAGCGCCGCCACCGTGTTGAAAAGCAGCGATCTGCAGCGCTGGATGAGCGGCGATCTGCTGGCCTACCTGGCTTTTGAACTCAACAACCACCCGCGCTTCAAAGGCCGCAAACTGCAGCTGAAGACCGACGCCGACAATCAATTGGCGCTGGCACTGGACAACACCCTGCGCACCCTGCTGCTCGATATCGACGGCCTGCAGCTGCTTCCCGAATTTACCCCCGGCGGCTTCGCTCCCAACGGCTTCAACAGCATCGACAAGCTGGTCTGCACCAACCCGCTGGAGGTGGATTATTTTCTCCGCCTGACACTGACCGGCGGCGAACGCGCCGGAGTCAGGCTGTCTATTGAAGACGCTGCCAGCGGCGCCACCCTGTCCGGTTTCGGCAGGCACTGGCAGGGGCGGCTGTCGCGCTTTGAGCGCCGCCTGCAGCGCCGGCCCGGCGCATCCCCGCACACCGCCGGCAGCACCCAACAACCCTACCATTCGAGCCAGCCGCAACTGGCCGCCCAGCACCTGGTGACCGCCATCGCCTGCCAGCTGCGGGTGCAGATAGAAGACGTGACACCGGTCTACTGGCAAATGCCGCCGGCGTCCTCCGCCGGGTTCGATAAAACGCTGGCCATCGCCCGCCACTATCTGCACAGCTTCCGCGAATTCAGCCGCGCACAGGGGCCCGGGGAGGCGCAGATCCTGCTGCAGCCCGAGGAACTGCCGCTGGGCGACAACGTGCACCAGCTGTGGCTGGCCGGCCTGTCGGCCGGCGGTCAACCGCTGCCCGGCATCAATGCCGTCACTTACATGGCGATGGCCGATCGCTCGGTCGCGGCGATGCAGCAGCACCGCACACAGCTGCCTGCACAGATACCGCCAAGCCGGCAGGCCGCTGCGCCACCGGCCGGTGATCCGCAGCGGGCACTGCAGGTCGAGGTCGTCGATATCGAGCACAGAGACAGCCGGCACCAGCGCGCCGACCTGCACCTCAGTCTGCGTATCCACAACCCGTCGCAGCGCACTATCGACTACGCCTTCAAAATGTCCGGCGGTTACTTCATCGGCTGCCGGCCCCACAACCGCCATTACCGCCACCAGCGTTTCGGCACCTTGCGCGAAACCATAGGCCCCGGCGAGACACAGGTGGAGGAACTGGTAATTCGCGATCTGCAACATCGACCCGGCCGCGGGCAACCCGCGCCGAGATGCGCCGGCGTGGTCGACCTGGACGGTTTCGAGCAGTTTGCGCAGCGCAGCAACAAGGTGGTCGACTATGTCGAGTGGTCACTGTAACAGCGGTTTTACCGTTAACTACTGAACAAGGAGTGAGACATCATGACACAGATTCTGGGTTTTGCACTGGGTTTTCTCCTGTCTGTCGGCACCGTGGTGTATTTGACCGGTGAGGAATCCTGGCGCGACAGTCTCTGCAAGCTGCTGCCGATCTGCGGCACGCTTATCGATATCGACAGCGCTGTCGCGACCGCCGCCAGCACAGCGGCAGCGATCGACAAGCGGGCACCTGCCGATACAGAGACTGAGACAAAAACTGACACCCAGTCACCACCCGGGAAAAACCAACCGACGTTAGCAGTAACGGCAAGCACAGAAAACACCAGCGCCGAAGAATCCGCACAGAAAGAACCCGAACAGGCACCCATTGCCGTCAGAGTGCCGCCGATCCCGGATGTCTGGACACTGCCGCCGAACACTGCCGCCGCCAGTGAAGCGCCGCCGGCAGCACCGGCTGTCACGACCACCACGGCTACCGGCGGCGGCAGCGGCGAGCAGCAGCATATATTCTGGCCCGCGTTCAACAACGCCGTCTCCGCCGCCGGGTTCGCCGAACTGGTGAATGAAAAAACCGGCCTCGATATCGCCGTGATCAAGCAGAAACCCGGCGCCTATGCGGTGGCCTTCAACTATCTCAACGCGCAACAGCTGCAGCAGTCGCTCGATATGATCGAGCTGCAGGTGGGCGTCAAGCCGCTGGCGGGAGTGCGGCCGTGAAAGCGCTGACTGCGGCACTGCGGGGCGGCGGCCTTTACGCGTCTGTGGCGGGTGCATTGAAAGCGCCTGCGGCGAATAGGTTAACAGCGCCTGTGGCGTATATATTAAAAGTGCCTGCGGCGTATATATTGAAAGTGCCTGCGGCGTATATGCTAAAAATGTCTGCGGCGAATAAGCTGAACCTGCCTGCGTCGGGGGCATTAAAAAAAATCGCCGCCTTGCTGGTTGCCCTGCTGCTGGCACAGCCCGCCCTGGCGCTGATCGATCGCACGGAATTGCAGCGCGCCTGGCGCGATTACCGCGGCGTCTCGGACACTACCGCTGCCGCCACCGAGTTTCCGTTTACCCGCTGCTTCGAGCGCGCCGCCGCCGCCCACGATCTGCCGGTGACGCTGCTGCTGGCGGTGGCCCGTGCGGAAAGCGACTTCGATCCGCGGGCCCGGTCCAGCAAGGGCGCCCTCGGGCTGATGCAGATTCGCTGGCCCATCACCGCCAGGGACCTGGGTATCTACAGAAAGCGCGATCTCTATGACCCCTGCACCAACGTCGAGGCCGGTGCCCGCTATCTGAAACGCCTGCTCAAGCGCTATGACGGCGATCTGCACCTGGCGCTGGCTGCCTATAATTATGGACCCAGCCGTATCAGCGCGCAGAGCGTTCCCGACGGTGCCAACTGGTATAGCGGCTATGTCTACCGGCACCTGCAGTATGTACTGGGCGATCACAACCCCGCCGCTGCCGGCGGCGGCAGACCGGCACAGAAAAATCGCTACCGCGATGAAGGTAAACACGTGGTAATGACTTTTCACCAGGCCTACCTGGCGAGAAATCTGCTCGACTACCTGGAAGAGGTGTCGCCGGGCACACGATTCGACTGGTTCCGCGCTCCGCTCGGCCGGCACCAGGTAGTAGTTCTCTACCGCAACAGCGGCGAGCGCACCAGAGCCCTGAAAACAGTCAGGTCGCTCGGTATTCCAATGGATTAAATGGATCAGGCGGGAATTTCAATATGACTTTACCAACAGCGAGGCTGGCTATTATGAACACGCAAACACTC
Organism: Exilibacterium sp.; assembly: GCA_028280195.1. Taxonomy (GTDB): domain Bacteria; phylum Pseudomonadota; class Gammaproteobacteria; order Pseudomonadales; family Cellvibrionaceae; genus Exilibacterium. The sequence continues at coordinate 3,544 of JANQMH010000102.1, forward strand.
ACCCAAATTCTGCGCGGGGCGGCAGTGGCAGCCCTGGTGGCAGTCCAGAGTTCGGCCTGGGCGATACAGCAGAAAACCGCCGACGGCAGGCCGCAGATCAACCTGTTTCCCACTTCGGTGGTGGAAAGCCTGAGCGAGGCCTCACAGGCAGCCAGGGATATGGAAACGGATATGTACCAGGTGGTGGCCGAGCTGGAAAAGCAAAAGGAAGTGTATGAACGCACCCAGTGCAACGGCAGCACCGACAAGGGCTGCACCCAGCTGCGCAAAAATATCCGCCGCGCCTACAAGGACATGCTCGATGTGATGAAGGAGCGCATACCGACCATGCGCGCCACCCTCAATAACACCTCGGATATGATGGGCACCCGCATTCGCTCCGAACTCGGCCGCAAGATGACCCCGGGCGATATCCAGCGCACGCTGGCCGGGCGCGCCACCAAAAGCGGTCTGCCCACGGTCAGCACCCGCCCCTCGGCCAGGCAGGGCAAACTGAGCAAAATGTTTTCCCGCTACTACGAACTGGTCAGGCGCGGCGACAAGCAGGGGCAGTCGCTGCCGGTACTGGCCTCACAGATTTACATCGACTCCATGGAATCACTCGACTATCTCGACCTGATCGAGGCGGAAATCGGCTCGCAGAGCACCGAACTGGTGCTGGAACTGGAGTGGGGAGAACTCACCGACCAGCTCACCACCACGGTCAGCGAAGTGAAAACCCTGCTTTGGGGCGAAGGCGACTCGGGCACTGAAATTCTCGATGTCGGCCTGGCCGAGGAAACCGTCGAGGAAAGCTACAGCGACCTCTTACTGGACTAACAGGAGAACAGAGATGAACCGCATCAGTCAGAAAGCAAGACTCAACTTCAGCGGCAGGCGAGGCCTGTGGCTGGCCGCCATCGGCGCGCTGCTGGCGCTCAGCGGCTGCGCTTCGCAGTCGATCGACAACAGCGCCTTCTGCCAGTTCAACTACACCAAAAATGTGGACGAGGCCTTTGCCCAGGTATCGAATAAACTCGACTCGAGCGCCTGCCACTACTACTTTGACGACTATATGCAGGAGCTGCTCACCATAGCCAAGGGCGCACCCGGGCGCGACAATCAGGAGCGCTTTGCCAATCTGCTGCGCAGCAGTATCGACCGTGGCGTTATTTCCAAGCGCCAGGGGCAGGAAATATTCGGGCAGTATTTCGATACCGAATTTTATGCAGTCAAGGTCATGCAACGCAACAACTGCGCCTCGCTGCAGAACAAGCCGGCCATCTACGCCAGTATGAAACGCGAATTGAGAATGAAGAAACAGGGCCTGCTGGATATCTCCAACGACGCCCAGGGTTTCAGACGCGCACAGAGCCACTACGAGAACATGCAGCATGTGTTCGACGCGGTGGCCCTGGCCTGCACGCGCGATATCTGAGCCATGAGAAACCTGGGGCTGACATTTGCCAAGGGCGCCTTCTCCGGCGCCTTCGCCGGCATCGCCGTATGCCTGGTGCTGCTCTACGCGCTGAATGCCGGCGGGGTGATTATCCTCACCACACCCGAGCTGCCGACGCTGACCCAGTTGCTGAACGCCATCTACAGCAACCTGCAGGAGTCGCTGCTGTTGTTCGCCGCCGTGCTGCTGCTCTATGTGGTCAAGTTCCGCCAACTGCAGCGCGAGCTGGCGCTGCCGGCCCCGAACCTGCAGCGGGTGATCAGCGCGGAAAACACCACCGATCTGTGCGCCAATCTGTTTTTTGGCATCGGCGTGATCTGGACCGCGATCGGCATGCGCGGCGCACTGGTAGCGGCGCTGAGTCATCCGGTAGCGGCGGCGCAGGAAGGCGCCTTTTCGATTCTGCAGCGGCTGGTGGACGGCGGTATTCTCCTGGCCCTGAGCACGACCATTTTCGGCGGCATCGGCGGTTACATCATGCGCAGCTGCAAAACCCTGCTGCTGGGCGGCACACTGCACAGCTTCTACCTCACCGAGAGCCGCCGGCAGGGTGAGAATATCCATGCATCGCTGCTGCGTATCGAGGCAATGGTGGCGGCGACCAACCGAGATAAGGAAACCGTTTAAGGTGTCTGTTTTCACTCCATACGGACCCAACCGCCGCGGTGACACCGGCGAGCTGGAAGCGCTGCAAACCGATGTTATGCGCTTTCTGGCCATTATCGCGCTGTGCCTGGCGGCGATCTTCTCGCTGGTGCAGAGCGCGGCCGTGGCGCCGGCGAGCACGACACTGGCTCTGGTTGACCGCGACAGTTTGACACAGCAGATCGACGAGCTGCTGCAGCGCAAACGGCAACTGGTGCAGGAAGTGGCAGACCTGCAACAGCGCCTGCAGCTGACCCAGAAAGGCACCGAACAGGCGACCGCGGCGCTGCGCAACACCGATCGCAGTCTCGAGCGCCTGCGCCGGCAGCTGGCGGCACTGCAGGACGAATTGGCGCAGTCGGGCAGGCGCCTGCAGCGCACCCGGGCGGAAACCGCGACACAGCGGCGCACCCTCTCCGCACTGCAGCAACAGGTAACCACCGAGGCCTATCGGTTGCGGCAGATAGAGCAGCAGATTCCGGCGCCGGCGGTGGAAAACACAGCGCCGCGACCCGCCCCCGCAAGGAGCAATGACAATACCAGTCGCGGCCTGACCCTGGGCTTCGCCTCGGTGGATGCACTGCGGCGCCTGATCGGCAGCGGCGAGGTGGTGTTTTACGCCCGCTCCGGCAACAGCTTCTGGCGCCTGCAAAAGCTGGCGCCGCCGAGCTACGGCAAGGTCAAGGCGCCGCGCGCCTACTACGAAATGCTCGGTGTCACCATTCCGCCGGAGTTTATCGCCGCCTTCAAACAGACCGTGGCCGGCGGTGCCAACCGGGCAAACTGGGGGGTCACGCTGTCGCCGGCTATCCGCCGCCAGCTCGAGCGCATTCTGGCGCAGGCGCGCGACGGGGAAATCCTGATTCACGCCGACGGCAGCGTCGAGCCTCCCCCTTCCGCCACATTTCAGCGCAATTAAAAAGAGGTGCACGATGAACGATAAAATGAAAAATACAGCCGGGTTCACGGCTTTGCTGTTAACGCTTTGCGCCGGCGCAGCAGTGGCCGAGCGCGGCCACGATTACCGCGGCTATTACCACGCCTACCACAACACCCACCGCAGCTACGATTATCGCAACACTTATGTCTACGCCGAAGTCGTCGCCGTGGAACCGATTTACGGCACTGCCCGTGCGCCGGCGGCAGCGGTTGACATCGCCGACGGCATCTGGATGGCCGGCGCCGAAGGCTACGAAAAAGTCCAGCAGCAGGCGGTGGCATACCGGGTGACCTACCGCTTCCGCGACCGGGAGTTCGAAACGCGCGTCGACCACCGGCCGGGCAAATGGATCAGAATCAGTTACTCACCATCGCGCTACTGGAAAATGTAGTCAGCACTGCGAGGAGGGCCTATGCTACCGCAAACCGCCGGCGCGGAAGGCGCCATCGTATTCGGCGATTTCCGCATCGATCACCACCGCAGGCGGGTTTTCCGCCAGCGGCAGGAAATCGATCTCACCGCCTGCGAGTACAAAGTACTCGAACACCTGACGCTGCACCCCGGCAGGATCGTCACCAAGGAAGAGCTGATCGAAATGCTCTACGGCGGCGATGTCTGCCGCGACAGCAACCTGATAGAGGTTTTTATCTGCCGCCTGCGCCGCAAACTGGACCCGCAGGGCAACCTAAACCCGATCATAACCGTAAGAGGCCGCGGCTACAGAACCAACCACTAGCCACTAGCAACTAGTGACTAGCAACTCCTCTCATTGCGCCTGCAAACTCAAGCCCGAATAGGCCGAGTAACCGTGGACGCTGATATGCCAGGTGCCGGCCTGCGGATTGGCGATCGAACAGCTTTCGCTGTTACCGCCCCGATAGGGACGGCAGTCGTAGCTCGACAAGGTGGGTCTGGCACCGTAGCGCACATACAGGTCGGCATCCCCACTGCCGCCGGACATGGCGACCTCCAGCGCTGCGGCGCCGGGCGCGGTGTCGAGGGTAAAGTGAGTCCAGGAATTGGCGGCGCCGGACAAATTCGTTTCACTCAGGCCGCCACTGCCGCCGCCCTGGGTATAACTGCCCACCAGGCTGACCCCGGCGAAGGTGCTATAGGCCCTGACCATGACATGGTAAGTGCCGGCCTGTACGTTGGCTATACTGCAGGTTTCGTTATTGCCCGCCGCAAAAGGACGGCAGTCATAGCTGCTGGTGGTCGGCGCCGAACCGTACTGCACATACAGGTCGGCATCACCGGAGCCGCCGCTCAACTGAAACGACAGGTTGCCGGCACCGGCCGGCACTTCCAGGGTGAAAAACTGCTGACTGCCGGTCGTGCCTGACAGCCCGGTCCTGGCGACACCGTTTTCCAGCACCCCGCCCGGGTTGCCCCCACCGCCATTGGCAGCGTCGACTGCGGCGCTGGCGTCGACAATACCGCTGCCGCACTGACTGCAGCTGGCGGGAAACCCGCGCGCCGTAGTCTTCAGCAGCGTTTCCACCTGGTCCGGTGTGATCGCCGGATCAACGGCATAGAGCAGAGCGGCCGCGCCCGCCACATGGGGGGCAGCCATACTGGTGCCCTGATAAAACGCGTAGCTGTCGCTGCCGGGGCTGGTGCTGCCGCTGTTCAGTGTAGACAGCACGCCGTTGGCGCTGACTGCAGTTTCGCCCCCCGGCGCCGCCACATCCACCACGCTGCCAAAATTGGAGTACCAGGCCTTGCCGCCGGCGCGATCGACGGAAGCCACCGTTACCACCCCGGCGCAGTTTGCCGGGGTGGCGCCGGCGGCATTGGCATTGGAGTTACCGGCAGCCACTACCACCGTGGCGCCCAGGCTGCGCGCCGTGTTGATTGCCGCCTGCTGGGTGGCGCCACAGCTGCCGCCACCGCCGAGACTCAAATTCAGCACCTGGGCGGGATTGGCGTTGGCGGGTACACCGGCAACACTGCCGCCGGCCGCCCAGATCATGCTGTCGGCAATATCCGAGGTGAAACCGCCGCAGCGACCCAGCGCGCGCACCGGCACCACCTTGGCCTTGTAGGCCACACCGGCAATACCGATGCCGTTATTGGTCACCGCGGCGACGGTACCGGCCACATGGGTGCCGTGCCAGCTGCTGCTGCGCGCCGGCGCGCCGGGGCCGCAGGCGCCGGCCGGCTCCCAGTCACCCGGATCGCTGGCGTCGCTATCGCGGCCGTCGCCGTCCTGGGACACCGTGGTATTGGAAATCATATCGTAACCCGGCAGTATATTAGCGTTGAGATCGGCGTGCGGGCGGTAGCCGGTATCGATTACCGCCACTACCACGCCCTCGCCCTGAGTCACATCCCAGGCGCCGGGCAGATTCAGCCCGCCAGTGCTTTCGAAATAGTGCCACTGTTCGCTGTAACGCGGGTCGCTGGGCGTAGCCATCGGCCGCAGCAGGCGATCGCGCTCGGCGTATTCGACACGGGGGTCGGCCATCAGCCTGGCGATGACAGCGTCCACTTCGGTGCCCGGCAGCCGGCGCTGCAGTTTGACCAGGTGGGCGCCTGTCGCCAGCTTGCGCATATAGGCCAGTTCGGTACCGGCCTGCACCGAGGCGCGCTCGAGCGAGGAACGCGACATGATCGCCGCCTGGCTCTCCACTGTCGCAGTTTTGTACTTGACGATAATGCGTTCGTTCAACGCCGGTTTTGTCACTGCCGGGGGCTCGGCGGCCTTGGTATCCAATTGCACGGCATGCGCGCTTACAGGATTCAGCCACAGGACGGCGGCGCCGAGTAATATTTTTTTAATCGATAAGCGATGTAGATACGTGTATTTCATGACAGGGTTTCTCCATTTCCAGTCTGCTAAAATCTCGAACATTACGCTGTTGTATTGGGTTTGCTTTCCTCCTCGTTTTTTGCCGAAGGTATTTGCCTGATTTCGCTTTATTGCATGCGAATGCTTCGTGTACTGCAGCGAAACCGTTTTTTAGCGCCGTAGTTATTTTCGTTTTCGCCTGCCAGTTTCAGCCGCAGTTGCGAATACAAGCATGTAACGAAATGGCAAACACCCACCTCAACGGCTTTCGCCGATAGGGGCAATATAGGGTCGGCACAACGGGGTCAGCACAACAGGGTCGGCACGGCCAGGGTGGTGGGCGCCGGCGCTTAAATCGAAGGCCGGCGGGCAAGGTGACCGACTACTGGCACCGATAAGGCCTTTTGGCCTATATCTTGAAGCACGCGCCCGGTACAATAGGGCACTGTCACTATCCAGCTTACTGTAGCAAGCGGCTCCGATGTTTATACAAGATGCTTCAAATGAGAATGATTACGACGGCCCCGAACGGCGCCTGTTCCAGCGCCGCAGGCAAGTGGACCGGCGCCAGACGATTCGCTTCAACCTGAGCGACTGCGACCGCCGCAAGAACAATGGCCGCCGCCTCTGTGATAGAGACCACTGGCGACACTACGCGCTGTAAGGCGCCGGTTACCGCCGGCGCGGTGGTGGGGAGCGACGTTTTTATTTAAAAATGGGATGATCTTTGCATTCTCAATGGCCGGATAGGGTTATTATCGCCGGCAAGGCAAAATGCGCGGATTCCCTGCCCAGCAGATTGTGGTTTTCGTTTTTAATAACCGAAAGATACAGCAAAAAGTTACGATATCACGTTGTAGTAATAAAAACCCAGTAATTAAAAAGCCCTAGTAACCGAAAAGCATAGTAACTAAAAAGCATAGTAATAAATTGAGGATAGAGGTTTGCCGGTACCCGATAGCGTCAAACAGCTGCTGAACACACAGAAAGTGTCCTATAGCGTGTCGCCTGCGCCCACGACTGTCAGCGAAACTGACAGGGTGTGGCACCAGCATCAACTGCGAAACTCAGGCGCCGCAAAATCCCAGATATTACAGGACCAGCAGGGTCGTGTGCTGGTGCTGATCCCGGCCGACTGCCTGCTCGACCTGAGCGCTATCAATCGCCAGTTGGGCAGGGATTTGCGCGCGATCCCCAACAGCCAACTGCGCAATTTCATCGACCGGCATCAGCTCGAATCCGTGCCCGCCATTCCCAAAATGGCGGGGCTGCCGACGCTGGTGGACCGCCGCCTGCTGCAGCGGGAAAGCCTGCTGCTGGACTCGGGTATTGCCGATCAACTGCTGCAGCTGAAACAGGCGGACTTCCAGCAGACCCTCGAAGATGCCAGCATCGCCGATATTACCGTGCCGCTGTCGAGCCTGGAGAGCAATGACTCCGACCTCGACGACGAAACCCAGATCCGCAATGCCATCCACAATTTTACCAGCCTGCGGGTCAAGCAGCGGCTGGAAGAAACCCTGGAGCTGCCGCCGCTGCCGAAATCGGCGATGCGCATCATCAAGCTGCGGGTGGACCCCAAGGCCGATGTCAGCGACCTGGCCGAGATCGTGGAAATGGACCCGAGCCTGGCCGCCCAGGTCATCAGCTGGGCGGCTTCGCCCTACTACTCGGCCCCCGGCAAAATCAAGTCGCTGCACGACGCCATCGTCCGGGTGCTGGGTTTCGACATGGTGCTGAACCTGTCGCTGGGCCTGGCCATGGGCAAGACCCTGAAGCTGCCGCAGCACGGCCCCGAAGGTATTACCCCCTACTGGAAGCTGGCGGTGTACACCGCCGCCGCCGTGGAGGGGCTGGTGGGCGCCATCCCGCGCTCGCAGAACCGCCCCAGCTTTGGCCTGGCCTATCTGTCGGGCCTGCTGAGCAATTTCGGCTACCTGGTACTGGCGGAGGTGTTTCCGCCTCACTTCGAGCTTATCAGCCGCCATATCGAGGCCAACCCCCACGTTCAGCACGAGATGATCGACCGCCATATTCTCGGTATTACCCGCGAACAGATGGCCAGTTGCCTGGCCGAGCTGTGGAGTGTGCCGCAGGAGATCGTCATCGCCCTGCGCCATCAGAACACCCCCAAGTACGATGGCGAATACCACGAGTACGCCAAAATCGTTCACGTCGCCCAGTTGCTGCTGAGCCAGCGCGGCTTTGGCTATGGTCCTTCGGTCGACGTGCCGGCCTACCTCTACGAGGAGCTGCATCTGGCGCCGGGCCCGGCCGAGGCCGTGCTCGACAATCTGATGCAATCACTGGACGAACTCGACGATATCGCCCGGCAGTTGGGCGGCTGACTTTGCGCCGCCTGCGGGCCGCCGGACAAGGCGGCCCAAACCGCCATATTTGATCATTTTTTCCCACCCTGCCGGCACACTTTCCTGCGATACTGCTGCCTCGCGCGCAAGCGAAGTCGCCATTTATCACTTTCAGGACCCGCCATAACCATGAATCGATCTATTACCGCGGCTGCCAAACTGGGTTTGAGCGCGCTTCTGGGACTGGCCGGTGCCGGGTTCTGCAGCGCCGAATCCGCCTTCGATGGCGCCGGCATACCGGCGTCGGGCCCGCTACAACTGCTGCGCATCACGCCCAAAGGTACCGATGTGCCCGCCGCCCGGCAGCTGGTTTTTCAGTTCGATCGCCCGGTGGTGGCACTCGGCAATATGCAGCGCGAGGCCGGCGAAATACCCATCGATATCTCCCCGGCGCTGGCCTGCCAGTGGCGCTGGCTCAATACCAGTGCGCTGGCCTGCCAGCTGCGCAGCGGCGATGAAATGCAGCTGGCCACCCGCTACCGCGTCAGCGTAAATCCCGGCATCACCACCCGCGAGGGCAGCGGCCTGGCGGCACCGCTCAGGCATACCTTCATCACCGCGCGGCCGCAGGTGACTTACACCCGCTTCAGCAACTGGTTGTCCCCGGTTACGCCGCTGCTACAGGTCACGTTCAACCAGCCGGTCGAGCGCGCCTCGGTGGAGCGGGCCATGGCTTTTGCGGCCGCCGGCAGGGCGACACTGCCGGTGCGGGCCAGCGCCGCCGGCGATGCGGCTGCAAACGGCAGTGGCGAGGGCGCGCACCGGGTCTGGCAGGTACAGCCGCGCGGCCAGCTGCCCGCCGGCAGCAGCGTAGCGCTGACCGTCAGGCCCGGTCTGGTGTCCGCCGCAGGCGCCGAGCCGGGTATCGAAAACCGCGAGGTGGTGCGCTTCGACACCTTCCCGGCATTCCGCTTTGTCGGCCTGCGCTGCACCCTGAAGGGCCAGCGCCGGGCCACGGATATTCTGCTCGCCGAGCTGCAGCAGGCGGCCGCCGGTGCGGCTGCCGCCAGGCGCTGCGCGCCGCTGAGTTCGGTGGCGCTGCTGTTTTCCGCCCCGGTGCTGAATTCCAGTATCAAAAACCACGTCACTTTCGAGCCGCGCCTGGACGGCGGCAGAGAGGACTACGACCCGTGGCAGAATAGCCACGACTGGACCCGCCTGCAGGCCCCGCACCGCGCCGGCCGGCACTACCAGGTATGGCTGCCGGAGTTATTGCAGGCCCACCGCCAATACGTGGTGACCATGGACCGGCAAGGGCTGGCCGACGAGTTCGGCCGCCGGCTGCAGGCCGACGTGGCTTTCAGTTTCCTGACCTCCCACCGCGAGCCGGCGCTGCGCCTCAGCCACCGCCAGGTGGTGCTGGAAAAAGGTGTCGACAGCGATGTGCCGCTGTATGTGACCAATCTGGACAAAGTGCGTATCGACTACGACAAGCTCAGCGCCGCTGACAGCCACAGCGGCCTGCGCCGGGAGCTGCCGGTGCCCGCCGCAAAAGATATCGCCTACGCCCTGCCGCTGGGTGCCAGACAGCTGCTGGACGGTGACAGCGGCATGCTTTACGGCCGCCTGCAGCCCTCACCCACACCACCCGGCTGGCACAGCCCGCTGCGGCTGCTGGCGCAGGTGACCCCCTACCAGATACACGCCAAGATCGGCCATTTCAACTCACTGCTGTGGGTCAGCGGCTTTGCCGACGGCAAGCCGCTGGCGGCGGCGCAGGTCTCGCTGCTCAGCGGCAGCTACGAGGACCTGACCCGCCTGCAGGACCTGGGGATCACCACCACCACCGACAGCGATGGTCTGGCCCGGCTGCCGGGTCTGGCCGAACTCGACCCGCAACTGGAGAAAATTTACGGCGGCCAGCGCGCCGAGCGGCCCGGTTTCTTCGCCCGCGTCGACAGCGGCACCGATATCGCCATTATCCCCATCAATTATCACTTCACCGTGCGCGCTGGCGGCATTTACCCGCGGCTGCAAAAGCACCGCGGCCACAGCCACGCCTGGGGCACCACGGCGCAGGGGGTGTATAAGCTCGGGGACACGGTCGAGTTTAAAATCTATGTGCGCGACCAGAGCAACCGGCACTGGGTTGCGGCGGCGCGCGAAGCCTACGATCTGCGGGTCTTCGACCCGCAGCAAAAAGTGGTGTTTGAGCAGCGGGCCGTGGCACTCAACGCCTTCGGTGCTGTTGACGGCAGCTTCAAAATACCCGAGCAGGGCGCCGTGGGCCGCTACCGCTTCGAGCTGGCGCCGCAGCAGCAGCCGCCCGACAGCTGGGATCGCATCGCCTGGCAGGCGATGACAGTGCTGGTCAGCGACTTCACACCGGCGCCATTCAAAGTCCACACAGAATTGAACGGCGAGTTGTTTCAGACCGGCGATCAGGTACAGGTGACTTCGCTGGCCACACTGCACGCCGGCGGTCCCTTTACCGATGCCGAGCTGCGAGTTAGCGCGCGGCTGACGGAAAAATCCTTTGTCACCGACAACCCCCTGGCCCGCGGTTTTACCTTTGGCGGCAGCCGCGACAAGGCGGCGCTGACGCTGCTGGACGCGCGCGGCAGGCTCGACAATCGCGGTCGCAGCCAGCAGGCCTTTGCGGTGCCGCAGACCGATATTCACTACGGCAGCATCGAGGTGGAATCGGCCATCAGGGATGACCGCGGCAAGTTTATCGCCGCCTCGAGCAGCGCCGACTACGCCGGCACCGACGCCTTCGTCGGCCTGAAAAACACCCGCTGGCTCTACCGCCAGGGGAAAACCGCGCGCCTGCAAACCCTGGTGGTGAATAACAGCGGCCAGTTGCTGGAGGACAAAAACGTGGTTATCGCCATCGAGCGGCGCGAGCACAAAGCGGCGCGGGTCAAAGGGCCGGGCAACGCCTACCTGACAAAAAACCTCTCCAGTTGGGTGAAGCAAAGCGAATGCCGGGTGGCGACCGCGCGCAAGCCGGTGGAGTGCAGGTTTACCCCCGAACAGGCCGGCTACTACCGCTTCGTGGCACAGCTGGATGACGGCGATGCCGGCACCCATCAAACCACCCTGCACGGCTGGGTCACCGGCAGCGGGGCGGTGATGTGGGACCAGTCCAACGACACCAACCTGCAGATTGTCGCCGAGCAGAGCGATTACCGCATCGGCGACAGCGCCCGCTTCCTGGTGAAAAACCCCTACCCCGGCGCCAGGGCCCTGGTAACGGTGGAACGCTACGGCATTCTCGACAGCTGGATCGAAACCCTGGAGACCGGCACCCCGGTGATCGAGGTGCCGGTCAAAGCGGACTATCTACCGGGCTTTTACCTGTCGGTGGTGGCGCTCTCCCCGCGCGTCGACAAGCCGCTGGGCGAGGGCAAAGTGGATCTGGGCAAGCCGGCCTTTCGCATGGGTTATGTGGCCGCCACTGTCAGCGATCCCTACAAAGCCATTGATATCGATATCAGAACCGATCGCAAAAGCTATAAGCCGCGCGACCGGGTCAAGGCCCGGCTGCGGCTCAAACCCAGGGCGGGAAAAAATCGCGAGCCCTACGAGATCGCCGTGGCGGTGGTGGACGAAGCGGTGCTGGCACTGAACCGCAGCGGCAGGCAGTACTACGATCCCTACGCCGGCTTCAACCGCCTCGATCCGCTCGATGTCAACAACTACAGTCTGCTGGCGCGCCTGCTGGGACGGCAGAAGTTCGCCAACAAGGGCGCCAACCCGGGCGGTGACGGCGGGCCCAGCTATGCGCAGCTGCGCAGCCAGTTCAAGTTCGTCAGCTACTGGAACCCCTCACTCGAAGCGGACGCCAGAGGCCGCGCCGAATTCGAGTTCGAAGTACCGGACAATCTCACCGGCTGGCGCATCCTCGCCTTTGCCGTTACACCTAACGACCGCATGGGCCTGGGCGATGTCAATTTCAAAGTCAACCGCCCCACCGAAATCCGGCCGCTGATGCCGAACCAGTTGCTGGAGGGCGACAGCGTCGAAGCCGGTTTCTCGATTATGAACCGCACCGACAAAACCCGCAGCCTGAAAATCGATATCAGCGCCGAGGGCCCGCTGGCGGACGGGCAGCCGCTCAGCCTCAGCCGGCGCCTGCAGCTGCAGCCGTTCAAGCGCGCCGAGATCCGCCTGCCGCTGCAAACCGCGGGCAGCGGCCAACTGCGCTTTGTCGCCCGCGGCGGCGACCGCTTCGACCGCGACAGCCTCACTCACAGCCTGCCGGTCAACGCGCGCCGCTCACTGCAGACCGCCGCCAGCTACGGCAGCACCGAGGCGGCTGCGGTCAGCGAGGCGATTGCCATACCGGCGGGCATCCACACCGATGCCGGCAGTATCGGCGCGGTACTGTCGCCCAGCGTTATCGGCAATATCGACGGCGCCTTCGACTACCTCAAGCACTACCCGCACGGCTGCTGGGAACAGCGCCTGACGCGGGCGGTGGCGGCCAGCGCCTATGTCGAACTGCGGCAGTATCTGCGCCACGATCTCGACTGGCCGCAGCCGATCGACGATGTGCGCCAGACCCTGGAGGCGGCGGCAAATTTCCAGGCACCCAACGGCGGCATGGCTTACTGGCTGGCCGCCAACCAGTATGTCAGCCCCTATCTGTCGGCCTATACCGCCATGGCTTTCAACTGGCTGCGAGACCGCGACTTCGAGATACCGCAACAGGTCGAACAAGGCCTGCACGACTATCTGCTGCAGTTACTGCGGCGCGACCGGTTTCCGTCGTTTTACACTGACGGCATGTCCGCTTCGGTACGCGCGGTAGCACTGGCGGCGCTGGCGCCGAGCGGCAAGATCAGCGCCGCCGATGTGCAGCGTCACCTGCGGCCGATGGCGCAGATGGACCTGTTCGGCAAGGCCCATTTTCTGCAGGCGGCACTGCAGACACCGCAGGTCGAAGCCGGCACTGTGCAACAGGCGCTGGACAGTATTCTGGCGCAGTCGAGCCAGAGCGGCGGCAAGTTTCAGTTTAACCAAGCCTGGGACGACAGCTATAAATATCTGCTGGCAACGCCGCTGCGCGCCAACTGCGCGGTGCTGTCGGCACTGCTGGCGGCGCAGAGCCACGGCGCCGCTGGCGGCACAGTCGACGATATACCGTTCAAGCTGGTGCGCAGTATCAGCCACAGCCGCGGCGCCCGCAGCCACTGGCAAAACACCCAGGAAAATATTTTTTGCCTGAATGCGCTGGTCGACTACGCCGGCAAATACGAGGCCGCCGACCCGGCCATGACAGTGGCGGTGAGCATCGGCGATACCGCCCTCGGCAGCGCGACCTTTTCCCGCCGCAACGACGCGCCGGCAAGCCTGAGCCGGCCGCTCAGCGCCGCCGACCCGGGCCGCGACACGGCACTGAACATCAGCCGCAGCGGCAGCGGCCGACTCTACTACGCCGCTCGCATCGCCTACGCCCCGAAGCGGGACAGCGCCGCGCGCATCAACGCCGGTATCGATGTGCGGCGCGAGTATTCGGTAGAGCGCGACGGCAGCTTCGAGCTGCTGCGCAGCCCGATGCAGATTCGGCGCGGCGAACTGGTGAAAGTGGACCTGTTTATCTCCGTACCCACGGCCAGACATTTTGTCAGCGTCTACGATCCGGTGCCCGGCGGCCTGGAACCGGTGAACACCGATCTGGCCACCGCCTCCGGCGTCGACGCCGGCAAGGCGCGCTTCGCACCGGCGAGCGGCTCGTGGTACTACCAGATTTCAGACTGGTCCTACTTCGGCCGCTATTTCTGGAGCTTCTACCACCGCGAGCTGCGCCACGACTCGGCGCGCTTCTACGCGGATTATCTGCCGGCGGGAAACTACCACCTGTCATACGCGGCGCAGGCCATTGCCAGCGGTGAGTTCGGCGTCATGCCGCTACACGCCGAGGAGATGTACGACCCGGACGTCTACGGCAAAGGGCTGCCGGCCACCTTGAGCATAGGGGACTAGGCCGTGCCGCGGCGGCTGGCAATAGCGGCGGGCCTGGCGGCGCTGTTATCGCTGCCGATACTGGCCCTGGCCACGGCCCGGGCGCTGCAGGCACTGCCCGCAGACCTGGGGCAATTGCCGGCGGCGGCGAGAAACACCTTCTTCGACCGCCACGGCCAGCGCCTGACCGTCACCTACCAGAACCGCTGGAACCTGCACGATCGCGTCGAGTTGCACCGGGTGCCGGCCTTGCTGCAGAGCGCGGTGTTATTATCGGAGGACAAAAGGTTTCTTGCCCACGGCGGCGTCGACTGGCTGGCGCGCGCCAGCGCCGTGCTGCAGAATCTGCGCGCCGGGCGGGCGGTGCGCGGCGCCAGCACCATTTCCGAACAGGTAGTGCGCATGCTGCACCCGCGCCCGCGAACGCTGTGGTCGAGGTGGCTCGAGGGCTTTGAGGCCCGGCGCCTGGAACAGCGCTTCAGCAAACCGGAAATTCTCGAGTTCTATCTCAACCAGGTACCCTACGGCGCCCGCCGCCGCGGCATCGTGCAGGCCGCCGACTATTACTTCGATCGCGATCTGTCCACCCTCAATGAAAAGGAAATGCTGGCGCTGGCGGTGCTGGTGCGGGCGCCGCGCTGGCTCGACCCGCGCCGTCACCGCCCGGCACTGGAGCGCGCCATCGGCCGCCTGGCGCAGCGCGCGGCCGCCTCCGGCCGCCTTGCAATCGATCCCGCCGGCATTCACCGGCAACCGCTGCAGACCGCCAGCGGCACACTCACTCACAACCTGGCCCACTTCGTCGCCTTCGCCCGCGCCCAGCCCGAGACGCCCTTACAGGGGCGCGTCGATACCAGTATCGACGCCGAGTTGCAGCAAAAGGTACAGGCCGTACTCGATACCCGCCTGGACCGGCTGGCGGCCAGCAATGCCGGCAACGGCGCCGCCCTGGTGGTGGACCACCACAGCAATACCATCGTCAGCTGGGCCGTGGGCCACGCCGGCCGGCCCGGCAAGGCCTACGGCGACATCAATGCGGTGACCGTCAGGCGGCAGCCGGGCTCGGCGCTGAAGCCGCTGCTGTACGCCCAGGCGCTGAGCCGCGGCTGGAGCGCCGCCACCCTGCTCGACGACGCGCCGCTGGAACAGCGCGTCGGCACCGGCATGCACACTTACCACAACTACAGCAGGGCCCACTACGGCCCCGTGTCGCTGCGCGAGGCGCTGGGCAACTCGCTGAATATACCAGCGGTGCGCGCCATCCAGTACATCGGTGCCGAGCGCTTTCTGTATTTTCTCCACAACCTCGGTTTTACCAGCCTGGCCGGGCACCCCAATGTCTACGGTGACGGCCTGGCGCTGGGCAACGGCGAAGTCAGTCTTTACGAACTGGTGCAGGCCTATGCCGCGCTGGCGCGCATGGGGGATTTCAAGCCGCTGGGCTATTTACAAACCCGGCAGCACACCCCGCGGCAAAACCCCCACGGCGGCAACGGCACGGCGCGGGGCCGGCGGGTGCTGTCGGAGGATGTGGCCAGCCTGGTGGCCGATATCCTGGCGGACCCCGGCGCCCGCGAAAAGGAATTCGGCCGCGATTCGATTCTGAACTTCCCCCACCAGACCGCGGTGAAAACCGGCACTTCCAGCGACTACCGCGACGCCTGGGCGCTCGGCTTCAACGACCGCTTCAGCGCCGGGGTGTGGATTGGCAATCTGGACTACAGCGCCATGCACGAGGTCACCGGCTCCACCGGACCGGCGCCGGTGCTGCGCGCCATTTTCAACGAGGTCAACCGCCACCGCCGGGTCAGGCCGCTTTACTTCAGCAATAAACTGGTCAAGCGGCGCATTTGCGCCGACAGCGCTGCGCCCGCCAGCGGCAACTGCCGCGCTCGCGACGAATGGTTTCTGCCCGGTGCGCCGCTCACACCGCCGGCCGCCGACACGGCAATCCGGTTGAGAAAACCCAGCCCGGGGCTGATGCTGGCAATGGACCCGCGCATTCCCGACCACCTGGAATACTTCGAGTTTGCCCTGAGCCCGTCCAGCCGCATCAAAAAAGTCAACTGGTTCATCAACGACAGACTGGTTGCCAGCACCACAGACCACCGCTACGCCTGGCCGCTGCAGCGCGGCAGCTTTCGCGCCCGCGCAGAAGTGCTAACCGCCGATAATGAGCTACCCTTACAGACGGCAGTGGTGACTTACCACGTTCAGTAAGCGGGCGTATCGACACGGTATTTGCTTTGGAGGGCAGGCTATGCGCACACCGACCATCCCTTTTCCCCTGATCATCGATGAATTGCAGACCGGCGATCTGTTTTTCTGCCGCGGTTTGCTGTGGAGCAGCCGCTGGATCGAGTTCATCACCGGCAGCAAGTGGTCGCATGTCGCCGTGGTGGTGAGACCGCGGGATATCGGCCTCGAAGGTGTGCCCGATGAGCCCTATCTGTGGGAGGCCACCAGTATCGAGGGCAGCGATATTCTCACCGGCAGGCGCAAAACCGGGCCCATGCTGGTGCGTATGTGGCTGCGTCTGCAGGAGTACCTCGACAGCGGCAACTACCGCCTGTTCGGCGTGCGCTACCTGCAGACGCCGCGCACCCAGGACCTGTTTGCCGGCCTCGCCAGCATCATCAAGGACAACGCCGTGCAGGACTCGCGCTACCCGGAAGAACTGCAAATGATGAAGGACTACCTGAAACAGCGTTACTTCACCAGCCGCCAGCAGCGCACCTTTTTCTGCAGTGAACTGGTGGCGGAAACCTATACCTCCATGCAGCTGATGCCGCAGCAGCCGGCGGCGCCAAGTTACGGCCCGCGCGACTTTTCCCAGCGCGGTTATCTGCCGCTGCTGAAACGCGCGGCGCTGAGCCCGGAAGTCTATCTCGGGGCGCATACACGGGAGGAATTGCAGCGCCAGCTCAGCTCGGTAAGAGAACGCTTTGCACCGCAGTGGCAGGCAGTCCTAGCCCCGCGGCAATGCGCCGATAGCCAGGCTGATCGCTGAGATGGCGAAACATGGGATCGCACAGCCAGTGCAGTAACATCGGCGCGCGCTGCTGCAACGCGCGCTCGATATAGTCCATGGCGGCGGCACGATCGCCGCCCGCCACCAGGCACATGGCGGCAAACAGCGGCGAGATGAACTCCGTCTCAGCCCGTCGCTGCAATTCATCGAGCAGCGCCTGCTGCCGCCCGCACTCGCCCATGCGCCCGTAGATATAGCCGAGCACCGCCAGTAAGTGCGGGTGGCGCCGGCTCAGCTCAATGGCGCGGCGGGTGTACTTCTCGGCGATCGACAGCTGCCCGACTTCCGCATGGGTCGCCGCCAGCCACCCCAGGGCACGGATATTCAGCGGCTCCATTTCGATACAGCGTTGCAGCTCGGCGATGGCCTGCTCGTAGAGACCGCGCGAGCGGTACACATGGCCGACGTGAATATACAGCGGCGCCGACAGCGGATCGAGGTCCTGGGCCCGCAGCACCAGGGCCAGGGCCTCGTCAAACCGGCACTGCAGCATACACAGGTAGGAGTACCAGGCGTAGCTCCAGCTGTAGTTTTCATTCAGGTCGAGAGCGCGACGAAAACCCTGCTCGGCGCGCTCGAAATCCCAGTCGAAGACCATGTGGCTGTAGGCCAGCGAAGTCTGCGCCTGCGCCGACAGCGGCTCCAATTGCACTGCCGCCTGCGCGGCGTCCCTGGCTTTTTGGAAAATATCCGCCGCCGGCATACCGGTATACATACCGAGCTGATGGCAGGCATCAGCGATGCCGACGTAGGCGAGGGTGAAGTCGGCGCCGGCGTTTACCGACTGCTGAAACAGTTCCAGGCTGCTGGCAATATCCGCGGGCGTGCGTTTGTTCCAGAAAAAACGCCCGCGCCAGAAATAGTGCGCTGCTTCAGTGTGCGCCGCCGAGCGGTGCGCATCATTCTCCGCCGGCGCCGCTTTGAGGCGCGCGGCAATGGCCGCCGCGATCGAGGCCTGGGTGGCAAATACCTGCTGCAGCGTACAGGGGTACTCCGATATCAGCAGTTCACTGTCATCGACACAGTCCCTGACGCCGATGCGGATACGCAGCTGCTCGCCGCTGAAAGTGATCAGGCCCTCCACCATATGGGTGGCCTGCAGCTGGCGGGCAATGGCCGCGCGCTGCAGGCCCATATGCTGCAGCCGCTGCGGTGATTCCGGCGCCAGCACCTGCAGCCGGTGGGCGTTGGTCAATACCTGGATAATGGCCTCTGCCAGGCCCTGGGCGACATAGCTCTGGCGCGCCCCGGCGCCGGAACTGCGAAACGGCAGCACGGCGATACGCGGACCGCGCCGGGGCGGCGCATGGCTGCCGTTTTTCGCTTGCAGTTCGGCCTGCAGGAACAGCATCGAGGCCTCGGTGCGATTGCTGACCTCGAGCCGCTCGATAATGGTGGCGACATGGTTTTTAGCCGTGCCGCGCGCGATCCCCAGCAACTCGCCGATATCCAGGTTGGTAAAGCCCTTGGCGACCAGGCTGAGAATTTCCCGTTGCCGGCCGGTCAGCGCTGCGGCCTGCAAACTCTGCAAAGCTGTATTCATCGCTCGTCCATAGGCCATGCGGCATATAGTGAAAACAGGTGGGCTGCCACAGTATAGCCAAGGACGGCAACCGCTGCGCTGCCGCCAGAACATCCATAACACTGAAGTGCATCAACTGTAAGGAGAATACCTGTGAACAGCAAAGCCCATACCCCCAATAGTCGAGTCGATTTTCAAGGCATCGCCCACGAGGTGGTCGCAGAACTGGTCAACGATCTCGACTTCAAGGAACTGGACCACCACCACTGCGGCTGCTATCAGGGCCTGCTCGCCAATACGCTGGCACAGACCAACCCTGACGACAGCGCCGACAAGGCGATAAAAGACTATCTGGCGGATATCGATCGGCGCTGGAACGATCTGCCGGCGCCGGCTGCGGAGCCCGACGAGGCAGATATCCTCGCCATGGCCAGCCTGGTTTACCATCTGTTCGGCTTTATCGCCGAGGTGGCCGGATTGACGCTGCCGCCCACCCCCGGGCAGGGTACGCTGGAGAAGCTGGCGCGGCTGGTTCGCGCAAAGTACGAGCTGATTTTCAAAGCTATCAGCGAACTGAAGAAAATGATGGATGTCTCCGATGCCACCAGGCGGGTGAAGTACTTTATCGGTGGCATGTATATTCTTTACAAAGGCGGCTTCAGCGCGCGCGAGGTCTATAAAATCATCTGGGCCGACCTGTCCTGGACCGAGAAAGCCTGGCGCATCACCGTGGTACTGGCACAACTGGTGCTGATGGTGGTTTCCGGCGGCGCCAGCGCCATTGCCAAAGCGGTGGCGGCAGCGGCCTATCTGCTGCTGATCATCGACGATCTGCGCAGGATTCTGGGCAGCGAAGCCGCGCTGCAGGCAGCCACGGCCTAAGTGCACAACCGGCAGGCGATACATCGCAAGCGATGGCGATGCATGGCGGGCTGGGGAATGCCCTGGAAACTGTTTTACCGCTCTCGGCCGCAACAGGTCGGGAGCGGTAAAGTGTATGTGTCCACACAATCCATAATTAGATGTGTTAGCTCAGACTTGATAATTCGCCCCGATCCAAGTTGAGCTTTTAGACAACAGCGACATCGAAATCGCTCTTTATTGACAGAATGCCCTGTTCAAGAGCGGAAGCTATTTTTACAGCCCCCGGCATAGTTTTGTTTTTAGTGCATTCTTGCACTACATCTGGAGTAAGGTAAACGGCCTTGAATAAGCCAGCGATACTATCGAGCAGGCCTAGCCGACTAAGTACGATTAGCGGTGTAGCGCCCGCTACAAAAATATCCATATCTGTCCTCAAACAGTAATATCTGAATCCGGCACATCGTCGTCATAATCGATAACAGGTATACCCGCTTTGCCCGCCTCGATCATAAATTCTTCGATAGATAACTCAGCTAATTTGGCAGCTTGGCCCATTGTGAGCGCTTCATTTTTGTAGAGATTCAACGCAATGACCAGGCGAGAACCATGATCCATCAAGGCCTGGTCAACAGGTATGGCGTAATAGAGGGCGGTGCCGTTCTTAGTGAGGAAGAAGCTTTCGCCGGCCGCTGCTTTCTCCGGCAATTGACTGCTCAAGCCCCGTAGTTCACGTATGCCGATAGACCCGATCATATATCACCCCCAATGCGTCACAATATGGGTACTTTCTGAATGCCGCCATAATAGCTCAGATATCACTAGACCGAGGTGACATGGAAACTGGGGGAAGTTGGCTAGCGCCATTTATGCCTGCTTTATTTGCCGCTTCTGCTCTCTAAGAATTCAAGCCTTGTCCAGTTTTAGTAAAACAGCAGTGTCCATCAGTGTGCCTCCGTGACAAATAATCAATAAAAGCAATAGCTTAACGACACCCATGCACACCCCAAAACACTAGTCAAAAATTCGAGTCCCGTTCGCCAGCCATATTTCTTCTTTAAAATCAATTGCTTAAGCTGTTTTTTTGCTTTCTCTGCCGCACTTCTGTTAGGAGAGGTCTCTATCGGAAGCAAAAGCTGTATTCCGAATAGTTATTTTCATTTACAACTCCATCATCAACGGCACATTGCCACGCTTCAGAATAGAACTCATCATCAGAAGGCTCGTAATTGGCCCCTCCCAAATTAACTGTATATATAGCGACAACCCTTCTGCTGCTGTTTTAAATTATTGCAACATCCATCTTTCACCTCTATATCAAACGGATAATAAACTAATTTAAAACCCACAGTTTTCAGGAGTTAAAGTTGCTTTATGGTATGGAGTTTTATTTTTGTCGATTAGCTTGAGTTGAATATCAAACCCTGCCATTAGTATTGCTTTATAGTCTTCAGGAAAACACATCGATTGCTTGAATTTCTCAATTAAGTCATTTTGTCTACTTTCAACCCCACTCTTTAGCTTGCTAGAAGTGCTCATCAGAATAGTAATTGTTTTTCCTGTTTTATACGCACCCTCAAGAACCATATCTTCATTTACTTTTGCAAACCGAGCCCTACTTAGCTTGTTCAGTTGATCAGTGTACTTGTCCATTATTTCATCAATTGATATTTGCTGTTGGTAGATTGAATCTGCTGATGGGACTTCTGTATGACAAAAATTGTTAACTATCTGTTCTCCATCTCTTTGTAAGGCATGTGATATTACACGACTATTCTTTGGTCTAAAAATTAAACTCCGTATCGTTGACCCATTACCTACAACACCTTTTCTTTCAGTGTTGGAAAGACCACTGTAAAACCATACATTTTCTACTTGCTTTCTTGTTAGTCTGTCATAGTAAGTGATACAGCATTTATAGTTTTTAGTTAAGTAGAAAGAACCAAATATTTTTTCATCAGGAATTATTGCCGCATAAAATGGGGCTGTTTGGTTATTGGAAATGGACTTGAATTGTCCGTCGTAACTCATAAAAAAGCCCTCAAACTCTTGCTTACTATCTATTTTTTCATTAAGGCAGGCACCCGAAAAAAATTCAGCGATAATCTTGCTTTCTTCTGCTCGTGCGTGAATGGTAAATAATATTAAAGTAATAAACACAATAGCTATTAAATTATTTTTTTGTGACACTGCAATTTCCTCATTAAAATCAAGTTATTGATCCGCGCTTCTCAACAGCCATTCCAAATTTATTGGCTACCCTGAAGTATGATGTGCAACCCTCAACATACAATCAATAACTTGGAAACATTAGAAGAAATCGCAAAACATCAATATGTAGGTACTAAACGCCCCTAGGAGAGCCTTCTTTCTCACCTCAATAATTTAGTTATTTTCGGGGAGCCAGTAAAAAAACTACCCGCAAGCAATGAAACCAGGGCTAAGAGTAATACTTAGGTAGCTGATATAACCTTCTCAGAATACTTCTTATTTCTGCCTCTCAGGCTTTGCAAGCTCTAGCTTATCGCTCTCAGAGTTAAGGTATTTCCCATAGATATTGAGTGTCATTTCCAATCCATGGCCAAGCTGGTTAGCGATAAATGCCGGGTTAAAGCCCGCAGTCAGTGCAAGACTAGCATAGGTATGCCGACAGTTATAGGCAATGCGGTATTCGATATTGGCGGTTTGTAGCGCTATTTTCCACACCCTATTTAACATACCTGCGTCCAGATGAGGGCCATCCTGAGTATTTAGAAAGATATAACTTTTCTTAAAGCGGGTGATGTCGGCTTTTAACTTTCAGAGTGGCAAGATACTAAAAGGCCGTGACCCGGGTTTAGGCCCGATGCAGCCAGGCAGCGCACAAGCCCGACCTAAGCCGGGCTTACGCAAACGGCTGTTAGGTTGCCTGGTCTCTGGTTCTCACTCGGTGTTCCAAGCTGGCCAACAAGGCATCACCGCGCTCCAATATCCAGTCCAATAAGAGCGCGTAACCATGCCGAGTCTTTCGAGAGGTATCCCAGTACTCTTCCGATTGCAGTATCGGTTTCACCATCAGACAGAAGTACTGATAGGCCGCAGTGACGTCGTACAAGTCATCAAAGATGATCAAGCAGAAAGGTGTTATCCGGATCGGTTGCCTGTGTAGATTGACACGCCGAATCTGGCTCAGATGCAGCGCCTCGTGCATCAGTGCGTTTAGCAGTGGACTCGCCAGCATCCAGCACAGAGCGTTGTCCCGCTTCCCACCGTTGCCACCAGAGTTGATCAGGTTCTGGTCCCTGCTCAATCTGGAGGCTGGGATGGACGTAGACGCCCAGGGTGACGTTATCCCCATCGCTACCAAGGCTGGCAGGTTGAATGCTGTCTGATCGAATGCTACTTAAGCGTATCAGCATACAGGTTGTTTAGTCGGCATTTGTATCGGCAAGCATTACGGTAAGGCTTTGTTTTGGCTACAGTTTTCTAAGCCCGTCTCTGTGTAAAACCACCACACAGAGACGGGCCGTTTCCCAGCACATCTAACAGTTGTTCACCTCCGGTTATCTCTCTGACTGTCAAAAATATTGATTTACCACTTCATTTTTTCACGTCTACAATTACCCCCCTTTGTTGAACCGGTTGGACTACGTATTCAATGGCCCTTGATGTAACCATTGCACTAACCTGCCAATGAACAACGTTGGCTCGCTGTAGGCGTTAAGCGATACAACATATATAGGTATGGGTAGCCTTGCCTATCAGCATTTACTATTATCTTCCCAGTAGGGAACCGGTCCCTTTGTTGTGGCAATAGCCGGTAAGGGGTGCGACTAGGCTGTAGTCGCCACAGTACAATGGAGACAGTATGTAGGTAATATCATAGGCTCACCGCCATCAAGTTTTCATAGCTTTAAAATACTTATTGGCGGCGGACATATGAAATAAAGCTTATTTAACTCAAATTCTGTTTGCCTCGTTATTTTTTAGTGGGTAAATATTAATCAATCGCATTGAGTAATAATAGATGAAGGGAAGCCTATAAGGTATCATTGAGGAAGTATAATGTAGGTTAGCAATCCTTTTTTCAGGGAAACGGGCACCGATGATAAATTTCATTACTAATAACAATCACAGTAGCCTCATCCTCTTTGTTCATGGTTTCACTGGTGGAAAAGATACATGGAAGCACCCACAGCACGACTCGTTCCCTAATTTATTACTGCAGAAAGTGATCTTTACGAGAAAAGAGAAAGAGCTAAAAAGTTCCTTGATGAAGAGCTAGAAAAGTCTATAAGCCCCTACCTTACTGAGCGCGATGCTATTGTTGCCGAGCTGGCGCACCTTAAAGAACGTAGGGAAAAGTATCGCCATGCATTAAAAGTAAGAAATCAACAAAAATCGATTTCAGACCAAATCGGCAGATTGGAGTCGAATCTTACTAGGCTTAAAGAAAAGCTAGAGAGCATGAAAAAAGACGCGCCCTCAACCTCAAGCATTTTAAGTATGTTGGGCAGGAATCTCGATTCTTATTTAGAAAAAATAAATATTAAAAACAAGTTTGGCGTATCAATAAGTGAAAGATCCTTTTTTCCAGTCGTTCGAAATATTGAATATCGAGATATAAACTCAGGAGGATTAAGAACAATTGTTTCTATTGGGTATTTATCCGTGTTACTTAAGGCATTATTAGTAAGCGATATAAACCATCCTGGCCTTCTGATGATAGATACTGTTGGTAAGTTCCTTGGCAAGAATGAAGATGAATATGACGGCGAAACTAGCTTAGACGATGATGTGAAAGAGGGGATGTCTGATCCAGAAAAGTATAAAAATATATATGAGTATCTTTTAGATTTAGCAGAAGAGTTTGAAGGCAAGGGTAAGCATTGTCAAATAATATTGGTTGACAATGATATCCCTCCTGCTATTGCCAACCTACATAAGGGGTTCGAAATAGCATATTTTAGCACCAATGGATTAAACGATTTACCCGTCGGGTTGATTGATGATTGGGATAAGTTTGTTGATACATGATTCAATAACTTAAAACTCTTTCTCTGGGATTTCCGAGGAATCTTGAAGACAACGGGTTTTGCTTTCATCATTGACCGAAAAGTTTGGTAAACACCAAACTAATCGCCTGATTATGTAGATATTCAGTTTTTGTTAACCTACTAAGGAAAAAAATGTTCGATATGTTGACAAAAAAATAGAATTCCTTGCAAACTATTTCTCTTGGAGATAGAAAAGTATATGCGGCAAAACTAAAGAAATCTACGATTTTTCAAACCCTGCTTTAGTGGTCGGAGGTAACTTAAAATGAGAAACATTTTCGACCAATATGATCAACCAGAAAATCGCTTGACTCATGCCTTAATGGCATCTCTGAGTCAGGACCGTTCTTTATTGTGTAGTTTTTTACATTGGATATGCGGTTTTAAAATAAAAAAATCAAGAAACCTCTATATAGTGGAGCAAGGAATTGCTGGTGAGTTAGAAGTCACTGAAGAAGATGTCGAGCATATAGGTTTGCCTGATGGTTGGATTCACGATGAAGATGATTGGTGTCTGCTTATTGAGAGTAAAATCTCTAGCAAGTTGACTAAAAATCAGTTAAGACGCCACTATAAGACTGCCAAACGTTGTGGTTTTATGGACATTACTATTTTAACAATTGAAGCTAACCCAACTATAGTGCCAAGTGAAACATGGCTGCTGCAAAAAACATGGTCAGAACTTTATGCATGGTTAAAAAATCAATCCTACAGGTCTCAATGGGCAGCACTAGCCACTGACTATTTTGAGGTTGCTGAGAGAAAACTCATAAGCTCAGGCTACCTGAAGGAGGGAAATCTAACTGTGTTTACTGGAATTCCGTTTAATAAAGACCATCCCTATAACTATTCTGAAGCGAAGAGGCTGCTAAAGCTTATCTTAGAAGAAATAAGAAAAGATAAAACTTTCTGCCGAAGAGCAAGGATTGACCCGGAGTCAGAAGGACGCGGGTCTATCACTGGTAAAGGAGGTAAAGCTGTGTGGGACTTTCTACGACTAGAAGGGTCAGATAAATCAGAAAATTTTACCGCGTACCCACATTTTACTTTGGGGTTTAACTACGATCGAATTCACACATCTATCACCATACCTCACAAAATCCTAACAAGGTATCGTAGAAACTTGACTGAGTTAGGCATTGAAGAATTTGAAGCCCTCATATCCCAAGTAGTGACCAATATGCGATCTATGATTAAAAGAGATATCGCTTTTACACCCTGGTGTACTGCAGTACAACGGAGGTATCCAAGCCAACGTGCTGCTCCGATACACGATGCCGTATTGGAATTTGATTTACGAACTGCACTAAACAAAAATGACACGAAAGTGAAAATACAAAAACAATGGCTCACGGCAGCTTATGACGCTCTATCGTATAAAAACTCTAACTACCAATTGCAAATAGGCTCTCATATTTCATATGAGCGTTCCAAACTAGCAGGGTCCAAGGAGATTGTCCGGCTAATCAAAGGTACTTGGGAGGCTTGCAGACCTTTGTTGGACGTGATTACTCAATAATAGTTTATGATTAGCTGCGAACATTTTTAATCTAGAAGTTTGAGTCATTCTGGGAATGAAATAATGATGTAGTTTTTTGCATATGGCATGTATTCTAGTGAATTGCAAATATTTAAGGGCTAGATTGGGAATGAGACCAATTAGAACAACTTGGAAGCAAGATTTCCCCAATACTATCGTAGATCAACCTTTAGCCAAAGCAACAGGCCATCAGCTGTACACTAAGGCTAAACAGGGTGATATTGATGCGGCCTTCGAGTTGGCACAAAGCCTGGTTTCCGATCGTGCTATTTCCCTGCTTCAAGGTATCGGGGGAATTAAACAGTCTGTAATAGTTCCGGTCCATGCTATAGAAAGTATGGGCGTAAATAAAATACCTATTGGTATTGCACATGTTTTAGCTGACCGGCTTGATCTATCTGTTCACATCGATATAGTCCAGGCTATCAAGGTGTCGCGCACTGGAGCTGATGGATGGCACAGACTGTCAAACGCGCCATATTTTGATGGGAATTTCCCCCAAGGCCAGTGCGCTTTACTAGTCGATGATACCCTTACCCAGGGCGGTACGTTTGCCAGCCTAAAAGGCCATATTGAGTCCCAGGGGGGCGAAGTATTGGGAGCCTATGCCTTGACAGGCAAGCAATATTCGCGACAATTACGGTTATCCAGAGAGACATTAGCTAAATTACGGGGACAATATGGGCACATTGAACAGTGGTGGCAAGGTACCTTCGGCTACGGATTCGATTTCCTCACCGAGTGGGAAGCCCGCTACATCATCAACTCGGGTAAAACCCCTAACCAAGTCCGAGATCGAGTTCTTGCGGCACGATATGCGTGATGCGTCAAATAAGCTGGCAGCAAAACGCAAGTAACGAGGAGCTGTGCCACACTTTTTGCCACATTTAGTGTGCTTTGTAGTGTTTTGTGGAGACCATAAAAAGCAAAAAATCCTTTAAAATCAATGCCATATGCTCACCACGAACCACTACAAAACACAAATCCTCGGATTTCGAGTCCCGTCCGGCCTGTCATTTAACTGTCTGATTTTATTAAAATTTTTCCTCTTCTTCAAATTTTCTATCCAGCTTTTGTCCAGTTTTTTATTTTGGCCAGCTCGAACTTGAGCGGTACTAAATAGTATTAGGCGAAGAAGCTCTGCAATATTTACGTTGGCTACTGGCTTACGCCAACTGAGCTTCTTTCACTTGATAGCCCATCACATCATACCCTTTAAATCGCCGTTGAAACATTCGCTGCAACATCGGCAGACCGGTATCAACATAATCATAAATAGTAACCTGTTTTTTATTGTCAGCTTGGCGGTGTATACGGCCTGCGTATTGGGCAAGCGTCCCCTTCCAAGCGATTGGCAACGCCAACAACAAAGTGTCCAATCGCGGCAAATCAAAACCTTCACCAAGATATTTCCCTGTAGCGATGATGACTTGTGCAGTTTTAATGCCTTCTTTCGCATCGCGTCGTTCTTTCGCTTTCATGGCGCCACGCAGAACCTGTACTCGATAACCTCTTGCGATTAACTGTTGTCCCAGCTCGTCAGCATGCTCTCGCCGTTCAGTCAAAATTACGGGGTTGCGATCTTTTTCTATTTCTTCAACGGCGTCTTTCAAGATATGACTGTTTCTTTTTTCGCAAGTCATCAACCAGCGATAAACATCAGCGATCAATGGGCGATTATCGGTCTGCTGTAGCTTATCCGGTGGTGAAAAGGATAAGGACCGTACAACGACGGATTGCTCAAAGGGGGCTATAGAGTTTTGTTTAATGCGATGTCGGATAGGCCCCACCTGCATAAAAATAATGCTTTGGTGGCCATCCCGACGTTCGGGTGTAGCAGTTAAACCTACAATATACTTTGCACGCGCTTCGCTCAATAGTAGCTCAAATCGTGGGGCGGACACATGATGACATTCGTCAACAATAACTTGCCCATAGTTAAATAACAACGGATCAATGCTGTTGTCTTTTTTATTGATAAGGCTTTGGTAGGTGGCAATATCAATCTGATTTGACGGTTTTCGCTTCCCTCCCTTAATAACACCTATTTCGATCCCCTGAATAAAAGTTTTTAGGCGCTCTTGCCATTGTTCCACTAACTGTCGGCTGTGGGTCAGTACCAGGGTATTAATCCCTCTTCGAGCTATTAGGCCTATTGCTGTAACAGTTTTTCCAAAAGCTGTTGGTGCCACTAAAACCCCAGTATCATGCTTAAGTAACGCAGCGACTGCATCGCTTTGATCTTTTCTGAGCTTAGCTCGAAATTGCACTTTCTCTGATTTTTGTTGTTGATTGTCTTCAAATTTTTGGCCTACATGGCGTTTATCATCAATGAGAGTTTGAATTTTTTGCTGTTCCATTAGTTCCATAACTTCCTCAAAGCAGCCCCGAGGTAAAATAAGATAGTTCTGCTCTATTCGCGAACAACAGATATAACGGGGAATGCCATGTGTTGAGAACCGCATAGCCTGCTTTTTAAAAAATTCAGGGTTTGCAAAGCTGGCAAGCCTTTTTAACCTAGCTGTTAATGCGGAAGGCAGAGTTTTTAATGGAATGTATATCTGGTTAGCCAGTATCAATGCCAGCTTTTTCGGGCAGCCATCGATAAATGAGGCTTTTATTGGCAGCCCCTGTTCCCAAGGTGGTTGCTTGAGTTGCTGGCTATTATTAGCTTGATAATTCACTTGTTCCAAAATATTGTAGAGATCTGTTAAAGCAAGCTTCTTTAGTTGGTTTAGGAATTGCCATTGATCTCTGTATGGTATTCCGTCCTCATCAATGAAAACACTATTTCCTGATTGGCGCGGTGTATTTTGCAGGGGTAGAGCTATTAGGTTGCCAAACCCTCCGGCAGGCATAATGTCTTGATTTGGAAAGAGACGGTCATATGAAGCAAAAGATAATCCTGCATGAAATTCCATGGCTCTATCAAGCAACCGAAATCCAAGTAGACGCGCTTCCTTTGCTGGAGCTGGTTCACTAAAAAAAATCCAAATATGAGCACCATTTCCTGATCTCGACCTCTCAACGGCGTAAGGTACATCCAGTTCTTTGCATGCTTTTGTATAAGATTGAACAGCGGCCTGCCAATCTGCTTTATCAAAATCAGCAGCGAGAAAGTAACAGTGATTATTCGATAGCAAGGGATAGATACCAACAGTGTGCTTTCCAGATAAGTGATCGTATATTGCTTGGCTGTCTAATACTTTAAAATTTTGATGAGTGCATTCACTACATTTGATCTTTGGTTTTTGGCAAATTAAGTGCTGCCACTCATTATGACAAGCGATTGAATAACCACTACGGCCTTGCGAATTTTGCCAGCGAATGGGATAAACCTCATGACGCCCTCTAAAATACTGTTGAAAAATTTCAATTTTTTCGGATGGGGTAAAAGTGGAAAGTGTAATTGGTGTATTGGAAAGTGCAAGCTGTGCTAATAAATCTTCTTGGCGAGCTAGAAGTGCTGCTTTCTCTTTTTCGATAACAGCTAGGTTTTGATGTATCGATTCAAGTTCTTGTTCTAGGGCGTTTTTTTGTTTGTCCTTCATTTTATATTGCTAATATTTGGCTAGGCCTGAACAAGCTGCCTATTCGTCGACTCGTTGCAGAGCTTTATCCAGCACTTTTCTGGACAAGTAAAGTCAGGCAGTGACCATATCTTCAATGACCGGGCGTGCAAGAGGTATAACACCTCGTTGTTTGGCGGCTAATACTATACCGAGAGTACCTCTAACAAAAACTCCAAGACTAGCAGCACACTTCCTGCCCGACAAGTCATCAATAATGGCGTCTAAACCATACTCTGTGGCCAGTGCAAGTACGCCAGATTCACCGGCACCGAGCCGCCATTCTGCAATAGAAATGGGAATTACAGATACCGGCTTCATCACCAGCCAATCTGTGCTTTCAATAGCCTGGGCAGAGATATCCTCAGGGCCTCGTTGCTGGATTTCGGTGGCTACGGGTTCGGGTACCCACACTTCGTCAGCAAATGTTTTAAGTAATGACAAATGCTGACTACGGGAAAGGAAAATGAGAGGTGAAGCGTTAATAATGACCGTATTAGTCACGACTTAGCTCACGGTCCAAGTCGTCAAAATCAACCTGAAATGAATCCTTGCCTATTTTTGCCAAAGCTAATAGAAAGTCTGTTCGATCCATTCCTGCGATATTCGCCGCCCACTCCTGTGATATGCGCCCTTGTTGGTACCACAGGGTAGCCGCTGCTAAGCGCATTTCCTGGCTCAGTTCATCCGGGCTGCAATGGAGTACAGAGAAGACTTTCTCTGGCAGCTCTACATTAACATACGTCATTAAGGTATACCTTGAGTAAATGGTTAACCGGAGTATTCTAACAGGCGTGCAAGGTTTTGACACGAGTTGCCAATTCAGCTTATATAAACCTCGCCCTTATTACTTAACCCATTGATTTTAAATACTTTATTTGTATTGGTCTGATGGATGTCTGGTCGGCATATATACATCTATCTTGGTTAGCTCTAACTCGTTGTTTTCCGACTTAATATATTTCGCGTAGGTGTAAAAAAACATCTTCAAGGTGTGGCCCAATTGCTGACTTAAAAAGCCGGGTTTGACCCCTGCTATTAAGCCGAGACTCATAGGTATGCCGGCAGTTGTAACCGCGGCGATAACGTACACCGGCATCATTTAGAGCTTGTCGCCACTGCCGATTAAATACGCCGGCATCCAGATACGGGCCGCCTGTACCACTAAGAAAAAGGTAACTCTCACCAGATTGTGTAGGACATTGAGTCTGATTGAATTGAACTGAACCAGATTGAGCCGGATTGTACCAAACTGATGTACGCAGAGCCCCGGTATAACGAATATAGAATGAACCGTATTGAAAAACCCCTTCCTATTACTTACTTGAGCACCACAGATTGTTCAATATTAATGCTGGTGTCCTGAGATTCTGTTGGATGAATCCATTCTCCCTGCAACCTGGGCAACCAATAATTGTTTTTGTTACGTGCCTCAACGATATTTTTACTGTTAGCCAATGCCAGTAGCGAGTTTCCGGTTTTAGGGGGCGGGTTTGTGTGGCAAGGTACCAGTGCAGGTGCTTGAGTTGGTATTTATAGGAACAAAACCATGTGGACTTGCGGCAGCTTTGTTTACAATTTTACATCCTGGGCAAATAGGATTACTTTATGATCATCCCAGAAAATCCGATAAAAGGACTAAATCGATTGGCTCTTTGCATGTATACGAACCGAAAAGGATTTAAATCGCGCTTCGTGAATCCACTTTTACTAGGCGCAGATATTTCAAAGTAATAATCCATTTATGAGTTTCGAGGTTGTAACACTTTATTCTGCTCAGTTTCTTGTCCAGTTTTTGTAAACCCGAGGTGTTCACCAGTGCACACAGTCGAGGAAATAACCATAGTAAACAATAGCTTAGGATAACTGGTGAACATCAGAAAACACCAAACAAAGATTCGAGTCCGTCCGGTCCAGCCATTTAGCCCACTGACTTTATTAGCTTTTTCCCTCCTCTTCGGATTTCCTGTCCAACTTTTTGTAAATCTCAATTTTGGCCGAACAAAATCTAATACTCCCGCTGCATCAGGAAACTTAATTTCTGATTTAGTGTGAGTGTTTGTAGTGACGAGTCTGATAAAAAAGAAGGTCTGCCAAAAAAGGATTGAGATTTCTAGTCATACCCCATTCTTTTGCTATCTCATCAAGGTCACTTTCCCGATAACCCGGTTTTAATAGCGCTTTTATTTTATTGGCGACATTGACAAGTCTTAAGGCGTCCTGCTCTTCAAGACAATTGAAGGTTGAAAAGAACTCTGTCAGATAGCCCGCAACTCGCAATTCCTCCGTATCGAGTGTTAGTACCCGATTGACATCAGGCACATAATGCTCATGCCAGTAAGCACAAGCAAGTTTGACCATATCTTCCTTTGTAAACGACATAAATTCATAGAGGTGAATTTTTATGTCTGGTTTGGAGCTGTATAGCGCTGTCTTGGTAATCCTCATGGAGCGGGCCAAGCATTGGATTAAAGGGAGAATGCGGTAAAGCCTTGTCGAATGGCGCCGGCAGCGGAACGATGCGGTCGAAATCCATACGAGGGTGGATCGGCCAGCGTTTCTGCCACGAGCTGTAAGGCCTGCTCTTCAAGGGCTTGCGTCGCCCCTCACGGGCCGCCACCAACACACCTGACCAGACACAAGCCATTACATACAAAAGCTGCGCCTATACAGCCTCGGCCGGCAAACTGTCCGAGCCGAACCCGGGCATATCGGTTTTACCGATATTATTCGCCATCCGCGCCAATTCCCCGCTATTTTCCCTGTCTATCATTCCCGGATACTTTTCCAGCCCCGGAATATGAAACCGATGCATACCGATCAATTCGCGCGCCTGCTGTTGCAGGGGCCTGATATGCTTTGCCAGCACATCCTCCGCTGTGTTCTGCCAGCCCCTGTTGCCAATCTGCGTATAGATGATATTGATCAGATCACTGCTCGAAGCGCAGCAGACATAGTACGCCCCGGTTATCGGGCTGGTTTCAAATACCGAAATATCCACCCCTTGCTGAAGCAGGCGGTTGGCGGCGTCTTTTTCGCGGATATCGCGCACAATCAGCCTCAGTATATTGGCCAGCTTGGCGAGATTGCTCGAACAGCCGATTATCGGCCGGCTGGCCACGCCGGCGTCGGCGAACAGACAGGCCAGTTGCGCAGCCAAAGCGGCGCTGGAGATCGCGCCACTGGTCAGATCGGCATTTCTTTCCCGCCTCAGCACCTGACTCATCGCTTCAATGGCTTTGAGCGGTTCACCCTCATTGAAACTGCGGCTTTTATGATAGCTCAACTGCACCAGGTCTTTTTGCTTCAACGACGCACCTCTGAGATTCCAGGCAGCGGTGAGCCCGGTATTGATCTCGGACATGAAAGGCGTCATGGACGCCAGCAAATCCCCCATCAACCACGGCATATGTATCGATATGGCACCGGCGACACGGAAGCGTATATCGGCCGGCACAACGGCTTTGAACA
Source organism: Exilibacterium sp. (assembly GCA_028280195.1). Classification (GTDB taxonomy): domain Bacteria; phylum Pseudomonadota; class Gammaproteobacteria; order Pseudomonadales; family Cellvibrionaceae; genus Exilibacterium. The sequence continues at coordinate 36,667 of JANQMH010000102.1, forward strand.
CCTTGGTCATCAGCCTGACGGCGGCGATCAGGCGCATGCCTCCGGCATCGATATCGCCGACTGGCAGACCGATCAGGTTGTCCAGAAACCTGTCGTTGTCGTAGTGCGCTATCAGCAAGGCATTGAAGGGCAGGCTGGCGCCATTGATACTGATACCAACTTTATTGTTGCCCATTTTATTCATCACCCCCGGCTTCCACTCCAGCTTTCTGCCGGCAAACAGGGCACGCAGGCTCTCCTGTGGCGCCTGCCGCAAGGCCGACTCCGCGGCACTGATGCCAGCCAGGCCGAGTTGTTCCAGCAGATTTTTGATCGCGCCGCGTTTATTGCGGATGCTGTGCTGCCAGTTGCCGCGCTTGCTGCCGATCCAGTTGATCAGCGCCTTCCTCACCGCATCCTCATTGACCTGGGTACTGGCCCTGGCACAGTTCTCAATGGTCTTATCAAGTGCTTTGAGCTCGCGACTGCGAGTCGACAGGGGACCGCCGTTGGTCGCAGCCAGCCATTCTTTGTACCCGATAATATTTGCCATTCCGCTCACCCTTCTATTTGCCGTCCTGGGTCCAGCTGTCAAGGCAGGCGAGCGAACGGCGGAAAACATCCCCGCCGATCTGGTCGACTACTACATCGGCACCGCGATCGGCGCTCGCCTCCAGCACCGCAGCCGCAAAATCCCCGCGCCGGTAATAGATGGCGAACTCGGCGCCCTGCTGCCGGCAAACATCCAGTTTCGCCGGGCTGCCGGCGGTCGCCACCACACGCGCACCGGCAACCCGGCCGAGCTGAATGGCGGCCGTGCCGACACCGCCGGCTCCGCCATGCACCAGCAACACCTCGCCGGCCTGCAGGTTTGCCCGCTGCAGGGCAAAGTGTGCGGTCTGGTAGGTGACCAGTATGCCCGCGGCAACTGGGTCGGCAACGATACCGTAGGAAAAATCAGCACCAGCAAAGCGCTTACGCCAATGCCGAAGGACAGCATGATCGCAATGAGATCCTGCTCACCGGAAAGTACGCGGGGAATGGCAAACCAGAAGAAGAACACCAGTGCTATGAGGACATTGACATCACGGCAACCGACAGTTCCGAATGAATAACGCAGGATAAGATAGGTGGACAGTGTGCAGCGCGCCCCGACCATGCCGGTCAGCACCCCGGTTATCGCCAGCACTTGGCAACCCAGCACAAAGCCTATCACCGCATCGTTGAAGCCCGCACCCTCGCTGATTTTGGCGGCCATCAGAAATCCCAGCACCGCAATGGTGCCGCCAATGATGATGACGGCAATACGGTAGGCGCTGGTACCCTGGTTTGCGGGCACCGGTCGATGAGAGTAGTCATCGCCGGGATGAAATTCAGACATGGCGATTGCCCGACATGGCAAAACCCTGCAGGCGATAAAAAAGATTATTCACTCTCAGCGCCGCGCAGGGCCGCCGTTGCCATCGAGAAATTGCAGCACCGGGGCGACTGGCAGGAAGCAGCGCAAATACTCACCGAGGCCGCCACAAAAATACAGCCGGGTATTGTGGCCGTAAAGCAGTTCTGCCAGCCGCGCCACATGGCACTCCAGTCATTGCCTGATACCGGCCGCGGCCGGGCCAGCGCAGCGGGCCCGGATACTGAGGTAAGATTGGGGTCAACGCTCGTCAAACCGTCTATACAATAACATCATCCGCTATCGAGCGAGGCAGCCATGCTGAACGTCAACCCTCCGGCAGACTCGGTGCTGGACCTTATCGGCAACACCCCCATGGTGCGGGTCAACCGCATGGATACCGGCCCCTGTTCCCTGTATCTGAAACTGGAAAGCCAGAACCCCGGCGGCTCCATTAAAGACCGCATCGGCCTGTCGATGATCGAGGCCGCCGAGCAGCAGGGCCTGCTCAAAGCCGGCGGTACGCTGGTGGAAGCTACCGCGGGCAACACCGGGCTGGGGCTGGCGCTGGTGGCCTACCAGAAGGGCTACCAGTTGAAGCTGGTGATTCCGGACAAAATGAGCCGCGACAAAATCATGCACCTGCAGGCCATGGGCGTCGAGGTGATCCTGACCCGCTCGGACGTGGCCAAGGGTCATCCGGAGTACTACCAGGATATGGCGCAGCGCATCGCCGCCGAAACCCCGGGGGCGTTTTTTATCAACCAGTTCGGCAACCCTGCCAATGTGCAGGCCCACGAAACCACCACCGGGCCGGAAATCTGGGCGCAGATGCAGCAGGACGTGGACGCCTTTGTGGCAGGTGTCGGCTCGGGCGGCACGGTCACCGGCAACGGCCGCTTTCTCAAGCGCATGAACCCGGCCATCGATATCGTGCTGGCCGACCCCCAGGGCTCAGTTCTGGCCGAGGCGGTGGAGACCGGCACACCGGCCAAAGAGGCGGGCAGCTGGGTGGTGGAGGGCATCGGCGAGGATTTTGTGCCCGATATTCTCGATCTGTCGCTGGTGGATATGGCTTATACCATCGCCGATCGCGAGGCGCTGGCAGTGGTGCGCGAACTGCTGTTGCAGGAGGGCATTCTGGCCGGCACCAGTTCCGGCACGCTGATAGCCGCGGCGCTGCGTTACTGCCGCGCTCAGACCGCGCCCAAGCGGGTGGTGACTTTTGTCTGCGATACCGGCAATAAATACCTGTCAAAGGCTTACAATGACTACTGGATGAAAGACCACGGCTTTTTGCAGAAACCAAACTACGGCGACCTGCGCGACTTCATCTCCCACCACTATGTCGAGCACGATGTCATTACTCTCAGGCCCGGCGATACGCTGATGGCGGCCTACGGCAAGATGAAGCTCTACGAAATCTCCCAGTTGCCGGTGATGGACGAGGACGGCACGCTGGTCGGTATCGTTGATGAAACGGACATACTGATGGCGGTAAATTCCAGGGAGGATCACTTTGGCGAGCCGGTATCGGGTATTATGAGCCAGAATCTGCAGACCGTCCCGCCGGCTGCCAAGCTCGACGACCTGATCCCGGTTTTCGACAGCGGTATGGTGCCGATTATCGCCGACGACAAGCAGTTCTACGGGCTGGTGACCCGCATCGATGTTATCAATCATCTGCGCGAAGCGCTGGGGCACTGAAGCGGCACCCGGCGCCGGCGCCTGAGGAACAATCATGTCAGACCCGAAAAGACACGCTTTTGCCACCCGCGCCATTCACGCGGGCCAGGCCCCGGATCCCTCCACCGGCGCCATTATGACGCCGATCTACGCCACTTCCACCTATGTGCAGCAAAGCCCGGGAGTTCACCAGGGTTACGAGTACTCGCGCTCGCAGAACCCGACGCGCTTTGCCTATGAGAAATGCATCGCCGATCTGGAAAACGGCATAGCGGGGTTCGCCTTCGCCTCCGGCCTGGCCGCGGAAAACACCGCTCTGGATCTGCTCCAGGGCCGGGCCCAGGTACTGGCCATGGATGATCTCTACGGCGGTACCTACCGCCTGTTCAAGCAGGTCAGGGAAAAAAACTCCACACTCGATTTCACTTTTGCCGATCTGAGCGATATCGCCAACCTGGAAGCCGCGATAACCGACAATACCCGCATGATCTGGGTGGAGTCGCCCACCAACCCGATGCTGAAACTGGTGGATCTGGCGGCGGTGGCGCGCTTCGCCAAAAGCCGCGGCATTCTCACCCTGTGCGACAACACCTTCGCCTCACCCTATTTCCAGCGCCCGCTGGACCACGGCTTCGACCTGGTATTGCACTCGGCCACCAAGTATCTCAACGGTCACTCCGACATGGTCGGCGGCGTGCTGGTAACCGCCGACCGGAAGCTGGCGGAGCGGCTTGCCTATCTGCAAAATGCCACCGGCGCGGTACAGGGGCCGTTCGACAGTTTCATGGTCTTGCGCAGCCTCAAGACCCTGCCGCTGCGCATGCAGCGCCACGCCGCCAACGCCCAGGCACTGGCGCAGTGGCTGGAATCCCACGATAAAATTGACAGGGTCATCTACCCCGGCCTCGCCAGCCACCCCCAGCACCAGCTGGCACGCACGCAGATGCACGGCTATTCCGGTATCATCACCTGCCTGCTGAAAGGCGGACTGGCGCAGTGCCGGGCCTTTCTCGAACAGCTGGAAGTATTCGCCCTGGCGGAGAGCCTGGGTGGTGTGGAAAGCCTGGTCGACCACCCGGCAATCATGACCCACGCCTCGATTCCGGAGCCACAGCGGCGCCAGCTCGGCATATTCGACAACCTGGTGCGTCTCAGCATCGGCATCGAGGACGTCGACGACCTGCGCCGCGACCTGGAACAAGCGCTGGAAGTCAGTAACTAGTCACTAGTCTCTAGTAACTAGTGACTAGTTATTTTCTTTCTGCTAACGCTGCGCCGTCGATGACGATCAGGTTGCCGACGTCGATGGCGCTGGCGGCGCGGCCGTTGCCGCGCATCTCGCTGAGAATGACATCGTCGCGGCCATCATTGTTGAGGTCGCCGGCCGCGGCGTTGAAGCCCAGCGTGTCGCCGGCATCGTTCTGCCGCTGCCCCCTGGCACCGAGGATATCGGTAATGCGCAAGACGGAGTTGGTCGGCTGCCGGCCCGGGCGTAAATCGACACGCTCGGGCCAGTTGCCGGCCCGCCCCCACAGTATGTGCACAACGCCGGCGTCCTCGCGCCCGCGCGGCACTGCCAGAGGGGCGGCGACGCCCAGGTCGTCAATACCGTCGGCATCGAAATCACCGTGTAAAGCGGCGTCGCCGAAGGTGGAGCCCGATTGCGGTCCCAGCAGGGTGGTAACGCGCACATTGGCCGGTGGCGAATCCACATCCACGCTGCGGTCCTTCAGGTCTGCGGCGCTGAAGAAGATATGTCCGAGGCCGGCGTCGGCGCGGTCCGGCAGCACGTCGCCGCGCAAATCGCCGACAAACAGGTCCGCTTCGCCGTCGCCGTTATAGTCGAGCCCGCCAAGCAGCTCTTCACCAAAAAATTCATTGCTGAAGACACCGGCCTCAGTACCGCCGTTCAACACCGAAATGCTGCCGGGCGCGCTGTTGTCGAGCCGGATGGTCAGGCCCTGCGGCCACAACGCGCCGGCGGGAAAGTTATCGTCCCAGGCGATATAGACGCGGCCGCCGGGCGCACCGCCGCGGGCCTCGACCGAGCCCGCCGGCGCACCGTCCGCCACCAGGCCGGCGCTGGCGCGATCGAGGGCGGCGGCCACCAGCACTTCGCTGCGGCCGTTGCCATCCAGGTCAGCCAGCTCCAGGGTGGCACCAAAATGAAAACCGTCGCTGCCGGCGGGCGGAACCAGTTTGGCGATATGCCCGGCCAGTGGGGTGGAACCGAAATCGTCCAGATCGATATTGGCATCGATACCGAGATGAGCGCCGCCTCTGACCACGTAAACCGCACCGCGATTGTCGCCCTCCTGGTCGGCGCCCACCACCAGATCGGCGACACCATCACCGGTGATATCGCCACTGCGCACCCGCATGCCGAGGCGGCCGAATTCCTCGGCGCCGATAATGGTCAACACAGTGACCGCAGCGGGTGGGTCGGCCAGATCCAACTCCTCATTACTGGCCGCCAGGGTGCGCAGCACCGAGCCGCCAAAAACAATCGTCACAGCGCCGGCGCCGCGGCGGTCGGGGCGGGACGCGCGAAAGTTCTGGCGGCCAATGAGAATATCGGCAATGCCATCGCCGTTGACATCGTCCAGCCAGATATCGCTGCCGCTGATTTCCCTGCGCGCCGCACCGCTGATAATCAGGTAGTCACCGGAAAACGCCGCCGTATCGAAGGTGGTGCCAATGGTGCCGTCGCCGAACATCAGATAGATCTCGCCGGCCGAGACGCGGTTATTCGGCGATGCCAGAAAAGAAGCCATGGCGTAATCGCGAAAGCCATCGCCATTGCTGTCGGCGCCACTGCTGACCGGCACGCCGAAGCGACCCTCGGCGGCGGCGCCGTATACGCGGATAAGGCCGTCGTCGGTATCGAAACGGGCCAGATCCAGCCCGGAGAACTGCGGCTCGCCGGAACCGTCATCTGAATCACTGGAACCGCCGCAACCGATCTTCAAGGAGGCCAGCAGGACAATCAAAAGTATGGAAAAAAAGGAGTTGCTCATGGCTTACCGCAGTCGTCAATTACGGCAATGAGATTAACAAACCGCCCTGCACTTTAGTGTTATGACTTTGTAAAAATCGCCTTCAACAGCTTCGGAAGTTGACCCATGACAATAACATTGCCAAACATCACCAACAACAGACCCGCAAACGCGCTCGCCTGCCAGCGATAGCCTTCGAAAACCGAGGACAACAACAGCGCGATAACCGGGAACAGCACCGTTGCGTAGGCAGCCCGGCTCGGGCCGAGACGCGCCACCAGTGTCAGGTAAGCGCTAAAGGCAACTATGGTGCCAAACACGGCGAGATACAGCAGCGCGATCCAGTAGCGCGGCGCCGGGTCCCATACCAGCGGCTGGCGCGTGAAGACCAGTATCAGCACCAGCAGCAGGGTGCCGTATACCATGGAATAGGCGCTGGCAGTGAGGGGCTTGATGCCCTTGCGGCTGTTGCGCGCGGAAATCATATTGCCGAGAGAAAACAGGTAGGTACCCGCCAGGGCCAGGGCCAGACCGTTGAAATAGCCGGCATTCCACTGTTGCGCCAGCTGCCCGGAAAAAATCAGCCCCAGGCCCGCCACCCCCAGCACACCGCCGAGTGCGATCGACACAGGAATCCGCTCTTTCCAGATCAAGCGATTGTTAATCGCATTGACGATGGTGGCCAGGGAAAACACCACCGAGACGATACCGCTGGGCATATACAGCGTGGCATTGTAAAAACAAATAAAATTCAGCGAAAACAGGCACACACCCTGCAACAGAAAAAAGCCGTGATCGCGGGCGCCGGTGGGCTGCAGCATTTTCAACAGATACAGGCCCGGCAACAACAGCCCGACGGCCAGCACAAAGCGGTAAAAAATCGATACCACCACCGGCACCACCGGCAACTGAAAGTAAACGGCGATCCAGCTGGAGCCCCAGATGAGTACGGTAGCGGCATAGACAACGGCGGTGGGCATAAGCTGTCGGTTTCCTTATTTCTATATCCTGAATGCCATCCCGGAGAGATCACAGCAAGCCGCAGTATTGCGCCCCGGCCGGCCGAAGGTATTGCAGGATATTGCTGTTTGCAGCGACGGCCGGCAGCTTCCAGAAGCTGTTGCATAACTCTCGGCCGTAGCGAGGCGAGTGATAAATGGCGCTGTTGGCGGCGTTTTTTGCGGCGAATAGTGGTGCTATTTAACGAAAGAAACGCCGCCAACAGCGTTATTTAGCGCCGCCGCAGTAGGTCGAGAGTTATGCAACAGCTGCTAATCATTCAGCTTGCCGGCACTGTCATCAACAGCGCCATTATCGACAATAACATCAACAACTTCGGTACTGACCTGCTGCACCAGCTTGACCCGCCCCGCCTTTACCAGAGCGTCGCGCAGCACATATTCGATTTGCGCGTTGACACTGCGCAACTCATCGTCGGCCCAGCGCTGCATGGCGGCCAGCACGTCGGCATTGATGCGCAGGGGGTAGGCTTTTTTCGCCACCATCGATTACCCGCAGGTTGCTAACTAGTAGAGCGAACCGGCATTAACAACCGGTTGTGTGTTTTGATCGCCGCAAAGTACCACCATCAGGTTGCTGACCATGGCCGCCTTGCGTTCTTCATCCAGGTCGACGACATGCTGTTGCTTCAGCTTTGCCAGCGCCAGCTCTACCATGCCCACCGCACCCTCGACAATTTTGTGCCGCGCCGCCACGATGGCGCTGGCCTGCTGCCGCTGCAGCATGGCCTGGGCAATTTCCGCTGCGTAGGCCAGATGGCTGATACGCGCCTCAATAACCTCCACCCCGGCCTTGTCGAGGCGTGCATGTATTTCCTTGCGCGCCAGCTCGGCAATTTCGCGGGCATTGCCGCGCAGGCAGATCTCTTCCGCCTCATGATTGTCGTAGGGGTAACGGCTGGCGAGATTGCGGATGGCGGCCTCGCTCTGAATGGTGACGAAGTTTTCATAGTCATCCACCTCGAAGACCGCCTCGGCAGTATCCACCACGCGCCAGACCACAACCGCGGCAATCTCGATAGGGTTGCCACTTTTGTCATTGACTTTCAGTTTGCCGCTCTCGAAATTGCGCACCCGCAGCGACACCCGGGTTTTGCTGTACAGTGGGTTAGCCCAGCGCAGCCCAGGATTGCGGTCGGTGCCGGCGTACTTGCCGAATAACTGCAATACCCTGCCCTGGTTGGGATGTACCAGATACAGACCGAACCAGCAGATAAACACCACGACAGCCCCAAGCGCGACCACCACTTTCAACAATATCGGCAGCATCACAATGCCCGCGACGGTGGCAACCTGCAGCGCCAGCAGCGGCACAATCATGACGTAACCCGAGGTAGAGGCAGCGCTTCGTTCTTTTATCATAACCAGTCTCCCATTGGATCTGCTCTTGGTGGATCCGTTTTCTCTTGGGCCGATTTTCTGCCCAACTGATTTTCTGTCCGGCCAATTTTCTGTCCGGCGACCCTCACCAAATCTTTTAGATATCATTATGATATCAATAAGAAGTATTGCAGCACAGGAGAAAGAGAAAGGCAAGCAAAAACTACCGGCAAAAAAAAGACAAGGTCAATGACCTTGTCTTCCCGTGCGGGTTAATCCTACAACAAATCCCGCAACAACGACCGACCCGGCCGCAGGCATACACCTGCGGCCGGTTCAGGCATTGACAAACAGCTTACAGCGGCTTGATGTTCTCAGCTTGCGGGCCCTTCTGGCCCTGGGTGACAGTGAACTCAACCTTCTGGCCTTCAGCCAGACTCTTGAAGCCGCTGCCCTGGATAGCGCTGAAGTGCGCGAAAACGTCAGGGCCGTTTTCCTGCTCGATAAAACCAAAGCCTTTGCTGTCGTTGAACCATTTTACGGTTCCAGTAGTAGTTTCAGACATAATCAGATCCATTTAAATCAAGAGTAATTAAGCCTTTTTCAAGACCGTTTTTAGCTGAGAAGTGATGGGATTACTTATGAAGAACAAGGACGCTGTACTACATATGGGACGTCGTAATGGCAGAACATAAATATAGGCCGTACTTTCTAGCTGTGGGTATATTATACCCTCCGCAGGTAAAGTCAAAGGCTATTGCAGTTTACTGGTAAGCCTATTTGCGCAGTAAATCCTTACAAAGCTGCTATATAAAATCGTTCAGTAAGCTCCGCAAGGCGTTAATACTGGCGGTGAATTATTTCCGCCGCCGCCATTCGCTTTTAGTTAACGAGCAGTCACTTCGCCTCCAGCCAAGGCCAGTCAATAACATGTAGCGCCGGCAGCCGCGCAAGCTGAATCTTTGCCGGCCGCCCGCGGCCATTTGCGTCTGTCATAACGTTTGGGTAATCTTGTCCTCGAGGCGCCTGTACCATTCAGTCAATTGTGCGGCGCCGGCTTGAATATAGGCTTCCGAACGCCGCCGGGCAGGCGGCGGACTCAATCCACCGAGGGCGCGCAGCGATGCGTTACACCCAGACAGACATCAGCACCCGCAAGCACTATCTGCTGATTTTGTGTGCGCGCATCGGCTATAACCCTCCGTATCTCCAGACCGCAACGACTATCATTAATACGTCAACATCTGGAGATCACTATGGCGACAACTACCCCAACGGCATTGCGCGACCTCGACGCCTGCCACCACCTGCACCCGTTTACCAATCATAAGAGCCTGCGCGCCGACGGCTCGCGCGTTATCGTCAAAGGCGAAGGCTGTTACCTCTGGGACGAGGACGGCAATCGCATTCTCGACGGCATGGCCGGGCTCTGGAATGTCAACATCGGTTATGGCCGTCGCGAACTGGCCGATGCCGCGCACCGGCAGATGAGCGAGCTGCCGTTTTACAATACCTTCTTCAAAACCACCCACCCCCCGGTGGTGCAACTGTCGCAGCGGCTGGCCCACCTTGCGCCGGACGGCTTTAACCAGGTTTTCTACGGCTCCTCCGGCTCGGAGTCGGTGGATACGGCAATCCGCCTGCTGCGCCATTACTGGGCCCTGCGGGGCGAGCCCGCGCGGCAGATCATTATCAGCCGCCGCGCGGCCTACCACGGCTCCACCATCGCCGCCGCCTCCATGGGTGGTATCAAGACCATGCACGAGCAGAGCTATCCGGTTTACCCGGGCTTCCGCCATGTCATACCACCCTACTGGTTCGGCGAGGCCGAGGCAGGTGAAAGCCCCGCCGACTTTGGTTTGCGCGCCGCCCGCGCCATTGAGGAGGAAATCCTCGCCGTGGGCCCGGAAAACGTCGCCGCCGTTGCCGCCGAGCCGATTATGGGCGCCGGCGGAGTAAAAATTCCGCCGCCCAGTTACTGGCCCGAGGTGCAGCGCATTGTCGACAAGTACGGCGTACTGCTGCTGGCCGATGAGGTGATTACGGCTTTTGGCCGCCTCGGCAATTGGTTTGCGGCGCAGCACTACGGCATTCGCCCCCATTTGATCACTTTTGCCAAAGCGGTTACCTCCGGTTATATCCCGCTCTCGGGCGTGCTGGTGCACGACCGCATCGCCACCGAGCTGGCGGCGCACGACGACGACTTTCACCATGGCTACACCTATTCCGGGCACCCGGTGGCCTGCGCCGTCGCCATTGCCAACCTGGACATCATCGACAGCGAGGGCCTGATAGAGCGGGTCGCCACCCAAACCGGCCCGGCGCTGGCAGAGATGCTGCAGAGCTTTGCCGATCACCCGCTGGTGGGCGAGGTGCGCAGCCGCGGCCTGCTGGCAGCGATAGAACTGGTGGCGGATAAAAGCAGCCGCCGGCGCTTTGCCGGGGAGGGTCGGGTCGGGCTGGTCTGCCGCGAGCATGCCTTCCGCGAGGGCCTGATCATGCGGGCTGTGGGCGATACCATGGTGTTGTCGCCGCCGTTGATATGGACGCAGTCGCAACTGCACGAGGCGCGGGAGAAAATCCGCCGCGTGCTCGACCTGACCCTGGCGGATGTCGCCGGCGAGATCAGCTCGTGAAACGCCCGCTGGTGCTGGTTCCCGCGTGCAGCAAGGAAATTGACGGGCAGCGCTACGATGTGGCGGGGCGCAAGTATCTGCAGGCGGTGGCCGAGGTGGCACAGTGCCTGCCGCTGGTGGCAAGCCCGGCCGCCAGCGGCGATATCGGCGCCCTGCTCGATGCCGCCGACGCCATCCTGCTGACCGGCAGCCCCTCCAACGTGGCACCCGAGCACTACGGCGAACAGGTGCCGGTCGACGCCGGGGCCCTGGATCACCAGCGCGACAATCTGACCCTGCCGCTGGTGCGCGCCGCGGTCGCCGCAGCGACGCCGGTATTCGGTATCTGCCGCGGCTTTCAGGAAATCAATGTCGCGCTGGGCGGCACCCTGGAGCAGGCACTGCATCGGCGCGACCAGCGCATCGACCACCGCGAGCCAAGCGAGCTGCCGCTGCCGCAGCGCTATGCGCCGCGGCACCTGGTCAGGCTCAGCGGCCGCCTGCGCGACTGGCTGGGAGCCGAAGCGGTGGCCGTCAATTCACTGCACGGCCAGGGCGTCAGGCGCCTCGCCGGGGAGCTGACCGCGGAGGCGCGCGCCGAGGACGATCTGGTGGAGGCCTTTCAACTCAGGGATGAACAGCGCTTCTGTCTCGGCGTACAGTGGCACCCGGAATGGCGCGCGGGGGAGAATTACATTTCCATCGAGCTGTTCCGGCGCTTTGGCGAGGCAGCGCGGTCAGCTTTGTGACGATTTGTCTGCAGCCATCTCGCTCTGCAGCCATTTTAGAGTTGTAGCAGCCTGCTTTTAACGACATACCGCCATATAGCAGCCAATAGGTCGAGCGCATCGCTGCGCCGCTCGCGGACCAGTTTCCGGACCGCGCGCTTTGCCGCGCTGCGCTGTGCCTTGCGGGTTTTCCCGTGTACGCCACCCTTGCGCATGATCGGATCGAATGCGTAGGGGTTGCGGCGTTGCTGCTTGGCCATACCAACCTCCTGCAATGCATTGAAAACAAGCTGTCGAAACTGCCGGCACCCGGCCGGACCCGGGCATTATACGGATAGCGTTGAAACAAGGCGATTCCGGCACACCGCACAACACTCTTCGCGCTTTGCGCTTTGCGTTTTGCGTTTTGCGTTTTGCGTTTTGCGCTTGACATTATGGCGCATTCTTTTAGAATTTTCAGTAATTATTGAAAATTCAGGAAATCCATGAAACTAACACCGATGATACAGGCTTTCGTGCTGCACTTTGGCGAAATGGGCAGTCGCTGGGGTATCAACCGCACCGTCGGGCAAATCTATGCGCTGCTGGTGGTGAATAAAAGTCCGCTCAACGCCGATCAGATGGCCGCAGCGCTGGGCTTCTCCCGCTCCAATGTCAGTATGGGATTGAAGGAGCTGCAGTCCTGGCGCCTGGTCCGCCTGCAGCATATTCCCGGCGACCGCAAGGAATACTACTCGGCGCCGGAAAGTATCTGGGACATCGCCCGCACCCTGATCGAAGAGCGGCGCAAGCGCGAAATCGACCCCACTCTGTCGCTGCTGCGCGATGTGCTGCTGGAATCCCCGGCCAACCAGGATGAGGCATATGCCCAGCAGCGGATGCAGGAAATGCACGACCTGATCGAGCTGATCACGCGCTGGAGCACCGAGATGCAGGGTGTCAGCCAGGACAAACTCTATACCCTGCTCAAGCTGGGCTCCGGGGTCAGCAAGGTCATCGATATGAAAGACAAGCTGATCAAAGGCAAATAGAGGGCGCTGTCCCGCCCCCACTGCGCCGCTCAGCCCCCTGTCAACGCATGCACCGCCACCGCCCGGTGCCCGGCCGGCCAGCGCACCGCGCCTGCCGCAAACCCGCCGCCCTGCGGCGTGAACAGCTGGAGTCACGATGGATACCTTTTTACTGTCACGTATACAGTTCGCCGCCAATATCAGTTTCCACATCCTGTTTCCCACGCTTACCCTGGCGCTGTGCTGGGTGTTGCTGTTTTTCAAGCTGCGCTACGACCGCACCGGCAACGAAGCCTGGATGCAGGCCTATCGCTTCTGGGTCAAAGTCTTCGCCCTGAGCTTTGCCCTGGGCGTTGTCAGCGGTGTCACCATGTCTTTCCAGTTCGGCACCAACTGGCCGGGCTATATGGAAAAGGTGGGCAATATCGCCGGCCCGCTGCTGGGCTACGAGGTGCTGACCGCGTTTTTTCTGGAGGCGACTTTCCTCGGCATCATGCTGTTCGGCATGGGCCGGGTTTCCAATCGCATGCACACCCTGGCCACCCTGCTGGTGGCCATCGGCACCGGTCTGTCGGCGTTTTGGATTCTGGCGCTGAACTCCTGGATGCAGACCCCGACGGGCTTTGAAATGCGCGACGGCGTCGCCTATCCGCTCGACTGGTGGCAGATCATTTTCAACCCCTCCATGCCCTACCGCCTGGCGCATATGATGCTGGCCTCCGGCCTCACCACAGCCTTTTTCATCGCCGGCATCTCCGCCTACCGGCTGTTGCGCGGCGACCCCAAACCGGCCCCGCGGCTGGCGCTGAAGACGGCGGTGTGGATGGCGGCCATCCTGGCACCCCTGCAGATCCTCGCCGGCGATCTGCACGGCCTCAATACCCTGCAGCACCAGCCGGCCAAGGTAGCCGCCATGGAGGGGCTGTGGCACACGCAGAAAGGCGCACCGCTGGTGCTGTTGGCGATCCCCGACGAGGAGGCCCAGGTCAACCGCTGGAGCCTGGAAATACCGAAACTGGCGAGCCTCATTCTCACCCATGAGATGGACGGCGAAGTGCAGGGGCTGAGCGACTTTGCCGGCGAACACCCGCCGGTGGCGCCGGTGTTCTGGAGCTTCCGCATCATGGTGGCGATCGGCGTGCTGATGCTGGTCACCGCGTGGACGGCGCTGGTGCTGCTGCTGCGGCGCCGGCCCTGGCCCGACTGGCTGCTGAAATGGCTGGTGGCGACCACCTTCAGCGGCTGGGTGGCGACGCTGGCCGGCTGGTATGTCACGGAAATCGGCCGCCAGCCCTATCTGGTGCAAAACCTGCTGCTGACTGCCGATGCGGTGACCACGGTGGCACCGGTCAATGTGGCACTGTCGCTGACACTCTATCTGAGCCTCTACAGCGTGCTGATCATCGCCTATATCCGCACCCTGTTCGTGATGGCCAACCGCGCCGTCAAACTGGAGCAGGAGATACCCGAGCAGCCCGCCGGCAGCAACAGTAGCGGCGCCGGCCCACACCCGCAAATGAGCAGCTAGCGAGGAGACGTTTATGCCAACCGGCGCTGATTACTGGATGCCCCTGATTTTTTTCGGCCTGATGGGCCTGGCTTTTTTTCTCTACGCCGTACTCGACGGCTACGATCTCGGCGTCGGCATTCTGCTGCCGCGCGACAGCGAGAGCCAGCGCGACACCATGATCGCCTCTATCGGCCCGTTCTGGGACGCCAACGAAACCTGGCTGGTGCTGGCGGTGGGTATTCTCTTTATCGCCTTTCCCTCCGCCCACTCCCAGGTACTGCAGGACCTCTACCTGCCGGCGGCGCTGATGCTGGCCGGGCTGATCCTGCGCGGCGTGGCCTTTGACTTTCGCGCCAAGGCGCCCGGCAATCACAAAAACAGCTGGGACATCGCTTTCAACGCCGGCTCCCTACTCGCCGCCCTGACCCAGGGCTATATGCTGGGCCGCTATGTCATGGGCTTTAGCGACACCTGGCAGGCACAGGCTTTCGCCGCACTGAGTGCCGTGTGTGTAACAGCCGGCTACAGTTTTATCGGTGCGGCCTGGCTGGTGATGAAAACCGAGGGCCAGTTGCAGGCGCGGGCGCGGCGCTGGGCGCGCTATTGCGCGTGGATCGCGGCGCTCGGCATCTTCAGTGTATCAGTGGTGAACCTGTCGATCAGCGAGCATATTTTCACCCGCTGGTTCACCCTGCCGGAGGCGATTGTATTGCTGCCGATTCCCCTGCTGTGCGGGTTTCTGTTTATCGTGATCGACCGCTATCTCAGCCATTTTCCCGACTGGGATGACTTCGGGTGCTGGATACCGTTTGCCGCCGCGGTGATGATTTTTTTCCTCTGTTTTCAGGCCCTGGCCTACAGTTTCTTCCCCTATGTGGTGCCCGGCTCATTGACAGTATGGCAGGCGGCAAGTGCGACAGTTTCATTACAATTCGTACTTTACGGCACGGTCGTGGTCGTGCCTACGATTATCGCCTATACCGCTTACTCCTACCGGGTGTTCTGGGGCAAGGCGACCGATCTCAAATACTATTAACCGCTCTCAAATACCACTAGATGAAACGGCTTGGCGCCACTGGCAACTGTGATGCAGTGTTGCTACTGCCAGATTTTTATTACTTATTCATCTGAAAAGATTGGCGTTTAATATTGCCCTGTGATTAAGCGTCAGACATACTTAGCTCCGTTAGCAGCAGAGCCGGGGTATCTGGTCCCGCTCCAGGAAAAAGGCAAACCCGTGGTAACGCGGGGACGCAAAACCAGTGCCCAGGCGACACTTGGCTGTCCCGCGGGTCGAACGGTTACCCAACGCAGACATGGGGCCTGTTGGCGCCGGTGTCAGCACGCTATCGGGATGGACCATATGACGACGGTAAAAGCTGGCGGCAAGCGCGGCGCGGCGAGTTCAATGCGGGGTTTTCTCTCCTCGCAACTGTTGACGTTTATCGCCGCAGGCGCGGTGGTAACACTGGCAACGGTAGTCGGCACACACCACTACCAAAGCGCCGGCGACAGCCGCAGCGCCCATGAAGACCTGTTCGGCCAACGCGATTTCCGCCGCATTCCTTTTGACGAATACGATGCAACCCAGGTGTGCCAGCACAAGGCCAAGCGCCAGTTCGGCGACGCCCTGCTGCGCTCCCACGTCGATGACCACTCCACCCGCTTCGAGCCGCAGCGGGATATCTTCGTAGTATCGCTGATCGGCAACGTCGGTACGCCGCAGCAGTTTGAAGATGTTTTCATCTACTGCTATGTCGACCCCCACGAATATGCGGTCACCTATTACGACACCGTCTATGCCGAACAGCGCTCGTTAATGTCCAGGGCACTGAGTTTTTTTAACTAGTCTCTAGTCTCTAGTCTCTAGTCTCTAGTCTCTAGTGACTAGTATGTGGAGAGTGGTTACTATTTACCGATGGCGGTGACATTTTCCTCGAATTATCGGCAGCGCTTCGGTGGTATCGCCCGCCTCTATGGAGAGGCGGCGCTGGAGCAGCTGCAGGGCGCGCATTTTTGTCTGGTCGGGCTCGGCGGCGTCGGCTCCTGGGCCGCCGAATCCCTGGCCCGCAGCGGTGTCGGCGGCCTTACGCTGATCGATCTGGACGATATCTGTATCACCAATACCAACCGCCAGCTGCATACACTGCAGGATACCATCGGCCGGCCCAAAACCGCGGTGATGGCCGCGCGCCTGCATGCTATCAATCCGGAAATGGCAGTGCATCAGGTGGAGGATTTTCTCAGCGGTGACAATCTCGAACAGCTCGTGCGACCCGATCATCACCTGGTGATCGATGCCATCGATGCCGCCTATGTCAAAGCGGCGCTGATCGCATTTTGCAAGCGCCGCAAACAGGCGATCATTACCGTCGGCTCATCCGGCGGCAAACGCGATCCGCGGCAAATCACCAGCGGCGATCTGAGCCGCACCCACAACGACCCGCTGCTGGCGAAAACCCGCAACCATCTGCGCCGCCTGTACAATTTCTCCCGCAACCCGAAGCGATTTTTTTCCATCGAGGCGGTCTATTCCGCGGAGCAACTGCTTTATCCCGATGCGAACGGCGGTATCCGCCATGCAAAAAGCGGTTTCGGCGACGCTGTCAATCTGGACTGCAGCGGCGGCCTCGGCGCCGCCAGCATGGTGACCGCCAGCTTTGGCTTTATAACCGCAGCGAGGGCCATAGAGAGATACCTGAAGGGATTCAGATAGACTTCTCGCCAGCATCCCTGCTGTCGAGAGTTTCTGAATCCCTACCAGACAGGCGGATCTACCTTCGCTATGCTTAGCGAATATCTATACCGCTTCTTTGGTAGGCCTGTGACACTATGGCCCGCAAGCCGCTACCGCGCGATGGACTCAGGTGTTTATCCAGCCCCAGAGCGGTGAACTGTGCCGCGATATCCAAGTCGCGCAGCTGCTCGGTGCTGCGGTTATTCAGCATCACCAGCAACAGCGCGCCCAAACCGCGGACGATGCGCGACTCGGCGTCGATGGCAAATTGATGCAGTTCACCGCGGCGGCGGTGAGCCAGCCACGCCGCCGTTTCGCAGCCCGCTACGCGGTTGGCCTCACAGCGCAGGGCCGGTTTGGCCGCAATGCAGTCGGCCCAACTGATCAGCAAACGATAGCGCTGCTGCCAGCCGCGCCGGGCGCGCAGTTGCTGCAGGCTGAGCGAGCTCAGATCGTCACGGCTAAACGGATCGGTGTTATCGCTCTGCACCACGGGCCTGCACTACGAATCCCTGCCCGGCGCCCCCAGGCCGAACAGGCGGCAGCTGTTGGCGCTGGTCTGAGCGGCGACAGCGCTCAGCGACTGTTGTCTGAGTTCGGCCAGGACCCGGGCCAGGCGCGGGATCTGCAGCGGTGTATTGGGCTGGCCCTGGAAGCCGCAGAGCGGCATATCGGGTGCATCGGTTTCCAGCACCAGGGCCTCGGCGGGCAGGGCGCATACCGCGCGGCGGGTTTTGGCGGCGCGCTCGTAGGTGATGGTGCCGCCGACGCCGATATAAAAGCCCAGTGCCCAGTATTGTGCGGCCAGCTCCGGGCTGCCGCTGAAACCGTGTATGACACCGCCGGCTGCCGGTGAGTTGCGTCGCAGAATTCGTATCACCTGCTGATGGGCGCCGCGCACGTGTACCACCAGTGGCAGGCGCCGCTCGCCGGCCAGCTGCACCTGCGCCTCGAATACGGCTTGCTGCAGTGCCAGCGGCGTCTCGATATATGTGTCCAGGCCGCACTCGCCAACCGCGACGCAACGCGGGTGGCTCAGCTTCAGCGCCGCCTGCGCAGCGACATTGTCCGCCAGCGCGGCACTGTCACCGGGCACTTTGTCGATCCACCAGGGATGCAGGCCGACAGCACAGACGATGCCGCGATAGGCCTCGGCCATGACCAGCATTGTCTGCCACTGGGCCGGGGCCACGCCCGGCACCAGCAGGCGGGCAATACCGGCGGCCTGGCAGCGGCGCCAGAGTTGCGCCCGCTGCCCTGCGAACACCTCGAAATCAAAGTGACAGTGGCTGTCGAAAAACTCCATGGCAATGGCTGCGGGCCTTTTAGCGCGGTATCTCTGCTAACATAGTGCCAGAGTCTACTACACTGAGTGATAAACCGACATAAAACCTCAGTACTATCAGGCGGGTGGCTGAATACGATTACCATGCTGGACGAATACCTGATGACTGTTTGCACTCTACTTATCGGCATCCTACTGCTGCCGGCCCTGCTCAGCGGTCGCGCCGCGGCGACCTGCGCCGATATCAGCGCTGACGACAGGGCGCGGTGGGCGGTGCTCGACATAGCCGCCCGGCACCGCTGCCGGAGTCGCCTGCGGTCGATACCGGGCCATCACGTTGAGGTAAGCGCGCTTGGATAATCTCGCCGAACAACAGTCGCCGCCGGCGCGCTTACCGGTCTTCATCGATGTCGAGGCCTCAGGCTTCGGGCGCAACAGCTACCCGGTGGAAATCGGCGTGGCGCTGGAGAACGGCCGCACCCAGTGTTTTCTGATCGAGCCGGCGCACGACTGGACCCACTGGGACGAACAGGCCGAAGCCCTGCACGGCATCAGCCGCAGTATTCTCAAGCAGCACGGCATCGCCATCAATATCGTCGCCAGGGCGCTCAACGAGTTACTGCAGGACAAAGTCGTTTACTCCGACGCCTGGGGCAACGACCAGAGCTGGGTGGCGCGGCTGTACTATGACGCCGGTGTGCGGCAGCGTTTTCGCCTGGCGCATATTCTGGAACTGTTGAACGGCGATCAGGTGGAGCGCTGGGAGACGCGCAAGCGACAGGTGCTGGGGTCGATGGACCTGTCCCGCCACCGCGCCAGCAACGATGCGCGGATTTTACAGCTCACCTACCGGGAATTGTTACAATCTGGCGAACCCCGCTAGTCAGTGCAGGCGATGCGCCTGCAATTGCACGGACTGTATTCTGCTGCCGAGCAGCGTCACCCAGCCCTGGTAGCGCTCGTCACCGGTGGAGGAAAACTCAAACAGATAGCTGCGCGACAGACACAGACGCCCGCGCGCATTGCGGGCGACTTTGATACGTTTCAGCGCGACACTGCCGTCCAGCCACTGCACCCCCATCTCGTTACAGTGCCGCTGCGCCGCCTGCAGGGCCAGTTCGCGGCTGCCCTGGGCGCGCCAGAAAAGGGCAGCGACAACGATCGGCACGCTGATCAGAAGCAGGTCACTGAGGTCAAACATCGGCCGGGTGCCGTACTGGGAATCGAGCGCCCGATACTAAACGCTGCCGCCGCGCCCGACAAGCGCTCGCTGCAAATATCGCCGCTGCAACATCACTCGGGCAGTCATCGGCAGCGGGTGCGACAGGTAAACCCTAACCGGCGCCGAGCTGCGGCGTTTTGGATGCGGCTGATTTGCGGATCAATTCGGCGCTGCGGCCGAATACCAGGCGGTTGACCAGCAGGGCGGTGACAATGCAAAACACCAGCGTAAACAGCATCATGTGAATATAGTGCAGCGGCATCCACACAAAGGAGAACAAGGCATACAGCCCCACACCCGAAACAACCGCGACAATCGCCGCGCGCGCATCGACGTTGCGAAACAGCAAGCCCACCACAAAAGTCGACAATATCGGCATGCTGAGCAGACCGTTCAGTTTCTGCACCAGATTGATGATACTGTCGGCACCGTCGTAAACCGGCACCAGCAGCAGCGCCACAATCACAAACAGCCCGGTGATAAAGCCGCTCAGTTTCGGCACATCGGGGTTGGCGCTGATATACTTTTCGTGGATATCGCAGACATAGAGCGCCGCGGAGGAGTTCAAGACACTGTTAAAACTGGTCAGCACCGCCGCGGCGATTGCCGCGGCAAAGGCGCCGGACAGCCAGGTGGGCATCAGGTCACCGACAATGCGGCCGTAGGCGGCGTCACCGATATCGCCGTAGAGCTTATAGGAAACAATACCGGGCAGCACAATGATCGCCGGCACGATCAGCAGGCGGATGGCCGCTGCGGCGAACACGCCTTTCTGCGCCTCGCGCAGGTTCGGCGCCGCCATGGCGCGCTGGGTTATGGTCTGGTTGGTGCTCCAGTAAAACGTCTGGATAAAAATCATGCCGGTCAGCAGCGTGTGCCAGGGAACGGGCGAATCACTGTCGCCGATCAGGGTCAGGCGCTCGGCCGGTATGCCGCTGAAGTCGTAGTCGATCGCCGCCAGCGCCAGAAACACCACCACCACGGCCATCCCCAGCAGCAGCACGCCACTGAAGGTATCGGAAATCGCCACCGCGCGCAGGCCGCCAAATATCGCATAGGCGGCCCCCACCAGGGCAAAGGCAGTGGCCAGCACGATAATGGGCGTCTCGATAGCGAACATGGACTGCATGAACAGCGAGCCGGTGTAGAGCATGATGGGCAGGTATAAGAACACATTGCCGAGCAGGAACAGCGCGGCGATGGTAGCGCGGATATGCTTGTTGTTATAGCGCCGCTCCAGCAATTCGGTGGTGGTGGTGCAGTTGTTGCTGTAGTAGATGGGCAGAAACACTTTGGCCAGAATGATCAGGCCCACCACGGCGGAGAACTCCCACCAGGCCAGCAGTGCCATCTGGTTGCCGTTCATACCCACCAGTTGATCGGTACTGAGATTGGTGAGGGTGATGGAGCCGGCGACGAAGATCCAGGAGAGGCCGCCACCGGCGAGGAAGTACTCCTTGTTGGACTCGGCGGCATGCCTGGCGCCGCGGCATTTCCAATAAGTCACCAGACCAATCAGCGCCGTGATAAACACAAATACGCCGATTTGAAGCGATTGCAGTGGCATTATCTCTCCCGCATAGCTGGCTTGTCACCGGTGCCGCCGGTTGCCGGTTTTCGCCGTGCAAGGTTGTTTTTATATATCTTATTTATAATATAAATCAGGCTATTTTTAACACATATGGTGCTGGGGAGTCAAAACCGTATGGCTATTCACCGCCACTGCGCACCTGTTGAATCAGCTCCATGGCCTCCTCGATCAGTGCCAGCGAGGCCTGCCGGGCGGCGGCGGGATCGCGCGCCAGGATGGCATCGAGGATTTTGCGGTGGTCTTCGACGCTGGCGCGGCTGACGCCTTTGAGCTGGTTGGTGAGGCGGATACTGATACGCAGGGCGGTGTCGATCAGGTCTTTGATCTGGGCGTAGAAGCGGTTGTCACTGGCCTCGAGCACGGCGACATGAAAAGCGATATCGGCGGACAGCGGGTCGTCCTCGCCCACCTCTGCGGCCTGCATGCGGGCGATGGCCGCCTCGATGGCCCGCAGCTGTGCCTCGCCGCCGCGCTCGGCGGCGAAAGCGGCCGCCTGGGGCTCTATGGCCAGGCGCATTTCCGTGAATTCGGCCAGCAGCTTGAGGGAAAACTTGCGCTCCAGCAGCCAGCGCAGTACATCGGGGTCGAGCAGGTTCCAGTTCTGCTCCGGCTGCACCCAGGTGCCCTGGCGCGGGCGGGCGCTGAGCAGCCCCTTGGAGGTCAGCATCTTCACAGCCTCGCGCAGAATACTGCGACTGACGTTGTACTGTTTGCACAGCTCAGCTTCTATCGGGAAGGGGTTTTCCGCACCGTAGGTGCCACAGACTATGGCCAGCCCCAGGTCATGGACGATGGTCTGCGTCAAACTGCGGTTATTTTCCACCATCAATACACCCGCCCAAAATCGCTTTCCCCAAGAGTGCTGGCGCCTTTTTTTACTTTGCCGCTCAGCCGGCCAGTGAGTCGCGATTATGCCGGATTGGCCAGGCAAATCATAGGCGCGACAGGCGCGGCCCAAGAGAATTATAGGATAAATAGTACTATACTGGATTACAGCAATAATCAGCTTCGACGACCGGCGCATCTGCAGGTGTACAGTGGCGTATCAAAACCGATAGTCTAGGGCCTCAACGAGCACGAGACTCGAGCCATGCCTTATGCCAGTTACACCGATCTGCGCGAGCGCACCGTTTTCATCACCGGCGGTGGCGCCGGTCTGGGCGCCTGCTTTGTCGATGCCTTTGCCGCCCAGGGCGCGAGAGTCGCCTTTGTTTCCAATAATACCGAGCCGGCGCGCCGGGTATGCGACCGGGTGGCGGCAAAAAACGGCAGCAGGCCGCTGTTTATCGCCTGCGACATTCGCGATATCGGCGCGCTGCGCGACGCCCTGGCAACGGCACAAGGTGAACTCGGACCGGTGGATGTACTGATCAATAACGCCGGCCGCGACGACCGCCACACCCTGCAGGACCTCAGCGTGGAGCAGTGGGACGACACACTCAATACCAATCTGCGGCCGCACTTCTTCACCGCCCAGGCGGTGGCGGAGCACATGCGCGAGCGCCGCGGCGGCAGTATCGTCAATGTCGGCTCCAACGCCGCCATTCTCGGCCTGCCCGGCTACCCCGCCTATGTCAGCGCCAAGGCCGGCATTGTCGGCCTCACCAAGGCACTGGCGCGGGAGCTGGGCCCGGACAATATCCGCGTCAATGCGCTGATCCCCGGCTGGGTAATGACCGAGCGGCAAAAGCGGCTGTGGGCCACACCCGAAGCGATCGAGGACTGCCTGCGACAGCAGAGCCTGAAAACCCTGATCAGCGCAGAGGATGTGGCGCAATCGGCGCTGTTTCTGGCATCGGCGGCTTCGGCCATGATCAGCGGGCAGTCCCTGGTGATCGACGGTGGGCGGGTATGACCTCGGCGGCGCGGCCATCGATGATTGCCGTGGACTGGGGCTCGACGTCTTTCCGCGCCTACCTGCTGGACCAGCACCACCAGCTGCTGGCCAAGGTCGCCAGCGACCAGGGCGTACTGCAGCACGACAGAGCCCACCACGCCGAGGTGCTGCGCGAGCAGTGCGGCCCGTGGCTGTTGCAGACACCCGACCTGCCCATTTACATGAGCGGCGTGGTCGGCGCCCGCGACGGCTGGCTGGAAATGCCCTATGTGCCCTGCCCGGCCAGCCTCGACGATGTGCGCGGGCTGATGACGCGGGTGGAAAACCGCTTCGCCGCGCCGCTCAGCGGCGCCGACATCTGGATCGCCCCCGGCGTCAGCGGCTGCAGCCCCTCCGGTGCGCCGGATGTGATGCGCGGCGAGGAAATCCAGGTGTTCGGCGCCCTGGAAAGTCTCGGTACTGACACCGGCACCGTATGCCTGCCGGGCACCCACAGCAAGTGGGTACAGGTGGAAAACGCGGCCATTACCGGATTTTCCACGTTTATGACCGGCGAACTGTACGCGCTGATAGCCGCGCGCAGCTCGGTCGGCGCCATCGGCAAAAATGCCCGCGACGACCGCCGCGCCTTTGCCGCCGCGGTAAGCGCCGCCGGCGAGGAGGGCGGTCTGCTGCACCAGCTGTTTTCCATCCGCGCCCGCCACCTGACCGGCCACCTGCCGGAGCAAAGTGTGCTGTCTTATCTGTCGGGCCTGGTGATCGGCAATGAAGTCAAAGCGGCAAAGGCCCTCTATCCGGCCGCACAGACAGTGGCAGTGGTGGCCAACGAGGTGCTTTCACAACGCTACTGTGCGGCGCTCAGCCAGCTGCAGCTGCAGCCCCGCAGCGTCAGCGCCGACGGCGCCTTTCTGCGTGGTATTATCGATGTCGCCGCGCGCGAAATTACCTCGGAGTAGCGCCTTGCCCCGGACCCTGCACCAGCAACTGCCGCTGATCGCCATCCTCCGCGGGCTGCCCCCGGAGCAGGCGGTAGCGGTGGCCGGGGCGCTGGCCGGGGCCGGTTTCAGGATGCTCGAGGTACCGCTCAACTCGCCACAGCCGCTGCGCTCCATCGACCTGCTGGCAAAATCCTTTGGCGACAGCTGCCTGATCGGCGCCGGCACGGTTACCCGGGTTGAACAGGTCGAGGCGGTGAGCCGCGCCGGCGGGCGGTTGATTGTATCGCCCAATACCGACAGCGCAGTCATCGCCGAGAGCAAGCGCCTGCAGATGGTTTCGCTGCCCGGCTGCTGCAGCCCCACGGAAGCCTTCGCCGCACTGCAGGCCGGCGCCGATGCGCTAAAACTGTTCCCGAGCGAACAGATACCTGCGGCTGCCGTCAGAGCGCTGACAGCAGTGCTGCCGGCAGCCACCACGCTGTACGCCGTCGGCGGTATCGACGCCGGCAATATGCCGGACTATCTGCGCGCCGGCGTCAGCGGTTTCGGCATCGGCTCGGCGATTTACCGGCCCGGCAAGACGCCGGCACAAATCGCCGCCGATGCAACGGCACTGATCGAGGCCTACCGCAGGGCCGCGCAACAGCATGACTTTCTTCCCAGGACCTAGGCAGGACACAGGCAAACCATGATCGACCCACTGACGCTTTACGAGACCCGCATCATCGGCGCGCTGCTGGAAAAGCAGATCACTACCCCCGACCACTACCCGCTGTCACTGAACGCGCTGACCAGTGCCTGCAACCAGAAGAGTAACCGCGAGCCGGTGCTGGAACTCGACGAGGCCACGGTGCAGGAGAACGTCGACGAACTGGTGAAAAAGCATTTGCTCACTGAGGTCTCCGGCTTTGGCAGCCGGGTCAGCAAGATACAGCACCGCTTTTGCAATACCGAGTTCAGCGACCTGCAATTCAGCCCGCAGGAACTGGGCATTGTCTGCGTACTGCTGCTGCGCGGCCCGCAAACGCCGGGCGAACTGCGCACCCGCACCAACCGCCTGTGCCAGTTCAGTGATGTCGGACAGGTGGAAGCCACTCTGCAGGGCCTGATGGATCACAAGGGCCGGCCGCTAGTGGTGAAGCTGCCGCGCGAGGCGGGCAAACGCGAGTCGCGCTATGCCCACTTGTTCAGCGGCGAGGTCGATGCCGGCACTGCACCGGCATCGCCGCCGCGCGACTCGCAGCAACAGGCTGCGGCACCGCCGCTCAGTGAGCGCCTCGAAACGCTGGAACAACAGGTGGCCAGCATGCAGCGGCAACTCGACGAACTGCGCCAGGCTCTGCTCGACTGAGCCGCCGCGCGGCTAAAACCTCACCGAGGCCGACACCGCAAACAGGTCCCAGTGGCGCTTAGTGTCAGCCGGAATCGGATTTTCCAGCATCGACAACCAGCCGGTGCCGTCGACCTTGTGCCACTCGGCGCGCAACATGAAATGGCGGTTGATATCCCAGCGCACCCCCAGCGTCCAGTCCTTGGCAAAGCGCGAGTAGTGGGGCAGGCCGGTAGCGGCGGCAAACTCGCGGCCGTCTTTATCGTCGTTGTTCCAGATGAGTTCATCGTAGCGCAGCAACAGCTCCCACTGCGGTGACAGGCGATAGGTGCCCTGGACGAAGTAACTGGTACCGGTGAAATCGGTGTCGGGCAGCACCCCGAAGTCTTCCAGCTCCGAGGTGCGGCTGGCAACTTCGGCAGTCAGGCTCCAGTCCTCGGCGTTGTACTGGGCCGACAGGATATAGGGGCGAAAATGAAACTCACCCGGCGATATCACATCCACCTGCCCCGGTTCATAGTCGACGTTGACTTCCGAGGCGGTAAAGCCGAGGCGCACGCGGCCAAAATCGTATTCGTAGATAAAGCGCCCCATCCAGCTGGTTGCACCGTCGAGTCTTCCGGGTACCTGCTGAAAGAAGATGGCCGGTTCGAAGTCCGGATCTTCGGTGCGCGGCTCGAAAACACCGAACTGGAAGGTATAATCGGCGTTGTCATTGCCGCGCTCGTAATACACATGCAAACCGTCGGAGGACAGGGCGAAGTTGCGGTTGACGTCGAAGTAGATCGACTGCGGCAGCAGAATACTCGGGCGCGTAGCGGCGATGTCGCGGGTGTCGTTGTAAAAGCCAAACGGATTGACCACCCGCCCCAGGCGCAGGCCGCCACTGTGCGCCTGCGAGTTCAACAAGGTATAGTCGATGAAACCGTAGTCGACGCGCAGATCGCCGTCGTCGGTTTCACCGGCGTCGCGCGCCACCACCTGCAACGCCAGCTTCAGTCTGGCGGCCGGGCGCCACAGGGCGTTGAGGCCCAGTTCCTGAAACTCCCAGCTGCCGTCCTCGCTGTCGCCGAAGAAATTATTGTTGTCGGTCTTCAGGAAGCTCTGGGCGGCAAAGCCATGTATCTGCAGGCGATGGGCCTGGTCCTGACCGTCGGCCCGGCACACGGCCACTGCGCCCGCCAGGGTGATGGCGGCACAGTGGTACAGGGCGGTCCTGATTGCAGTCATCTCAACTCCAGTACTTTTACGTTATCGCCCACCCAGTCGGCACTGACATAGCCTATCGAGTTTCTGGTCAGCGAAATCATATCGCGCATCTCTTTTTCCGAGCTGACCACTACCGGAGACTGGCCGGTGCCGGAGTATACCCGCCGGTCCCAGATGCGGCGCAGATTATAGGGGAAGGTGCGCAGCACATGTTTGGTAAAGCGTATATGGGTGGGGTCGTTGTCGGTGAGCACAAATACCCTGATCAGATCGCCGCGCGGCCAGGTGCGGTTTCTCATACCGAAGATCGAGCGCAGGCCCACCTTGGTCAGCGAATTCACCTCCACATCGGGGTGAGCTATCACGCGGATGTCGATCTCGCGTTCGGCCTGTGCCAGCGATGGCGCCAGCCATCCCCACAGGCACAGCAGCGCCAGCAGGTAGCGCAGGCATTTGCAGGGCGGTGTTGGGCAGAGTGAATTGCGCTGACTTCGCACTGGTCTCATAACGATGCTACTGGGTGTTGATCTCTTTGAGATCGGTGCGGGCAAGGGTCACTTTGAAGTCGCTGTCGCTGTACAACAGCGACTCCTGCGGCTTGCCGATATAGTAACCCTGGGCGTAATCGACGCCGAATTCGGTCAGCAGTTGCAAAGAAACCTCATCCTCCACAAACTCGGCAATGGTCTTTTTTCCCAGCCCCTGAGCAACGTCATTGATCGCCTTGACAAACAGGCGGTCTTCGAAATTTTTAGCCAGATGACGCACAAAAGACCCATCTATCTTGACATAGTCCACCGGCAGCCGCCGCAGGTAAAACCACGAGGCGAAACCGACCCCAAAATCGTCGAGGGCAAATTTATAGCCCAGTTTACAGCAGCGGCCGATCACCTCCGCTGCGGTCACAATGTCCTCCACCGCGGAGGTCTCGGTGAGCTCGAAAATAAGCCGCGAGCGGTCCACGGCATACTGCTTCACCAGCCCCTCGATAGTGGCGACAAATTCGCTGTTGGCGATGGCCTTGGCCGAGAGGTTGACCGACAGGGTAATATCCCTGCCCTGGCGGCGGAAGCGGTCCAGCGCCACTACCGCCATATTCACCACATAGCGGTCGATCTCGTGAATCAGCCCGGTTTTCTCCGCAATCGGGATAAACATCCCCGGCGAAACCAGATTGCCGCGCTCATCGTGCATCCGCACCAGCGCCTCGTAATGCGAAATACAGTCGCCGCTCACATCCAATATCGGCTGAAAGTGCAGCAGCAGGCGCTGATCGTCCAGCGCATCCTTGATACGCGCCTTCCAGTCCACCCTTTTCTGCAGCTCGTAGCGTTCCGGCGCATCGGCCGAGTACAAATGCCAGTTGCTGCGGGCGTTGCTTTCAGCCTTGGACTTATACATGGCAAAATCGGCGTTGGCCATTAACTCGTCCACAGATTCACCGTGTTCCGGGTAGAGAGCAATGCCGACGCTGATAGTGATGCGGTGCAGCTTGTTGTTGCCGATGACTTCGGTATCGCTGATCAGCTCACACAGTTTGTTGGCCAGGGCAACCGCACCGTCGCAATCGGTCTGCTCCATCAGAATGGCAAACTCATCGCCTCCCAGCCGCGCCAGGGTGTCGGTTTCCCTGACCGCGTGGCCGAGCTTCACCGCTATCTCACACAGCAGGCGGTCGCCGGCCGGGTGACCGCTGGCATCGTTGACGGTTTTAAACTGATCGACATCGAAAAACACCAGTGCCCCCGGCTGGCGAAAGCGCTCGTATTTCTTCAATGCCTGGGCAAACTCGGTCTGGAAACGACGGCGGTTGAACAGTTCGGTCAGCGGATCGTGGTCGGCCAGCCAGGCCAGGTTGCGCTCGGCAATTTTGCGCGCGGTCAGGTCCAGACCCACCGACAGCACCAACTCGCCGCCGGAATGGGTATTGGGCAAGTGGCTGTGGTACCAGTCCATATGCAGGCGCTTGCCCGACTCGCAGATAAAATCGCTCTCGTGATGAAACTGCTGTGTCTTGCCAAGAAACAATTCACCGATACCCTGCTTCACCTTGGCGCGGTCATCGTTTTCGACGTAGTCGGTAAAATAAACATCGTGCAGACCGTTGCTGCCGACCCCGGTGAGGCGCTGCCCCTCGGAATTCAGCAGCCGCACACAGCCCTCGCGGTCCTGGGTGAGAATGATCACATGCACATTATTCAACAGCGTGGTAACGAAATTGCGCTCTTCCAACAGCTCGCGGCTGCGGCGCTTGAGCCCCTTGGTGCGCGACTTGACCGTCATATCCAGACTGTCGAGCTTGCGCGACAGCAATATGGCGGCGTCAAACAAGTCGTGAATCTCGTTGCGAATCAGTTTCGGGCCCCGCAGCCGGGTTAGATTCACCGTCAGGTCGCGGCTGCTCTGCGCCAGCATCGGCAGTGCCTTGGCAACCACCTGCAGGCGCACCATGGGCAACCACAACAACCACAGCAACACCGCCTCTGCCAGTAGCAGAATGGCAATGGCGGCGAGAAAAAAACCCGCCAGTGTCGACTGCAGCCGCTGCAGGTCGGCGCTGACATCTTCCACCACTACCATGCGGGCGGCGCGGGTATCGGCGGCCTGATTCAGCGCAATGAGACTGATCTCGTAATGGCGCTCCCGCCACAGTTGCACCGCGCGGTCGTGCTCGAGGCCGGCCATGGTCAGGGTCGAGGAAACATGGTCGAGCAGATTGTAAGTCAGCGGCGCGCCGGTCAGTGCTACCACATCGTGCTGCCAGTGCTGCAGTGTGCGCAGGCCGTCGAGGCTCCCGGGCTGCTCCCCGGTGCGCGGTACCAGGATACCCACGTCAGCCGCCGTGGCACTGTGGAACTGCAGTACCGCCCCTGCCAGCGAGCGGGTCAGCGATAAAATGCCGACATTCATCTGATCGAGAAAAACCGGCACATTGACAGTCTGCCAGCAGGAACGCTGGCACCAGACTTCGGCAACCGGAGCCTCCAGGCGATTGGCGCGCGCTATCCAGTCCGCCGACAGTGAGGCCTCCGGCGAGCGGCCGCCCCAGGCCCCGATGATGGCACCGTCGGCGGCAAACAACTCGATTGCCTCAACGCCCCATTCGAAGTTCAACTGGTCCCAGTTGCGCTCCAGCGTATCGACCATTGCCTCGCGGGCACCGCCGGCGCTGAGCCCGGCCAGGCCCTGCATATGGCCGGCCAGCTGCAACAGTTGCAGCTGCATTGCCTGCAACGCGCCGGTCACCGCCTGGCGCCGGTCCTGAAATACCCTGTCGCGCTGGTTGGCGTAAGTCTGCTCGAGATTGTTTTTGCCGAAATAAGTAATCAGACCGACCCCGAGCACCAGAATGAAGCTGACACTCAAGACCGCCTGCCATTTGAGGCTGAGAAAACCTTTGTTCATGAGAGCCGGCGTTCCGGCGGCAGTGGTGCAGCCGCCGGCGCACCGCCCGCGAGTGTTATGTATTTCATTGATGCCGCCATCGCCGGCTGGCCGGGCGGCCGGGCACCGCAACTTGGCGGGAAAAACAAATTGATAAAATACATGCCATTTGGACTAGAGTTTTAACTGGCAAACCTTATTTTAGCTTCTCGCCCGGCGACCTTATCTTACCGCGCCGCACATTACCGCCACCCAATGACCGCCACCCAGTGACCGCCACCCGGTAACCGCAGTGTTTTGGACCGTATTGCGGTTGGGTCCCGGCGCTTCCCCACAGCCGTCGCCGGACAGCGCTACGATACGCTGACAGACTGTCGCTGCGCCGCCGCAATCACCACGGTAACACTGCCAAAAAAAGCTTTTTTTTCTGACGCGTCCTCCAGGGCGGCGCGCCAGCGCTGCAGCGCTTCGCGACTGAGGACCCGCCGTTCCAGTGCAAATCTCTCCACGTCGTCCGCCCGGGTTATAAATCGCCACAACGCCAGATCCGTCAGGTGTATGGCGACGGGCTCCAGCACGATACCCTGCAACCCGGCAGCGGCCATTAAACCATAAAGACGCCTGCCTGAATAACCATTTGGAAAAATCTTTTCCGCCCGAAATCTCGCCAGACATCTCTCGATCTCGACCTCCGCAGTCGCTGTAGAGAGGCTGCCCCAGTCGGTGTCGATCATCACCAGCCTGCCCTGCGGGCGGGTCACCCGCACCGCTTCGGCCAGCGCCGCGGTGGGGTCGGGCAGGTGCATCAACAGCCGCTCACTTCTCACCGCATCGAACTGCGCGTCGCCGAAAGGCAAGTCGCAGGCATCGGCCACGCGATGTCTTACCCGCTGTGCGAGCCCCAGTTCGCGTGTGCGCCGCTGCGCCAGGGCAACCATCTCCGCATCCAGATCAATTCCCCAGACCCTGCCGCGCTCGCCGGCCTGCAAACCCATCGATACGGTATCCAAACCGGCTCCGCAACCGATGTCCAGCACACTGGCAGCACCGAGGTCACCCAGCAGTTCGTAACTGCGCTGCTTTATGCCCTCGAATAATCTGCCCGCCATTATCAGGTAGTCTGCACTGACATAACTGCGTGAGTGTTCTACCATTATCGGGAGTGCCTTCTATTTATAATAAAATTCATTGAAAAAAATTTAATATAAAAAATTTAATATAAAAGTAAAACCATAGAGGGTAATATCGTCACTATTCTAACAGGTAATCAAGTTGATGAATCCCGCCCAGCATTTTCAGCGCTATTTCCGTATACACCGGGCCAGCAACAAACACATGCTGGAGCAGGCCTACGCTGTCCGCTACCAGGTCTACTGCCGGGAGTTCGGCTACGAGGATGAGCAGCGCTGCCCGCGGCAACTGGAGTTCGATCAATACGATACCCACGCCCAGCAAACGCTGTTGCTGCACAGCCCCAGCAATACACCGGTGGGCTGTGTCAGGCTGGTGGAGGCCAATCCGCAGATGCCGGAGTTGCCGCTGCCGTTCGAACGCTATTGCAGCGAGGCGCTGGACAGGGACCAGTTCGACCCGGACGAATTCCTGCCCGGGCAGCTGGCGGAGTTCTCGCGCCTGGCGGTGGTCGGCGGTTTTCGGCGCAGGTCCTGTGACCAGGGGCGGGAAGTCAATTTACCGCGGCCGGTGTTTGTGCAGGAGCGACAGCGCGGCCACTTTCCGGTGATTCCCGTCAGTTTGTTTCTCGCCGCGCTGGCAATGCTGTTGAGCAGCGATGCCGAGTACGGCGTCGCCATGATCGAACCGCGGCTGATGCGCTTGATGCGCCTGTTCGGGATCAACTTCGAAGCGGTGGGCAAGACCATGGACTACCACGGCCAGCGCGCGCCTTACATCATCCATCGGGACAACGCCCTGCGCTATCTGAAGCCCGAGGTAGACGAACTGTTCTTCGCTATCAATCAATCCCTGCAGCCACACAGCAGCCGCGACAGCCACTACAACGTGGCCTGAGGCGGCGTCATACCCGACCCGGGCAGCGCTTACCTGAGGGGCTTGCCCGATGGGTGGTCACCCACTACTCGACCCAGCCTTTCACCCGCTGCTCGAGAATATCGAGCGGCACCGGCCCGGATGCCAGTACCAGATCGTGGAAGGCGCGAATATCAAACTCGTTACCCATTTTATTCTGCGCATACGCGCGCAGTTCCTTGATCTTCAACTCGCCGATCTTGTAGGCCAGCGCCTGCGCCGGCCAGACGATATAGCGGTCGATTTCCACCTCGATATCGTGTTCGCTCTTAGCACTGTTTGCCTTGAAAAAATCGATCGCGCGCTGGCGGCTCCAGCCCAGCTGGTGTATGCCGGTATCCACCACCAGGCGGATCGCGCGCCACATTTCATAGGTCAGCTGCCCGAACTTGCTGTAGGGGTCGCGGTAAAAACCCATCAGCTCACCCAGGCTCTCCGAGTACAGCCCCCAGCCCTCGACGTAGGCGGTAATATGCAGCAACTGCCGGCGCCAGGGGTGCATATCGGTCTGCTCCTGGGCCAGCGCGATCTGCAGGTGATGACCGGGCACCGCCTCGTGCAGGCTCAGCGCCTCCATTTCCCATTTCGGCCGGCTTTTCAGGTTGTAGGTATTGGCAAAGAAAATACCGGCGCGCCCGGCCTCCGGCGAACCGGGGAAGTAATAGGCGGTGGTCTGGGATTTCGCCGCGTGCGCGGGTATCGGCATCACGCCGTAGGGCAGGCGCGGCAGCACACCGAACAATTTGACCAACTCCGGATCGGCGCGCTTGGAAATATCGCGGTAAGAGCGAATCAGCTCCTCCTCGCTGTCATAGTAGAACTGCGGATCGCTGCGCAGGAAATCGGTAAACGCAGCGAAGTCGCCGTCAAAGCCGGTCTGCTCGATGATCTGCTGCATGGCCGCGCGGATACGCCTGACCTCCTCCAGGCCCTTGTCGTGAATCTGCCTGGGCGTCAGGCCGGTAGTGGTGGAGCGCCGTACCCGGTGCGCATACCACTGGCTGCCCTGCGGCAGCTCTGACAGGCCGACCGCCTGGCGCGCACCCGGGATATAGTCGTCCTCCAGAAAGGCCAGCAGCTCGCGATAGGCCGGTACGACTTTTCCGCTGAAAGCCTTGCGGGCTCTCTCGCTCAGCTGGCGCTGCTGTTTTTGCGACAGACCTTCGGGGTACTGCCGGAACGCCGCCAGCAGGGGACTCGAGAGCGGATCGTCTACCAGCAGATTCCGCACCTGCTGCGGCACGTCGCGCAAGGTGATTTGCGGCGGCGTGATGCCCCGGGCCAGCCCCTCGCGCAACAGCGCCAGATGCTGATCCACCAGTTGCGGCACCCGCTCCAGACGGCTGAGGATATTGTCGTAGTCGGCGGCGGTGCGCGGCGACATGATACTCAGTACTCTGGCCACATCCTGCTGCACCCCGC
Source organism: Exilibacterium sp. (assembly GCA_028280195.1). Classification (GTDB taxonomy): domain Bacteria; phylum Pseudomonadota; class Gammaproteobacteria; order Pseudomonadales; family Cellvibrionaceae; genus Exilibacterium. The sequence continues at coordinate 69,927 of JANQMH010000102.1, forward strand.
CCATCTGGTTGAGCGGCAGCAGGTGATCGGCATAGGCCTGGGCGGCGACGTTCATCTGCAGCTCACTGTGCAGCAGCTGGTAGTCCAGCTGCGCCGCCGCACTCAACTGTGCCGTGGGGATGCGCTGCAGCAGTGCCAGCAATTCGCGCTGTTCACGCTGGCGGCGCTCGATGGCCGCCGCGGAGTAGTCGGTCCAGCGGTGGTCCTGCCCCGGGTAACCGTACCAGGTGGCACTTTCGGGAAACTCCGTCATCTGGTAGTCGTAGACAATATCCAGCAGCGCCCGCAGGCGCTGGTCCTGGTTCTCAAAGCCGCGGTCGCCGCCGACTGCGGCAATTCTGTCGCTATAGTCGGACAGCTCAGCCCAGGCCGGCGCCATCAGCAGGGTTGCGGCACAATACAGTCCGACAAAAAAGCTACGTCTTAACTTACTCATACCATTACCTCTAATTAGCTACTAGAAAGCCGCATTTAGAAAGCCGCATTGCCCGGTGTCCGCGGATAGGGGATGGCATCGCGGATATTTTCCATCCCCGAGATATAGGTCAGCAGCCGTTCAAAACCGAGACCAAAGCCCGCGTGGGGCACGGTGCCGTAGCGGCGCAGATCGCGGTACCACCACAGCTCCTCGCTCAAACCGCGTTCGGCCAGGCGCACATCGAGCATGTCGAGACGCTCCTCGCGCTGGCTGCCGCCGATGATTTCGCCGATGCCGGGCGCCAGCACGTCCATCGCCGCAACCGTTTTTTCGTCGTCGTTCAGGCGCATGTAAAAAGCCTTTATTGCGCGCGGGTAGTTTTTTACGATCAGCGGCCCCTTGACGTGCTGCTCACTCAGGTAGCGCTCGTGCTCGGAGGCCAGATCCACCCCCCACTGTACCGGAAACTCGAACGCGCGGCCGGACTTCTGCAGGATATCGACCGCCTCGCCGTACTCCATATGCACGAATTCGGCCTCTACCAGCTGCTCCAGGCGGGTCACCGCCTGCTTGTCCACGCGCTGCGCAAAAAAGCCCATATCGTCCTGGCGCTGCTCCAGCACCGCGCCAAAGCAGTGTTTGAGAAAATCCTCCGCCAGCGCCGCATTGTCGTCGAGGTCGGCAAAGGCAATTTCCGGTTCCACCATCCAGAACTCCGCCAGGTGCCGGCTGGTATTGGAGTTTTCGGCCCGGAACGTGGGGCCAAATGTGTAAACCTTCGACATGGCTAGGCAAAAAGCCTCCACATTGAGCTGGCCGGACACCGTGAGAAAGCTCTCGCTGCCGAAAAAGTCCCCGCTGTAATCGACCCGCCCGCGGTCGTCGCGCGGCAGGTTGTGCAGATCCAGCGTCGAGACGCGGAACAGTTCACCGGCGCCCTCACAGTCACTGGCGGTGATGATGGGCGTATTGACCCAGCAGAAGCCGTTATCGTTGAAATAGTTGTGGATGGCGTTGGCCAGCGTATTGCGCAGCCGCGTCATGGCACCGAAGGCATTGGTGCGCGGCCGCAGGTGGGCCTGGGTGCGCAGATACTCGAAGGTGTGGCGCTTTTTGGCAATCGGATAGGACTCCGCATCGTCGACCCAGCCCACCACCTGCAGCGTATCGGCCTGAATCTCCACCGCCTGGCCCCGCCCCTGGGACGCCACCAGCTCACCGCTGGCGATAACTGAGCAGCCGGCACTCAGGTGAGCCACCTCCTGCTGGTAGTTCGGCAGCTGCTCCGGGACCACCAGCTGAATGGGGTCGAAACAGGAACCATCGTGCAGGGCGACAAAGGAAATACCGGCTTTGGAAGTACGCCGGGTGCGCACCCAGCCTTTGACGGTTACCCGACTGCCGACAGCCACTGCACCGGAAAACAACACCGCAATGCTCGTATCACTCATGATGGGGTTTACTCCTCAGTCGGCGCCCGGCGTTCGCCTGGCCGCCGGCGCACCATTGCTTCAGAACCATGCTTCAGAACCATGCCTCAGAACCATGCTTCAAGGCCAAATTGCTTCAGAACCGACAGGCTCTGGGGTCCGCTGGCCTTAGTACTGACGTACTTTAACCAGCTTCCCTCAACAGGTCTAACGGCAGCACCCCCAGAGACCATAACCGCAGTGTGGGCGGCGGCCGCAAATCGGGTATGATAACACCCGGCCCGGCAGCCCGGGGCCGAACACCACCTCGTGGAAGCGCTTTGCGCAGCCGTGCAGCGGCACAGATTGCACAGATAGAAAAAAGGCCGAATAAAAAATGATCAGGATGAAAATCTTAATACCGGCGCTGATCGGGGTGAGCCTGGTGCTGGGTTATATTATCGGCGCCAGTCTTTCCCACGGCGCCGACTACAGCGTGCTTATCGCGCCACTGAGCATTCTGCTGGCGGCACTGCTGGCCGGTTCGGTCACTGTCAATTACCTGCACAGCACCGAGGAGAGCCGCCGGCGCGATCGCACGGTCAACTTCATCGCCGGCTATGACCCCTTTTCCCGTCCGGCCTTTATTCAACAGCTGGATGCCGCCGAGAAGGAACTGGCCGACGGGCTGCAGGTATTCAGCGCAGCGGGCGTCTCCGGGCCGGAGCTGGTGAGTAAAATAGACAACCTGAAAAGCGCCGTCAGCGACCTGTCGATGGAGCAGGCGCAGGCAATCCACAGCGCCGCCAGTTTCTTCGAAATGCTGATCGTCAACCTGTCTTCGGACTACTTTGACAAAAACTATATTCTGCAAATATACGGCGACAATTTCGGCATCCAGTTCTGGGCGCGCGCCTGGCCGCTGTTGAAATACAGCCAGTTGACCAATATCGAATACCAGAGCATCCGCGGCATCCCCAACAACTCGCTGGGCGGCTCTTATTCCAGCCTCGAGCGCTGGGTCTTGAGCCATGTTCGCGACGGCGATATCTTCCCCATGCCGAACGAGAAAATGGCCACCAAAAAGCGCTAGCGCCACTGACCAGCGGGCCTGCTGCCATGAAAAGAGTCGGTATCTATGCTACCCATGGCGCCTGGAGCAGCAGTATCTCCATGCCGCGGGAAATGTTCTACATGGCCCAGGCGCTGGGCCGCGACAGTGGCGGGTTCGAGGTCGACATACAGGTTTTCGGTCTCGATACACAGCCGGTATCGACCTTCGGCAATTTCCCCATCACCCCGGAAATAGGCCTCGAGCCCGGCGCTGACCTTGCAGACCCCGAGCCGCCAAACTACGATGCCGTCATCCTGCCGACGCTGTCGCAGATCAATGCCCAGGCGATAGCCGCAAATGCCGCACTCTATCCCTGGCTGCAGCGGCAGCACAGCCGCGGCGCCATTATCTGCGGCGAACTCACCGGTGTTTTCCTGATGGCCGAGGCCGGGCTGCTCGACGGCGTCGAGGCCACCACCCACTGGCGCTACGCCGACAATTTCCGCCGCCGCTACCCGCGCGTCGAGTTGCGGGCCACGGAGATGCTGACGCTGCAAAAGCGGCTCTACTGCAGCAGTGGCGTCAGCGCCAGTATGGATGTCTATATCCATCTGATCGCCAAGCTCTGCGGCCAGGCCATCGCCCAGCAGTGCGAGCGCTTTTGCGCCATGGGCACGCGCCGCAACTACCAGCGCGTCTCCATCAATGTCGACGAGTTCAAACAGCACGAGGATGCGGCAATTCTGGCGGTGCAGAACTGGCTCGAGCGACACCACGCCGAGCCCATCACCATTGCCGAGCTGGCGGCGCGCTTCGGCATCAGCCAGCGCAATCTGACGCGACGCTTCAATCGCGCCACAGGAGAGTCGCCGCGGGGGTATCTGCAACACTATCGGCTGGAGATGGCCAAAGAGTTGCTGGTGACCACACAAAATTCCATTCAGGATATCTGCTTCGATATCGGCTACGAATCGATGACCGTTTTCGGGCGGCGCTTTCGCCAGTATACGGGGCTTTCGCCGTCGGCCTACCGGCAGCGTTCGAGTCAGTGATAATTCGGCACCATCGAGGCCAGCAGCTTGGCGGTCTTGCGCGCGTCCAGGAGGATCATGCCGACATTGATACTGGGGCGCGCCTCGATCGCCAGTACGTGATGCTTGCCCACCTGTATCAACAGCAGTATGCCTTCACTGCCGTAGAGCAGGACCTGTTGCAGGGCGCCGCGCTCGAGTTCCTTCACCGCAGTGTCCGCCAGCCCCAGCAGCGTAGCGCACATCGCCGCCAGACGCTCGGCATTGACACCTTTGCGCAGGTCTGCCGCGGTGCATATACCATCGCGGGTAATTAGCGCGGAGGCCTCCATATCGCGGCTTTTCGTATTCAGCATGCGCAAAATGGATACGATGCGGCGGTGAGTTTTATCCTCACTACTGGTCCCAGACATGCTCTGCCTTAAACGGTTAATGCACGGCTAACGGTTGCCAGAGCGGGTACTATAAAACTTTTTCCAGCGCCGGCATGGCAGCGCGGGATTTGCTCATTGCCATGCCCATATTGGCAGACTTTCTGCAAACGAAAGTCGCTACATGGTCCGGGTTTGACTTCGAGCGCAGAAAGATATGCAGCAGGTTGGTGCTGGTAATCAGCATATCCTGAAAATAGTGCTCATCGTTACCTTCGATCCCTCTGCTTTTTTTGAACATATCCTCGATCGATAACACATTGCTGCCCTGGTAGAGGTCGGCGGTTGCAGCGGCTACCAGTTCCAGCACCTCCGCCGGGTGAGAGTCAACGGTCTTTACACCGAGCAGCATGCCGGTAGAGATATCGCAGACGCCACCGGCAAGACACTCGGGAATCGCAGCCATCGCTTTTTGCAAAACAGTTTCAATAGACATGACATATTTCCTTTATTCATTAACCACAGAGCGAACTATTACTGCAGTACCACCTCATTAGGTTTAGCACATTTTTCCAGGTGGTGAAAAAAATTTGCCAGAAAATCGACCTGCTGCTCGGATTGCACCCAGCGCGGTTCAATCCGCCGCGCACTCTCCAGGGCGTCCAGCGCGGTGGCCCCCTCCCAGATCAGCTGCGCCGCCAGCATGGTGCCGGTGCGGCCCATACCGGCATGGCAGTGCAGGGCGACAGGGCGGTCATTGACCATATGCTGCTCGAGTTGCGCGCACAGCGCCGCCGCCGCCGGCATCTGCGGGCAACCCATATCCTCAATGGGAAACCAGATACCTTCGATGCCGTAGGGCTGCAAGGCAGCGGCGTCCAGCGGTTTTTCAGTCAGCGACACCAGCACGGCAACGCCAACCCTTTGCAAAGCGGCCAGATCGTAGTCCAGATCGACAAACAGCCCCGGCTGCGGCGTGCCCGCCAGCAGCCCCGGCTTGAGCCATAGAAAATTTCGCGGGCCGAATGCGTCGCTGACATAGCGACGTTTCGGCGACGATTCATGCTCCTGCCCGCTGGCGCCGGTGGCGGTCGCCTCCGCAGCGCCATCGGCATCGACCTCACCGTCCTGCGGCGGCATCACACAGCAGGAACCGGAGCGCACAAAATCTTTTCCCGGATCGGACTGGGGCGCCTGGAAAAACGCCGCCGTGGTATTGACCTCCTGAATCCTGCCGCCGGCCAGCAACGCCGTTTGTCCGCCCAGAGCGCGGGCGTGTTTCTGATTGTGAAACACCACCAGCAGCGCCCGGCGTTCGCTCTCCTGAACCAGATAGCGCAGGATTCTGGCGCAGCAGTCGTCGCCGATGTCCGCTGTCGGTTCGTCGACCATAATCAACTCGGGGTTGGCCGCCACCGCGCGCAGCACTGCCAGGTGACGCTGCACACCCAGCGGCAGCTTTACCACGCTGTCGTCCAGCCTGTCGCTCAGCTGTTCGAGGCCGGCGCCCTGCAGCAGTCGCACGGCGATATCCCGCTGCTGGGCCTGATTCAGACTGTTGCGCTCGGGCAGCTCGCAAATAATGTTTTCCCGCACCGATGCCAGCATCAGCTTCGCCTTCTGCGCCACCAGTACGGGCCGCCGCTGCTGGCCCAGAGGCACGGCCATATAACTGGCCGTACCCCAGGTCTGCAGCGACGGGCTGGCATCGTTAACGCCCGCCAGTGTGCGCAGCAGGGTGGACTTGCCGGTGCCCACCGGCCCCACCAGTACGGTGGCGCCGCGTACCGGCACTTTCAGCGTTACGGCAGTGAGGATTTCCCTGTCCCCGAATGCCACGCCGTAGTTATCAAGCTCTAGAACGTTTTCGCTCATTTTCCGCAGTACCGCCGCTTGCCATAAGGCCGGGATCGAGTGTATAGAGAAGTGCCTGCAGCAGTGTCACCACGTCGTCGACATTGCGCGTATCGGCTTCGAACACCGGCAGATTGAGCCCAAATTCCGCCAGCACCCGGTGATAATCCACCAGCTTCGGGCCACTGTCGCTGATATGGGTAACACCGACGACGGCTGCGTTTTCGAAAATGAAAGTTTCAAACGCCTGCACAAAACCGCGCAAATCGTCGAGTGGATCAGAGCTGCTGTGATCCAGCAGTATCACCAGTCCGATACAGCCTTCGATCAGCACATCCCAGACGAAATTAAAGCGCTGCTGCCCCGGGGTGCCGTAAAGGTGCAGTATCTCGCCATTGTTCAGCCGCACACTGCCGTAGTCCATCGCCACCGTGGTATATTTCTTCTTGCTGCGCGTCTCGTCCGTGGCTACCTGCTCGGTGGTGATGGGTGCGATATTACTCAAGTGCGTGATCGCCGTAGTCTTGCCCGCACCCACAGTACCAGTAAAAACAATTTTATGTTGAGCACTCATAGGCTTTCTTTCGACTTCTTTCTGTGCGCTGAAAGGTTATCCAGTATCGCGGTGAAAAGGCTGCGTTTTCTGCTGGCCATATCGGCAACCGCCGCCGGTCCGTGCTCTTGGCTGACACCGTCAATCAAGCCGACAGCGCAGGCAGCGGTAAAAAACAGGTTGACATATTTCTGCTCGGTATCGAGTCGCTCCGCAATATCGGTCAACCTTGCCGGACCTCTCGTCCAGTAGGCGGCAATTCTCAGACAGTCGGGAAATTGATCCAGGCGGGTAAAATTCGGCCAGCGCGACAGGCGGTAGACCTGTGCCAGCGAAGTGCCGCGGGGCAGGCGGCCGCGCGAGGTTCTTAAAGCCAGGTTCCACAGCAGCACTTCAATCGGCAGCGCCCAGACTTCACTGACATCGCAGCGGGATAGTTTAAACAGGGCGTCCCGGTCAAAGTCGCTGATCTCGATGCTGGTGGAATGAACTACCTGCACCAGACCGAGGTTTTTCAGCTGCGCCGGCTTTAAGTCAGACAGCACGTAACCCGACTTGGGGTAGACGATAATGCGCCGGTCGTCCCAGCAGGTCAGTTGTATGGAACAGGAGCGCTGGCGCGCTTCGGCAATGGTTCGCTGCAGTTTGCCCAGCAGAAAATCTTCCGAGTCGAAGAACTCTCCGCTCTCATGCTCGACCGCATCGAGTTCTGTCTCTTTGATACAGGCCGAGAGGCTGCGACCGCCGGGCTCAGGCGATGTCTTGTCGCTTGACTTGCCGAGGTTAATGGCTTTTAGATCGCGCAGCGTGCCGTTTTGCTTACCCACTCTGGCATTGCGGCTGTCACCGCCGGTCAGGTTGAGTATCCAGTCCCACAGCAAATTCAGCTTTGGCGGGTGTGCAATGCAGACTTCATCGGCAGCCACCGCCAGGCTTTTGCCCAGCACGATATAGGGCCTGGTCAAATGTTGTGAGACAAATTCCTTCAGCTTCTGCAGCTCCGATTCCGATTTCGCATGGCTGTCGACCAGCACCACATCGGCCTTTTCGAGAGGCGCCAGCTGGCATTGGCCCTTGTAGTGAGTATTGAATATCAGGGAAATTCTGGATTTGCCGTTTTCATCCATACCGACGGCGGCAACATGAATTTTTCTCCCCCCCTGTCTGTCCAACAAATCACCATCCCTTCTTCTCTGCATTCCCGCTGCTGCAGGAATTGTGTGGAAAGCGGTCGCGAAGTATAGATCACCATAGATAGGTATAGATGGAATTTGTTATCTGGCAAGGTGGGAACTATATTTAATTGGCCGGGCAAACGGCATTTTTATAGGGTAATCGGCGTTGCTATGGTGTTTGGAAATAAGGATCTGTAAACCTATAACGGTTTTAGGGTCGGTTAGCGCGGTTTCAGTTTTTCCAGTTCATCCACCGAGCGCGGCCAGTCTTTTTTCAACAGCCGCGACAACGAGCGGTCGGCCAGCACCTTACCGCCAGTCTGGCATGTCGGGCAGTAGTTGGTTTCATTGCTGGCATAGCGAATGCGTTGAATCGGCGTTTGGCAGACCGGGCAGGGCAGGCCGTAGCGACCGTGAGCGGCCATGTCCTCGCGAAAGGCCGTGACCTTTTCCGGAAAATCGTCGCGGTAGTGCCGGCGCAACTTATCCGTCCACAATTCCAGCGTCGAGCGTACACTCCGGTAAAGCCGGTCCACCTGCCCGGCACTGAGCTTTTGTGTCATCGCTATCGGCGACAGACCCGCCCGGTGCAGTATCTCATCGGAGTAGGCATTGCCGATACCGCTGAAGATGCGCGGGTCGGTCAGCGCGCGCTTGAGGGTGTGATTGGCAGCCAGCAGCCGCTCGGCAAACTGCGCCGGCGTTGCCGCCGTTACGTTGATACCGCCCGGGTCGATTGCCTGCAGAGCTTCACTGCCCTGCAACAGATGCAGCGAGGCGCGCTTTTTGCTCCCCGCCTCAGTCAAATACAGCAGCCCGCTGTCAAATGTCAGGCAAATCAGGGCGCTCTTGCCCGGGGCTTTGGCGGCGGCGGCCTTCCAGTGCAGGCGACCGGCCACCATCAGGTGAAACACCATCCAGCGCTCGGCCTCGAAACCGATAGCAATACGTTTGCCGATGCGCTGCAGTGATTCCACCCGGCACTGGATGAAGTCGCCGATTAGCGGCACGGCAGTGCGCAACAGGAAAGGGCTGTTGAGCGCCACCCGTTGCAGCGTGCCGCCGGAAACGCGCCGCTGCAGTGCTTCGAGATAAACGGTGATATCCGGATATTCCGGCATACGTGGCTCCGTAACGTCAAACTACCACAGCGGCGGCCGCCTGCCGGCCCACGGGCGGGCCTGCTCCAGCTGCCCGGCCAGGCTCAACAGCGTCAGTTCATCGCCAATCGGTGCCATCATCTGCACGCCGATCGGCAGCCCGCCGCCATTCCAGTGCAGCGGCACCGACATTGCCGGCTGGCCGGTCAGGTTCGCCAACTGGGTAAAGGGCAGCTTTTCCAGCGCCTGCATGGCCATCTTATCGATTGCACCACTGTTTAGCAGCCACTTGCCCAAGCGCAGCCCGGAGGCGACTTTCAACAGGACTTTCTCCGCCAGGCTCTGCTGAAAATAGCCCACCGGCAGCGGCGGCGAAGCGGTCACAGGGGTCAGATAGATATCGTAGTCCAAATGAAAACGTCCCATCGCGCGGGCAAAACCGTTCCACTGCAACTTGCTGCTGACAAAGGCCTCGGCCGACAGTGCCCGCCCCAGCATCCCCAGCGCGCGGGTGGTATCCTCGATCTGCAGGCGGCCCAGCGCTACCCCCGTATCCCGCGCCATCGCCGCCAGATCTGCCGCCACATGACCCATGTACAGCGTCAGATAGCAACGCGCCACCGCGGCGCCATCGATGCCCGGCCGCGCCTCCTCGACCCGGTGCCCGAGCGACTGCAGCAGCGCCGCGGCATCCTCCACCGCGGCGACACAATCGGCGTGCACCTCGCCACCGAGCGGCGACTGCGTATCGAAGGCGATCCGCAGTGCGCCCGGCGGCTGCAACGCCGCGCTCAGGCAGGAGCCCTGCCCGGCCGGCGGTGCAAACGGGTAGGGCGAGCCGGGCTCGTCAACGGCCAGTATATCCAGCATGGCGGCGCTGTCGCGCACACTGCGGCTGATCACATGCTGCACCACGGCGCCGTCCCAGACTTCGCCGAATGCCGGCCCCTGCGAGCCGCGCCCGCGCGAGGGCTTGAGGCCGAACAGCCCGCAGCAGGCGCTGGGAATGCGGATGGAACCACCGCCGTCACCGGCCGCAGCCATCGGCACGATGGCGGCCGCCACCGCCGCGGCGCTGCCGCCGCTGGAACCGCCGGGAGTGCGCTGCAGGTCCCAGGGGTTGCGCGAGGCACCGAAGGCCTCGGGTTCGGTAACACCCATGAGACCCAGTTCGGGGCTATTGGTCTTGCCGAAGATATTGAGCCCGGCCGCCTTGCAGCGGGTCACCAGGGCGCTGTCGTAGTCCGGCACAAAATGCCGGCGGGCGGCGCTGCCATTGCTCAGCGCAACACCGCTGTAGGCAGCCAGCAGATCCTTGAGCAGGAAAGGCACGCCGGCAAACGGGCCGCTGAGACCTTCTTTAAGCTGCTCGCGCGCCTGTTCATACATCGGTGTAATAATGGCGTTGATCTGCGGATTGAGGCGTTCGGCGCGATCGATCGCCGCCTCCAGCACCTCCTGCGCCGTTACCTGTTTGCCCGCCACCAGCCCGGCCAGGCCGGTGGCATCGTAGTCGGTATACTCTTTGAACATAGCAGGCTCTATCCGCTCCGGGCGTGGAAATGGCGCCGGCAAAGCGCGGCAATAGCGGCACAACACCGGCACAACACCGGCAGAAAGGCTTATAACAAAAAGCACAGCGCCGGCAATGAAACGACAAATTTCCCCATAAGCGCGAACAGCTACCGGGGTGGAATGGGAAAATTGTGAGGCAATTATTCTACTATTCGGGATGACATGGTTAAACTGATTAACGGCGCTTTGTTTAAATGGGGCTTTGTTTAAACGGAGTTCTGCTTAGAAGAGCCCCGGGATTAAAACAGTTCCGGGTTAAAAGAATTCGCGGCCCAGGCCGATATCATAAGCGTTCATCCCGAGTAGCATTGCCGTCGCCGGCTCGACAGCAGCCCGATGACAACGATAAAAGGTATTGCATGAGAAGTTTTCCCAAGGCCGCCTGCCTGCTGGTGGCGTTGTATTTGTCACCGCCAGCCGCCGCCACCGGCCTGTGGCAGGATATCCAGGGCAGGGCCGCCGACAGCGGCGCGCTGAACGCCAGCGCCATCAGCGCCCGGCGCCTGGCCGCCGATATCGATACGCTGCAGGCGCGGCTCGCCGGGGCGCAGACCGTGACGCTGCCGGTGCCGCTGCCGGACGGCCGCACGGCAGTGTTCGAACTGGTGCCGGCACCGGTAATGGCCGCAGCGCTGGCACTGAAATATCCGTCGATAATAACCCTGCGCGGCCACGAAGTCGGCAACCGTCGTCACTACGGCAGGTTCGATATCACCCCGCACGGTTTTCACGCTATGTTCCGCTACGACGGTGAAACCGTGTTTATCGATCCCGAACAGCGCGGTAACGACCGCCACTATATCAGTTACTTCAAAAAACACGCCCGCCCCATGAGTGTGGCCAAGCCCGATATCGTGCACAAAAACCCGTCGCCGCAAGCGGCCCGCCGCGCCGTCACTGCGCAGGCACGCCCCGGCGATACTGTCAACCTGCGCACCTACCGCCTGGCGGTAAGCACCACCGGTGAATACACCGCCTTTCACGGCGGTACGGTTGCCGGCGGACTGGCGGCGATAGCCACCCTGGTCAACCGGCTGAACCAGTTGTTCGAACGGGATCTGGCGGTAAGGCTGGAGCTGGTTGCAGACAACGACCGCATCGTTTTTACCAACGCGGCAACCGACCCCTTCGACAACAACAATAACAGCAACGACCTGGATACCAACTCCACCGTACTGGCGGACAATATCGGCAACAGCAATTTCGATGTCGGCCACGTCCTCACCACTGCCGGCGGCGGCATCGCTTTTCTCGGTGTCATCTGCGACAACGCCAATAAGGCCGGTGGTGTCAGCGGCTCGCCCTTCCCCACCGGCGACAGTTTCTATATCGACCTGGTGGCCCATGAGCTGGGGCATCAGTTCGGCGCCGCCCATACCTTCAACGGCACCAGTGACAATTGCGGTGGCGGCAATCGCTCGGCTTTCAGCGCCTACGAGCCCGGCAGCGGCTCCACCATCATGGCCTATGCCGGTATTTGCGGGCAGGAAAACCTGCAGTTCAGCAGCGACGATTACTTCCATGCCCATTCGCTGGCGCAGATGCGCGCGCATATCAGCTCCGGCTCCGGTGCCAACTGCGGCACCGAGACGCCGCTCAACGGCAATGAGGAGCCGCTGGCGGCGGCGCCCGCCGATGCCACCATCCCGGCAAACACGCCCTTTGTACTCGAGGGCAGCGGGGCCGACAGCAGCAATGCCGGACTCGGGGCGCAACTGTCTTACGTATGGGAACAGCTCGACCTGGGCTCGGCTTCCAATAGTGCCGCCAGTATGGCCAGCGACGACGGCAGCCGGCCGCTGTTCCGCTCGCGCCCGCCGGCCGCCTCGCCGAATCGCTACTTCCCCAGGCTCAGCGACGTGCTGCAACAGACCACCTCACGCGGCGAAACCTACCCCACCAGCAATCGTACCCTGCGCTTTCGCCTGACGGTGCGCAACAGTATCGGCGGCACCGCCTTCGACGATGTGCGGATCACCACAGTCAACAGCGCCGGCCCCTTCAGCGTCAGCCAGCCGGCCCCGGGGACAGTCTGGGAAGCGTTTGAAGCCGCGTCGGTACAATGGGACGTAGCCGGCACCGATCGGGCACCTGTCAACTGCGCCAATGTGGATATCTACCTCTCGACTGATAACGGCGGCGACTTCTCCCGGTTACTGGTAAGCGCCACCCCCAACGACGGCTCGCACTCGCTGCCGGCCCCCAATGCCGCCACCGACCGGGCCCGGGTAATGGTGCGCTGCAGCGACAATATCTTTTTTGCCGTCAACAGCGGCAGCTTTACCATCAACAATACCAACCAGCCATTCGCACCGGTAATCACCGGCCAGGCGCCGATAACCATCAACGAGGACAGCAGCCGCAGCATCCAGCTCAGTGATCTGACCGTTACCGATCTCGACAATAACTACCCCGACGGTTTCACGCTGACATTGCAGGCCGGCGGCAATTATCAGGTCGCCGGCAGCACGGTCACACCCGCAGCCAACTTCTTCGGCGAGTTGAGTGTGCCTGTCAGTGTCAACGACGGCGTTGCCGACAGCAATGTGTTTACCCTGCGCATTACCGTCGATCCGGTCAACGACCCACCGGTAACCACTGCCGATCGCGTCTCGGTCAGCGGCAACAGCAGCACCAATATGATCGACGTACTGGCAAACGACTCCGATATCGACAGCAGTAATCTGACCCTGACCAACTTTTCCTACAGCGGCGGCGGCACCGTATCGATCATCGACAACCAGTTAGCCTATACGCCGCCGGCGGACTTCAGCGGCTCCGAGGATATCGAATACACGGTGGTCGATTCGAGCGGCGCCAGCGCCAGTGGGGTGGCCACGGTGACCGTGAGCGCGGCGAGTTCGGGCGGCGGCGGCGGTGGCGGCGGCGCCTTCGGTGTGCTGGAGTTACTGGCGCTGCTGTGGCTGGGCCGGCGCTTGCGCAGCGGCGCTGCAACGACAACAACAAGAAGGTGAGCGCTATGACCAAGACCGCTTTGACCTGCCTGCTGGCGCTGGCGACCCTGCCGGGGTGCGGTTTTTTTTCCGCGGGCAAAAACCACAGCGGGCCACACGCTTTGGATTGGGTGGAAAGCGCCGTTGTCGATGACGATGCGCAACAGGCAATTGCGCGCGGCGATTATCGCCTGCTGATTTTTACCGGCCGCGGCGTAACCGTTGCCGGCATCCCCGCGGCGGCCGAAGCGGATGCGCGCCAGCGCTGCGGCATAAAATACCTGGACGGCAGCGGTGATGTAGTGCGCAGCGACCGCGGGCTGCAACTGCGCAAACTGGCGCACGCCTATTCCGAGCAGTACAATTCCAAGGTCTTCGAGGCCTGCAAGGCCGCCCGCCCCTAGCCGCGACGGCAGTCGCGCACCAGTTCCTGCAGCCGTGCCAGTCTGGCATTGCTGAGCTGGCGGTAGTCGAAATAGGGGGAGACGATCAGCCGCGCTTCGCGCTGCCTGAAAAAACCGTCCTGCAGCGGGGCAGCGCCGGCCATGACCCCGAGCTTTTCAGCGTGGGCCTTGCCGCTGACAATGGTTACGCACCCGCTGCGGCGGGGCAGCCCGTCAAACAACAGCGCCTGGCGCGACTGCGCTGAAAGCAGCAGGCCGTCGCGATAGCCCTGCCAGGACGAAAAACCCGCCGGGTCGAGGGCAAAGCCCAGTTTGGCATAGAGATTAAAAATCTTGCGCCAGTGATTGCCGGTCTGCGCCACCACGCGCTCGATATCGCCTCGCTTTAACGGGCGCAGGGCCTTCATGCGCTCATAGGGCGGTACCGGAGGGCGATTGGCAATACAGACTGCCAGATCGTACTCTGCGGCACCCATGCCGATATCCAAATTGCCTGTCTCCCGGTGCTGGAAAAATCTGTGGCGAATGGTACCTACCGGAACGGGCGGCGCCAACCAGTAACAATGCCGGCATCCGCGCTGCGAAAACCGCTGGGCGCTCTCTGCGACATGGGTGTTTTAGCTCAAAGCTCTATGAAGGGTTCTATGGCGTCGGCCAGCCACTGTTTCTCCGCGTCGGTCAATTGTGCCGGGAACTGCATCTTAATCTCGCAGTGATAGCGCTTTAGCCAGCCCCTTTCCTCCGGCGCCAGCAGCTCGAACGCCACCAGCCGGTGCTCCATGGGTACATGGGACAGGGTTTCGAACTCGAGAAAGCCCTGCAGCGGCGACTTCTTTACCAGCAACAGGTTTTCGATGCGAATACCGAATTCGCCCCGCTGGTAATAGCCGGGCCCGTTGGAGACGATCATACCCTCGCGCAATGCTGCCGCACCGCTATCTGCGCCAATGGCCGCGGGGCCCTCGTGAACACCGAGGTAACTGCCGACACCGTGGCCGCTTTCATGGGCGTAGTCCATACCCTGCTGCCAGAGGAACTGCCGCGCCAGGGCGTCCAGCCGGGTGCCCGAGGTGCCCGCCGGGAAACGGCATCTGGCCAGGGCGATATGGCCCTTCAGCACCAGGGTATAGGCGCGCTTGTGCCTGTCCTCGGGCGGCCCGATCGCCACAGTGCGGCAGATATCGGTTGTGCCGCCATAGTATTGACCGCCGGAATCGAGCAGGTAGATGGCGTCGCCGTTAAGGGTGCGATTGCCCTGTCTGCCGGCGCGGTAATGGGCCAGTGCCGCGTTTGGGCCACTGGCGGACAGCGGTTCAAAACTGACGCCGGTAAACGCGTCACTGCGGTAACGCAGATCGGTGACGGCAGCGGCCACATCGGCCTCGGTCAGGGTGCGCTGGGGGAGATTGGTGTCGAGCCAGCACAGGCATTTGATCACCGCCAGGCAATCGTAGCGTTGCGCGGCTTTGGCGGCATCGATTTCAGAGGCGTTCTTTACCGCTTTTGCCAGTTCAATCATATCGCTGTCGACAACCCGGCCTGAAGGCTCGAGGGTTTTTACCAGCTTGTAGGGTGTGCGCTTGAGGTTGGCGGCGATGCAAAGACCGCTGCCGAGCGCACCGAGCACTGCCTCCATGGTATGCGGCGGGTGTATGCTGACGCCGTCGCCAAAGTGGCTGTCGCGCTCCGCCGGCAGCCGCCGCGGGTCGATAAACCAGTTTATGTCACCACTTTTATGCAACAGTGCATAGCTCAGCGCTACCGGCACGGTGGGCAGGTCGGCGGCGCGGATATTCAACAACCAGGCAATTTCCTCGGGGGCGGTCAGCAGATAATAGTCAAAGCCGGCCTTGAGCATGCGCACGCTGGCGGCAGCGCGCTTGTCGGCGCAGCTGAAGCCGGCATAGGCCATTGGATAGCACTCCACCGGCGTGCGCAGCGGCTCGGGCCGATCGCGCCAGAGGGCATCTATGGGGTTATGGGAAAGTTGCTGCAGGTTACAGTGCAGGGCCCGCAGCTGTCGCCGCAGCGGCTCTATCTCGGGCAGCGTATGCAGGCTCGGGTCAAATGCAAGCGTGCCGCCGGGCTCAAGGTACTGCGCCAGCCAGCGCTGAAAGGTTGCCGGGTTGTGCTCCAGCACGTCGATAAAAGCGCTGGGCGCCTGCACAGAAGCCTGTGCAATACAGCGCCCATCGACAAACAGTGCCGCGCGGCTCTGCAACACCAGTGCGCACCCTGCCGGGCCGCTGAACCGGGTTGCCCAAGACAACCGCCTGGCACAGGCGGGGACAAACTCATTCTGATATTCATCGCTGGCGGAGACAATCATGCCTTGCAGCTGATTCTCCCGCAGCCAGCGCTGCAAGCTCTCGATGGGTAACATAGGTCGGCTTTCCGCAGTTAAGGTGTTACGAATACACCTATCTATACGGCAAACCAGCCCGTTACCTCACCTGCAAGCTCACTTCTGGCGGCAAATCGAGACCGGCGGATTACAGCCCGAACTCTTCGCCCACCACTCTGGGTGAGTATTTGCGCGCCTTCAACACACTCTGCAACAAGCTCAGGCGGTCTTCGTGATACGACCGCAGCGCATGCCGCAGATCCTCATAACAAACGCCGTCATACATGCGGTAAAGCGGTGCTATCTGCTCGGCCGAATTCTCCATCATTTCACACTCGCACAAGCGGATATAATGAAGCCGGTCGTTGATATTGCGCACCCGCAGATCAACCTCGCTGTTACCGGAATGGCTGGCCAGGTGTGAGAATAACTCACTGGTGTACCTGACCACGTAGTCCGGTGAGAGCCGTTGCGGCTGTGAGAGTTTCTCCATAATCAGCGACATTTCCGGGAATCCGACGTCGCCGCCTTTCAGGTGGCCTTTTCTCACTGCGCAAACCGACCAGTCCAGCAAAACCTGGTTGACCTCGTAGAGATCGCGAATCTCCGATTCGACCAGGCTTTTCATGAAAAAGCCCATCCTCGGTACCATCACAATCAGCTCTTCGGCCACCAGCCGGTTAAGGCTCTCCCGCACCGGTGTGGGACTGACCCGCAACAGCTCGGCGAGCTGCTCGATATTCAACCGTTCACCGGGCGGAAAATTGCAGGTTATTACCCGCTCTTTGATACTGCTGTAAACGCGTTTGATTATGTTCTCGTTGTCGAGTTTTTTCATCATCGGCTGAGTCTCCGAATGTAAAGTCCGTCTTTGAAATCAGCACCTGCTGCAATTCAATGCCGTGGCGCCAACTTCCTTACCTGCACTCAAATCACCAAACTATCACTCAAACCTGTCAGCCAATATTTGCGCACCCTAAGATCCTTGACGCTATTGGTCTATCTGTAACGCCCGCCACCTCAATCCGAGAGACTTCTATACAGGACCGGGAGCAACCTTCCGCCAATGAAAAGACAGCCTGCGACGACAGCACTTGCGTGTTGAAGGCATCCACCTGAACGGTGGTAGTGGTATCTCCCCGATCACAATCCGTGCGCCGGTTAACGGCGTATTGTCGCAGCCACGGTCACTGCATCACTCAAATTATCGATGGGTCTCGGCAGGTTATATCGATGCGCATCTCGCCGGCTTATCACTCGCTTACCACCTCGAGAACCGGCCAAAACACTATCATCAATAAACAACCTCGACGGCGACGTTAATGATACTAGAACTTTATCGAGCTGGCAGTATCCTGCCATGACGAACTTAACTTAACAAGCGCCAGAAAAAACCTTTAACTCCACGCTTATCAGGTACTTAGGGGCTTAGCCACGGAGAGCAGAAAAATCATATATCCCCTATATATCCCTAATATAGATTGCAATTGTCACCAAAAGCTGCATTTTGTCGCTTTTTTTCATGAAATACTGGAAACCAGTGAGGCTAATCGAGCTGCAAGAGGAAAATTTTCTGGATATTTTTATTCGGATTGGTTAAGGAAAACGCAAAAAGCACAACGAAATAATCTAAAAAAAATGGCCTGCAGGTGCGGCAAAAACGCGTACAAGAATTGCCCGGGCAAAGCAAGACCTATATCAGACAAATAGTTTCTCTATATAGATTTCACCGCTGCCGCGGCTACTTTATTATGCGGCCGGTGCCGGTGTGTGCCGTCAGCCTGAAAAGCTGACTGACAGAGGAAACGCTACACTTACATGCGCGGCACATAAAGTCTGCAGGCGAGCGGTAAAAAACACTCGACTAAGGTATTGGTCAAAAAAACATCCGTGTCAATCTACTCCGTCACCGTCGCCACAGGATGGACGCGAACGATTCTTTATCGACAACGAGGTCATCGATATCGGTGTTACCAGGTGCAATGTATACGGGGACCCCATTGCCAAAAACACGGGCCCCGGCAAACTGCTGCCAAAGGTAAAATTGACGCTTTTATTTCATGGCTGAAAAACCGCAGCTCCGCTAATAGGCAATAGGCACTGCCACCTCAAAGCATTTTTTTGTAAAGGATAAACACCTTTACGTGATAAAGATAAAACACCTCAGTATTAATTTAAAAATAGCAGGACTTTGACCCAATGCAGCTTCTCGTTCCTAAAAACCGGCTATCTTCGGGAAGCGTAACACCAATCAAGCCGCTAAAGCCGGTAGGCCCGGACAGCCAATGCAGACACAGAGTTGTCATTTATGGAAAACCTATTCCTCCAATACCATACTGTTTTGCTGATCTTTTTTACCAAGCACGTGCAGAACCACTGGGACGCCGAAGAGCTGGTGCAGGAAGTGTTCTGCAAGATACTAAAGCGGCGCGCCAAGCCCATGCTGCCGGTGTACCCGGAATCCCATCTCTACAAGATTGCCTGGAGCGTACTGCGCGACCGGCACCGCAGCGATCGGGTGCGACGGCGGGGATATCACGTGGCTAACGACGAATCCTTCCCCGAGGACACGCTGACGCCGGAGCGCCAGATCGACGGCAAACAGCTCTACCTGCGCTACCTGCGGGCGCTCAACAGCCTGACGCCGAAAACCCGGTCGGTGTTTGTGCTGCACCGCTACGAAGGTCTCACCTACTCACAGATCGCCGCCCACTGCGATATCAGCATCAGTGCCGTTGAGAAACATATGATGAAAGCACTGACCGAAATAAAAACGCTGGTCGAAACCTACCGCTGAAACTCCCGCCCGACCGACCCGTCTCGCCGGCGCGAGACGGAGCTGGCAACTATCCTCCTGCTGCCAGTGTGACAATCCATAGATTTCTCTATTCAGAGGGAGCGAAAACTACAGTATTCCATGATTGTTAGATTAGCGATTAGTTACTAACCTTATTTGGCAAAAAAGGAGTGACTATGACACATAAAACAATACTCGCTGACAGCCAGGAATTTATTGGCTGCGAGCCGCAAACCATGGCGATTCAGCCGGACAGCGCGAGCGCCCCCAAACACACCTGCTTCATTACACCCGACAGACTGAGCCTGTTATTTGACAGTGACGACGATGACGAAGCGCTGCTTGCCCAGTTGAAACTGGAACGCAAGCTGTTTCACGATCTCTATGCCTCCGAGAGTCCCGCCGATCTCTCCGCGCGCGTGGCCACGGCATTGAGAAAGTGGGGCTTCGCTGATTTTACTTTCCTGCGGCTGGACCCGCTGGCGGCCAAGGGCCGCGATAGCGGCGCGATGCCGAAGCCGTTGCTGTCCAGCTATCGCGGCGACGGCGACGACGCCATGGGCCATATTCTGGTGCGCGCCACCGCCGGCGACCCCAAAACCCAGCATCGCGCCCTGCTCTACCAGTTTATCGCCAGCCTGCCCGCCGGCAGCGGCGATACCGAGCTGCAATATGTGCTGATCGTCAGCGCCGACCATGCCAACGCCTACATAGCGCCGAGCGGCTTTGCCGATCGCGGCCGCTATATCGGCGTCTCGCAGCTGCTGGAGGGCCCCGGCGAGCGCGACCAGCGCCGGCGCATCACCGAGCACCAGCGCAACATTCAACTGCTGGCGGACATGATAGAGAGCATTGGCCGGGAAAAGTTTGCAGCCCTGTTCAAGCGCAAGGAATACAGCAAAAGCGCGATTATCCAGCGCCGGCCGCGGGCGCTGCTGGATATCCTGGCAAAGAAAGACGTAACCCTGCGCGAAGCCGCAGACCTGCTGCAGCTGAGCCCCGACACCATCAACAAACACGTGGCCTCAGCCAAAGCAGCACTGGGAACCACCACACTGTCGGGAACCATCTGGAAAGCGGTAAATGAAGGCCTGATCGACGGCGGCAATCCAGCTTAAGACAAATCACCAACCACTAGTCACTAGCAACTAGTGACTAGCGACTACTCATAGTATCGCCCTCGGATAGGAACCGAGGATCTTCAGATCCGAGGCGCGGCTGGCTACCAGGTCCAGCGCCTCGCTGATAAGCGGATCGTCTCTGTGGCCGAAAAAGTCGATGAAAAAGACGTAATTCCAGGCGCCGCTCTGAGAAGGTCGCGTCTCCACCTGGGTTAAATCGACTTCGTAGCGGGTAAAGGCATCCAGCAGATTGTGCAGGGCGCCGGGTTCGTTGCGCATCGACACGACAATACTGGATTTGTCTTCGCCGCTGACCGGTACCGCCTGGGTGCCAATTACCAGAAAGCGGGTAGAATTGTCCGGCCGGTCCTCAATCTTGTGCGCCAGGATATCCAGCCCGTACAACTCCGCCGCCATCTCGCCGGCAACGGCGGCGGCGTGCCACTCTCCTCTGACGCGCTTGGCCGCCTCGGCGTTGCTGTTCAGCGCGACTCTCTCGGCGTGGGGGTAGTGGGCATCCAGCCAGCGGCGGCACTGGGCCAGCGACTGGGCGTGGGAATAGATGCGCGTGACCTTGTCGGTTTTGGTGATATGGGAAATCAGCAGGTGGTGATGAATACGCAGCTCCACCTCACCGCAGATCTGCAGATTGGAATTGATGAAACTGTCCAGCGTATGGGTCACTACACCCTCGGTGGAGTTTTCCACCGGCACCACGCCATAGTCGACCGCACCGGCTTCGACTTCGCGAAACACCTCGTCGATGGTCGACAGCGCCACCGTCAGGGCCGAATGACCAAAGTGTTTGAGCGCGGCCTGTTGGGTAAAGGTGCCCTCCGGCCCGAGAAAGGCAACCCGGGTGGGTTTTTCCAGTGCCAGACAGGCGGACATGATTTCACGAAACAGCCGCGCCATCTCCTCGTCCGGCAGAGGCCCCTGATTCACCGCCATGGCGCGGCGCAATACCCGCGCCTCGCGTTCCGGGCGATAGAACAGCGGCTGGCCGTCGCGGCGATTTTTTTTGATGGCGGCAATCTGCTGGGAAAAGCGTGCGCGCTCACTGATCAGGCGACCGATATCGGCGTCGATGGCATCGATATTGGCACGCAGGCCGCCAATGGCGGCCTCGCCGGCGGCACTGACTTCGGAACCGCCCCCAGCGGCTTCGGCTTCATCATTCAATACGACTTTTGACATAAAAAAATCCGCACTGTATTCGAGGCCCGACTTTTGCGTCGGTCAGGAATAGTAGTGCAGATTTTTTACCGGGCGAATTTATATATGGAGCCTATTTTGAGTTTGAGTTTGAGTTAACAGCCGGCGGCTTACAGCCAAGACACTGCAAGCGGGTTTTGCCCACCAACCCCGATGTCAGCTGTCAGCAGCTGTCAAAACTCATAGGTCACATCAATACCGCCAGTGCGCGGATCGCCAAACAACTGAGTTACCGTGTCAACCGGGTCACCGCCGACCGAGAAGCCGTTTACTACGTATTCTTCGTCAGTCAGGTTCCGCCCCCACACTGACACTTTGAAAGCACCGCTGTCGGCGCCGAACCTGATATCCGCCAGCGTCAGCCGGGCGTTCATAATGGTATACCCGTCCAAACGCGGTTCACCGGAAGAGACGTAGTTATACTGATCGGTGGAGGTGGCGTTGAAATGGGCCGTCAGCGTACCGATATCCCAAGGCTCCCAAGTGTAGTCAACCGTCAGAGCACCGGCGTGGGGCGGCGCCTGGCTGACCACAAAGCGCGACAGGGTACCGTCATTGGCCAGCGGGTTCGGCTGCAGCGGCATATCGCCGTCCAGATACGTGTAGCTCAAGCCGACCACCAGACCTTCGAGCGGCACCACCGTCAGATCGATCTCGGCACCGTCCACTTCCACTGTTTTCTCAGCGTTGAACGTCTCGCTGAGGGCAATGTTGGCGGGGTTGGGGAAATCGATATGCATATCTTTGTAATCGGTCCAGAACAAAGTGGCATTGAGGCGCACGCGGTTGTCGGCAAACTGCGACTTAAAACCGATTTCGAACGCGTCTGACTTTTCCTCTTCATAGGGCGTAAAGCTGGCGCGGGCATTGACACCACCGGCCTTATAGGCACTGGCCCATTTGACATAGGCCGATAAGCTATCGCTAAAAGTGTAATCAAAGGTGATCGTGGGATCGAGGCTATCGGTATCCAGATCAAATTCACTGAAGCCTCCTTCAATCCTTTCACCGGACTTTTCGTCCTCGGTATAGCGCAGACCGAAGGTTATCGCCAGGCGATCACCGGGAACAGGCGGTGTCCAGGTCACCTGGCCATAAGCGGCAATAGATTCCGAATCCGTCTCGACAAAGCGTTGCGGCAGGCCGAAATCGGTAACCGGGATCGCTGTGTTGGGCGTGCCGGTAATGCCGCCGTCGCTGTCGCGGGAAAAGAACAGCGTAAATACCTGTGCGGCATCTTCCTCGTAATAGTAAAGGCCCGCCAGCCACTCGAAGCGATCGGCGGAGCCAATTAACTGGAATTCCTGAGAGAGCTGCTCCTGATCGATCACCGAAGTATCCATCAGGCCGTTGGCATATAACACACCGCCGTAATTGTTATTGACATCCTCGTCAAGCTCGCGATAACCAGTCAGTGATTTTACCGTCAGGCTCTCGGAAATATCCCAACTGGCAACCAGCGTATGGCCCTGCTGATCGGTATCGGAGGGCTCAAACGCGGCAATCGGAAAGCGCGTGCGGCTGGCGCGACCTCTGGTCTCCGGCGGCAGCAAGCCCACATTGTCCACATAGGCCTGAAAGTAGCCCTGCGCCGTCTGCATATTGGAGTAGTCATAGCTGTAGTCGAGCGTCAGGGTGTCGCTGGCCTGCCAGCTGAGACTCAGGCGGGCGCCGTCCTTGTCGTATTCGTTGAAATCGGCAACTCCGGGTGCGCTGTTTTTAACCCAGCCGTCGCGCTCGGCATGCAGCACGTCGATTTTACTGCTGAGACCGCCCACCGCCGGCAGATCGATGCGGGTAACGCTGCGAAACTCGTCGTATTTACCGGTAGTCAGCGTCTGCTTGACGCCGAACTCGCCGCTGGGCTTCCTGGAAACCACATTCACCGCACCACTGGTCGCGTTGCGGCCAAACAGCGTGCCTTGCGGGCCGCGCAATACCTCGATGCGCTCCACATCGGCCAGTTCCAGGCCCAGCCCCTGGGCACGACTCATAAAAATGCCGTCGATATAGAAGGCGACCGCCGATTCGCGGGTTACCTGGCTGATATCGGTGGGACCATTGCCGCGAATGGCGGCCACCAGTGTGGTGGAAGTATTGCCGAGCGGCTGTATCCGCAGCGAGGGTATCGCACCACCGCCGAGCGCACCGAGATTGGTGATGCCGAGAATATCCAGCTGCTCGGCATCGAGCACGGAAATGGCTATCGGCGTATCCTGCAGCGACTGCTCGCGTTTTTGTGAGGTGACGATCACTTCCTCGAGTGCGGTAACGCGAGCCGCAGCCACATCACTCTGGGCAGTGCCCAGCGCACTGTGGCCGAGAGCGGCGAAACTGATAAACAGAGGGGTAAGGCGAAGTCTTGGGTAAGTATGCATGAACTCTACTCCCTAAAGTTTGCGTTTTATTTATCTTCCGCCACCGGGGCACCGGATTGGCGCCGCGGTGTGCGGTTGCTATATAGTGCAAATTGTTTTATTGGAAGGTGACAGGTAGCGAATGGACGCCGTGGGTAGTAACCGTTTCGACCCAATGCAACTCCTCATCGGGGGCGCAACTTACCCGTTCAAAGCGCGCCAGGATCGTTTGCAGGGCAATTCTCGCCTCCATTCTCGCCAGCGCCGAGCCGATACAGGTGTGGTCGCCGTAGCCGAAACCCATATGCTGCCTGAGATTGGGGCGGGTGATATCAAAGTTATCGGGGTCGGGAAAAGCCGCCGGGTCGCGGTTGGCCGCCCCCATCGCCACCATCACCATTTCCCCCTTGGGAATTCGCACACCGTGCATGCACACATCCTGCACGGTACGGCGCGGCGCCAGATGCACCGGCGCGTCGAAGCGCAACAGTTCATCGATAAAAGCCGGTATCAAGTCCGGCGCGGCGCGCAGCTGCGGCATCAGCCCGGGCTGGCGCGCCAGCTGCATCATGGCGTGAGTCAGCAGGTGGGTCGTGGTATGGAAACCGGCGCCGACCATCAGCTCCAGGGCATTGCGCATTTCCAGGTCGGTAAGGCGCTCGCCACCGACATCCGCCTCCATCAACCGGGTAACCAGGTCATCCCTGGGGCTGGCGCGGCGGTCGCGAATCACCGCTTCAAAATAGCTGTGCTGCCGCAGAATGGCGGCTTCGACCCGCTCGATGAAATCATCATCGGGGCGCATGGGCGTGATTTTTTCCACCAGCTCCAGCCACACACGCATCTCTTCCCAGTCCTGCTCTTCGTCAATACCGGTAATGCGGGTAATGACCTTGCCGATATAGGGGTAGGCAAAACGGCCGAGAAACTCCACACTTTCGCCGGCTGCGATTTGCTGCAGCAGTAACTGCGCATTGTCGAGCATCAGCGGCTGCAGGGCGTTGATTACCCGCGCGACAAAGGCCTTGTTGATCATGGCGCGGTAGCGGGTATGCTCGGGCGGGTCCTTGAGCAATACAAACAGGTCGCGCTTGCACTCTTCGCGAATCCAGTCGGGCTTAATCATCACCTCGACGCCGGCAGAGGAAAACAGATCGTGGCGCTTCAGCGCAAACTGTACATCCTCGAAACGGCTTATCATCCAGATACCGCCGGGCTCGACCCGGCAGACCGGATACTGCTCGCGCAGCAGTTTGTAAGTGGGAAAGGGGTTGTGGTGGTATTCCGGGGTATCGATGCGGATCGCGTCAGTCGATCCGCCGGCTCCAGTGACCTCAGGCATAAACACACCCCTTACTTATGGGCTTCACCGGCTTTTTTACCAACGTTTTTAACAACGTTTTTAACAACGTTTTTACGAACGTCTTTACCAACGTTTCTATCAACGTTTGTCCTGGCTTCACCATTCAAAGCTGCTGATATCGATCAGGCCGGAGGCCACGGCGCGGTATACCGCAGTTGCCTGCGTCTTGGCGCCCAGGGCGGTTTTCGCCGCGGCAATATGCTTATTGGCCGTATCCAGGCTGATACACATGGCATCGGCCGCCCCCTGCAGGGTGACATTGCTCTTGGCCAGCTTTTCCAACAGCTGCAACTGCTTCTGGGTCAGCGGGACCTGGTTGGCGAGCGCCGCCCGGCCGAGGAAGTAGGTGGGAAACTTGGACAGCCCCAGGTAAGTGACGATATCCGCCAGCAACGTGAGCATGTCCTGGCGCTCGTCCACCCAGGCCCGAAATTCCTCGCAATCGGCATCGCGCACGGTCACCGACAGCATCACGTTCTGGGTGCCGACACAGGACCTGAACGGCAGATTGTAATAGTCGTTGTAGCCATGCTTCTTCAGCATCTCGAACAGATCGAGGGTGCGCTCGTTGGACTCGGAGTAAAACGGTGAGTTGGCGGCGTAATCGGCCACATCCGACAGGAAAATCGGTGACGTTTTGGCCGTGGCGTGCTTGGCCAGCAGATCGTGCTCTGCATAACCGCCGCGGACATAGTTTTCCAGCGTCTCCGTCGGCGTAGTCATGATATGGTTGGTTTCCGTACAACCCACCGGCGCCAGGACATATTCGAAGTCTTTGAAGCCGATTTCCATCAGCACGTCCGATATGCGCTTGCGGTACATCTTGACGGTTTCAGATGCCGCCAGATAGGAATAATAGGAAAACCCTTCCAGACTGGCCTCGCGCTTCAGGGCGCGCACGGAGTCGGCGGGTTCGCTGTCTACCCGCACCAGCTTGGGCTTGGCGCGGTGGTTTACACTTTTGGCTGGCTTGGCCTCGGCATTATCATCTATCACAATATACGACCTCCTGTAATTCCATTACGCAGGAAAACGGAAACACCTCACCCCTATATTCGAAAAAACTGAAAATTGCCTGCATAGGCCGATTATAGCTACCTTCAACCGGTAGCATGGGTTTTTTATAACCATTTCTTATCAGCCCAGGACCCTGCCACCTCACCAGCATCTAAATACCCCATAACAGGTATATGTAGACTTAAGCAACAAGAGGAACAGGATGCCGGTATTTTTCGCCCCTACTGCCCCTGTCATACTTAGTCCAACCTTGATTTTCATACTACCCACTGCGTAACACTTTTGGGCATTTAGCAGACTATAAAAACCGTGTATAAGGCCGAGCTGTTGAAAATGGAAAGCGTATTCAACGAGTACCATAGTACTCTGTTGAACTTTTTCAACAAGCGCTCGCAGAACACCTGGGACGCCGAGGAGCTGACCCAGGAGGTATTCTGCAAAATATTGAAGCGCAAAGAAATCAAAGCGCATCAGCCCTACCCGGAATCTTATCTCTACATGATCGCCTGGAGTGTGTTGCGCGACCGGTCGCGGCGCGACCGGGTACGCCAGCGAGGTCAGCACGTGGTCTACGACGAATCAGTCGCAACAGAAGATCCGCACACACCGGAGCAGGACGCCAAGGGCCAGCAGCTCTACCGGCGCTATCTGTCGGTGCTGGACGAGCTGAGCCCCAAGACCCGGGCAGTGTTTTTACTGCACCGCTACGAGGGATATACCTATACTGATATTGCTGAACACTGTGATATGAGTACCAGCGCAGTAGAAAAACACATGATGAAAGCGCTGTCACAGATGAAAGAGATACTAAAGGATCATGCATGAAGGCTGGCCGTAACGCCTCATTGAACCACCCGCCCAACAACAACGCCCGCATCCAGGAACGGGCCCGGTACTGGTTTACGGTCATGCGCTCCGACACCCGCAGTGAGCGCGACGAGGCGGAGCACAAGATCTGGCTCAATGCCAACCTGGCCCACCGCCGCGCCTATCGCGAGGTGGAGGAATTGTGGGGGCTGCTCGGCGGCTTTGGCGAGGGCCCCGAGGTGCGCGAGGCGCGCAGACTGGCCAAGCAGTACACCACACCGGCCGTATACCACCTGGAACCGGCAGTCACCGCCGAAGCCGTGCAGCAGGGGCAGGCTGTGGAAGCCGTGCCGGGTAACCCCAGGCCTTTCACCCGGCGCTGGATGCCGATGGCGATGGCGGCCTCAATCATGTTCGTGCTGCTGGGGTCCGGCGCCCTGTTCAACCAGCCGTTGGACTGGCTGCAGCAGAGCCCTGTCTACCAGACCGCCCTGGGCGAAAACAAAACCTATGTGCTGGAAGACGGCTCCACCATCGTACTGGACACACAGACGCGCCTGAGCATCGACTTCAGCGCGGCGACCCGCCGCATCGTGCTGGAAAGCGGTCAGGCGCGCTTCGATGTCGCCCACGACAAAAGCCGGCCCTTCGTGGTAGAGGCCGGCAGCGGCAGGATTACCGCACTGGGTACCGCCTTTATCGTCAAAAAAGCCGATAAGAATACCAGCGGCAGTGAAATTCTGGTTACCCTGCTCGAAGGCAAGGTGGCGGTGGCCCAGGAAAAAGCCCCTGACCCGGCAACCGCGCTGCTGCAAGAAAGCACCGCAAGCCACCCGGCGGAAGATAAATTCGCCCCGGCGCCCACCGTTACACTCGAGGCCGGCCAGCAGGTGGCTTACTCGCCTTCGGGTATATCGGCAAAAGCCGAAGTCGACCTGGAGCAGGCCACCGCCTGGCAGGAAGGGCGGCTGGTGTTCGAAGACCATTCCCTGGCCGAGGTACTGGCCGACCTGAACCGCTACTCCAGCACCAAAATCCTGCTGGGCAACAGCAAGCTGGACGATATTAGAATCACCGGCGTGTTTAAAACCGGCGACAATAAAAAAGTCGTGCAGACCTTAACCACCTACTTCAATATCCGGGCCACCAACGACAACTACGGCAATCTGATCCTCACACCGGCCGGCTAGACGGAAAAGTTTCGTCGCATTTTTCATTTTTTGTAGTTCGGCACTACCGGTTTTCTGCCTTTTTTGCGCTCCCAATCATATATTTTCACAAAATACGTGAGTGATCTATAAATGCTCACGTTAATAGTATTAGGCGGTGCATTTAAAGCACGCCAGACCGGTGCCAAACCCAACAACGGGAATGATTCGATGCAAAGTCAAAAGGATCTGCGTATTGAGCTACAGGCGATCAAGTGGTTCGCACTCGTAAGATCGGACGTCAATCTGGGGCCGCGTGTCGCCGAGTTTCAAACCTGGTTCAACGCCGACGCAGCACACAGCCGCGCCTATCGAAAAGTCGAAGCGCTGTGGACAACGATTGGCGGCTTCTCCGAGGCGCCTGAAATACTGGCGGCGCGGCGGAAAACCCTGGGCAGCAGCGACTTGTTTAAGGCGTAATAAACCTACTTAAGAACCGCCCCGCAAGCCGACTGCGCCTAGGCATCGGATTTCCAGGCCTGCCAGAGTGGTGTAATCAGCTTATCCGCCTCGGTACCGAGCCCGCGGGCGACCTTGAACACCATATCCAGCGACGGCATGGTTTTCCCTCCCTCTATATCCTGGTAGTGGCGATTGCACATTCCCCCGCTGCCAGACACCTGCTCCTGTGTCTGACCATTGGCTTCGCGCATCTCTCTCACCAAATCCCCCAGTGACTTACTGATATCCATAGTGACCTCACATAACAGTGGCGTATAGGATTTCTACCTTATACGGCCAATTGGGCGGGATTGACCACGCCCAAAAGTGCGTGAGATGACTCTAGCTCGACTCCACCGGCTCTTTTTGCCACTCTCGCCAGATCGGCGTAACCAGCTTATCCGGCGCGATACCGAAGGCGGTAGACAGTTTGAACAGCGTTACCAGGGACGGCATACGGTGACCGGCCTCGATCTTTTGCAGAAAGCGGTTGTTGATACCGGCCTCAGAAGACAGCTTCTCCTGCGTCCAACCCTTACCAGCGCGCTTCTGCCGCACCAGATCCCCCGTAGACTTCTTGATATCCATAAGACCTCACAAAAATAAAAGAATAGTTTTGAGAATTAACCAATCACCTTTTACGCCCCATTGAACGGGCATGACACGTCCAATAGGGCGCCTATAGGATCTCGCAGATTTCTGCCTTTTGGCGCAGGAAAACCTGCTATTACGGTTAATCAAAAGCTGGCCTTAGGATAAAAAAAGCATTTTTCCCCTTTGTCACAATTTCTTGCAATAAATCTGTGCACGCCCTATAGTTCGTCACAGGGTGTGCGCCCACCTGGGCGCAGAGGTGCCAACCAGAATAAGCCAGTAAAAAGAGGGACAGAATATGCCGGGTGAGACCCTAAGCGCCGACCAGGAAATTCAACCGCAGCAAACCGAAACCCAGCCAGCGGGCGCCGAACAGGACTGCGCCGTCAGGGCTGATCAACCGCCCTACCTGTTTCAGGCCGCCAAGCTCAGCTCATTGTTTGACAGCGATGAAAACGACGAGGCGCTGTTTGCGCGCCTGAAGCTGGAGCGCAGCTTCTATCGCTCGTTCAGCCGCTGTGGCAGTGTGGAAGAATTCACTGCCCGTATTGCAGACACAGTAACGCAGCTGGGGTTTTCAGACTATTCGTTTGTCGGGCTTGGCCAGGTCAATAACCCGAGCGGCGACACCGGGGTAGTGCCGGCAGTGCTGCTGGCGAGCTATGACGACCGGGCCCGCGAGTCCGGTTCGGTAATGTTCCAGGCCCGCGCGGACAATACGCGCAACCGGCATCTGTCGATGGTTTATCATTTCATTGCCAGCCTTGCGGAGGGTTGTGATTTTCTGGATACCACGCAGGAACGGTATCTTCTGGTTGGCAGCGCGGGGGTAGCGGATTACTACCTGGCGCCTTGCGGGTTTCCGGAAAGGAGTTGCCGGATATCGGCCTGTACTGCGGAAAAAACCGGTAAAAACACAACGCTACTGCCCAGTAAGCAAGGGCTGCATCAGATGGATATACTTGCCAGCGCCATTGAGGTTACCGGTAAGGAGGTTTTTCCTTCGGCTTTGGAATTGGATACGCCGAGGCTGGAGTCGCGGCCACTGCGATTATTGACTACGATGGCGCATAAGGATGTGAATTTGCGCGGGGCGGCGAAGATGCTTTGTTTGAGTACGGATACGGTTAATAAGCATATGGCGGCGGCTAAGAAGGCGTTGGGGACTTCGACGATTGCGGGGACGGTTTGGGTGGCAATGGGGAGGGGGTTGCTTGAGCATGGTCAGGGTTGATCCTTAGTATGCAGCATCAAGCATACAGAAAAATACCGCTTTAGCTCTGCCGCAAAGCAAAAACCCCCAGATTAATGACTCACACCATACCGCCACCCTACACAAATAATGCACTTTCCCGCTTTTCCATAATTTTTAGTGAGCAACCCAAGTACTGCTGCGTGATAGCTTGTATGTACCGCTAAACAAGTCCTGTGAATTTTGATCAGTAGAAATCTCCCATACGTATGGTGTGGCTATCGACGTAAACTTAAGCGTTGTACACCATCATGTAGACCCGTTCTCAGGATACCTCCTGAAGATACAACTCCTAATCAAGCCTATAAAGCAATAACTTAACGTATATAAAAACACCATAAAACTATAAAAGCAGCATGAGGCCACTTCACAGAACTGCAGTTAACCGATTATTGGCTTGGCTGAATTGCACCAACTTCAAGTTTTGAGATATAGAACATTGTGTAGTTCTTTGTTTTTTAAGGTTTTTTTGTGAGTGAACATAACACTTCTGCGTGTAGATAAGGCAAGGGTCAAAAAATAACTACTAGGCCCTTTGAACTGTAATTGCAACACTATCTTTTACTAAAAGCACACACAGGGCCATAAGCAATCCGGCTATTTTGGTGTGTCACGCAGAGGGCGAATAGAATGGCGACTCCTACCTACAATAATCGTAGATTGTTTAAGCACCTTGGAGCAAAAACATCAGCATTAGCGCTGGCTGTGAGTATGAGCGCTGGAACCGCTCAAGCAGAAGGTGATAAACAGTATTTTAATATTCAGACCGATCAGGTGGGAGAAGCATTGACGGCATTTGCCACGCAAACCAATAATGAAATTGTATTTGCCTCGAATATTGTTAAAGAAAAAACGACAGCGGGAGTGACTGGGGAATACACGGAGCAGGAAGCCCTGAAACTGATTTTAGCGAATACAGGGTTAGTTCTAGAAAAAACGGAAGATAATGTGTTTTTAGTGATGGCTGAAGGGAATCAGGAGGGTGAGGAAAAAAAGTCGGTAAGCCGGAGGCAGAGTAGTGATCTGCAAACCTCCACGATAACCCGTAACGCGCAAGCAGGAAAAGAGCGAGGGCCGCTCGAAGAAATTACCGTGACAGCACTGAAGCGTGAACAGCGGTTAATTGATATACCTATTAGTGTTGCGGCAATCACAGGAAAGGATCTTGATAGCAAGGGCATTACCGACCTGCAATCACTGTCATTCTCAGTACCGGGTTTATTCGTTTCAGAAACGGGATCTAACCAAAGAAGAATCTCCATTCGCGGGATCGGCAACACCTTTGGGGACTCCTCGCTGGTAGGAATCTACTTAGATGAAGCATCCGTCGCAGTTCAACCGGCTTATCAACTGGACCTCAGAGTGCATGATCTAGAGCGTATCGAAGTCTTAAAAGGCCCTCAAGGTACGCTATACGGGGAAGGTTCTGTGGGCGGCACCATTCGGTATATAACCAAAGATCCTCAACTGGGTGGAGTGGGTGGTGATATCAGCATTGATGGATCAACCACAGAAAGTGGCGACACATCACATGAAGTTAAAGGTATTCTCAATACGCCGTTAACTGATACTCTGGGCTTACGGATCGTTGGGCAGTATGCCAAGACCGGAGGATGGATCGATCAACCAGCTCTGGGAAAGAAAGATATTAACGATCAGGAAGTACACAATATGCGCGCAAAATTATTGTGGTTACCTGCCGACAACCTGGAAATAAAGACCACCGCCATTACCCATCGCAATGACGTCGGTGCGCAAAACATCGGAGAAGATGATAATGGTAATTATCGTCAATCTTTTGATGATCCTTCTACCCCATCGGGTAAAGACGACTACGATTTCTTTAACTTACTTGTCAGCTACGACTTCGGATCTGTTAATTTGACTAGCTCTACAAGTTACTTGAACTCCGATAAGCGGGTAAATAACTTCTCAGGCCAGTGTTGTGGGCCCATCGACACGTCTAGAGAAGAGCTATTGAATCTCCTATTTTTATTTGAGAATAGATCGACAACGATAAAGACGCAAGAGTTACGTTTGAGTTCCAACAATACCGAACTTTGGCACTGGTCAACGGGTCTGTTTTATAAAGATGCCACTTTCACAAACAATAACGATCTTCGAGCAGGCAATCCTGGGGTTATCGAATTCTTAATTAGCACCCGAATAGAACAAACCTCCGAATCCTGGGCACTATTCGGCGAGGCTGGTTATGCCATCACTGATAATCTGGAGGTGGGGCTAGGTCTTCGTTACTTTGAAGACGACCAGGAAGTTCTGCCAGGAGGGACCGCATCTCCAGGCCAGGAGACCTTTGATAGCTTAAACCCCAAAGTTTATTTGAGCTACCATTTCACCGAGGATCTTCACTTTTATGCCAATGCGGCTAAAGGTTTTCGTAGCGGAGGGTTTAACGTCTTTCAGCCTCCTGGCGCTCCAACCTATGACCCGGAAAGCGTTTGGTCCTACGAATTAGGTTCCAAACTATCAGCCATGGATGGGCGCCTCAGCGCAGAGTTCGCACTGTTTTACAGCGACTATGAGGATTATCAAACCAATAGCCTGGTTGGAGGACTTAACTTTACCTCAAACGCAGGCAGTGCTGAGATTCAAGGGGTAGACCTATCGTTTACCTTTAGCGCGACAGAAAATACTCAGCTTGGTTTTGCTGGTAACTATACAGATACGGAGTTTACCGAGATTAACGAAAGTCTAATTGGTAAATCTCATATTGAGGGTGACCCGTTAGATTTAGTACCTCAGTATGGGTTTAGCGTCTGGAGCCAGTATTCATTCAATTGGTTTGATGGCTCCCCAGGGTTTGCAAGGATTGATTATAGTCAGCAGGGCAAGTCGAATACCCGAGCTCGAAGACTGGATGTTCCTGCTATTGGCTTCGTTTATCACAGCACGTCAGATGTGATTAGAATGTTAAACACCAGGGTAGGATGGGAAGGTCAAACTTGGTCCATTGAGCTGTATGCACTCAATTTGCTGGACGAAGACGGTTTTGTTAATCCATTTGAGATATCACGAGGTTCGCCTCGACCACGCCCTCGTACCGTTGGATTGAATGCTGCGTATCGTTTTTAATCTTTTTTGCTATTTACTCCGCCAGTTTCCAATAACCTGTAAGTATTTAGGTTATTGGAAACTCGACCTAAAAACATGGATGACTTTTAGCATCTGCGAGATAAATTCTTCTATCTATAAAACTCCATAAATATAGCGACAGCCCGTCTAATTGATATTCTCAAGGTATGCCTGAACAAGTATATGAGCAGCCACTGAATGCTAGAGAAAAGGCTAAGCCTCCACCACCACGGGAAAAGTTATTAGCACCGATTAAACCTCCGTTGGTGGAAATAATACTATAAGATCGACCCGAGCGGATATTCGATCATCGATCAGCACTTCATTTTTTGGCATCGTCAGCATAGATTAGAATTCTAAAACTAGAGGAAACGGCTCAAAAATAAATCATGTAAACTGCCAATGACAAAACAGCACTAAACTGCAGCATTATTGTTTTTTTTTTGGAATTGGCAATATTCGTGGAGTTGAGCCTAGCTGATACCGGTGGGTATAATAAGCTTTTAATTAACTAAAAGCGTCTGGCAATTCTGTACAGTTTATTCAACGACCTATTTAGGCAATAGCATTAATTGTTGTTACGTCAGCGAACATTACTGAAGTAACGAATTGCACTAAAGATAATAATTTCTCGTTAGCGACTCTCCATGTGGAAATGTGAGTTAATTGTTATAACACATAGCCATCCAACCTTTGCCATCAAAAACGTTTAGAGGTTATTGAGTGAGACTTTTTTCTAAGTCGACTGAAAAAAGCGATATAGCCCTTTCCCAATATATGGCATACGCGGCTCCTAGCATAATTTTATCTTTCCTGTTCGGTCCTATCGGTATATTGCAAGGCATTTATGCCAAGTATTTCGGGATCGCACTAACAACCATTGCCACAGTGTTGTTAATTTCCCGCCTTTTTGATGCCGTTACAGACCCCATCATTGGCTTCTGGTCAGATCGCCATTACGCTAAAACCGGCACACGTAAGCCTTTTATTATTGCTGGCGGGTTACTATTTATTATTAGTAGCTATTTTCTCTATGTACCTGTTGATCCGGCTGCGTTAAATGAGAGGACAACCGTCAGCACTACTTATTTCCTGCTGTGGTTTTTGCTATTTTATTTTTCCTGGACCCTAGTAGAAATCCCCCACTTAGCTTGGGGAGCTGAGTTGGCAACCAGCGTCAAAGCCAAAAACAAACTTTTTAGTTTTCGAGCCTCGTCAACTTTGATCGGCCTGCTGCTTTTTTATCTAATCCCCCTGTTACCGTTTTTCCCCAATGATGAATTTACTCCTCAAACCATACAGTGGACGGCAATATGTGCCGCACTACTGATGCTACCAGCCTTATATTATTGTGTAAAAATCACCCCTAACGGTGTTACCCCGAAAAACGGTAAGGCTGATACCTCCAGCATATGGGCACTTCGGCGCGAAATTATTGCAAACAAACCCTTCCTGATGTTTTCCAGCGCGTTCTGTCTATACGGTATCGCTGCTGGAATGTGGTTTACCCTGATGTTTATTTTCGTCGATACCTTTCTAGGTCTAGGCAATCACTTCGCCTTGCTGACACTGCTTGCGTTATCGTTGAGTGTTGCCTCTATCAGCTTTTGGCATTGGTTAGCCAATCGCTTCGGTAAAAAGCTAACATGGGGCCTGGGAACCACCTGTTATGCGCTAGGAATAACAATTGCCGGCTTATTAACACCGGGACAGGCCGGGTGGATGGGTTTATCTATCGTAATGTTGTTAGCATACGCTGGGTCGACTTCCGTAACTGCTATGTCCCCCTCCCTGTTAGCCGATATTATTGACTATAGCAGTTGGAAATTCGGCACAGTTCGCAGTGCAAGCTACTTTGCGTTGTACACCGTGGGGTTAAAAGTATCTATAGCCATTGGCGGATCAATTGGGCTGGGCATTGCCGGTACTTTTGGTTTTGACCCTTCCTTAACAGAAAATACAACGGAGGCCGTGCTGGGTTTGCGCTTAGCCGCATGTTGGCTGCCCGGCTTTATAATGATATTGTCTGTTTTTATCATGGCCTTAGTGCCGATCAACACCCGGCGTAGTAGCATCATTCGTCGTCGACTCGACAGGCAAAGTCAGATCGGCAAAACCGATAGCTCGGCGCCTAACTACAACAGCAGCAGCGGTATTGAAGCCAGCCCTAGACTAAAGTCACGGACTACTGGTGCGGTACAAGCTCAATCTGATGTTGCTCACACACTACAACAAAATAGGGTCGATCAGTGACAGCATTTCAGCCACATACCTATAATTATAAAGACCTGCCACCCATGCAAGCAGGGCTTTATACACTTACAGACACCAGTATGAAAGATGTGTATTCGGCTTGCTTCGGTATTAGAGCTCCCAACTGCTTCATGAAGAGTGATAGGGTTATGCGACTATCTCAGGTTGGGTCATTGCAGGCTCATGCCACTCTGGCTTCCCTGAACAGGTATTTGAGAGTCTGTGCATTCAACAGCTATAGGTCCACTGGGCCGGTGATCTTTAAATTCTCAGGAGAGGAAATGTATGGCATTTACCTACAATTGAGTGGAAACTTCAGTATCTCAATTGACGATAACGACTGTTGTTTTCCTGCCTCCAGCTGCTCTCTAATACACTTCCGCCATGGCAATAGAATTGAACATATCCTCAACGGCTCAAACACCCCTCTGACCTATTTAGGCTTGCTATTTGACAGTCGGCTATTGCAGAAAAAATTTCAACTGGGCTCAGAAGAGCTGTCACAGCTGTTGGCCCCACCCAACCTGCCCGCTGTCAATATCGCAACACCTGATATGAAAAAAGTGAGTTACGAATTGCTTAGTCTCGACTTCTCTACTTACGGCTCTCGCCTGAGTGCCGAGGCAAAAGCTCTGGAATTGATTGCGGCTTACTTGCAGAGGGTGGAGCATTTTTCAAGCCAGGCTGCAATAAATGGTACACCACAGTCCAGTGTCCAAAGGCTGCATTTGGCGAAATATCTACTTGAACAACAATATCGAACACCACCAAGTCTCGATAGATTAGGCAGGCAGGTCGGCTTAAACCGACGTAAACTGGCTGAAGAATTTAAGCAACTATTTGGTAAAAGTGTCTATGAATATGTCATATTTCTGCGTATGGAAAAGGCCAAAGACCGCCTAAAAAAGTGTCGCCATGGACAATTAGGCCTGATTGCCGAACAGATTGGCTACAGCCAGCAGGGGAGCTTTAGTAAAGCATTCAAACAATATACTGGCTACTCTCCGTCAGAGTATATCAACTTACATACCATCAAGAAACTACCAACGCTTCAATAGTGTTTACAGGGCCGAGACAGAAAGTGCTGATAGAATAAAAGTTCGTAACGACAACACAAATTCCCGCCTAATGTTCCCGTTACCCTCTAACATAAATAGCGCTTAAGACGAGTGTGCTGCATAGAGTGCCACACTCTAAACCAAGGTATATATCTATGACAACTATTAACTGGCACCAGTGTGCTAAAAACATCGACTTATCCATTTATGACCTCATTGATGGAAAACAAGTTAAACCCAACTCGGATGAGACTATTCGCAAATATGCGCCGCGAGACGGCAGTCTCTTGTATCAACTCCCGGTGGGGGCACCGGCTGAAGTAGAGCGCGCGGTTGCCTGCGCAAAACAGGCTCATAAAGACAAGCGTTGGCAAGGCCTACCCTTGCATCAGCGACAAGCCATGTTGCGCAAGCTCGCCGACTTAATAGACACCCATCAAAACACTTTTGCCTTATATGAATGTTTAGATGCAGGTAAACCCATTAGTCGTGCAGCGAGAGAAGTCACCATAGCCAGCAATATGCTTCGTGAAACAGCCGAAAGTGCCGATAAACTCTTTTCTGCCTATATCGCCGACGAGGCTTATTGTGCTTACCACTTACGTAAACCTGTGGGAGTTGTGGGGGCGATTATCCCCTGGAACTACCCGTTGGTCATTGCCGCCTTGAAAATTGGCCCAGCCCTGATTATGGGTAATAGCTTGGTGCTAAAACCTTCGGAATACACGTCACTATCTGCTGCTTACCTGGCTACCTTAGCGTTAGAAGCGGGTATCCCACCCGGAGTCTTAAACATCGTCCACGGTATTGGTCAAACCGTAGGTGCCGCCCTGGCTCATCATCGGGATATCGATCTATTGAGTTTTACCGGCAGTAGCGCTACCGGCAAACAAATTCAAATCGCTGCGGGTCAATCCAATATGAAACGCCTATTGTTGGAATGTGGCGGCAAATCACCTTATCTGGTTTTCGATGATTGCCCAAAAGATTTGGATATGCTGGCTGCTGATATAGTAGGAACCATGTTTCAAAACCAAAGTCAAAATTGCATGGCCAACAGTCGCCTATTAGTCCAAGACAGCATTAAAGAAGCCTTGGTACCCAAGGTGCTCGAGCAAACTGCGAAGTTTATTCCACAAGACCCTTTAGACCCCAACACGAACTTTGGCGCAATGATTCACGAGACACATATGAATAACGTCTTGTCCTATATCGACAGTGGCACAAAAGAAGGGGCAACCCTGATTGCCGGCGGCAAACGCGTACATGTCGACACAGGCAATACGGACAGCGGAGGTTTTTATATTGAGCCGACCCTTTTTGACAATGTTAATCCTCAACAAAAAATTGCTCAGGAAGAAATTTTTGGTCCGGTATTGTCCATATTGACTTTCAAAACAGAACAGGAGGCAATCGAATTGGCCAATAATACCATTTATGGCCTGGCAGCCTATGTGGCTACGGAAAATATGGGACGCGCTCGCCGGCTCAGTCAGGATATCAACGCTGGTTCAGTTATGTTTATAAGCACGTCAACGCCCGCGGCATGCTCTCAGCAACTAGGCAAGGAAGGCCATAGGGAATCCGGTTTTGGCGCCGAAGGAGGCTTGTTAGGTTTGGCGTCTTATAGCCTTAACACCTGCGTGCAGCAATGGACATAGTGCAGAAACCCTGCCCTATTTTCTAAAAATAGTTAAAGTAAAAGAACGCTGTAAATCTTATTCTAGGAACTTTTATCGGAGTAAAAAATGCCAAGTATCTCACAAAACTCAACCTATAACACAGGTGACGATCAAAGCATGGAAGCCCGCTACCAACGGGCGCAAACCATAATCCAGGGGACCTGGACTAACAAGTTAACCTTCAACGATACTGTTTATCCCTTTTGGATTGAGGATTCAGATTGCTTTTGGTATGTGCGCACCACCAAAACCATTGAGGGTGATAGTGCCAAAATGGGACGGGAATTCCGCTTGGTCGATGCCAATGCGGCTACCAACGCTCTAGCCTTTGATCACTTGGCATTGGCTAAAGCACTGGCGGAAATAACACAACAAATGGTAGACACCGGTGACCTGCCCATTACTCAGGTTGAGATGCAATTTGGCGCAGATTCCCCCGATAAAAAAACCGTGAAAACTATCCACTTTACCGCTTTCGATCAGCGCTGGTGCTTCGATACCGAAACCGAAACTTGCACAGAGCTTGAATTAATTCCCACGGAGTGGGAGGTGTCCCCAGATGGAAAACACGCTGTGTTTATACGTGATTTCAATTTGTGGGTACGTAAGTTGGCAACGGGTGAAGAGCGTGCACTCACTCACGATGGTGAAGCAGACTATATTTACGGGCTTGCAGGAAGAGGTTGGGGGGTAGTCGCTGAGCCCCGAGTACAAGCGCGCTGGTCAGCCGACTCCAAGCGGCTATTTACCGTTCAACACGATGAAAGACAGGTCAAAGCCTTACCTATTGTACATCATGTTCCTCAGGATGGCAGCCTTCGCCCTACGGTGAAGTACAATAAGATCGCTTATCCAGGTGACGAGCACATTGCCACTCTAAGGTTACTTTGCATCGATTTTGACACTGGCCATATACAGGACGCCAACTATCGACAAATACCAGTCACGCGTAACAGCTTAGGGTTGTTTTCGAGCAATCTAGCCTGGTGGAACACAGACAGCCGTCATGCTTACTTTGTCGATGTCGAGAGGGGTTATAAAACGGTTAGAGTTCTAGAACTCAATACCGATAACGGCGAAGTGAGGGAACTGTTTAAAGAAATCACCGATACTCAAATCAATTTAATGCACAATGGCGACGAACAACCTACTTTTAAACCGATGCCGGAGAGCAATGAATTATTATGGTTTTCCGAACGCAGTGGTTGGGCCCACTTATATCTTTACGACCTGGAAACCGGTGCGTTGAAAAATACCGTAACCCAGGGAGATTGGGTTGTAAGGCAGATTGTTCATGTCGATCCCGCGCAACGGCTAGCTTTTATACAAACAGCCGGACGGGCACCAGAGAGAGACCCTTACTACCGCGATCTATGTCAGGTGCATCTCGATACGGGGGACCTAATCACCTGGGTGTCTGGTGATCATGAGATCACCGCCGTTACTTACAAAGATTTAAGTGTTTATTACAATATTGATGGAATACCGCATGACTTAAGGCAATCCAATGGCGTCTCTCCTACCGGTGCATTTGCCGTTGTCAACAGATCCCGGGCCGATGAGGTATCACACAATATTTTAGTGGATCAGCAGGGTAATTCATGCCTTGAGCTTGAAGTGGCGGATACTTCTGGGTTGCCGGCTACCTGGCGCTGGCCTGAACCCATAAAAGTCTTAGCCGCAGATGGCCATACTGATCTCTACGGTCTATTATTTCGCCCCTCAGATTTCTCTCCTGAGCAGTCCTACCCGATTCTAACCTATGTTTCAAGTAGTCCTGATTTTCCCATTACTGCTAAAGGGTCATTTAGTAACGGTGTAATCTCCGGACTTTTTTACCTTGAAGCTGCGGCATTGGCAGAGTTAGGCTTTGTGGTAGTGCAAATTGATGCCCGAGGAAGCTCTTACCGCAGCAAAGCCTTTAAGGATGAAAGCTACGGTTGGCTGGAATCTTGCTGCCACTACGATGATCTTATTGCGGGCACACGACAATTAGCAAAACGTTATCCTTATATGAATCTCGATCGCGTCGGTATTATATCTACATATGGTGGCCCAGGTGGGCTACAAGGCCTGTTGCAACACCCTGATTTCTATAAGGTTGGGGTGTCCAATCAATTACATGACAGCCGATTGATGTCCGCTCCGGTTTGGGGAGAGCAGTTCGAAGGGACTTTTGGCCCAAGTAGGGAATATCAATACCCGGAAGCCTTGGTGGGAAAACTCAAAGGGAAATTATTGCTAATCAATGGTATGCTGGATACCACAACGCCACCTGCAATAGTATTTAGAGTTGTAGAAGCCCTACATAAAGCCAATAAAGATTTTGATCTGCTATTGTTACCCAATCTTGGCCATGCGACTTCCAGTTATGTCAAGCGCCGCACCTGGGATTACCTGGTCGAGCATCTATTGGAAACAGAACCACCCAAGGAGTTTCCCTTAACTCTTTAATCCCTGCGCTACTTTTTGGAGACACAGTTAATGTGACCAAGAAAACTACTATGGAGCAGAATGTTGGTTCAACAGATGTAAGCATCTGGTGAAGCCACCTTCTCTCCATTCCTGATTGGATTATCTTCGTGTCCACCTATGATTAAGTTGACACCTATTTTACACAACCTGGAACAAGGAATTTTCCATAGACGACAATACTTTGGCGCCGGGTTGTTCCAATTTTTTCAGATTCGCTTCGCAGTAGGCGACAATCAGGAGTTAAATGGAAGTCGGGAACAAAACATGTATGAGTTACCTATCTTGGAAAACTACTTTTTTACAGAAGAATCAAAGCTAGCCATTTAAAGTAGCAAACTATTTGATTTGAAATTACTACCGACTGGTGAAAACCACTTTTTGTTTCTGTTGTCCTTGGGGGCTTTGAGGGCTATATAATCGTAAATACAGCTCATTATTTCTCAAGGCATTAACATGAGCAGCATTGAGAAGAACAGCTCCCTCTGAGCGACGACCTTGGATGCCTGACAAACACTGAATTACTGGGCCTTTTTCTGATTTGTGTAGACATACTGCGTATATCTCCTGATCATCCAGGTACTGAGTATGATATTGCAGTTCATTTCGGGTAGCATCAAACGTAAATGATACCTTAATAACTTTACTAATCTGCACACTTAGTGACTGTCGTGCAGGAACTAGCCCATCTACCAATGTGGGTGTTAAAGAGGGAGGACGTCTAGCTTTTAGCACCTGTTCAATAGCGTAACCAATAGCTACCAAACTTTCATCTTTGGATGTAAATCCTAGCAATTCTATTCCAACGGGTAATCCCGATGGGGTAAATCCTGCAGGTAGAGTCAAAGCAGGTGTACCTGAAAATGAACTCAAACTTGCATTACTTCCTGTTTGGAGACTACCCAGTTTTACAGGAAGCACTTCGACTGATGGATAAATAAGTGCATCAAGATTTTGACTATACATGACATATTCAATCGTGTTTTTAAGCATCGCCCTCAATTGCGCCTTAACTGCTGCTTGTAGTTCACTTGTCGTTGACGTGACAACCTTACGTAGTGGTATATCTCGATCCAGACATTCATGATAAAGCCCCTTTTCTACCAAATCATTGACTCTATCAATACCAGTGCCAGTGCCAGTGCCAGTGCCAGTGCCAGTGCCAGTGCCAGTGCCAGTGCCAGTGCCAGTGCCAGTGCCAGTGCCAGTGTAAGATTTTAAATAATGCTCCATATCAGTCTTATACTGAAAAGTATGAGGCTTATTCATCAGTTCTTTAAGGATGTTATCAAATAACGTTGTATCGATATCAATGATTTTCACGCCTTTCTGACTTAGCTTGTTCAAGGATTTACTTATTACTTTATTGACTTGCGAAAACTCACTTTTATCAAAGTAACTTACCAAGCGTCCAAGTCTAAGTGTGCCGGCATCAACACTTTCTAAACTACTAACAAATCCAGGCGACTTGCGGTGCTGCATTAACTTAGTGGCTGTATCTTCGGCATCAAAACCCATAACAGCATCCATCAAAATCGCTAAATCTTGCACTGATCGCGTTAAAGGACCACCCACATCGAAAAATTTAGATAAAGGAATAATCCCAGAGATGATGGATCTTTCTTTGCTTGGCCTTAGCCCAACCAAACTATTAAATGAAGCGGGTATGCGTATAGAACCGCCAGTATCCGTGCCCATACCCGCTGCTGCGAAATTTGCAGTAATAGCCACCGCGGTTCCCCCACTAGAGCCTCCAGGACTACGGCTAAGATCATAAGGATTTCTGGTTTGACCACCCAACGAACTATATCCATTGACTCTCATTGATATCTCATCCATATTGGCTTTGGCTAGTATTATAGCACCAGCCCTCTTAAGTTTGACCACATGAAAAGCGTCGGTATCGGGAACAAAGCCAGCTAGTGCAATT
Source organism: Exilibacterium sp. (assembly GCA_028280195.1). GTDB lineage: Bacteria > Pseudomonadota > Gammaproteobacteria > Pseudomonadales > Cellvibrionaceae > Exilibacterium. The sequence goes on from JANQMH010000102.1 coordinate 112,829, forward strand.
GAGCCTGCACTAGTAGGAAGCCCCTTAGTATTGAAGTTGTCTTTTAAAATAATCGGTATACCGTGCAAAAGACCTCGCAAACCTTTCTGCCGTCTTTCCAAGTCTAATACTTCAGCTCGCTTGAGAGCCTGTGGATTAATCCGAATGATTGCATTGACTGTCGAGTTTTTTTGGTCATAAGCGTCAATTCGGGCAAGGTACTGCTGAACCAACTGTACTGAAGTAATATCCCCTTTCTCCAAACTTTGCTGCATATACATTATGCCTGCTTCGACTAATGTAAACTCTCCGGCTATGACTTTTATCGGTAAACTAGCCATAAAAAGGGTAATAAGTATTACTACCCACCTTGATGCTGATATTTTTCGGCAATCTGCTAGAATATGAAGTAGTCTTTGAGGTATGAAGAAAAATGACCTCTTTGTCCTGAATGGTATTTTCAAAGAGAATGGCCCTTTTAAAATAGAGTGTCTATTGTTCCAAAACTTTACCCATTAGAGCTATATTGTTAAACCTCATCGATACATCGCGCCAACCATCTCTACACCGAAACCCTTGCAAGGACTCTAGCAAATAGACTTACTTCTAACCTCAGGCCTTTTATAGCAAAAGGAAAGACTCACACAATAGATCAACCTTGATTAGGAGCCGTAGTTGAGAGAATGTTTCCTTTCTGTTAAAACGGAAAATTTTCCCAACATCTTGTCTTGCACCCATGACACACAATTGTGTTTCTCTTGGATTTCATTGACTGAAGGCAAAAAAGGGAGAATTTCGATAGATGTATTTTGTCACATCTTCACCTGCTGACATATAGTATTGGCAGTTTGGAATATTCTTTATTCCCAGATTCAATAGTTGGTTTATATGAACTAACATCTATGCACCATCTACGAATTCACGAGAGTAGGTGTATGACATCGAGATCGACCTAGTTAATTCGCACAGTATTGCTTTCACTGACTAGTCTACTTTAGTAAGGGGTTGCGGGCTATACTATATAGGTGCAATATAAACTCATTCCTGAGTAATCAGGTAACTTAGATTGGAAAGGAGGTAAAGCCCCTATAGACACGTTTTTATTATAGTTAATAACACCCAAATCGAATTTATACGCATCCATCGACCACTATTCGACGTCAATTACTTTGGCCGGTTGACGGTGTGTTATTGACGTTAATTATCGGCCTTTTCTCTCCTCTTCATTGATACCTTTTTCCGATAACTTTCGCCTTTCACCTCCAGGATGGTGGCGTGGTGCACCAATCTATCGATGGCTGCGAAGGTCATCATGTTATCGTCGAAGATTCGATCCCAAACACTGAACGGTTGATTTGAGGTGATGATCAGGCTGCCGGTCTCGTACCGATGGGCAATTAGCTCGAACAATACCTGTGTTTCCCGACTGCTCTTTTTGACGTAACCGATGTCATCTATAATGAGTACGGCATATTTATCCAGGCGCGTGAGAGCCTCTGCCAAGGTTAAGTCTTCCCTGGCCTGTTGCAGGCTCTGAACAATATGGGTTGCACTGGTAAACTTCACTCGAACACCGTGATCGATCAAGGCGTAACCGAAACCGCAAGCTAAGTGGGTTTTACCAATACCGCTGGCCAAACAACAAGAGGTTTTCAGCTTGTTTCACCCATTGGCGCTGTTGTGTCAATGCGGTGATCTGGCTTTTGTTGATGTCGCTAACCGCCTTAAAGTCAAACTGACTTAAGTCTTGCCCGGAGGCAACTGCGCTTCATGGGTAAAGCGTTGCAGGCGTTTCTAGTGGCGCTCAGCAGCCTCCTGCTCACACAGGGCAGCGAGGTAGGTTGGGGGTATCCACTGCTCGTCTAACGCTTCTTGTGCGAGGCCCTCCCAGTACTTTGCAAAGCTGGCCAGTTTCAGCTCCTTCAGTAACACCAGCAGTGATGCAATGTTAGCCATGTTGCGCCTCCTGGGACGGGTTTAGAAGCTGATCGTATTCACCGAGCGAGTGCTGCTTGGCGGCTATCAGAGGTACGACAGTAGCGTCACCAGTAAATCGTTTGCGACATTGCAGTTCACTGGGTAATTCACCATGCTCAATGTGCTTGAGGACGTAACGCCCCAGCGCAGACTCACACTGTTCAGTGGCGGCCAGGTGAAGCAGCCGAACGATGTATCGACAAGCATTGTGGGCCGGCAGAGTATCGTCAAAATAGCGCCAGGTCTGCTGATAATCCGGTGTCGGAAGCAGGTTATCGCGCAATTGCGAGTGGCGGAAGGCCTGGGGCTTTTTAACCAGAGAGTCGATGATATGGCGATAGTCAACCTGGCGGCCACGCTGGGTTTTAAGGGCATACGCTCGGGGTAACACCAGCACTTTTTCATGACCGTGGAACAGCCCCAAACGCTCATCATAAAGTTGGATATACAACCGTTCGCCGATAAACTGTGAGGGCATGGTATAGGTCACTCGTTTGAGATCGAAGGTACTGCTACTGCTGATCAGAACTCGGTGCTCTGCATAGTCCTGTGTCCGACGCTTGGGTAGCGCCTGTAAATACAGGCGTTCCTGCTCGAAGCGTGCGCAGCATTGGCGGTTGATCTTGCTGACGATACCCTCAATAAACGCTTGATAATCTTCCAGAGCGGCGAAGTCGTTGCTGCCACGCAACAACAGGGCTTGGGTAATACGCCGCTTCAAATGGCCATGGGCAGCTTCAATGGCACCGTTCTCGTGGCTTTGCCCGGGGGTATTGCGGGTGGCTTTGAAGCGATAGTGACGACAGACGTCATGATAGCGGGTCGTCAGCTGCTCCTTCTCTGTCAGGTTGTTAAACGCCGCACTCAGGCTGTCAGTGCGGTGTTCAAGTGGCACACCGCCACTGCGCCAAAGCGCATTCTGGAGTCCCGTTGAGAGCGCCGTAAAACTCTCCCCGCCGCAGATCACCTTCACATAGCACCAACCGCTGAAGGCTGAACGATAGTGATACAGTAAGTGGCAGAAGGCTTGACCCAGCAGTGTGATGGTAACGCCTTTGAGTCGTGTAAAGTCAGTGCCAGGCGTGCCGGCTCTTTGGTCTGGTGGAACATCACCTCTTTGGCGGGGCCGTGCTTGGCCTTCCAGGCTTTGACGCGTCGCTGCAAGGTGCATTGGATGGTGTTGTCATAATGCCCAGGGTAATTGTCGCAAAGATGCTCAAATAATGTACTGGGCAGCAAGCCAGGGTTTTTTTCGAGCATAGGGACCAGCACGCTATCCCAGACATCAGCCAGCGGATCTTTGCGAGTGCGCCAATGGCGCTTTGGTGTGGGTTCGGTGGTTAGATCGCCACTATCGATACGTCGTGCCGAACGTTCTGAAACACCGGCTTTCGCTGCCGCGCTGGCCTGTATCCGGCCTTGTTTACGTTCACTCATATATAACCTGATTTGTTGATCTGTAATGCGTTTACCAGACACTGATTTCTCTCTATGGAATCAGTGCCGGATCTTATCAGATCAACCGGCCAGGTTTATTGTCGTCTAATACCTGGGTTAGCAGCCTGGCGCCGCCATTTATGAATCAGGTTAGCATTGATGTAATACTGCTGTGCCACGCTAGCCGTGGAGCTGCCCGGCTCATCACAGGCTTTGAGTACCCTCACTTTAAATTCGGGGGAATGCTTACGGCGTGTCTTAGGGGCAGGAAGTGAAGGGGGTAATTGACCATAACAGGTGTCCACTTAACAATAGGTGGACACCATAATTATGCTCCTTACGCAGGATAAAAAGATGAGTTCGCCGGACGCTTACACTACAAAGCCGTTGCAGCAGCTCTTAAGCGCATCTACCAATCGACCACCGAACAAGAAGCCAGCATCGAGCTGAAGCGATTTGCAGAGGAATGGGACCCTAAGTACCCACAGATCAGCAAGTCTTGGCGAACCCACTGGGGCAACCTCATCACCATTTTTGGCTATCCAGAAGACATCTGCAAGGCAATCTACACCATAAATGCAATCGATTCACTCAACAGCGTCATACGAAAATCGATCAAGACCCGTAAGCTGTTCTCTAACGATGATTCAACAATGAAAGTCGTTTACTTGGCGATCTAGGCTGCTTCGAAAAGTGGACCATGCCGATAAGAAACTGGAAGGCGGCTTTAAATCGATTTATGATTGCGCTTGGGGAGCAGCTTGCCCCTCATATCTAAACCGGGTGGTTACACAGTTTGGTTTACAGGCTCTAATAATATAACCTACTGCAACTCAAGGTACGCTGCCATCTTAACCTACTATTTTCTCAAGATAAGTATTCTTCACCCAAAACCGTTACATCGCTTTGACACAAAAACTCAAAGGAAGAGCCCAGTGCGTTAGCAGCGCAAACTGGAGTCCGCGCGAAGGGCAGAAAAACCGACATTCCTATCATGATCCAACAGGTGGTCTTGTATTAAGGTTAATCAACAAGCGCCACCGAGTTTCTCATCATATCCCATAACGCCTGACTAGCCAACAAGGGATACAGCATGACGGCACCCACTAAGCTGGACAGCCACTGTACTAGCACCACATTGCCATCCAGCCCATCCAATATTAGTCCGCCGATAAAACCACTGAGGGGGTATACCACAAAACTAATCAACAGATATATCGAAATAACACGACCGCGGATACGATTGGGCACTATCGTTTGTAATTGCGTCATCAACGTCACATTGGCAGTGCCGTAGCAACCCCCGACCAGGAAAAATAGGCTTAAGGCCAAATATGGATGCGTTTGAAAAGCTATACTAAAACACAATAAGGGTGTGATAATCAGAGTTAGCATCAATACAATGGGGCGGTTGTAGAAACCGCGGCTTTGCTGGAACCACCATCCTACGATCAATGCGCCTATCACCATTCCACAGGAAAGAGCTGCCAGCAAATAGCCATACCAGGTTACACTTTGGTGCAAGCGAGCTTCCACCAAGAAAGGCGCCGTCACCATTAACACGCCACCACACCAGAACAATCCTCCTTGTAGAAACAATATCCTACCGATGCCAGGGTGATTGCGCACATAATTCCACCCTTGATGAGTTTCCTCTACAATCCTATGTACCACACCCTCAAACGGAGTCTCAATGGAGGCAACTGAAGTATCACGCAAATGCGAATCCACCTGAATCAATGCTTCCGATAGCGCCGACAGTAAAAACAGGATACCCATGATCAATAATAATACAGGCATCCCCAGCCAGAGCAGTAATATTCCCCCCAGTGCTCTCCCCAATACGTTACTCACACTGAACGTCGAACCTATCACGGCATTACCCGTCGCCAAAAAACGCTCCGCCAAGATATCCGGCAATAACGCATTCGCTGCGGGCATGAAAAAACCCGCAAGAGTTCCTAAAATAATCTGTAAGATAAAAAAACCGAAAACTAGTATTGACGCGTTGTCTACCAACCAAAACAGCCCCGCCACACCTAACAAAACCAGGCCGTTGCAGAAATCCGCCACCACCAGAATGGCACGCCGGAAAAACCGATCCGCCAGAGCACCACCCAATAACATACTAAACGCCATAGGTAAGCCGTAAGCTATCAGTAATAATCCCACCACACTCGCCGAATGGCCTTGTTCTACTAACCAAATAACTCCTACGACATTCAGTAGGCTAAGCCCCAGCGTACTAATAGCTAGCCCCTGCCACAACAATAAAAAATTGCGGTTGATCATGGCACGGCTGTCAACCGCTCAGTTACTGGCTGATAATATGCCTCACCACAGCGTGTCAGATCTACAGTCGGAAAAGCAAACTTCTGTTGAAATACTTTAGCTTCCTCAGGCGACAAGGTATACCAAAAGTCAAGGGCCTCCTTCGGTGTACCTTCCTGCTCATAGATCGCTATCTGCCTGTAGATCGGTTCTGCTGAGCCCGGCTGCTGAAACCGGGTCAATTCAAAACATTGCCCACAGGCATTGCTAGGGTGATTCAATGCATGACGGATATGGCGCGTGCAATACCATTCGCGAAACTCCATTTCTTCACCGAGAGTACCGTTGGCATAGGCCACCATAAGAACTGGATTACTAACTGTAGCTGATCGACCTACTTTTTCACAGATAGGATAATACAGCCAAGTCGCTGGTGCTTCCGCAATGTTTTTCCGATGGTGGCTCTCCGTAATCTGCTGAATAATCGCTTCAGCCTCTTCCGCTCCATCTAGGGATAATTCATACAACCCCAAATAGCGATATTTCGGCGGGGGGTAGTGCTCCTCAGCTTCATCATACCGCTCATAGTATTGTACGCTTAATATATTATCTAGGTGGACCATAGCCGACTGATGTTCCTGTTGATACCAGGTTAAAAACTCACGTTCTCGGCCAGATACCGCATTACTTAACACCAGTAATAAATGACTACGTTGCGTCTTAGTTAAGGCTAAGGGCGATAACTGCGTTTCTTTATCAACGTTTTCGCTATCATTCATATTGCGACTCAGGATAATTCGATGAATGGGAAAAAGCCCGCGCGTTGCGGCGATTTCTATGTTTGATCGAAAAAAAACCGACCTTTTGCCATTGCCAATTAAGTCTTTTATCACGTAGTTTATTGGCTAAATGTTTTATAAACCTCAACTATTTTTAGAAAATAGGTTTCACGCAATGGATATCTGCCAGTTTTCCTATAGCATTCATAAAAAGGCAACCCATCACAACCCCATATTGTGGAAGCGTGATGAAGCGGGTAGGCCCTCTACTCAACAACCGACTTCTTCGGCGTAATTACGGCTCTTTTCTATTATGCGGTGAGTTTAAGACCACAAGACAACAACACAAAGCGGAGATAAACACTGATGAGCGTGCGATCAACCTCTGGAAAGGAGATACCCCCTTGCTGCAGTAACGCCAATGTTGACTGGCACCGAACGAGTGTCTCCATCTCGATGGTTTCTGTAGATGAATCACTGTTATGAGTACCGGCATAATGTAACAACAATGGATAGATCGATGTGCCTTCTTCAAACTCTCCTCGGGATTTGTTTTCCGTAAAGATTTTGACCCGTTGTATCCATTTATCAAAGGGCAAGGCTTGTAAAGTCTCACGATCCTGGTAACACTGGTTATACACCTCAAAAAATCGATGAATTTCAACAAATTTAGGATTATTCAAATGAAAAATGGTTTGCGCTGGTGCATTCTCATTATGTTGCTGTTTGTTCTGAGAGAGATACACTAGCGCCTTAACTGCGGTATCTACTGGCAACAAGCCCATAGCGGGGCCATAGTCGCTGGGATAACAACCAACCTCAATGGAACTGGCGATTAAGCGGTACAACCATTGCCCCTTATCGTATCGTCCTTGCTGTGTATCCCCCGTTACCAGCCCAAATCGATAGATATAGCAGGGTATACCTCTGGTTTGCGCCAGCATAACCAGTTTTTCCGCCACCCATTTACTCCCTGCATAGCCTTCGGTAACACGATGCCGCTCATTGTCGGTACCACTCCACTCATCCACGATCCTTTGCGGTTTTCCGGTTTGATCTGCGATATCATCACCAGTATATTGCGAGAAAACGTTAATCGTTGAAGAATAGTGCACCGGTTTGAGACGGCCGGTACAAGCTAGCCGAAGTATTTCTCGCACGCCACCTACCGTTGTAGCCTTCAGTGCCTGATAGGACGCAATATGGTTCATCGCCGTCGCATTGTGGTAAATCACATCAATCGTGTTTGCCAACGTGGCAAATACTGCCTTGGAAAGCCCTAAGCGGGGCTGGGCTAGATCGCCAACGACCACATCAACTCGTGAACGGTAGTCGGGCTGCCATAATCGATTGGCGATCAGGCCACCCCGTAAGCGCTCGAACGCCTGCGATTGATGTTTTCCTCTGACTAAACATACGACCCGAGCTGAGGTTTGTGCTAATAGTTCACACAATAAAAAACGACCGATAAAGCCGGTGGCACCAGTTAGCAAAATAGTTCGCGGAGACTCGATACAAGGGGATTCGGCATTGACCGCACTAATTGTAGCGTCTAATATCGCTTCTTTTTTAAGACCTATAATGGCATCATTATCGCATGTTAATGCAACGTTGGCTATCGCCGTTGCTAAACTCGCCACCGTGGGATAGTCAAATAGCGCCCGTAAGGTAATATCCTGTCCACAGATTCGATGTAGCTGACCCACCAGTTTAATAGCCAATAACGAGTGCCCACCCAATTCAAAAAAGTTATCCTCAACCCCTACCTTATCAATCGGTAGCATTAGGACATCGGCCCAAACAAAGGCAAGCGCTTTCTCCATGTTAGTACGTGGGGCTATATACTCTCGCGTTAGCAGATTATCCGCATCGGGTATCGGTAAGGCTTTGCGGTCCACCTTGCCGTTAGGAGTTAAAGGCAATTGTTCTAAAAAGATAAAGAAGCTGGGAATCATATAGTCCGGCAATTGCGTCTGTAACACTGTACGCAACGTCGCTTGGTCAACTTCTGGCGAGATTGGATCACACACAATATA
>JANQMH010000109.1 GCA_028280195.1 Exilibacterium sp.
CTGGAATCGAACGACAGGTTTCTGGCCTTTTGCCGGCAGACTGCCGAGTACGGCTGCCTGGATACCTACAATATCACTTACAAGACACTGATCGATATAGATTGCCTGTTTGCAGTCAGCAAGCTGGGTATGGAGCCGGAGCCCTTCCGGGCGCTGATCGAGGCACATCAGCCGCTGTTATATCTGCTGGGCGATATTACCACTAACTTTGCCATCAGCCGTTTTGGGCCTTTTTTCATGGGGCCTAAAGTCTTCATGCAGCGCTCCGGCGTCACCCCCAAGCAGCTGCGGTTGCTGGAGATCCTGGCCAAGGACAATGTCAACCTGCGCGGTGCCGCCGAAAAGATGCATATCAGCCTGGACACCGCCAACAAGCATATGGCGGCGATAAAGCTCGCCCTGGGCGCTAAAACCCAGGCGGCGGCTGTTTATCGCGGTATTGTGACCGGCCTGGTGGATATCGACAGCAAGGAGTGGGAGTAGGGTGGAGAGTCAATAGTGCGCCGCCAATAAACTGGCGCAAAACTGTAGATTAGGGGTGGCCAATTGATGTTAATATTGTCTAACAGGTTCTTGGGCGCCATTGAGCATTTTTACACAAGAGCAAAATATGCACAGGAAAGAATGATATGGCGGTGGCAGTTGTCTAGGCAATAACCGGGGGGCATACACATCCCCCGGCACAGGCGTGAATACGGGGCTGCATGGGTATGAAACCGACGAAGCCTAAAACGGATGTTTTCATGGGTCCGGTGGACCCGGGCAATCACCGGCCGGGAATTGATTTCAGCTGTGCCGACCACCTCCGCGATCCTTATTCCACTTACAGGTTCATGCGTGAACACTATCCGGTATGTCAGGTCGAACCTACCGGATTCTGGGCCGTTGTGCGCTATGACGATGTAAAACGGGTGCTGAAGCGAAATGACCTGTTTTCATCGGCCGGCTGCAAGAAGATATTCGAGCCATCCTGGATACGGCCGGAATGCCGGCGGGAAGTGCTGATTTTCAAAGATCCGCCCGAGCACACCAAGTTGCGGGCGATCATCAAGAAGCCGTTTGCCCACCATATCGTCAAGTCCATCGTTCCATTTATGCGGCAATCGGCCGCTGAACAAAGTGTAAAGCTGGCGGCCGGTAAAGTTGACTTTATAAGCAGTTTTGCATTCCCCTATGTTGCCAATATGATCATAGAGTTTGTAGGGGTAAGAAGCGGGCAGAGTATTGAGGCGCTGAAGCACTGGGCTGAACAACTGGCCACACTTGGCCCGATCCGGCCTGCGGACGATGCCGTCGCCGTGCTGGAAGAGGCGATATTGAATCAGCAGCGCGTGTTTCTCGATATCATTAACGAGCGGCGCAAATACCCTAAGAATGATATGGTCACGCAGCTTGTCAACGCTGAAATCGACGGCGCGAAAATACCCGATAAAATACTGGTGGACACCATTGATGTGGTGGTTTTTTCCGGGTTCCATACTTCCATACAGACGCTGGCCAGAATTGTGCTCTGGCTGTCGCGGCACCCGGATTTCATTCGCCGGTTAAAAGCGGCGCCGGCGCTGATACCCGCATTTGTCGAGGAAATGCTGAGAGTGAATTCCAACGGCCACGCCACCCTGCGCGTGGCCACACAGGATGTCACTCTGTCCGGTATCACGATTCCAGAGGGCGCGGTGGTGCTGGCCATGTTTGGCGCCGCCAACCGGGACGGCTCGCATTTTCCCAATCCCGATGAGGTGGATTTGTCGAGGGAGAACACGCGCGAGCATTTATCCTTTGGTTTTGGCCCCCACACATGCATCGGCACCTCCATCGTACGCCTGCAGCTCAAGGTGGCGCTGGAGGCTCTGCTGTACCGGTACGCCGGCATTGCCTGCGACGAGGCGGGCATTGAACCGCTCAACAATGTCGTGACCTTCGGCTTCAAAAGGCTGCCTGTCACTTTTTATTGATCGGCTGGTTATTGATCGGCCGGCCATTGATCGCTAGTCAGCCTTGGAAATAAAACCCGGCAGGGAAATAAGCCGGTAGAGATAGCGCAGCAGGGGAAGGTAGTACCTGGACATAAGGTGATCGGCCCATGCCGGCAGGTAACGGTCGGTCAGAATGAACAACATCGGCAGGGCATAGGGCAGGCCGTAGGCCAGGCTCCACCGGTCGTAGATGTCGTAAGCGGAAAGCACAAAGTGTACCGCGGCGCTGATCAGGGCGCCCAGGAGGAAGAAGTCATCGCAATGGCGGCTGTTTTTCTCGCGCCAGATGGCATCGAGAATAAACGGTGCAATCACACCCAGCACTGAATAGTTGCGCATCAGCCATTCCACCGGCCTTTCTATCGCCGTGGATATGATTACCGAAGCAATCAGCAACACGATGATCAGCCAGCGCGAACGGGCGACAAACTGGTGCTCGTTTTCCACCGGCTTGAGAAAGTGCTTGGAAAACACCACGGAAAAATTCAGCGCGTGGTTGTCAATGGTGGACATGGCCGCGCAGAAGAAGCTGATGGCAATACACAGTATCACCATGCCCGGCACACTGCTGTTGGAGAAGAAGCCCAGCAGTGCCTCCTCCGGCGTGGTGGCCTCGGTGCTGCCCGACAGGCCCAGCAGTATCAGTAAAAACTGTACGAAAAAGTAAACCAGAACCAGAGAAATCAGCACGCCCAGCAGGGTGCCGTTGCGGGTGGCGGCGGGATTGGTGGCGGCCAGGTGGCAGCGGTCGATATCCAGGCTGGCACTGCCGGCGAAGCCGAGGATCACAAAGGTGATGAATTCGCGGGTCAATACGCCGCTGGTGACGACCTCGGTGGGCGCATGCAGGTCGCCGCCGACATCGTAGAACCACAGCGACAGCGGTATCAGCCCCAGGGCCAGCATCTGCAATTTGTCGGTCTGTACACTACCCCAGTGGCCGCTGCGCCAGACGTAGTAGCCAACGGTAAAGGTGACGATGACCGCCGCCCATACTTCGCTGATGTCGAACAGGTTCGCCATCACCTTATTGGCAAAGAACAACTGCCAGGGGATCAGCACCAGGGCGACATACAGGGCGACCAGGTTTATCAGCGTCGCCATTTTCCGGCCGCGGCGGTCGCGGATAAATTCGGACAGCGACAGGTAGTTCTTGCCCGCCGACAACTTGGCCAGCCGCGGCGCACTCAGGCCCTTGATGGTCCAGTACACGAACACGCCGGCGAACAGCAGTGTCGCCCACTGCGCGTACAGGAAGGTGAGCATGGTCAGCCAGATGAAGATCGAGCCGGAAAAAGTGTGGCAGACGATGCTGGCACAGATGGCGAAGGTGCCGAGCTGGCCGCGGGCGATGGCGTAGTTGCTGTCGGACGCTTTGCGGGTTATCCACAGTGTCGCCAGGGCGAAGACTGCCACCACCAGTATTGCGCTTACCCAGTTGGTTGTCATAGTGCTGTTCTTGTGTTGTTGTTATTTTACTTTATAGCCGATAGAACATCTCTATGCCCCAGGTTGCCGGATCGAAGAGCGTCTGCGCGATAACCGGCCCGGACCTGAACCGGTAGGAAGCCTCGGTTTCATCGGTAATGTTTTTTCCCCACAGGGCGATGGATAAATTGCCGCCGTTTCTGCCGATTGGAATCTCTGACAGTGTAGCTCGTGCATTGATCAGTGTATAGGCTTCCATACCGTCGTTGTTGCGTGCGCTGTGTGCGTATTGGCCACTCGAGGTCGCATCGAGATGCAGGTTGATGGTGCCGAATGAAAACGCCGGCAGTTCGTAGCCCAAGGTCAGCGCCCCCGCATGCCTGGGTGCCTGTGGGGCATAATACTGTATGGTCTGGCCCGGATTAAATGGGTCTTCTTCCAGCGGAATATCGCCATCGAGATAAGTATATTTTATGCCGAGCGTCATGCGCGCCAGGGGTATATATTTGAGATCCAGCTCCACCCCGGAGATATCGATGGTTTTTTGCGCATTGATAGTTTCCGTCGCGGTGATATTGTCCGGGTTGGGCAGGTCCCGCTGGGTGTCCTGGTATTCCGATGTAAACCAGGCCAGGCTCGCGGAGAAGCGCTCGAATGCCGCCTTGGCGCCTATCTCGTAACTTTCAACAGTTTCGTCGTCATAAGGGGTGAAGAGGTCGGATTTACTGTTGACGCCGCCGGCGCGGTAGGCGGTGCTCCACTTGGCGTAGGTCATCACCTCCGGGCTCACATCGAAGGCGGCGTTGAGTGTCCAGTCATCGTTGTCCGAGTCGATGTCTACCTTGCGGTATTCGAACCACTGCCGGCTGGCCTCTCTCTCGTCGTCGGTGTAGCGGCCGCCCAGGGTGAGATGCAGCCGCCGCTGGAATATATCCGGCGTCCAGGTGGCCTGGGCGAAGGCCGCCTGCGATTTGGCTTTGCCGTCGGTAATATTGGCCGGTGTGTCAGCGTTCAGCGCCAGGGCGTCGAAAACGGTGGGGGGCATCGGCCCCGGCCCGCCGGCAAAGCGGCCGAACATATCGTAAGTGAAAAAGTTTTGCTGGTCCTGACCGAAGGATTCGTCATAGGCGTAGAGCCCCGCCACCCACTCTATATGCCGGTGGCTGCCGGCCAGTTGGAACTCCTGTGACCACTGCCGCTGCCCGGCGTCCCAGTTCAGCGCCAGGCCGTTGAAAAAGGCGGCGCCGGCGAAATTATTGAAAATATTCTCCTCCAGTTCGCGGTAGGCGCTGAGGGAGGTGAAGCTCAGGTTCTCGGACAGCGCCGCGGTTATCCGCAGGGTGTGGCCGCTGTGCTCGACCTCGGAGGGTTGAAAAAAGTCGACCGGGTGGCGGGTATGGCTCTGGTGGCCGCGCTCCTGACTGAAGACACCGGTGTTGTTTTCATAAAACTGGTGGTAGTTCTGCGTCGATTCGATATCGGAGTAATCGTAGGCGTAACTGACCGTAACCGCCTCACTGGCCGTCCACACCGCGCTCAGGCGCCAGCCGTGCTTGTCGTATTCACCGTAGTCGTCGCGGTTGCGGGCCAGGTTTTTGACGATGCCGTCGCGCTGTGAATGCACGTAGCTCAGTTTGGCGCTGACACCGGCGGTTTCCGGCAGGTCGATATGCGTCGCACTGAGCACTTCGCCGAAGCGGCCGGCTCTGACGCGCTGGCGCAGCGACAGTTCGCCGCTCGGTTGCCGCGAGACGATATTGACGGCCCCGCCGATGGTATTGCGGCCGAACAGTGTGCCCTGGGGCCCCATCAGCACTTCGATGCGCTGCGGGTCGACCAGATCGTTGCCGAGCCCGTGGCTGCGGCCGAGATAGACACCATCGATATAAAAGGCAGTGCCGGGTTCACGCAGGTATTGGGTGGCATCGGTGTTACCGGCCCCGCGAATGGTGGCCACCAGGTTGGACTGGGTGGCGCCCAGCGGGTATATATGCAGCGACGGAATTGCACCGGCGGTGAGATCTTCCAGGTCGACAATGCCCTGGCGCACCAGCTGTTCGCCGTCCATCGCCACCACGGAAATGGGCACATCTTTTAACAGCTGTTCGCGCTTCTGCGCGGTAACGATAACTTCCTCTAACTTTTCTGCGGCTGCCATCGGCGTTGACAGCGCGATTGCCAGGGCCGGAGCCGATAGCCGGTCCAGGAAATTTCTCATGGTCGTTTCCTTGTTATCATTGAGGGCATAAGCGCGTTTTTAAGGCCGCACTTGCCGCCGTCTCAGGATAAATATCGCTTGGGTGAAAGATCAATGGATATATGTTTCACCGGCAGTTTTCAGTAGGATTTATTCACCGCCCGGTGCCACCGTTACCTAGACCCACGCGGCAGGATTTACCCCACCTGCACGGCAGTGAATATACAATGTTGGCATTAAAAGCAACATATATGTTTACCGCCGATGGATTAATGGTATTTTGTTTATTGCCACACACAAGCAAGCTACCCCGTCATGACAATAAAGACTGAAGCCGTGCAGCTGGCTGACAACCCCGCGGCGTTTTTTGATCACTCGTTGACGCAAATGCAAAGTATCGATCGCAAACGGTTGCAGGCGCTGCAGCTGGAAGCCGTCAAATACCGCTTTGGCCAGCTTTATCACCAGCTGCCCAAGTTGACGCAGCTGGCTGAACAGCAAGGCCTGACTGAGGTTGACGACATTGACGATATCAACCGGCTCGCCCCGCTGTTGTTTGAGCACACCATGTATAAGTCCTACCGGCAATCGCTGCTGGAGAAGCACGACTTTGCCAAATTGAACCACTGGCTGGATGGATTGACCACCCACGACCTGAGTGCCTATGACGTTGCGGGCTGCGATTCCATCGACGCATGGCTGGCCTTGATGGATGAAAAGAGCCCGCTGTTGATTGGTTATACTTCCGGCACCAGCGGCAAGTTTTCCCTGTTGCCGATTTCCAAAACCGAGTACCGCAAGTGGGGGCAGGCTTTCCGCGTTCTGGTGCTGCAGCGCTTCGGCGAAGCGCGGGGCAAGGTCAAGCACCTGCACGCGGTCTACCCGGGTTACCGCGCCGGCAGCAGCACCCAGCTGCGCGCCAATGCCGCGGTTATCGAGCATATCGTCGGCGACGAGAGCCGCTTTCACGCCGCCTACCCGGGGAGTATGAGTGCTGATCTTCACTATCTATTGACGCGGGTCAAGGTCGATACGGGTTATCGTTACCACTCGTCGACCAGCCCGGAATTATTGAAAATGCTGGAACGGCATGAAATTCAGGAACAGCGCAAACCGGCCCACCTGAAAGCCTTCTTCACTCGCAAAAGCAAAGAGCTGCGCGGTGAGCGAGTGCTTATTCAGGCGACGTCGAATCTATTGTATGAAATGGCCGACGCCGGCCTGCGCCAGGGCGTGAGCGCGGTTTTCGATCCCTCGTCGATCATTGTCACCGGCGGTGGCGCCAAAGGCACCGTATTGCCCGATGACTGGCGCGATCGGGTCACCGAGTTTGCCGGCACCGACCACCTGCAGCTGTTCTACGGCATGTCGGAAATTCTCGGCGCACACGGTATGTGTGAGTACGGTCACTACCATGTGTGCCCGTGGATTGTGCCGTTTGTGATCGACCCGAACAGCGGTGAAGCACTGCCCCGCCGCGGCGTGGTCAGCGGGCGCGCAGCGTTTTTCGATCTGCTTGCCGACAGTCACTGGGGCGGGTTGCGAACCGGCGATAAAATTACCCTGGACTGGGACGGCTTTTGTGAGTGCGGGCGGCAGACGCAGCGCATTATCGGTGGTATAACACGCTATGCCGAAGAAGAGGGCGGCACTGACAAAATCAACTGTGGCGCCTAGGCATAATACGAATAATACGCGTAGGGATAATAATAGTGAGCGATAACCCCGTTGTACCGCTGATCATTCGCGGGCAGATCTTTACCGATAACCTGGTGCCGATGGGCGGCCGCGGTGGAGATCTGACCTTTTTGACACCCGATGTCAACCAATACCTGGATCGCCTGCCGCTGTACGATCCCTGCGCGCTGGATAACCTCGACAGTATCAGTTATGAAGAGATACTGGATTACTTTGTCAGCCTCGGCCAGCGCCTGGATATCAAAACCAATCGCCATATGCAGCAGGCCTATGAGCTGTCCTGCCATACCGCGCCCGCCACGCCGGCGGTGCTGGCCGGGTCCTACGCCTCCATTCCCGATTATTTCCAGCGCGACTATATGCGCGATATGGTGGAGCCCTGTGTCGATGTGGCGCAACTGGCCGGCCTGGTGGACAGCGGCCCCCGGGCCAGTGGCCGCCGCGTGCGCTTGCGCGGTTACGGGGTCAGGGCGCTGCACATTATCGGCGGCAATTCGCCGGAGGGCGTGGGTATAACGCTGTTGCGCAGCGCCTTTACGCGCTGCGACAGCATCATAAAAACCCCGTCCAACGATCCGTTTACCGCCGTGGCGATTGTGCGCTCGATGATCGACATGGCGCCGGACCACCCGATTACCCGCCACCTCAGCGTCGCTTACTGGAAAGGCGGCGACGCCAATTTCGAGCGCGCGATCTATCACCCCGACCACCTGCGCAAGGTGTTTGCCTGGGGCGGACACAGCTCGGTCGAGCATATTGAAAAATACATCAAAGGCGGCGATATCGAACTGGTGCTGTTCGGGCCCAAGCGCAGTATCAGCCTGATCGGGCCGCAGGTATTCGAGGACGACGCGCTGCTGCAGGAGGCCGCCCGGCGAGCCGCCTTCGATATCGGCTGGCAGAATCAGACTACCTGTGTCAATTCGCGCATCACCTACGTGCAGTCCGGCACCGACAGCGCCGGGGTGGAGCGGGCCAACCGTATCGCCGCGGCCATTTACGAGGCCCTGCTGGCCTTGCCGGAATCGGTCAGCACCCGGGCCAGGCATACCAGCCGGGATTTGCAGAGCTGGTTGCAACCGCTGTTTCTGGACGATGCCTACCGGATTTTCGGCTGTCGCGATAACGAGGGCGGGATCATTGCGTCCCAGTACCCCGAGCCGGTGGATTTTGGCGATCAGCTGACAGACCGGATAGCCAATGTGGTGCCTATCGATTCGATTGCCGATATGCTGCAGTGGGTAAATCACAAGACCAAAGCCGCCGGCGTATTTCCCGAAGCGTACAAGGAGGAGGTGCGCAATCGCTTGTTTCGCTATGGCGTGCAGCAGATGTTCAGCCTCGGCTTTGTCAACAACGGCACGGTCGGCGGGCCGCAGGACAATATGGAGGTGCTGCGCCGCATGGTGGACTGGAAGATGGACGAGGATTGTTCGTCACTGCCGTTTAACGGTTTTTCGCCGCCGCGATAAAAAACCCTTTGCACAGCCGGGGCTGTACAAAGGGTCAAGAGAGTGGCAGTCAAGCTGCCAATAGGACTCGGTATTGCCGTCGCCGGTTGCGGCCAGTGGGCTAAAACGTCATCTCCGGCACCACCTCGGGCACAGTCATTTCGCCGGCGGTTTTTGCCACAATCTCATCCACCGAAACGCCCGGTGCGCGCTCCTTGAGGTGGAAGCTGCCGCCGGCGATCTCCACATAGGCCAGATCGGTGACCACCTTGCGAATGCAAGCGGCCCCGGTCAGCGGCAGGGTGCACTGCGGCAGCAGTTTCGACTCGCCGTTTTTACTGGCATGGGTCATGGTGACGATGATATTGTCGGCGCCGGCCACCAGGTCCATGGCCCCGCCCATGCCCTTGACCAGTTTGCCGGGAATCATCCACGAGGCGATATTGCCGTGCACATCCACCTCGAAGGCGCCCAGCACCGTCAGGTCGACATGGCCGCCGCGGATCATGGCGAAGGACTCGACGGAGGAAAAAATCGAAGCGCCGGTCACCGCGGTGACAGTCTGTTTGCCGGCATTGATCATATCGGCGTCCACTTGCGCCTCGGTGGGGAAGGGGCCCATACCGAGCAGGCCGTTTTCCGACTGCAGCATCACTGCCATGCCCGCGGGCACATAGTTGGCCACCAGGGTGGGGATGCCGATGCCGAGGTTGACGTAGTAGCCGTCCTGCAGTTCGCGGGCCACGCGCATCGCGAGTTGTTCACGGGTCAGTGCCATGGTGTTGTTCTCCTCTCAGGCGGTGCGCACGGTGCGTTGCTCGATACGTTTTTCGAAACTGCCCTGAATCAGCCGGTCGACATAGATACCCGGTGTGTGAATCTGGGTCGGGTCCAGCTCCCCCGGCTCGACGATCTCCTCCACCTCCACCACGGTGATCTGGCCGGCGGTGGCCGCCATCGGGTTGAAGTTCTGTGCGGTATGGCGGTAGACCACATTGCCGTAGCGGTCGGCCTTCCAGCCTTTGACAATGGCGAAGTCGCCGCGGATGGCCTGTTCGAGAATATACTGGCGCCCGTTGAATTCGCGCACCTCCTTGCCTTCGCCCACCGGCGTGCCGTAGCCGGTGGCAGTATAAAAGGCGGGTATACCGGCGCCGCCGGCGCGCATTTTTTCCGCCAGGGTGCCCTGGGGGGTGAGTTCCACCTCCAACTCACCGGCCAGCAACTGCTGTTCAAACAGGGCGTTTTCACCGACATAGGAGGACACCATTTTCTTAATCTGGCGGTCCTCCAGCAGAATGCCGAGGCCAAAGCCGTCGACCCCGCAGTTATTGGAAACGACCGTCAGGCCTTTGGTCCCCATTTGCTTGATGCGGGCGATACAGCCTTCGGGAATACCGCACAGGCCAAAGCCGCCGGCGATAATGGTCATATTGTCCCTGAGGCCATCGAGGGCGGTGGCGTAGTCGGGGACGACTTTGTCAAAGCCGGACATGGGGGCGGCTCCTCGGTTGGTGAGTTGTTTAAGGAGAAGGGAAAAGGGAAAAGTAAAAAGGGAAAAGTAAAACCAAAATTACTTGACAAAGCACTCAAGCCAGCAAAACGTCCCTTTTCCCTTTTCCCTTTTCCCTTTTCCCTTTTCCCTTTTCCCTTTTCCCTTTTCCCTTTTCCCTTTTCCTTGCAAATCATCCCACTCCTCCATATATTTATCAAATTTAAATAATCAAACAACTCATTTAAAAAATTGATCAATATCACCCTCAAGCAAATCCGCGCTTTTGTCGCCGTGGCGCGCAGCCGCAGTTTCGCCGAGGCCTGTGCGGTGGTGCACCTGTCGCAGCCGGCGCTGAGCATTGCGGTCAAAAATCTCGAGGAGGCGGTGGGCGGGCCGCTGCTGGCGCGCTCCACCCGCACCCTGGCGCTGACCCCCGAGGGCGAGGCCTTTTATCCGGTGGCGCAGCGCCTGCTGGAGGACTGGGACGGCGCGCTGCTGGATCTGCACAATCTGTTTGCCATGCGCCGCGGCAAGCTGACCGTGGCCGCCATGCCCTCGTTTGCCAGCAATCAACTGCCGCAGGTGGTGCGCCACTACCGGCGCCGCTACCCCGATGTCAATGTGGCGGTACAGGATGTGATTGCCGAGTCTGTGGTGGAGATGGTGCGTAACGGGCGGGTGGAGATCGGCGTGACTTTCGACCCCGGCGATGCCACCGACCTGCAGTTCCGGCCGCTGTTTACCGACAGGTTTGTCGCGGTGCTGCCGCCGGCGCACCCGCTGGCGGCCAGGCGCCGGCTCAGCTGGCGCGCCCTGCAGGCCTCCAGCTTCCTGGCGCTGCAGCGCCCCTCCAGTATTCGCGCGCTGATCGACCGCACTATCGAGGACTCGGCCATCGACCTGCCGGTGGAGCTGGAAGCCCACCAACTGGCCACTATCGGCCGCATGGTGGCCGCCGGGCTCGGGGTCAGCGCAGTGCCGGCCCTGTGCCGCCGGCAGATGGAGGAAATGGGGGCGGTATGCCGGCCCCTGGGGGGGCCGGCGGTATCGCGTCGCGTCGGCGTACTCACCCGCCAGCGCTATCCCCTGTCGACCGCGGCCCGCGCCATGCTGGAGATTTTGCTGCAACGCGTGGGGAAGGGAGCTGATGGTTGATGCAGCGGAGTTTACAGCTCACAGCTCACAGTTCATGGTTGGGGGCGCGGCGGTTGCAGCGGGCGCTTTTCTGCTGTCAGCTGTATGCTGTAAGCTGTCAACTTATTTCAGGCCCCCGCATCGAGATCTAAGGAGCCCCCATGCTTGCATTGAACAACCCCGATTTACTGCGCACCCAGTCCTATATCAACGGTGAGTGGGTGGATGCCGACGACGGCGCCACTGTGGAGGTATTGAATCCCGCCACCGGCGAGGTGATCGCCGCTATCGCCAGCTGCGGCGCCGATGAAACCCGCCGCGCCATCGATGCCGCCGCGGCCGCGCTGCCGGCCTGGCGGGCCAGAAGTGCCAAAGACCGCGCCAAACTGCTGCGCGACTGGTACAACCTGGTGCTGGAAAACATCGATGACCTGGCGCTGATTCTGACCGCCGAGCAGGGCAAACCGCTGTTCGAGGCGCGCGGTGAAATTGGCTACGGCGCCAGCTATATCGAGTGGTTCGCCGAGGAGGGCAAGCGGGTCTACGGCGATGTGATCGCGCCGCCCTCGGCCGACAAGCGCATCGTGGTGATCAAGCAGCCGGTGGGGGTGGTGGCCTCCATTACCCCGTGGAATTTTCCCAACGCCATGATTACCCGCAAAGCGGCGCCGGCGCTGGCGGTGGGCTGCACCTTTGTCGGCAAGCCGGCGACCGAAACGCCGCTGTCGGCGCTGGCGCTGGGGGTGCTGGCCGAGCAGGCCGGCATTCCCGCCGGGGTTTTCAATATGGTGGCCGGCAAGAGCTCGCGGGCCATCGGCGGCGAAATGACCGCCAACGCGATAGTGCGCAAACTGACCTTTACCGGTTCGACGCCGGTGGGCAAGGTATTGATACAGCAGTGCGCCGGCACGGTGAAAAAAACCTCTATGGAGCTGGGCGGCAATGCGCCGTTTATCGTCTTTGACGATGCCGATATCGATGCGGCGGTGCAGGGGGCGCTGATCTCCAAATACCGCAACGCCGGGCAGACCTGTGTCTGCGCCAACCGCATCCTGGTACAGGAGGGGGTATATGAGGAATTTGCCGCGAAGCTGGCGGCGGCGGTGCGGGATTTCAAACTCGGCGCCGGTGTCGATGACGGCACCACCATGGGACCGCTGATCAATAGCGGCGCGGCGCGGGACGTGCACGCGCTGGTGACCGACGCGCTGGGCAAAGGGGCGCAGGCGGTGGTGGGCGGCGACTTTCACCCCCTGGGCGAGCGCTTTTACCAGCCTACCGTGCTCACCGGGGTCAGCCGCGATATGCGCGTGTTCAACGAGGAAATCTTCGGTCCGGTGGCGCCGCTGTTCAAATTCAAAACCGAACAGGAGGCCATTGCCATGGCCAACGACACCGAGTTCGGCCTGGCGTCTTATTTCTATGCCCGCGATATGGGGCGCGTCTGGCGCGTGGCCGAAGGGCTGGAGTACGGCATTGTCGGTATCAACGAGGGCATTATCTCCAATGAGATGGCGCCGTTCGGCGGGGTCAAGGAATCCGGGTCCGGCCGCGAGGGTTCCAAGTACGGTATCGACGATTATATTGAAATTAAATATATGTGTATGGGGGGGATTGGTAGTCACTAGTTGCTAGTGGCTAGTCTGCAGAGGGTGGTTTGAGAGTTCTGGGTTATCTGCTGGTGGTGGTGGTGTCGGCGCCGTTGGTGTATGTCGCTGTGGCATTTGCGCTGATGGCGCTGCCCGCCCACCGCGACTGGCGCCCGGCGCCGCAGCCGGTGGATGCCTACCTCGCCTCCAACGGTGTGCATGTGGACTTTGTGTTTCCAGTCGACAGTGAGGTGGTCGACTGGCTGGCTTTGTTTCCGCTGCATCACTTTCCTCTGTTCGACGGCGAACCGCAGTATATCGCCATCGGCTGGGGGGACCGGGAGTTCTACCTGACCACCCCGCACTGGCGCGACCTGCGTGCCGGCACGGCGCTTAGGGCACTGTCCGGCACCAACCCCTCGCTGCTGCATGTGTCTTACCTGCGCGACATCGACCAGCTTTTTCAAGTGCGCCGGCTGGCCATCAGCGCCGGGGAATATGCCAGCCTGGCGGGCTTTGTGCGCGCCAGGCTGGCGGCCCCGGAGACCGCAGTGCAGCCGGTAGCGGGCTTCCGCTACGGGCCCAACGACGCCTTTTACCCGGCAGCGGGGTCCTACAGTCTGTGGTATACCTGCAACAACTGGATCGGCGAAGGCCTGCGCCGCGCCGGCATCAGAACCAGTGTATGGACGCCGTTCGCGGCAAATGTTTTTTACGATAGAACAACGATTACCAGTCACTAATTACTAGAGACTAGTAACTAGTGATTGGAATTAGATACTATGAAGTCTATGTCGAGTCATTCTTATGTTGCCAGTGCCGGGCGTTATGAGGTGATGCCTTATCGTCGTTGTGGCGACAGTGGTGTGAAGTTGCCGCTGTTGTCGCTGGGGCTGTGGCAGAACTTCGGGGCGGTGGATGCGCTGGAAAACTCCCGGGCTATGATTTACCGCGCCTTCGATCTCGGTATCACCCATTTCGATCTGGCCAATAATTACGGTCCGCCCTACGGTTCGGCTGAGTCCACCTTCGGCGCGGTGTTGCGCCACGGGCTGGGCAGTTATCGCCACGAACTGATTATCTCCAGCAAGGCCGGCTACGATATGTGGCCGGGGCCCTACGGCAGTGGCGGTTCGCGCAAGTATCTGCTGGCGAGTATCGACCAGAGCCTGAAGCGCACCGGCCTGGACTACTTCGATATTTTCTACAGCCACTGCCCCGACACCGAGACCCCCATGGGCGAGACCATGGCGGCGCTGGATCATATCGTGCGCTCCGGCCGCGCGCTCTATGTGGGGATTTCCTCCTACAGCCCCTCTCAGACCCATACCGCGGCGGCGCTGTTGCGCGAGCTGGGCACCCCCTGTCTGGTGCACCAGCCGCGCTACAATATGTTTGATCGCGCTATCGAAGCGGGCCTGCTGGCGGTGTTGAAACAGGAACAGATCGGCGCGATCGTATTTTCGCCGCTGGCCCAGGGCTTATTGACCAATAAATACCTGCAGGGCATTCCCGCCGGCTCGCGCGCGGCGCGCGGCGAACAGATTTACCTTGGCGAAAGCGATATCAGTGCCGACAAAGTGGCAAAAGCGCGCCTGCTCGACGTGGTAGCGCGCGAACGCGGCCAGACCCTGGCACAGCTGGCGCTGGCCTGGGTGTTGCGGGACGAGGCGATCAGCAGCGCGATCGTCGGCGCCAGCCGGGTCCAGCAGATCGAGGACTGCGTCGCGGCCCTGGAAAATCTGAACTTTTCCGCCGACGAACTGCAACGCATTGAAGCAATTTTGGCTTAGAAGCCTTTAAATACTAGTCACTAGTCGCTAGTCGCTAGTCGCTAGTCACTAGTCGCTAGTCACTAGTCACTAGTCGCTAGTCACTAGTCGCTAGTCACTAGTCGCTAGTCACTAGTCGCTAGTCACTAGATACTAGTCACTAGCGACTAGTATCTAGTGACTTGAGGTTATGGTGCCCAGCGTACGAATTCCCGGAATTTCTGTTGTCCGGCAACCACCCAGGGCGGCGCCGAATCGCCGATGCCGGCGAGCTGCAATTGCGGATGTGCCCTGACCACTTTGTCGAGTACCGCTTCCTGCTCGGGATTGATGTCGACAAAGAAGATATGCTTGCCTGCGCGCAGCACATCCTGGAAGCGCTTGAAGTCGTGGTGGGGTTCCTGAATACCGAACAGGCCGCCCTCCCAGGTGCAGAAGCCCAGTATCACCACCGCCAGAAATACAAACGGAATCCAGCCGGCGGGCGATTCGGTCAGGCCCAGCAGGTAGGCGCCGGCCAGCACCAGGGCGGCGGCGATAACGCCGATGACCGCGCCGATCTTGGTGGAGTGAACAACGTCTTGTTTCAATACCGACTCGACATCGTGCAGGTGGCGTTTTTCAACCTCGCCGTCGCTGTCGCTGAGTACGTGGATCTGCGGTGTGGTCAGGCCGTTGTTTTGCAACTCGTGTTCCACCGCTTCGAGGTCTGCGAGGCTATCGCTGATGAAGTAGTGCCGCTTCATGACATATCTCCTGTGCTGTTTTTCTCGAGGATGCACAACCTTCGCATCACATCCACCTGTGTTACGATAACGACAACGCCGGTGTTGCCTATCGCCCGCGGAACGCGGCCGCCGACAGTCGATAAGTTGCTACTCGATAAGTCGACGGTCGATAAACGATCGATAAGTAGCATCGAGCATGGCACCGCGCTCGCCTCAATGCCGTAAGGCTATTGACAGTAAACTCGACCCTGTGTTTTGTTGCGGTCCTGTGGTTTTTAAATCAATAGCTTTTCAGCAAATACCAGTTTATAAACAAACGTTCTATTCCCTGTTGTCTGTGCGCGCTGCCGGATAAACATACAAAGTTGCCGATTATCTTTGCCACGTCACAAAGTGGGCCGCTGGTTTATGCTAGTCTCTACGCCCGCAACTGTATTTTGGATTTCACGCTGTGAGGAGACAGATAATGAAGTTGAGGACTGGTTTACTCGTGTTGGCGTCTCTGGGCCTGGTGGCCTGTGAAACCGTCGATCCCTATACCGGCGAAACGAAAACCGCCAGTGCCACCAAGGGTGCGATTATCGGTGCGGTGAGCGGCGCCGTGGTCGGCGCGGCCACGTCCAGTAAGGATGACCGCAAAAAAGGTGTACTGATCGGCGCTGCCGCCGGT
The DNA here is from genome assembly GCA_028280195.1 of Exilibacterium sp. Classification (GTDB taxonomy): domain Bacteria; phylum Pseudomonadota; class Gammaproteobacteria; order Pseudomonadales; family Cellvibrionaceae; genus Exilibacterium. The sequence goes on from JANQMH010000109.1 coordinate 16,139, forward strand.
GGTGCCATCGGCGCCGGCATCGGTCACTATATGGACCTGCAGGAGGCCGAACTGCGCAAAAAACTCGCCGGCAGCGGCGTGCAGGTGGCGCGCTACGGCGATGAAATCACCCTGGTCATGCCCGGCAATATTACCTTTGACTCGGGTCGCTCGGAGCTGAAATCCAGTTTTCACTCGGTGCTGTCCTCGGTCGGCACGGTGCTGCAGGAATACGATCAGACCACCGTGGCGATATCCGGCCATACCGATTCCACCGGCGGCAGTGACCTGAACCAGCGCCTGAGCGAGCAGCGCGCCGCCAGTGTCGCCAGCTTCCTGAGTGCGCAGGGCATTGCCGGCGCGCGCCTGGATGCGCGCGGTTACGGCCCGCGCCAGCCGATAATGAGCAACAGCACCCTGGAGGGTCGCGCCGCCAACCGCCGCGTCGAATTGAAGCTGGTGCCGATGCAACAGAGTTGAAACCGGCGTTAAAGCCGTATTGAGCGGTGCCTGCCGTTAACTGCTGACAGCCGCGCCGATCTGTTTTAAGATCAGCGCTCAGCAGTGTGGAACACCGGTTTCCATGCCGTAGTTCGGTTTCCATGCCGTAGTTCGGTTTCCATGCCATAGTTACAGGCGCGGTGCAGTATGGGTAAAGTCATTCCCTTCAAAAAGCCGAAGGCCGCGGAAAAACACCGCGGTACCACCCTGTGCCGCTCCGGTTTCCACAAGTGGCAGGTGGTCAAGGAAAAACAGTTTGATGTCAAACGTGGCAAGTTGGTGACAGTGTACCGCTGCAGCCGCTGTCGGGTGGAGAAAGTTACCAGTCACTAGTTGCCGGTCCCCGGGGACCAGTAGCGCTTACATTCAGTCGAGCGAGGATAACGAGGATAACTATGAAGCTGGAATCCCTGGCCCTGCACCACGGTTACGAGCCCGAGGCCACCACCAAGGCCGCGGCAGTACCCATTTATCAGACCACCTCCTATACGTTTGACGACACCCAGCACGGTGCGGATCTGTTTGATCTGAAGGTGCCCGGCAATATCTACACCCGTATCATGAATCCGACCACCGCGGTGCTAGAGCAGCGGCTGGCGGCGATGGAGGGCGGTGTCGGCGCGCTGGCGGTGGCCTCGGGCATGGCGGCCATTACTTATGCGATTCAGTGCATTGCCCGCAGCGGCGACAATATCGTCTCCAGCAGCCAGCTTTACGGCGGCACCTACAATCTGTTTGCCCACACCTTTCCGCAGCAGGGGCTCGAGGTGCGCATGGCGGCGTTTGACGATTACGCGGCGATAGAGGGTCATATCGATGACCATACGCGCGCCATTTTTTGTGAGTCCATCGGCAATCCGGCCGGCAATATTGTCGATATTGCGCGGCTGGCGGAAATCGCCCACCGCCACGGCATCCCGCTGATTGTGGATAATACCGTTGCCACACCCTATCTGTGCCGGGTATTCGACTTCGGTGCCGATATCGCGGTGCACTCACTGACCAAGTATATCGGCGGCCACGGTACCTCGGTGGGGGGCGTGATTATCGACTCCGGCAAATTCGACTGGGTGGCCAATCGCGAGCGCTTCAGCGTGCTCAATGAGCCGGACCCGTCCTACCACGGTGTGGTCTACACCGAGGCGCTGGGCGAGGCTGCCTATATCGGCCGCTGCCGGGTAGTGCCGCTGCGCAATACCGGCTCGGCGCTGTCGCCGCACAATGCCTTTTTGCTGCTGCAAGGGCTGGAGACGCTGGGCCTGCGCATGGAGCGGCACTGCGAGAATGCGCTCAAGGTGGCCGAGTTCCTGAAACAGCACCCGCAGGTCGAGTGGGTCAATTACGGCGCGCTGCCCGACAGCCCGTATTATGAAACCGCCAGGGCGGTTACCGGCGGTCGCGCCTCCGGTATCCTGAGCTTCGGCATCAAGGGCGGCAAGGCCGCCGGTGCGCGCTTTATCGACGCGCTGGAAATGATTTTGCGGCTGGTCAATATCGGCGACGCCAAATCCCTGGCCTGCCACCCGGCCTCCACCACCCATCGTCAGCTGAGCCCGGACGAGCTGAAGGCCGCCGGCGTCTCCGATGACCTGGTGAGAATATCGGTGGGTATCGAACACATCGACGATATCATCGCCGACATCGACCAGGCCCTGGCAAAAACCAATCGCTAGCCTCTAGTCACTCAAAACCCCGTGACCGGTTTGCCGTCGAGTTTGGCATCGGCGAGGATGATTTCGTAGGGCTTGCCGTCCTTCTCCTGCTGGCTGATGCGCACCACCAGCAGGTCCCAGTCTTTGGCCAGCCACAGGTAGGTGACGCGCTTGGCGTTTTTCTCACGCGTGCGTTTGATCTTGAGGGTATGCAGCTTGCCGATGGGGGTTTCCAGCACTTCCTCGCCGGCGGTTTCGAACAGGTAGTGCTTGATCTTGCCGCCGTCGGCGACCGCATAGCGCAGCACGGGCTTGCCGTTGAGCAGGTCGCGCCGCAGCTGGATCTGGTAACTGAGTTTGTCCAGGGCCGAGTCCGGCAGATCCATCTCCCAGGGTTTGTTCTGCACATTGTTGGTTACGCGTCGTTCAGCCCAGTTGAAACTGAGTACCGCACGGCGGTCGCGGCCCAGGCCCTTGCGGTGGTACTGGTAGTTTTTCGGCACCGCCTGGCCGCTGTCGTCCCAGCGGAAATGGCTGAATTCATCGATGCTGGCGAGCCAGGAATCGGCACTGAAGCGCAGTTCCTGCAAGCCGTTGTCCAGGGTTTTCAGCGAGCGTACCGCGGTGATGGGCACGCCCCTGAAACTGGCTTCATACTTGGCGACAAAGTTTTTCGGCATCGCCGCGCCGGCGCCGGCCGGGGTGCTGGCGGCGGAGGCGGTGAAGGTGGTGAAGGCGACAAAAGTGGCAAGGGTCGCTGCGCCCAGGCACACCAGCCGGGCGTATCGCCACAGGCGCCGGCTGCCGGCACCGTCAATCCGGTCACTGGTCATTTGCACCGCCCACTTTCTTTCATTGTCCAACTTTCATTCATTGCTCTTCATTGCCCATATTCACTGCCCATAGATACTGATAACGCTGCTGAGCCGCCGGCACCGGCGGCCCTAGCCACGCTCTCGATTGAGATTATCGATTAGATGGCCGTGACGGGGTAAAGGTTCACTGTCGAGCCAGGCGCGATTGTTTTCCATCTTCAGCCGCCCCTCGGCAAACCATTGCAGCGCCAGCGGATAGATCACGTGCTCGCGTTCGCGCACCCGCCCGGCCAGTGTCTCGGTGTCGTCGCCCGGCAGTACCGCTACCCGCGCCTGCACCACCGCCGGGCCGCCGTCCAGTTCCTCGGTGACAAAGTGCACCGTGGCCCCGTGCTCGCGCTCGCCGGCCTCGAGGGCGCGCCGGTGGGTGTTCAGGCCCGGGTACTTGGGCAGCAGTGAGGGGTGAATATTGAACAGGCGGCCGGCATAGTGGCGCACAAAGGCCGGGGTGAGAATACGCATAAAGCCCGCCAGCACCACCAGGTCGGGGCTGTAGCGGTCAATGGCGACGGCCATGGAGGCGTCGAAGGCCTCGCGGCTGGCAAATTCCTTATGCTGCAGTACCGCGCTGGGAATGCCGGCCAGCTTGGCCCGCTGCAGGCCGTAGGCGCCGGGGCGGTTACTGATGACGGCGCTGAGTTCCAGCGCCAGGCTGCCCTGCGCGCGGGCATCGATCAACGCCTGCAGATTGGTGCCAGTGCCGGAAATCAGTACCACCGCCCTCACGGCTGCTGCGGCCATCAACGGCTCCCCGCCGGGTCCAGCTGTACCTGTGGTTCGCCCTCGCCGGCGCTGTCAACGCGGCCGATCACCTGCGCCGACTCGCCGGCCTCGCGCAGCAGCGCCAGGGCCTGCGCCGCGGCTGCGGCGGGCACACACACCACCATGCCGATGCCGCAATTAAAGGTGCGGTACATCTCCCGGTCCTCGACATTGCCCTGCTGCTGCAGCCAGTCGAAGATCGGCGGCCGCGGCCAGGCGCCGGTATCGATAACGGCTTTGGCGGCCGCCGGCAGCACCCGCGGCAGGTTTTCCAGCAGGCCGCCGCCGGTAATATGGCACAGGGCGTTGACCCGGCACTGCTGCAGCAGCTGCAGCAGGGGCCTGACATAGATGCGGGTCGGTTGCAGCAGGGTCTGCCCCAGGGGCCGGCCCGCCAGCGGCTGCGACAGATCGGCGCCGCTGACGTCGATAATCTTGCGGATCAGGGAGTAGCCGTTGGCGTGGGCGCCGCTGGAGCCGAGGCCGATCAGGGCGTCGCCCGCCGCCACGCGGCTGCCGTCGATAATATCGGCCTTTTCCACCACGCCGACGCAGAAGCCCGCCAGGTCGTAGTCCTCATCGCTGTACATGCCCGGCATCTCCGCGGTCTCGCCGCCCACCAGCGCGCAGCCTGCCTGCTCGCAGCCGCTGCCGATGCCGCTGATCACCGCGGCGGCGGTATCGACATTGAGTTTGCCGGTGGCGTAGTAGTCGAGAAAGAACAGCGGTTCGGCGCCGGCTACCACCAGATCGTTGGCGCACATGGCCACCAGATCGATGCCGATGGTGTCGTGCAGCTGCAGCTCCAGCGCCAGGCGCAACTTGGTGCCGACCCCGTCGGTGGCCGATACCAGCACCGGCTCGCGGTAGCCGCCCGGCAGCTGGCAGAGGGCACCGAAACCGCCGAGACCGGCCATCACCTCCGGCCGGCGGGTGCGTCTGGCGACGCCTTTGATACGCTCTACCAGGGCATTGCCGGCGTCGATATCGACGCCGGCGTCGCGGTAGCTTAACGAGGGCTTGGAATCGGTCATGGTTTGCAATCGGTCATGGTTGAACTCGCTGCGCGGCGGGGCGGCCGCGCGGGAGCGGTGAGAAGACAGTGTAAAGGCGCGTATTCTAGCAGGGCGCCGCAGAGCAAACCACAGCGCCGCGGGCCGGGCCGGGGGCCGGGTGCGGGATCGCAGCCAATACTGACACGGTGTATCAAATATCGACACAGGAACTAGTGTCAGGCGCCGGGCCTGTTTACAATGGCTGGCCTCAATGGCTACCCCGAGGGGGAGAAAAGCGCCGGGCGCTAGGCCCGCCGCTTGGTAAACAACCTTGTCGATTGATTTTTCCAGTGTGAAGTCATTTTCCGTGCCCCGCCTGCTGCGGGGGCTGTTGTTGGTTGCGCTGTTGTTGGTTGCGCTGTTGTCAGTTGCGCTGCTGGCGGCGGCGCCCGCTTGGGCAGGGCAGGTCGTCAACCTCTATCAAACCGAGACCCTGGTGAGTTCGCAGAGTTCGCGCGAGCGGGCCCAGGCTGCCACCGATGGCCTGGCAGAAGTGATCCTGCGTATCTCCGGTACCCAGGAATCACTGCGCGCGCCGGCGATCATTGACGGTATGCGGCGGGCGCAGAACTATATCCACGAATTTCAGTATGCGTCCACCGATGAAACCATCACCATCGACGATAAGGAGGTGGCGGCCAGCCGCCTGATACTGCGTTATTCGCCCCAGGCGGTGGAGCGCCTGCTGCGCCAGGCGCGCCTGCCCATGTGGCCGGCCAACCGCCCCAGCCTGCTGCTGTGGCTGGTTAAGGACGACCTGGCCCAGGGCCGCCATCTGGTGGGCAAAACCGATGCCGCCGAGGCACTGGCGGCCTTCGAAGCCGCTGCCGAGCGCCGCGGCCTGCCGCTGGTGGTGCCGCTGCTGGACCTCGAGGACCGGGTGGCGCTGCCGGGCGATGCCGCCTGGGCCCTGTCTGAACCGGCGATTCGCAAAGCCTCGAGCCGCTACCAGTCCGATGCCATCCTGGTGGGGCGCTACAGCCGCACCTCCCGCGGCGAATGGCGTGCCGCCTGGCTGCTGTTGCACAAACGCCAGAGCCGGGTATTCGACAGTGTCGGCTTTGACTTGAACGACGTGGTGGGTGCCGGCGTCGACCAGGTGGCGAACTACATGGCCGCCATTTACGCCATCGTGCCCGGTGACAGCGCCGCCGATGCGGTGGTGATGGAGCTCAAGGGTATAACGGATTTCAGCCGCTATATCGGTGTTCTCAACTACCTGCAGAATCTGGCCATGGTGCGCCGCACCCATCTGGCGGCGGTGCGTGCCGACGGCCTGCTGCTGCACCTCTATACCGACGGGGATCTGGCGCCGCTGATCAACGCGCTGGCGCTGGACAAGAGGCTGCTGCCGGTAAGCAGTGTCGGGCCCGGCGCCGGGCCCGGGGTGATGGACTGGCAGCGCGGCCCGCGCGGCAGCGCCGCCAACCCCCTGCAATATCAGTGGCCGCCAGGGTAGCGCCGTGAAAAACTCGCCTTCGCCGCAGCAGCTGCCCTTGGCGGTGTCGCTGAATGACGATGCCACTTTCGACAATTTCTACATAGCCCCCGGCGGTGCCAACGCCGAAGTGGTGGCGGCGCTGAACCGGCAGCTGGACGGCGGCGAAGCCTATCTCTATCTGTGGGGCGCCGCCGGGGCCGGTATCACCCATTTGCTGCAGGCGGCCTGCCATCGGGCCCAGCTTGCCGGTCTGGTGTCGCAGTACCTGCCGCTGCGCGATATGATCGGTTTTTCACCGCAGGCGCTGCTCGAGGGGCTCGAGCACATAGACCTGCTGTGTCTCGACGGACTGCAGGCAGTGGCCGGCCTGGGAGACTGGGAGACAGCCCTGCTGCACCTGTTCAATCGCCTGCGCGACGGCGGCAAGCATCTGCTGGTAGGTGCCCACGCCAGCCCGCTGCAGCTGCCGGTAGCGCTGGCCGATCTCGCCTCGCGGCTGCGCTCGGGGGTGGTACTGCAGGTAGCCGCCATGAGTGATGCGGAAAAACAGGCGGCGCTGCAGCTGCGGGCCAAAGCGCGCGGCCTGGTGCTGAGCGATGACGTGGCCCAGTATATTCTGCAGCGCGCACCCAGGGACACCAACGAATTGTTTTTCTGCCTGAACCGCCTCGACGATGCCTCACTAGCGCAGCAGCGCCGCCTGACCGTGCCTTTCGTCAAGCGCATTTTGCATCTTTAAGCCCCTTTTTTAAGTCCCTTTTTTAGGCCCCTTCTTTAGGCCCCTTTGAGCGCCCGCCGGTCTCTGCTGAACACCCGGCCTTTAGACACCTGTCAACTCTTGCGGATCCATGCTGGCGCCTATAACATAGCTGGACCGGTGACAAATGCCAATAAGGGGGATTTTTATTTGCCGCCGGCCCCAATTTGACAGAGTGCCTATGAGCGATGCGAATAAAAAAAGGGAATTGATCACAGGAGTTGTCAACACCTCCGCCGCGGCGGCGGTACTGGCCGACAATGCTTTCGACGAGCTTTATCGCAACTTCTGGCAGGAGTTGTGCAGCCACGTACGCCGCACCTTCGGGCCCGGTCCCCCCGACCCGGAGGACGTCGCCCAGGCGGCTTTTACCAAGTACGCCAGCCTCAATCACCCCGAGGTAGTGGAGAATCCGCGCGCTTTTCTGTTCACCACGGCGCGCAATATCGTGCTCGATCAGAAGCGCAAGGATAAAAGCCATCTGAAATATGCCCAGTCGGTATTGTCGCAGTCCACGACCTTAAAATTGGATGAATTGTCGCCGGAGCGCGTCTTGTTGGAGAGAAAGCGCTTCGAGATCGTGCGCCGCACTATCGACCGGCTGCCCCACAAACAGAAAGTGGTGCTGAGCCTCAACCGCTACCGCGGCTATACCTACCAGCAGATCAGTGAAGAAACCGGCTGGTCCTACGGCGATGTCTACCGCCAGCTGGAGGCGGCGCTGGCAACGCTGGCGCGGGCGCTCAAAAACAAGTAGTAAACAAGTGGCAGCAGAAACTTGAAAATATGAATACTGCAAAGGACGATTACAACAGCATTGAAGCGAAAGCGCGCGAATGGGTGCTCTATCTGCACTCGGACGCGGTGGAGGCGGCGCGACTGGCCGAGTTCGAGGCGTGGGTAGGTGCCGACCCCGCCCATGCCCGGGCCTATCGCGACTGCGAGCAGTTGATGGGCGACCTGACGCTGGTGGAAGAACTGGCCGAGATCGACCTGGAGCCGGCGCCGCCCTGCCGCCTGCCGCCGCACCGGCCGCGCTCTTTCAATGCGCGCATGCTGGCACCGGTAGCGGCGCTCGCCGCGGTGCTGGTGCTGGCCCTGGCATTTGCGCTGCAGTTGCAGCCGGCCGCGCCGACCTTTGCCACCGATGTCGCGCAACTGCGCG
>JANQMH010000134.1 GCA_028280195.1 Exilibacterium sp.
TGCCAAAGACGATATCGCTTTCTCCGCTATAGCGGCTGAGCAGCAGCGCCCATACGCCCTGCATCAGTGTGTTCAAAGTGATTTTCTCGCGCTTCACCAGCGCATCCATCGCGCCGGCGATATCGGCCTCGATCAGCAGCTGGCGCGTCCGCGGCAGCGCCGTGTGTGGCGTTGACTCGCGCTGCCGCCGGTGGGCCAGCGGCAGCGATGTCGGTGCTTCGAAGCCTCGCAGGTAGTCACGCCAGTAGTTCTCCGCCTGGCGGTTGTGCCAGCGGCCCAGCCAGTTGATGTAATCGCGGTAAGGGCGGGTCTGAGGTAAAGCCGGCGCCTGGTGCTGAGAGATTGATTTGTAAATGGCAAACAGTTCTTTGAAGATAATGGGCCATGACCAGCCGTCGGCAATGGCGTGGTGATGACTCCATATCAGCTGATATGTCTGCGCTTCCAGGCGGATGAGTTTCACCCGCATTAACGGCGCGCGCCTGGCGACAAAGCCCTGTTTTCTGTCATCGGCGAGTGCGGCCGCCAGGCGGTCGGCATAGGAGTTGGCCGGCAGGCTTTGCCAGTCCTCCTCCTGCCAGGGTAAATCTATCTGTTTTAAGACGATTTGCCTGGGCTTTTGCTGATCCAGGTTGACAAACTGGGTGCGCAATATCGCATGCCGTTTGACGATCTCCGCCCAGGCGCTTCGCAGCGCTGCCGCATCGAGCTGCCCGGTGAGCGTAAACACAAACTGTTCGACATAAACGCCGCAACCGGGAGCCGCTTCCGAGTGGTACAACATGCCCTGCTGTAGCGGCGACAGGGGATAGATAGCCTCGACATTGCGCTGCACCGTACTCATTGATCGGCCCCCAGACTTTCCATCAGATCGTCCAGTTCCTCGGAAGTCATATCGGCATCGGCGAAATCCGAGGGTGTATAGCCGAAGGTTTCCGGCATCGAGCAGTAGGCGATTAGATCTTGCAGGGCCCTGAGCAGGTTTGCTCCCAGTTGTTCAATCGTATCCCGGTTATAGTGCGCCTGGCTGTAGATAATGCGCAGCTGCAGTCTGTCGTCCATGATCAAACCCAACACCTCAAGCAGATGTGTTCTTATCTGCTGCGGGCTCAGGCTTTCTCCCGCCGCTTCGTCCGCCCATTGCAGCAGTGCCGTGCTGCCCACGATTTGATCGAACTGGCCCAGATAGTTGAAGCTGACCTGTGCGGCCGGCAGGCTTGCCAGCGCCGCTGTGGTCGCGGCATCGCCGGCGCAGTAGCGAAGTAGCCCGTAACCTGTGCCCCGCTTCGGTATCTGCCGGAGCTGTTCTTTGACAGCCTTCAGCGATTCACCCAGATCGGTGGCTGACGCCGCGCTGAGGCGGACGGGGTAAATGGCGGTAAACCAACCTACCGTGCGCGACAAATCGGCATGCTCCAGTATGTCTTCGCGGCCGTGTCCCTCCAGATCGAGCAGCAGGCTCTCATCCTGCGTCCATTGCCGGAACGCCAGAACCAGTGCAGTTAGCAGCACATCATTGATTTGTGTGCCGTAAGCTGCGGGAACTTTCTGTAACAGCGCGCCGGTGTCCTCCCGGCTCAGGTTTATCCCGACACGCTGGCTTGAGCCGACCGTATTTGCCTGCGCCTGGCAGTGCCTGTCCTGCGGCAGCAGGCGCGGCTTGTACTGTGCGAGCTGACACCAGTAATTCCGTTCGGCGAGCAGTGAATCCGAACGGCTGTAAGCCTGCAGCTGTTGCGCCCAGGCTTTGTATGAGGTCGTTTTTTCCGGCAGCCTGACGGGCCTGCCCTGTTCCAGCTGCCGGTAAGCCTCGGCCAGGTCTGCCAGCAGAATTCGCCAGGACACACCGTCGACTGCCAGGTGGTGAATGGCAATCAACAGCCGGCCCTGGCGTTTTTCCCCAAGATAAAACAGCGCGGCTTGGAGTATGGGCCCGCATTCGATATCCAGCTGCTGCTGTATGCGTGTAGCTTCGTGCTCGAGCCGGCGCAGTTGCGCTTCGCCCGCCAGCGAGGACAGGTCGATATCGTGTAGACAGTCCTGCGCCTGCCAGTGAGCCAGGGTCTGGGTCCAGCGGCCGTCCTTTTTTTCGAAACGCAGGCGCAGGGCGTCATGGTGCAGCAGCAGAGCCTGCAGGGCGGCCGACAGCGTCTCCCTGTGCAGCGCCGCCGGCACTTTGAGCATAAAGGCCTGGTTGTAGTGGCTGATATCTGTCGTCACCTTGTCAAAGAACCAGTGCTGTATCGGCGTCAGCGGCAGGCTGCCGCCGACTTGTCCCTGCTCGGCTTTGACAGCGGCGGTTTGGCCTGCAACCAGAGCCAGCTCGGCGATGGTGGGATGTTCGAACAGCTGCCTGGCGCTGAGCTGCAGGCCCTGCTCCCTGGCCTGCGAAATGACTTGAAGGCCGAGTATGGAGTCCCCGCCAAGCTCGAGAAAATTGGCCTTGGCGCTGATTTGCGCAGCTTCAATTCGCAATACCCTGGCCCATATGGCTGCCAGCTTGCGCTCTACCGCTGTAGACGGCGCGAGATAGTGTTGCTCAACGGCCGTGGTTTGATCCGGCTTCGGCAGTGCTTTACGGTCGATTTTCCCGTTCGGCGTCAGCGGCAGCCGGTCGAGAAAGACGAAGACGGCAGGCACCATATAGTCGGGCAGATATTGCTGTAAGTGCTTTCTCAGCTCGCTGTGACTCGGGTTTGCAGCGCGGTGGCCGACGACATACGCCGCCAGCTGCAGGCTGGCGTCGCCCCCTGCGCGACGATAGGCCGTCACCACGGCTTCACTGATGGCCGGCAGTTTTATCAGCGCGTGCTCGATCTCTCCCAATTCGATGCGAAAGCCGCGGATTTTGACCTGCTGATCGATCCTGCCCAGGTATTCCAGATTGCCGTCCGGCCGATAGCGGGCCAGGTCGCCGGTTTTATACAGGCGGGCCCCCGGTTCCCGGCTGAACGGGTCCGGAATGAAGCGCTGCGCCGAAAGTCGCGCCTGTTTGTGGTAACCGCGGGCAAGGCCGGCGCCGCCGACATGGAGTTCGCCGGCTACGCCGACCGGCACCGCTTGTAAGTGAGCGTCGAGAATATAGGTCTGCAGGTCCGGCAATTTCCTGCCGATAACGCTGCCCGCCTGCCCGGTGTCTTGCGCATCGATCGGGTAGTGGGTGACATGCACCGTGGTTTCGGTAATACCGTACATATTGATCAATTGCGCTTGTCGCCCGCCCCGCTGTTCAAACCAGGGCTGCAGTGCCGCGATATCCAGGGCTTCGCCGCCAAAGATCACATAGCGCAGGCTCGGCGGCCCGCACTCTGCCGGCAGTGCTTTCTCTGCGGCAATAAACTGTTTGAACGCGGACGGTGTCTGGTTGAGTACGGTCACTTCCTGTTCGTGAACCAGCTTGCAGAATTGCCCGGTGTCACGGCTTACCCAGTGGGGCACCACAATCAATTTGCCGCCGTAGAACAGCGCCCCCCACAGTTCCCAGACGGAAAAATCGAAGGCAAAAGAATGAAACAGGGTCCAGACGTCGCCGGCGTTAAAAGGGTAGAGCGCTTCGGTGGTGCTGAACAGGCGCAGGACATTGGCGTGGGTGGTCAGTGTACCTTTGGGCCGGCCGGTGGAGCCTGAGGTGTAAATCATATAGGCGAGATTGCGCGGATCGAGCGGCAGGCGGGGATTTTCACCGCAGTGTGCGGCAATTGCCGGCCACTGCCGGTCCAGGCAGATACACCTCACGGGTAGCGCTTCATCCAGGCCATCCAGCAGGGCGGCTTCGCTCAACAGCAGTGCCAGTTCGCTCTGTGCGACAATATAGCGCAGCCGGTCTACAGGTGTTGTCGCATCGATGGGAACATAAGCTGCACCCGCTTTGAGTATGCCGAGCAGGGCGACTACCATGTCTATCGAGCGATTTAACGACAGGCCTACCTTGGCTTCGGGCCCAAGGCCCTGGCCGATCAGGTAGTTGGCCAGCCGATTGCTGCGGCGGTTGAATTCGCCGTAGCTGAGCTGCTGGTTCTGGCACTGCAGCGCTATGGCGTCGGGGGCCTGCTCGGCCCGGCGCTCCACCCGGGCGTGAATGCTCTGATCTGCGTAAGATGAGGTTTCAGAGTGGTTCCAATCCTGCAGTATCAGCCGCTGTTCCGCCGCACTCAAGAACGGGACAGTGGCGATAGACTGCTGCGGATTTGCTGCCACAGACCGCAGTAACTGCAGGTAGTGCTGTTTCAGGCGCTGGATGGTGCTGCGGTCGAACAGCGCCTTATTGTATTCGAAATGTCCCTCCAGCCTGTCGCCGACTTTGAGTAGTGACAGGGCTATCTCGAATTTTGCGCTGCCCAGATTGCAGTATTGAATGCGGCTAACGGTCTGTCCCCCGGAGAAGCTGAATGGCTCGAAAGGGATACCGCCGTAATCCAGCACCACCTGGCACAGCGGGTTTTCCACCGGCCTGCCATTGGCCCGGGCTATGTCTATCTGGGTGCTGTAGGGCAGCGGGTAGCGACGGCCTGCGGCCTTGACCTGCGTCTTTACGCTTTTTAGCAATTGTTCAAAAGACATATCGCCGCAGAGTTTGCTGCGTATGGTGATATTGTTGACATAATATCCAACGGTGTTTTTCAGCGCCGCAAACGGGCGGTTGGCCCGCAGGCTGCCTACGCACAGATCACTCTGCCCTGTGTAGCGCATCAACAATACTTTCAACGCCGCCAGCAGCAGAGTGTTATCGGTAACGCCCGCCTTTTTTCTGAGCTGCGCAAGTTGACTGACCAGCTCCGCCGGCACAACGACCGCCTCCCAATCGCCGTGCATGGGCACCTGGGCCGACCAGGGCCGGTCATAGGGCAGCGCCAGCGGGTCCGGGGTGTCCAGCAGGGTCTGCTGCCAGTAGCGCCGCGCCGGCGCCGCCGCTTCGCTCGCCAGATAGCGCTGTTCCCAGGCGGCGTAGTCGACAAATTGAAAGGGCAGGGGGTTGAGCTGGGGAGGCGTGCCCCGCGACAGGGCCTGGTCGAGTAGGCGCCAGTCTTCAAACATCACGACAGTGGATGCACCGTCGACGACAATGTGCGGCAGCTGAAACCAAAACACCTGTTTGTCATCGGGCAGCTGCAACAGACACGTTCTGAATGGTGGGCTTGCGAACAAGTCGTAGCGGCGCCGGCCCTGTTCGAGAGATACTCGCCGGATCTCGCGCTCCAGCGCCGCTTCATCCATGTCATCGTCGCCCACGGGTATGACTGTCAGCTCGACGTCATAGGGCTCGTTGATGACCTGCAGCAGCCTGCCTTCAGTGTCCTGGGTAAACGTTGCTCGCAGCGCTTCGTGGCGCTCTACCAGTGCATTCATGCAGCGCTGCAGCAACTGCGGGTCGAGTTTTCCGTCGATACGAAATTCCAGCTGTTCGTTGTAGATATAGTAGGGCTCCCTGCTCGCCAGGGTATGCCACAGGCCTGCCTGGCCTGCAGACGCGGGCAGTGGCTGGTGGCGTGAAATACTGGTGAGTGAAACTGCATTTTCGCTGGCGCCAAATCTGGTTGTATGCATAAATCATTTCCTTGGTTTCCAAGTGATGACTTGCTCTTTCGAGTCAGATAGGACATTGGACCGGTACTTAACTTACCCGCCGCAGATTGACTTTGGGTTTGCACTTGTGAGACAGGGACTGTATACGCGCTTGGCCGCCAGATACTGGCGCTACCCTGTTGCAGGTAAAACTCTAAGTTGCTTTAGTTGCTTTGCTGGTTTCAGTTGCTTTGCTGGTTTCGGAAAATATAGGGTGGTGACGAATAGTAGGGCGTAGATGTTTATGCCATCAAAGCATATATGCCAACTATTTTTTCAATATTTATACTAAATAGCCCAGTTAGTGACCGCTGTATCAATTGCGCCCGCTGAGGCGGCCCCGGCGCCGGCTGTACAGGCAAGCGCCAGCGTCATTGGCAGCCTATAAGTAGCAGTTTTATAGGGCGGTATCGAGCTCCGGCCTCCCGGGTAAATGCCAGCTTAAGTGCTGAGCCGGTGGTGGCGGTCGCGCCGCTCAAACCGGCGCCGAATTAACCAAGATGATTCAGGTGTTGTGCCGAAGACTTGTAGCGGCCGGCGGTGACGGCAGTGGGTTGGCGGAACAGATTTTGTTTGCCAGGTGGGGGGAATATCGAGTTATGGGTCTTCTACAGTAAGGTGGCGCAGTGAGCTGTCGACGCCGTGCCGGTAGATAAGGCCAGTCGATGCAGGCTGTCACCTGTGAGCAAGCTCCAAGGGTTAGGGTGTGTTGTTAAATAGTGATTCACAAATATGTCAAAATTTCCGACAGAAATGGTTAACGACAGGTTATGAGTGACAAGCGGCCGGCAAAAGCGCGAGCGGATTCCTCTCCGGTAGCGGAGGCTTTTATCGAGCACGAATCTTTTCTCAAGCGCTTTTTGAAGCGTTTTTTGTCACGCCCGCAGGATATTGAAGATGTTGTACAGGATACCTATCTGAAGGCGCGCAGTGCCGAAGACAGACAGGTCATCCATTCTCCAAAGGCTTTCATATTTCGCATTGCACGCAATCAGGCGCTGAAGGAACTCAGGAAGAAGTCCCGCCGCATAACAGACTACATAGAGGAATTGGATGCGCCCGAGGCCATACAGGGCGAGACCTCGGTAGAGGACGAGGCGATTGTCAGGCAAAAGCTGGGCATGTTTTGCCAGTCGGCGCTGACGATGCCGCCCAAATGCCGCCGGGTTTTTCTCATGTGTAAAGTCTACGGCTTGTCCTACAAGGAGATAGCCTCCCAGCTTGGTATCTCTGTCAGCGGTGTGGAGAAACATGTTGCCAGAGGGCTGGAAATCTGCAATGCCTATATGGATCGTGTGGAGCAATCCGCCGATGCGCAACGCGGGGAGCGTGAGCCCGCCGCCGTTGAAACCCTGCCGCGGCGTGCGGGCGCCGCGGGCTCGGTCGTTACACCATTTACGTCTGAAGTGAGGCAGAAGGACACTTCACAATGAACACAGAAACCACACGTATTAACCGGGAAGCCTGTGCATGGATAGCTAAACTCCACGGCGCCGAACTCTCGCCGCAGGAGCGCATCAGGTTGCAACGCTGGCTGCGACAAAGCGCGCAACACAGTGCCGAGTTGCGCCGCATGGCCAGGCGCTGGGAGGAACTCAATGTGCTTACGGAGCTGGCAGTGCCGGTTGAAACCCCCGGCTTATGGCAGCTTCTGAAGGGCGCATCTGGTCTGAATCCCTTCAGGCATATGGCGGTGTTTGGCGCTTTTGCCGCGGCGGCGGTGCTGGTGTTTGCCGTCGTGCTGTGGCCGCAGTTAAACACCGCCGGCGAAGCGCCGTCGGCATCGGCCTATGCGACTGCCATCGGCGAGCAGCGGCTGGTGACACTGTCTGACGGCTCGACGATTCTGATGAATACCGACAGCCAGGTAAGTGTCGATTACACACGCGATTATCGCACTGTGCATCTGATTAGAGGGGAGGCGCATTTTGACGTATCGCCCCAGCCGCACAGGCCGTTTCGCGTGTTTGCCGGCAGGGGGCTGGTGCGGGCAGTGGGAACCGCTTTTTCCGTTTATCTCAAAGAGGATACTGTCGAAGTCACTGTTACCAAGGGTCAGGTCGAGATCGATGCTATCCAGAGTGCTGCTGGCAGCGCCGCTCCGGCACCTGCCCAGAAGCAGAAGCTGGCGGTGATCAATGCCGGGCAAAGTGCGATATTTGATCAGGTTGTCAAGTCAGTGGAAATGGTGAAGCTCGAGGAAATCCCACACAAACTGTCCTGGCATGAGGGGCTGGTCAAGTTCGCCGGCGCGCCCCTGGAGGAAGTGGTGGAAGAGATAAGCCGTTATACACCGGTTTCAATCGAGATACTGGATCCGGAGTTAAAAAGCCTGCGTATCGGCGGGTTTTTCAGAGTTGGGGAAACCAATAAGATGTTTGAAGCACTGGAGGCCAGTTTTGGTGTAAGTGTAGAGCATGTGGATGAAAATCTGGTTCATCTATCTGCAAAGACTGACCGCCGGTAATTTTTGCTGGCTGCGTCTCACGCCCGACATTTACGATAGTGAGGATAGGTAAATTGGTATGGAGGTACTTTGCTTCGGCTGCGTAATTATGTAGAACGTCGAGTGTAGGTGCGCAATGCACTTCGATGTCTGCAGCATGACCGTGTGGGATAGGCTGGTCACAGTAAGATAATGGACTATAGCGATACCGAAACAGAATATCTTTGATACCAGAAAATTGGTTACGTAATCGTCGTTTGTGAAAAGACGAATCGATTCAGGCCGGGTTTTATACCGGTCCTGGTTTTATCACCGGCAACGATAAAAGGGAAAATGCAGTGTATGCAGATAATCATCACGATGCGGTCGAAGCCGTGTCTTCAGCAAAAATGAATGGTGAAAGCTCATTGAGTCAGGTTGCGTCTCAGCGGTCCGTTGCGGCAGAGGCGAAATTCGCCCCGGGACGTGAGAAGACTGCTAACTTCAGGTTTTACTCGAGTCTGTCTTCTGCCAAAGACCTTCCCGAGTTCCGCGCCCGGCTGTTGGCGGCGGTGGAGCAGATGGGCTTCGATGAATGCTTCTTCGGCCCGGTGGGGGTCGATGATGCGAAATGTATTTTTACCGGACCGGCAGAGATGTGCGAGGTCTACGCCAGCGAGGACTACGCAAAATATGATTTAGTTGCCCGCCATGCCGAATCTCAGACCTCGCCGATCTTTTTGTCCACCATCGCCGACTATATCGAGCGCTCGCCGCTGTACCTGGAGTCGAATGTCAAATTCCTCGACTTTTGCAAAATGGCGGCCGACTACGGTTATCTCGACAGCTACAGTATCCCCTATGTGACGCCGATGAACGTCAATTGCCTGTTTACGGTAGCGCGCAAGAACGCCAGCGCAGAGCAACTGCAGAGCCTGGTGGAAAAACGCAAGCCGCTGCTGTATCTGCTGGGTGATCTGGTATCGAATCTCGCCATCGCGCGCTATGCCACCTACTTTTTTGGCCCCAAGGCATTCAGCCGGCGCGCCGGTGTTACCCCCAAGCAGCTGACCCTGCTGAACAAGGTGGCGAAAAACAACGTCACACTGCGCGGCGCGGCCGAGCAGATGCATATCAGTCTGGATACCGCCAATAAGCATATCGCCGCCATCAAGGCCGCGCTGGGGGCAAAAACGCAGGCCGCAGCTGTATATCGCGCCGTGGTTGCCGGTCTCATCGAGGTGGACAGTGATGAGTGGGAGTGATTTTTCGTCACCCTATGCGTCGCTGATGCCGGCGGACAAGCTGGGCCTGGTGTTCGGCAGCGACGCCAGTGATGAAGCGCTGTTTGCGCAGTTGAAAATGGGGCGTGAACTCTATCGCCAGCTCAACAGTGTCGGCGATGTGCGGGATCTCGAACAGCGTATCACGCACATGATCACCGACTGGGGGTTTGGCGACTACGCTTTTGTGCGCCTGGATGCCCTGCACCGCGATCACGGCCACAGCGTGCTGGTGCCGAAGGGGCTGTTGTCGAGTTACGGCGGTGGCGAGGCTTTTGGCAGCGGCCTGGTACTTGCCGGCGGCGCCGGCGATAGCGGCAGTAAACACGCGGCCATGCTGCACTATTTTCTTTCCGGCCTTTCCGCCCACCAGCTAAACCAGTTCGATGGCCTGTATGTGCTGATCGTCGGCATTGATGCTACCGGTTGTTATATCGCCCCCAGCGGCCTGCCTCTGGGAGATCGCCTGCTGTCGATCTGTCCGCCGCAGCAGGAGGGCTGTAACGGCGCCTGCAGTGTTTCCGCCAAGGCGGCCGCCACCAACGGCTCCGGCAATGGGCTGGGTAAGGCCGCCGGCAGCGCTGCAGGCAATGGCTCGGGCAAGCCCTCCGGCAATGGTTCAGCTAACGCCTCCGGCAGTGGTTCAGCTGACGCCTCCGGCAGTGGTTCAGCTGACGCCTCCGGCAATGGCCCAAACAATGGAGCCGCTGCCGGTTTTTGCGCCTGCCTGTACCAGCGGGCACTGCAGCAGAAGGTGGCGGACAAGAGGCAGTCCATCGACTGGCTGGCAACCACCATCGAAGGCGTCGGTATCAACAAGTTCGGGGAGCTTTTTCGCGCCGGCGAGGGCGACAAGGCGATCCGTATCAACCCGCGCCCCCTGCGCTTGCTCAACACCCTGGCGAAATATGACGTGACGCTGCAGGAGGCGGCCCAACTGCTGCATCTCAGTACCGACACCGTCAACAAACACGTGGCGGCGGCCAAGGCGGCGCTCGGCACGACCACTATTGCCGGCACTATATGGAAAGCGGTGCAAAAAGGCCTGATCGACGGTCGCGAAGGCAGCTAACCCCGGCTGCGGGGCCTAAATTCTGGCCTGCTCGCGCATTCCCTGTACATCCTTGAGACGCTCCCTCAGCAGGGCGGTAAGATGGAAATTGTCGCGCGACAATTTCAGCGCATTTCTCAGTTGCTGCTGGGCCTTGTCGTAGACGCCGTTGAGAATGAAGTACTCTGCGCGGGCCCTGTGCACGCCGAGAATATTGCCGGCCAGGCCGTGTACCTCTGCCAGTAAATACCACACGTAGTCGTCTTTGGGGCGTTTGCGCGCATAGTCCGCCAGCACCTCCTCGGCCAGCGGGTAGTTGCCCGACTGCATCAGCAGCTCCGCATAGCGCACCGTCAGCGGGTGGTTGTTGGGGGATTTTTGCAGCTCGCGCTGGAGAATCTTCAGCGCCGTGGCGTGGTTGCCGTGGGCGGCCTCGATATCGGCGTAGGCGATCTGATAGGGGATTTTGTCCGGGCGTTTCTCCAGTAGCGGCACCACATTCATCAGTGCGCGGTCCAACTGGCTGGCGGCGGTGGCGGCCAGCACCAGACCGTAGCGGGCGGCCTCTGGAGACAGCGACTCGCCCTCCAGTTCACTGCGGAAACGCTTGACGCTCTCGCCCGGCGTTTTCTCATGCAGCACACGGATGCGGGCGCGCATCAAATGAAAATCCAGGTTGTCCTGGAACTGCTTTTGCGGATACTGCTGGGCGCGGTTGCGCGAGTCGGAAATACGGCTTTCGGTCAACGGGTGAGTGAGCAGAAACTCCGGCGGCCGGCGCGAGTAGCGGGTGGCGCGCAGCATGCGCTCGAACATTTCCGGCACCGCGTGCGGGTCCATGCCGGCCGCAACCATGGTCGACATGCCGATGCGGTCCGCCTCCTGCTCATTCTGCCGGCTGAAGCGCAGCTGCGCGTCGAGAGCTGCCGCCTGAGTGGCCGTCAGCGCCGCCAGGCCGGCATCGCCGCCGGCGGTGGCCGCCAGTACCAGGCTCGCCAGCATCGCCGCCAGTGTCGGTGTCGAGGCGTTTTGCTGCTGTTCGACCCGGCGGGCAAAGTGCCGCTGGCTCAAATGCGCCAGTTCGTGGGCCAGCACCGAGGCGATCTGGTGTTCGGACTCGGCGTAGAGAAACAGGCCGGTATGCACGCCGACGATACCGCCGGGAACCGCGAAGGCGTTCATGGTCGGATTCTTCACCACAAT
>JANQMH010000055.1 GCA_028280195.1 Exilibacterium sp.
GTACTGCTATTGGTCGCCACCAGGCTGCCATCGGCGGCGTAGACCTGCAGCCCCGGATTCAGGAAACCGCTGTTGGCGATATCGCCCAGTTTCAATCGCACGAAGTCGCCCGCCGTTACCGCCAGGCGGTATAAATCCATATCGCCGGTGCTCAGCTGCCCGGCAGCGATGGCGCCGTTGCCGAGGGCACCGCCCTGGTCGCCGGCCGGCGTGCTGAAACTCTGCTGCGATATGGCGGTATGCAAGTCATAGGCGTAATCGCCGGTGCTGGTGCTGGTATTGCGGACAACCACGGTAAGGGTTTCGCCGACCTCGACACTGAAGGTCACTTCGGCAATGGTGGTACTGCTATTGGTCGCCACCAGGCTGCCATCGGCGGCGTAGACCTGCAGCCCCGGATTCAGGAAACCGCTGTTGGCCGTGTCGCCCAGTTTCAGCCGCACAAAGTCGCCCGCCGTTACCGCCAGGCGGTATAAATCCATATCGCCGGTGCTCAGCTGCCCGGAGGCGATACCGCCGTTGCTGAGGACACCGCCCTGGTCGCCGGCCGGCGTGCTGAAACTCTGCTGCGATATGGCGGTATGCAGATCATAGACGTAATCGCCGGTGCTGGCGCCGGTGTTGCGAACCACAACCGTCAGTGTTTCGGCGGCTGCGGCGCTGAAGGCCACTTCGGCAATGGTGGTGCTGCTACTGGTCGCCACCAGACTGCCATCGGCGGCGTAGACCTGCAGCCCCGGATTCAGAAAACCGCTGTTGGCGGTATCGCCCAGTTTCAGCCGCACAAAGTCGCCCGCCGTCACCGCCAGGCGGTATAAGTCCATATCGCCGGTGCTCAGCTGCCCGGAGGCAATAGCGCCGTTGCTGAGGGCACCGCCCTGGTCGCCGGCCGGCGTGCTGAAACTCTGCTGCGATATGGCGGTATGCAAGTCATAGACGTAATCGCCGCTGCTGGTGGTGGTATTGCGGACCACAACCGTCAGTGTTTCACTGGCGCCGGCAGCAAACACCACTTCGGCGATGGTGGTGCTGTTGTTGGTCGCTATCAGGCGGCCGTCGGCGCCGTATACCTGTATACCCGGGCTCAGGAAACCACTGTTGGCGGTATCGCCCAGTTTCAGCCGCACGATATCGCCGGCCGTTACCGCCAGGCGGTACAAATCCATATCGGCAGTGGTCAACTGTCCCGCAACCACGCCGCCGTTGCTGAGATCCCCCCCTTCGTCCGCGGCGGGTACAGTGAAGCTCTGTTGCGATATGGCGGTGTGCACAATATAGTCGTAAACACCGGTAGCGGTTGTGCTGTTAAACACCACGACCGTCAGGCTCTGGCTGCCGGTTACGGCAAAAGCCGCCTCGGCAATGGTGGTGCTGGCGCCGCTGGCAAGCAGTGCCCCCGCCGCGTCGAAGACTTGCAGCACCGGACTGAAGAAGCCGGTGTTGGCACTATCACCGACTTTGAGCCGCACGAAATCCCCGGCGTTAACCGCCAGACTGAATTTGTCCACATCGGTTTCAAAATCAATGCTGCCGTTGACGCTATCGC
Source organism: Exilibacterium sp. (assembly GCA_028280195.1). Lineage (GTDB taxonomy): Bacteria > Pseudomonadota > Gammaproteobacteria > Pseudomonadales > Cellvibrionaceae > Exilibacterium. Next base: position 1,547 of record JANQMH010000055.1, read on the forward strand.
CATTGGACAGCGCTGCGACCGTCGACCCGGATGGTTCTGTGATATTGCCCGCGACCAGACTCAGGCTCAACTGGTAGTCGCCGGAGCCGGTGACATCGGTGTTGCCATCCTGGACAATGACGCTGTAGCTGCCGCCAAGGGGGACTTGAACGGTAAAGCCAGCGCTGCTGAAATCCGCATCGGAGGCAATGCGGTTTCCCGACGGATCGTACAGCAATACAAAGGGTGTAAAGTCGACACCGGTAATCTCGTTAAGCGCGATGGTGACTGAATCCCCGGCCGCCGCGGAAAATGACCAGATATCGATATCGCCCAGCGCTATGGTCCCCGTCTCCGGGACACCGCTGCTCAAGGCACCCCCCTGGTCACCCGCAGGCACTAGAAAGCTGGTTGATAAGCGGGAGAAATAGAGGTTGTAATCACCGCTGCCGACAACGTCGTTATTGCCATCCTGCACGACAAGCGTATAGGCGCCGCCGGCACTGAGTTGCGCAGCAATACTGGTAGAATTGAAACCAAAGTTCGATGTCAGCAAATTACCCAGAGGATCGTAGAGCAGCAACAGCGGCGACAATCCACCGCTGCCGGACTCACCCACGGCAATACGCACCGTATCGAGGGCATCTGCCTGAAAGCGCCAGATATCCATATCCGCCAGGTCGATACTGCCGCTGTAGTTGTCACCGCTGACCAGCACCCCACCCTGATCCCCCGCTGGCACGGTAAACTCTTTTGCGGTATTGGTAAAATACAGATTGTAGCTGCCGCTGCCGGTGACATCGGTATTGCCGTCCTGCACCACAACCGTATACCTGCCACTCACGCTGACTTGCGCGACGATATCCGCCGTATCGAAACCGAAATTCGACGTCACCAAGTTGCCCCGGGAATCATAAAGCAGCAGCAACGGCGACAGTCCGCCAGTGCCACTCTCACCGACGGCGATGCGTACCGTATCGAGCGCATCGGCTTCAAATTGCCAGGCGTCGATATCCGCCAGCTCGATGCTGCCGCTGTGCCGGCCGCCGTTAACCAGTGCCCCGCCCTGGTCACCGGCCGGCACGATAAAATCTTTTGCGGTATTGAGGAAATACAGATTGTAAGCGCCGCTGCCGGTGACATCGGTATTGCCGTCCTGTACCACCACCGTATACGTCCCGCCGACTGGAACCTGCGCGACAATATCCGCCGTATCGAAACCGAAATTCGAGGTCACCAAGCTGCCCTGGGGATCATAAAGCAGCAGCAACGGCGACAGTCCGCCAGTACCGCTCTCACCGACGGCAATACGCACCGTATCGAGGGCGTCGGCGGTAAACTGCCAGCTGTCCATATCCGCCAGCTCGATGGCGCCGCTGTGCCGGTCACCGTTAACCAGTGCCCCGCCCTGGTCACCGACCGGCACGATAAAATCTTTTGCGGTATTGAGGAAATACAGATTGTAAGCGCCGCTGCCGGTGACATCGGTATTGCCGTCCTGTACCACTACCGTATAAGTCCCGCCGACAGAGACCTGCGCGACAATATCCGCAGTATCGAAGCCAAAATTCGACGCCACCAAGTTGCCCCGGGGATCATAAAGCAGCAGCAGCGGCGACAGTCCGCCAGTGCCGCTCTCACCGACGGCAATACGCACCGTATCGAGGGCGTCGGCGGCAAACTGCCAGCTGTCCATATCCGCCAGCTCAATAACACCGCTGTGAATACCGCCGTTGCTCAATAAGCCCCCTTCATCCCCGGCCGGCACGATAAAACTGCTGGCGGTTTTGGCCAGAAAAATCTCATAGCTGCCGGCGTCATCGCTGCCGGAATCCAGCACTTCGACGATGTAATTACCGGCAATAACTGCCTGATGGGTAATATTGGTTGAATTGAAGCCAAAGTTCGAAGTAATCAGGGCATTGTCCGGGCCGTATAGGCGTATAAACGGCTCAAAGCCGGCGCCGCCGGTTTTACCGACCTGCACTTTGAAGGTTTCACCGGCCCCGGCCTGAAACACCCAGCTGTCAATATCGCCGGCCGGTGAAATGCTGCCCGCGACGGCGTCACCATTAGCCAGGAAAGTCTGGGCGTGGGCAAGGGGTGCCACCAGGCACGACAGGCTCAGCCACAAAAGTATTGAATACGGATAACTGCCCGGTACGGGCGCCGATAACAGGCTTCGCATAGCTCATCCCTTAACGATTGGTTTCCAGCGTTTTTTGATTATTTGTGCCGGAGTATAGCGAGGAAAAGCTACAGACTTGTGAAGAATTGCTGACAGGTTGGATGCGTGTAAGTCGGAGGTCTCTTTATACAGTCCTTAATACTTCGACGATATCCCGAACCCATGAAAAACACTTGCGCAGTCGTCACAAATTGCATGATAAAGTGATGGCGTTTTCATTCCATGGATACTTATCAGTAGAGTTTTTTATCGTCAATACCACTGCGGAAACAACGGGCCGCAGAGTAATCTTCACCAAAGTCACTTTCACCAAAGTAGCCTTCATTGAAGTAATCTTGGTAAAAGTAACCTTGACTAAAGTAGCCAAATAACACCGGCTGCAGTAACACTATATTGTAGTTCTAAAATACCCGGTTTCCGGCCATGCTGGAGACACTAAAAGTGATTTCCCAAACGCCAGCGCCATAACAGTTTGTGCCAGAAATTGCCGCCGATACTGTCCGCCAGGCGTTTGCGCACCATATCCTTCAGGGTTTTCACGGTAGACATTCCCTGCACGCGCTGGTGCTGGCGCTGGCACTCGCGCAGCGCCGGGCCGATATCGCCGTAGGCTTCGACAAAACCGCGCCGATCCAGAATCAACAGCGCTTTTACCAGCGCAAAGGGATACTGGCTCAATGGCGCCAGGTTTTCCGCCTTCAACCACTGCAGGCTTTCCATCTGCAGATCGTCACCGACTATCAGCCGGTCAAAGGCGTACCAGACCTCGATGTCCTCGCGGTAGTTGTCGGCCTCCAGCCGGTAGGCTGCGGCGATCAGTTGCTCGCCTTCGCGCCAGCGCCCGACGGTGCGGGCGGCGATGCTGGCCAGATAGAGCATCCAGGGATCGGCCTGGCAGCGCTGGCCGGCGTCCTGCAACCATTCCCAGGCCTCGAACCACATATCCCGATCGATCAGCAGGTGCCCCACCAGCCCCCAGTTGGTGATGTCTTTGCGAAAGCGCTCGCGCAGGCGTTTTTTTACCCCTGCCGGCATCTTTTCCGAGCGCTGCAATAACCGCCTTAAATAGGCTTCGAGCTGGCGATCGTAAAAAGGATCGTCGCAGGGCTGTGCCATCAATTGCTGAATAAAGGTCTTGAGCCCCTGTTTTTCGATATTGTAGTAACCGTGGTATTCGCCGTATAAGGGCAGCAGCGGCGCGTCCGCCCGGCGCAGTCGATCGATGCTGTCCACCGCCTCTTGCTGCCAGTGCATCCGGCTGATCAGCTCCCAGCTCTGGTAAGCCGTCCAGGCATTGCCCTGAGCATCCTGAATAATGCTTTGCCACAGCGCCGGCAGCGCCGCGCGGTCATCGGTTTCGCAGGCCAGGCGCAGGGCGCGCACCTCGACAAAGGCATTGCGGACAAACAGTGTCAGCCGCTCGAGCGCCGCAGCCGCCGCGTCGTGGTGACGGTTGTCGAGCAGGTCGTCGATATAGCTCAAACCGATATACATTTCATTGGGCTTGATCTGAAACGCGCGCTGCAACAGCCGGGTAATCTCCGCCTTGCCGGCGGCATCCTTGCGCGGATTGTGCTGCTGCAGTTTTTCAGCGACGAAACACAGCACCTTGGGGTCGTTGGGGAAAATCCGCTGGCAGTGGCGGATCGCTTCTACAACCCGGGCGGACTCGTCCATCTCTTCGTACCACAGCGCCAGATAGCGCCAGGCGTCATAGTAGTTTTCATCGCTGGCAAGCAGTTCGCGCAGCGTCGCCACCGCGTCTTTCCACTTGCCGCTGTGGCGATATACCAGGGCGCGGGCGGCCATTATCTGCGGCGGCGCGCGCCCGCTCCAGCGGCTGTCGTCGCACAACCGAAACGCCGGCTCAAAGCGCTGCAGCTCGATCAGCGCGTCCACGGCATCGGTGCAGGCCACTATCGAATGCCGGTTATCGTCGATGTAACTCAGCAACAGGTCCGCGCGCCGGCCCGGATCGTCCTCGAGTTGGGCGTGAATGCGCAACAGGCTCTCGTCGTTGGGCATACGCCGGCGAATGGCTTTGACCTGCGCCACCGCATCGACTGCCGCGGCCGCTTGCCCCAGTGCCTGCGACCAGTCCTTGAGCTGCTGCCAGGCCCAACTGTAGAACGGTGAAATCGCCAGCGCTTTTTTGATGGCGGCCAGCGCCGCGGCTTTTTCGCCCCGCCGCCATTGCAGATCGGCGAGGTAACCGTAGTTTACCGCCTGCGCCGGCGAGCGGGCGATGGATTTTTTGACACAGTCCACCGCCTCCTGCATGCGCCCCTGCAACTCCAGCACATCGGCCAGCCGCTGCAGCGCCTGGGTCCAGCCGGGCGACAGTTGCAGCGCCGCCTGCAGCTCCCGCTCGGCTTTGTCCAGGCAGCCGTTGGCGCGGTGTACTTCGGCCTTCTCCGCATACAGCACCGCCAGCAGGGGAAAGCGCCGGCAGGCCTTGTCGAGGGTATCCAGCGAGCGCTCGAAGCGGCCGCGATCGCGGTAAAAGCGCGCCAGCGCCGCCCAGCACTGCCAGAGATCGGCGCGTTCGCGCAGCGCCGACTGGAGAAAGTCCTCCAGTTCGCCGGCGGGCAGCCAGCGCGAGGCGAGTTCCTGATACTGCAGGATACCCTCGCCGAAGCTCACCTGGCGCAACAGCTCGCGGTGGATGAAAGCCAGTTCGCTTTTCACCGACGCCACATCGTAAACACACTGCAGCAGCAGTTCGAAGGCCTGACTGTAGTCGCAGCACAGGGCAATGGCGCGGCGAAACTGGTCGCGCGCCGCGGCAAACGCCTGGCGGGCGAAATACACTTCGCCCAACAGCGAGTGATAGGCGGCGTCGCTGCCGGCGGCCGCCACCGCCTCCTGCGCGTATTGCAGCGCCTCATCCAGGCGGTGCTCCAGTATCAGGCTCGAAGCCATTTCGGCGTAGGCCCAGCCATCGTCGGGGTGGTGGCTGATCAGCTCACGCAATACCTGCTTGCGCGCAGTCAGGCTGTCGCTGGTATTGGGCAGGTGCTCGAGTTTGCTGCGCAACAGGCCGTAATTGCCGGGAAACTGTTGCAGCTGGGCGTCGATAAAAGCGTGGGCCCGATCGGTTTCGCCCATTTCCATATGCAGGCGCATAATGGCATTGTTCACCTTGCGGTCCACCGGCTCGTAGGCCAGCAGCTGGCGCCAGTACTCGATGGCGCCGCGGCGATTCAGCTTGTGCTCCTTGAGTTCGGCATGCAGCTCGAGCAGGCGCAGCTTATTGGCGCAGGACCCGGCTTCGGCTATCAGGGCCTCGCAGCCGGCGCCGTCACCCAGCATCAACAGCTGCCGCGCAGTAAACAGCATCAAATCGCCGTCCTGCGGCCGCTGCGCCATGGCCTCGCGCAGCAGGTCGATACCCTCCTGCTCGCGATCGAGACTGTAAAGCGCGTTAAACAGCGAGATGGCCGGCGCGCTCGAATGCCGGTGAAAGCGCTGGTAGCGGTGCCGCAGCAACGCCAGTGCGGCATCGCTGTCATTGAAGTGACGCGCGGCTTTGAAATAACTCTCTATGTAGTACTCGGCCTTGTCCTCCAGACAGGCCAGCAGGCGGTATATTTCGTAACTGCGCCGCTTGTCGCCCTGTGACCACAGCAAGCCGGCATAGGTATACAGTGTCGGCGCATGGGTGGCATCGATGCGCAACAGCCGCGCCAGTATTTTCTCGACCCGGCCGCTCTGGCGCTGGTCGTTACTGAGCACCGCCGCCAGCCGGCTCTGCAGCAAAAAATGCCGGCCGTGCTGCTGTTGCAGCGACTCGAGATAGGCCAGGGTCTGCTGCACGGAACCGATATCCGACAGCAGCGTTACCTTCGCCAGTTGCAGATTGACATCGGCGGGGTAGCGTTGCAGCAGCGCCTCGGTCACCTGCAGTTCGCCGACGCTGTCGCGATCGTAGTAGGCCAGTGAACGCCGCGCCCACAGGGTCAGGCGGTGCCGCTCGTCAGTCTGCTTCAGGCGCTGCAAGGCGGTAAAGGCAGCGGCGCGGTCGTGTTGGTCCAGCGCCCGGGAAAAGGCAAAGTAGTCGTCGTAGAGCCGGCAGGCTTCGAAATGCACGGCGCTGACGCTGTCGAGTTTGTGCGGCGGCAGCATCAGCATGCAGCGCGGGCCCGAAGAGGCGTAGTATTCATGGGCGCCGCTGATCAGCATTTCGTTGAGGCGCGGGTGGTTGGGGTCGCGCAGCAGGTAGGTGCCCATACTCTCGTCATAACCGACCACAACCTGCAGGTGGGCACTGCCCGGCTCCACCGTGGCAAGCAGCACCGGCATGCCGGCATCGATCAGCGCTTTGATGGTGGCGAAGCGCATTTCAAATTCGATACAGTGCCAGCCCTCCGCTTCCACCCAGCGGCGCTCGTCTACCGCCGGCGTGCCGTCGTAGCAGATGGCTGCGACTATCTCCGCCTGGCTGTAGCTCTTGCCCCAGAAGCCCGCCACCGCGGTGATGCTGGCCGGCGCGCAGGTCATATGGCTCTGGCGCACGAAGGGTACATCGAGGACACAGCGGCGCTTGTCATCGCGCGGCTGATCCACGGATTTGTTGATCGACTCGGCAACCGACTTCCAGTAACCGGTAGCCTGGCGCTCCAGCAGCGGCAGCGCCTGCTCGTAGCGCTGCTGGGCACACAGCAGATCCGCCTGCATGCGGTTTAGCTCGCGCGAGGTCTCCGCACTGGACTCCGGCAGCAGCGTCTGCATATCGACAAACAGCTGCTGCGCCTCGGTGTAAGCACGATTTTCAACATACAGATGAAACAGCTGCGACAGCACCGGAAACGACTGCAGGCGGCGGCGCCCGCGCTCCAGGGTCGCAATGGCCGCCGCGGCATCGCCCAGCAGATTTTGCAGATGCGCCTTGAGCTGCAGGGCATAGCGCGAACCGGGGGCGCTGGCCAGCGCCTGCTCGGCGTATGCCAGCGCCTGTTGGTGCCGGTCCTGGGCCATCTGCAAGGCGGCGTATTCGGTTGCCATCACCGCCGCATCAACGCCGTCTTTGGCGCTCAGCAGCAACTGCTCGGCGCTGTCGAAATCCCGGTACTGAATCAACACGCCGGCCTCGTACAGGCGCAGCCTGGCGACCTGCGTGCGATTCAGCGAGGAGCGCGCCGCCACTGCGCGAATGCGCTGCAGCGCAGACAACAGGCCCCAGCGGCGCTTCAGCACATTCAGATAGCACAGTGTCAACTCATCGTGCCGGCGGTGGCGGCGCCAGCTGCGCAGAATGATGGCATCGGCGCGGCGCGTTTGCCCGAGGTGCGCCAGGCAGCGCGCCGCCAGTATCGTCAGGCGCGGCTGGCGCCAGTGGCGGTAGTGCTGGAAACAGCTTATCGCCCCGGCCAGGGCATCGCCGTAACGGTTTTCTTCTACCAGCTTTTCCAACTGCTCGAGTCGGGTGACATCCAGATCTTGCACGGCATCCTGCTGCACTTGGGGCTCCCTTGAATACGCTGTGATGCGGAAAGTAATGAAGACTTCGGAAGGATTGATGGCGGCGCTTAAATCCTCCAATAAAGGCGATGGTATAACGTGCCCGGGGGTGGTTCAAGCCATGGGCCCGATTGCGGCCACCAAACTTTGCGTCACCCGCAACAAAGCAATCTCTTTAGTGCTATTGAATCAATTTAGCGGCGGGTTAATCTAACCGCACTCCAGCCGGCTGCTCCAACCAGAAATCCTATAAGCCCCCGCCGGCATGCTGGAGACCAACAACGAAAACACCTGCGCGCTTACCAGGGAGACCTAACTATGAAGCCGCTTTCAAAACTCGCCCTACCCCAATTAGTGTTGCCAACCATGCTGCTCGGCGCAACCGCCGCAAGCCCCGTGTCAGCCGAACAGATCGATGAAATCATTGTCACCGCCAGCAAACGCGGGCCCGAGAACCTGCAGAATCTGCCGCTGTCGGTGCAGGCTCTGAGCGGTGACAAACTCGACGCTATCGGCGCCAATGACTTCGATGACTTTTTCCGCCTGATTCCGGGTCTCTCGGTATTCGACCAGGGTCCGGGCGACAAGCGCTATATTCTCCGCGGCGTCAATGCAACGGGTGCCGGCACCGTCGGCCTGTACCTGGACGAAGTGGTCATTACCGGTGAGAATGCCCAGGACGGCGGCGGCCGCCAGCCCGATATCAAACTGTTCGATATCGACAGGGTCGAGGTACTCAAAGGGCCGCAGGGCACAACGTTCGGCTCCAGTTCACTGTCCGGCACCATTCGCTATATCACCAATAAGCCCAATTTGACCGAGCCGGAACTCAACCTGAACGCCACGCTGCGGCATATCGACGGCGCCGATCTGAGCGGTCAGGTAGAGGCGGCCGTCAATCTGCCGCTGGTCGAGAACCAGCTGGCGGTGCGCCTGGCGGCGCTGCATCTGGATGAAGACGGTTTTATCGATAACCGCTTCGATGACGGCGTTAACTCCGATACCACCAGCGCCGCCCGGCTCAGCCTGCTCTATTCGCCGACCGACCGGCTGGCCATCAATCTGATGACTATGTTCCAGGATCTCGAGACCGACGGCCCCGCCTATTTCAACCGCCTCGACGGCGACGGCACGCCGCTGCCGGCACTGAACCAGGCGGATCTTTCCGCCAACCCGTTTACAGACGATACGACCATTCACAACCTCACAGCCGAATACAGTAGCGACTACGGTACGTTTACCGGCACGCTTTCAAGGCTGGACCGGGAAACGGTTTTCAACCGCGACGCCTCGGCCGTAGTCGGCCCCTTTTCGGTGATTACTCAACCCAAGGACCGCGAGGTGGACAGCTACGAAATTCGCTTTGCCTCCGTCTGGGACTCGCCCTTGCAGGCGCTGGTGGGCTTTTTCGCCCAGGACGAGGAGCGCTTCTTCCAGAGCCGGATTTTCCCCTCCGACCCGGTCACCGGCAAATTTACCGAGGTCGCGGGCTTTTCTCTGGACCGCAATGTGCGCACCTCGGTGGAGGAACAGGCGTTTTTTGCCGAACTGTCCGCCGATATCAGCGATACGCTGACGCTGACCGGCGGTATTCGCTGGTTCGAGATTGATGTCGACGAGGTGGCAACCGCGCTACAGGGCTTCAGCGGCGCGCCGGGCGGCGGCCGCGGCCCGGACCTGAAGTTCAGCGAAGATGACACCATCGGCAAGCTCAACCTCTCCTACCAGGTGAATGCGGATCTGCTGACTTTTTTCCAGTGGTCGCAGGGCTTTCGCGCCGGCGGCACCAACGACCAGACCGCGGCTGAAATTGCCCAGGTCAGTATTCCGGCCGGCTTTGGCTCCGACGCTCTGGACAACTACGAAATCGGCATAAAAAGCACCTGGCTGGACGGCAGCGTGGTTGCCAATGCCGCCGTGTTCTACACAGACTGGAGCGATATACAGATTCAGGATCAGGCGCAGGACCCCGACAACCCCTCGGTGTTCTTCCCGTTTCGCGCCAACGGCGGCGGCGCCGAGATCACCGGCATAGAAATCGATATTACCGCCAGCCCCGCCGACGGCCTGGAGCTGGCGCTGGTAGCCAGCTACACCGATGCCGAACTGTCCGAGGACAACCCCCTCGCCGCCAGTGGCCGGGAAGGCGACACGATTACCTACATACCGGAAACGACTCTGGCTGTGAGTGCACAGTATTCCAGACCCCTGCCCTACCGGGACCTGAGCGGTTTTATCGGTGCCGATTTCAGCTATGTCGACGAGCGCAATACCGAACTTCGCCCCGACAATCCGCAGTTCATTACGCTGGATGCCTACAACCTGTTCAATCTCAGGGCCGGCATCGAGTCCTACAGCTGGTCGGCGATGCTGTCAGTCAACAATGTCTTTGACGACGATACGGTGGTCGACGTGTTCAGAATCATCCCCGGCCTGACGCCCGACGGTTTTATTCCGCAGCGGCCGCGCACCGTTGCCCTGAGCCTGCAGAAGCGCTTTTTCTAGCTGCTCGGGCTGCGGTCAACTATGATTTAGATTTACAGGCGGATGGGATTTACAGGCCGGTGGAATTTACAGGCCGGCCTGATTTACAGGTCATCACAATCTACAGGCAGGTATGATCGGCAGGATAAGTATGAAAAAACGATGTCGCCCTGATCAATGAAATGGATCGCAAGGCTGTTTAACAGCATCGTCGGCCCGACAGCCGTGATGGCGGCGGGTACCATGGGCGCCGGCGCGGTCGCCTCGTTTATACTGGCGGGCGCCTGGTTCGGCTACCAATTGCTGTGGGTGATTCCGCTGATGCTGCCGATATTCGTCATCGGCGTCGACAGCGCCTCGCGTATCGGCTCGCTGAATCCGCAACAGGGTATGTTTTCGCTGATCGGCCGCCATATCCATGTGGGGATTGCCTGGCTGTTGCTGTTGCTGACCATTCCCGTCCATATTCTGATTATCATGGGCCAGATATCGGTGATGAGTTCGTCACTGCTGTGGCTGGCCGGACTCAATGCCGCCGACCCGGCGGTTGCGGGCGGGGCTGCACAGCCCCAGCGCTGGCTCGAACCCCTTATCTCCCTGCTTTGCGGTATCGCCATTTTGTGGCTGTTTTTTTCCCGCGGTTATGAGCGCATGCAGAAAGCCATCAGCCTGCTGATGATGCTGATGTTTTTCTGTTTCCTGAGTGTGGCCATCGGCGGGCTGCGCGAGTTTTCAGCTATTTTAAGCGGCTTTGTGCCCAGCTTTCCGGCGGATCTGCCGGTCCCCGGCAGCGACCAGCTGCGCCTGTCCAGCAGCTCGATTATCGCCATGGTCGGCAGCGCCATCGCGCCGGCAGCGCTGCTGGGCATGCCCTATTTATCGACCGATGCCAACAATGACGAATCGACGCTGCGGCGGGACTTAAAAAAATCGTGGCTGAATCTGGGGCTGGTGTTCGGCGCCTATGCGATATTCATCGTCATTGCCGGCGGTTTCGCCCTGTATTCCCTCGACGACAACGCGCGCATTGAGACCGTGCAGGAGGCGGGCAAAGTTCTGACCCGGGCGCTGCCCGACAGCATTGCTTTTGCCGGGCCGGTGATTTTTACCCTCGGTGTCCTGATGGCGGCGATGACTACTATGATTGTCGCCGCCCAGGTGTCCACCTACTTCTGCCTCGATATGCTGAAAAAATCCTGGGGTTTTACCCCCGACAACCGGCTCTATCACTATTTTCTCGCCCTGTTCATTCTGGTACCGGCCCTGCTGGCACCGCTGTGGAGCCTGCCGGCCCTGCTCAAAGTGATACTGCTGATGGGGGTCAACGTCATCGTCATACCGCTGGTTTTCATCGTCGTCATTTACCTGGTAAATCAGCGCTCGGTTATGGGGCAATACAAAGCGGAGTGGTGGCGCAATGCAATGCTGGTGGCCGGGCTGATACTGTCTGTGGCGCTGGCGGCCGATAAGCTGCCGGATTATATCGATTATTTTGCTGGTTAGAGGAGAGCTTACAGTTGACAGCTAACAGCTAGAAAAATGGACATGGGCACCCGCTGTAAGCTGTCAACTATAAACTGTAAGCTCTCACCCCACTCATCCTAATCCACCGGAGGTGACACCATGGCAGTAAGCAAACCCATCTTTAAACGGGCTGATCACGTTTCACTGACCGTAGCCGACCTCGATGCGGTCATCACTTTTTACACCCAGGTGATGGGCGCGACGGTCGAATACCGCATGGGTCCGTTCGATGCGGCGGAAATCCCACCGCTGGAGGACGGCCGCGACTGGACCGAAGCCCATGTCAACGTCAGGGGCGCGCGCCTGGAAATCGCCATGCTGCGCCTGGCCGAGAACCTGAATATGGAGCTGTTCCAGTATCGGCAGCCGCAGGACGCCAGGCAGACGCCGCCGAGAAACTGCGATGTCGGCAGCCGCCATGTGTGCCTCGAGGTCGAGGATATCGAGGCGACCATCAAATACCTCTGCGAGCACGGCTGTCGCGCCATGGCCGGCCCGATCACCATGGAAGACGGCCCCTGCCCGGCCTCCAAGTCCTGGTATATTCTCGACCCCTTCGACAACCAGCTCGAACTGGTTGAATACCTGTAATAGCTGCAATAGCTGTACAGCCCCGTGACGTATCGGCTTTGAATCTGAGCGACTCAGGAGAATCAATATGAAACACGAAGTGATTAACCCCGACTCCCTGTACGGCAGCGTACAATACGGTTTTTCCCACGCCGTCAGGGCGCGCCGCGGCACCACTGTTCACTGCGCCGGCCAGGTCGCCTGGGACAAGGACTACAATGTGGTCGGCGGCGGCGATGTCGGCGCCCAGGCCAGGCAGGCCCTGCACAATCTCAAACAGGTGCTGGCCGAGGCCGGCGCCTCGGTTGCCGATGTGGTGCGTATGCGCACCTATGTGGTCAACCACAAACCCGAGTATCTGCAAGCGGTGGGAGAGGCAATCGCCGAATTCTACGGCGACATCACGCCGGCCGCCAATACCTGGATCGGGGTGCAGAGTCTGGCGCTGCCGGACTTTCTGGTGGAAATCGAAGTGACCGCCGAAATTGACTGAGGCGCCCGGGGGAGAGGTTTACCGACCTCCCCTATTGCGGCAGGTGATTTCGGTAAACCCTGCCGCCTTTCATTACCAGCAGAATATTGCGCAGCGCTTTGATATCCACAGCGGGATCTTTATCCACCGCGACGATATCGGCAAACTTGCCGGCCGCCAGTGAGCCGATCTCGTCATCGGCTCCCAGCATTCTGGCCGGCTCGATGGTGGCCGCGCGCAGTGCCTGCAGCGGTGTCATTCCGGCTTCCACATAATACTGCGCCTCGCGCACGGTGGCGGTGGTGCCGTCGTTCGGTTCCGAGGGCAGCTGATCGGTGCCGAGGGCGATATTGACCCCCTCTTCTATCGCCATCTGCAGGGCCCGCCAGTGCTGCTTGCCGACCGAATCGCGGCGTTTGAGATACCAGAGCGGCGAGCCGATTCTTTCGAAGAAAGGCTGCGTTGCCGGCTGGCTGACAACGATGGTGGGCACCAGCCAGGTGCCGTTTTTGCGCATTTTTCTCAACACTTTGCGGTCGAGGAAATAACCGTGTTCGATACTGTCGACGCCGGCATCAACGGCGATATCAGTGGCGACCGGCGAGCCGGAGTGAGCCGCCACCTTGGCGCCGAAACGGTGCGCGGCATCCACCACTGCGCGGATTTCCTCCGGCGTCATCAGCGCTTCGGCAATACCGCCGCCGTCGGTGGCAATGCCGCCGGATATCATGATCTTGACCCAGCTGGCACCGGCACTGATCTGCAGCCGCGCCGCCTTCATCAGTTCATAGGGCCCGTCGTGATAAGTGGTGTTGGCCTTAGAGCCGTGACCGCCGGTAATGGCCAGCGCCTCACCGGCGCTGAAAATGCGCGGGCCGTGGGCCTGCCCCTTGGCAATGGCCTTTTTCAGCGCCAGTTCGCCATGGCGCTGATCGCCCGGCGCGCGAATGGTGGTGACGCCGGCCTGCAGACTTGCGCGGGCGGCAGCGGCCATGCGCAGGGCCAGTTCCGCTTCGCTTTCGCCGGCCAGTTCGGCGGCCATTTTTCCCGGCAGCACCAGGCCATAGTGAACATGCATATTCATCAGCCCGGGTATCAGCCAGGTGCCGCTGGCATCGACGACCTCGGCGCCGGCCGGAACTGCTGTATCGGCGGCGCTGCCGATGGCTTTGATACGCTCGCCCTCAACCACAATCACCGCATTTTCCAGCGGCGACTTGCCCTCCAGATCCACCACTGTCGCACCGACGATGGCGCTGACCGGCGCCGACTCGCCGGCGGCGGAAAGGGTAGCAAGGCAGGTAAAGATTATCGCTATGCAGAATCTATTCATCTCTATTTCCCATCCTCATTTCCCGTCTTGGTTAACGTCGGTGTTAGCGTCAATCCAGGCCAGTACTTCCCGCTCCAGCATATCCAGGGGAACCGGGCCATTCCTCAGCACCCGATAGTGAAACTCGCGGATATCGAACTCGTCTTTCAGCTCAGCGCGGGCCCGCTCTCTCAATTGCAGTATTTTCATCATACCGATTTTAAAAGCGGTTGCCTGCCCCGGCACCGCCAGATAGCGATCCACCGCGCGCTGATTGTTTGCAACCGAGCTGGCGGTATTCTGCGTCAGGTAGTCTATCGCCTGCTGCCTCGACCAGCGCCTGGCATGCAGGCCGCTGTCGACCACCAGCCGGCAGGCGCGCCACAGCTCGCCGGCCAGGCGGCCGAGCTCGGCGTAGGGGCTGTGGTACAGCCCCAGTTCACTGGCCAGGTATTCGGCATACAGGGCCCAGCCCTCGGTATATGCCGTATTCGACCACCATATATAGTATTTGCGGATATTGGGGATATGTTCCTGCGTTTGCATCACCACACTCTGCAGGTGATGGCCGGGAATGCCTTCGTGGAACAGCAGCGCAGGCAGATCGACTGTCGACAAGCCGCTCATATCATACATGCCCAGATAAACGGTACCGGGTTTTACACCGTCGGCAGTGCCGGACTCGTAGAAACCCACCGGTGCGGACTTTTCCCGGTAGGGTTCGATGCGTTTGACCACGACACTGCCGCCGGGCGCCTGCGGCAGAATATCGCCGACACGTGCCGCTGCATTATCCACAATCCCGCGGGCGAACTGTAGATAATCGCGGCGGCCCTCGGCCGTGTTTGCATAGTAAAACCCCGGCGCGCTTTTCAAGTGCGCGAAAAACGCCTGGAGTGAACCGGCAAACCCCACCTCCGCCTTGATCTCATTCATTTCAGCGTGGATGCGCTCGACCTCCGCCAGCCCCAGTTGGTGCACCTCCTCGGCGGTGATTGCGGTGGTGGTGTACTGCTGCAATAAAAACCGATAGAACTGCTCACCGTCGGCCAGGCGCCAGACGCCCTGATCGCTGTCGGCCAGCGGGCGGTGCTGCTCGAAAGCGGCGATAAGGCGCTGGTAAGCGGGAATGAAAGCGTCCTCAATGGCCGATCTGGCGGCGCCTATCAAGCCGGCTTTATCGCTCTCGCCAATTGCCAGTGCATTGACTTTGCGGGTGAAGTCGGCCATTAGCACATTCTGCTCACCTTCGCCCTCAATGCTTCCCTCAACCCTTCCCTCAACCCCTCCCCCAACTTCGGCCTGCAAATCGCCCTGCACCACTTTCTGCGCGGCGTCGATCAGTCGCGGCAACACACTTTTCGGCAGCGAGAACCCCCTGCTCTCGCGAGCCTTGAAAAACGCGATAAACTGATCTATCGGTTGCCCTGCGCTGCGCAATCTGGCGATATAGGCCTGCGCATCGTCGCTGCTGTCGATAAGGTGGTAGTTGATTAACAGGCCGGGAATCTGCAGATGCAGGCCGACGATCTGATTGATCGGATTCAGGTGATAGCGCCAGCTCGCTCTTTCGATACGCAACTTGAGTTCGGCTTCAAACGCCCGGTAATTGAACTGGCCGGCACTGTCCAGTTTTTCGATATCAAAGGAGGTGTGCAGGGTATTGAGATCGAGCCAGTGCTGCCGCTCGTCGGCATTCATGCGTTCAATTGAAAGGTCAGTCCACTGGTCATTGCCATCTTTCAGACCGAGCCGGGTCGCCAGCATGGGATCTGCGGCCAGACGCCGCTGGTAAACCGCTTCCAAGAACTCGGCCAAGCGCTGCGATTCGCTTTGTCGATCCTCGCGCAGGGCACAGGCGCTCAACAGGTGGACGATGGCAAGGAGGATCAGGAGTTTCGTCAGGCTTCGCATCATCTGCCGCTGTTCTCACCCAGTTATCGCCAAGCGATTTAAAAAGGCCTTATGTCCGCAGCGACAGCTGCCGCGGGCATAAGGGTGGAGGAAGGTACTGCTCAGTTGAAATTATAGGTCAAACGCATGCCGTAAGTTCTGAATGAGGGTTCGATATGCAAACCACCGGAAAACGCCTTTTGATAGGCATTGGTGAAGTACTTGCTGTCGAACAGGTTGTCGACATAGGCAACCAGCTTGAACTTTTCGTGCTCGATGCCGGCGCGCATATTGACAAAGTCATAGCTCGGCACCTGCCAGGGAAAACCGGACTGTATCAAGGCACTGGTGGATGACTCGATCTCGTCGCGGTAGCTCCACTCGACGCGCACATAGCCGTCGAGACTCGGGCTGAGGTTGAAGCCGTACTCGGCATCGGCGGAAAATGTCCACTCCGGTGAATTGGGTACGGTCTCGCCATCCAGCACACGGTTTTCACCGTCGATAAAGGCGGTGAATTCATCGTATTCGGCATCCAGATAGCCGGCGGTAAAATTGATTACCAGATTTTCGCTGACCAGGGCGGTGGCCGTCAGTTCCACCCCGGTCGAGGTCGCCTGTTCGGCATTGTCGATGCCGCCAAACAGGGTGAAATCGCCGTTTTCATCCAGGCCCGCCTGCTGGAAAGCGGTCTGCAGATCCTCCCAGTCCATATAGAAAAGCGCCAGATTCAAACGCAGGCGGTTGTCGAACAGATCGGATTTCATCCCCACTTCGTAGTTCCACAGCGTCTCCGGATCGAAGGATTCCGCGCCGGGAAAGGGGCTGATTTGCACACCACCGGATTTATAACCCTTGGATATGGTGCCATAGAGGGAAATATTGTCCTGCATTGCGTAGTTGAGCGCCAGCCGCGGTGAGAAATCGGTAAAGGTGTCCTCTACCGAGAGGGTGGTTTCCAGGGCGCCCGAGAAACCTCTGATATTGGCCTCCTTGGTCTCTTCGCTGTAGCGGCCACCCACCGACACGGTCAGCTTCTCGGTCAGGTCGTAGTCCACCTGGCCGAAAATGGCCCAGTTTTCGGCTTCCTCTTTGGAGTCTTCACTGTCGATCAGAGAACCGTCGGGCAGGCCGAAAGGTTCTTCGGCACCGACGAAGGTTTTGTTGTCCACCGCACCATTATCCTTGGCGTAAAGCAGGCCCAGGTTCCATACCCACTTGCTCTCGCCGGTATTCTGCAGTCTGAGTTCCTGGCTGAAACTGTCGCGGGGTATGGTGCGGAACTCATTGAAGTAATCACCGCTGCCGCCGTCGATATCGCCTTGCAGAAAGAAGTCCGACTCCATATAGCCGGTGATACTGGTAAACAGCAGATCGGAAAACTCATAGTCGACCCGCGCGACCAGGTATTCGAAATCGGTGCCCACATTCTGCGGCGAATTGAAATTGACCTTATTTCTGTTGCTGGGATAGAAGCCGACGCCATCGGGGTCCGGATCGGCCCGGCCGTCACCGTCCCGATCGGGGAAACTGGCAAACAGCACATCGCCGGCAAAGGTGGAGAACACACCGGAGGGCACGCCTTCGCGCATACCCACTTCCTCGTCGGCAATACTGCCAGTCAGATCAATGGTCAGGTCGTCGGTGGGCGTGTAGCGCAGCGACACTTTGAAATAATCATAGGTGGCGTCGTTGCCGCCGCCCTGGGGGTTGATGTTTTCAATATAGCCATCGGTGTCGAAGCGCTTGGCGTTGATGCGCGCCGCCAGTACATCCTCGATCAGCGGGATATTGACCACCGCTTCGGTGTCCAGGGTATCGAAACGCGAATAGTCGACGGTGACGGAGCCGGCAAATTCATTGTCCGGCTTTTTCGAGGTGATATTGATACCGCCGCCCAGGGCGTTTCTGCCGAAGTAAGTGGCCTGGGGGCCGCGCAGCACTTCAATGCGCTCAATGTCCATTATGGGCGGATTGATACTGCTGCCGGCGACATTAAAACCGTCGACATAGAAGCCGAAAGTGGCGGTTCTGAGAGCGCTGCTGCTGACCAGGAAATTGGTGACGCCGCGAATACTGATACTGCGCCGCGACCTGGCTCCGTTTGAGGTAAAGCTGGCATTGGGCGTGCGGGTGACATATTCGCCCACATCGGAAAACATATTCTTTTCAATGGCATCGCTGGTAAAAGCGGAGATACTGATCGGCACTTCTTGCAGGCTTTGTTCCCGCTGCTGTGCGGTAACCACGACTTCCTCGATGCGCAAATCCTGCTGCGCGGATGCCAGCCCGGCAGTGCCGCCCAGGGAGAGCGCAACAAGGGCTTTGCCGATATTTTCACAAAGCGCTTTGCGCTGAGGTGCTTCGGGGCGCACGCCGCCACGATAAGTTCTGTTCATTTCTCTGCCCTCTTATTAGAGTAATGGTTTTAGCGGCTGTTGCGTCACTCTCGACTGACTGCAGCGACGCTGGTTATCGCGCTTCGCTGCGACCGGTAG
Organism: Exilibacterium sp.; assembly: GCA_028280195.1. Classification (GTDB taxonomy): domain Bacteria; phylum Pseudomonadota; class Gammaproteobacteria; order Pseudomonadales; family Cellvibrionaceae; genus Exilibacterium. The sequence goes on from JANQMH010000055.1 coordinate 19,927, forward strand.
TTGTGCAAAAGCCACTAAAGTACTGCTGCGGTATCAGGATGCCTACTGAGCCGCTTTGCCGGCCGGCTTATCCGCCGGCTCGTCGTAACTGAGGAAGTCCACCAGGGAAATTCTGCCGTTCTCCACAACCGCATAGCCCATCACATGCGACAGGGATTCGACACCGCCCTCACGCGCGCGAATGCGGTGATAGGTAAAAATCCGGTCACCGCTTTCGAAGCCCTCTTCGAAAGGCAGTATGATTTCGACATAGTCGACGCTGGCCTGGATGCGTTTGAAATGTTTCACCATGGGTCCGATTCCGCGCACCCGTTCCTTCCTGTTCACCACTATCGCTGCGTCTTCGGTGAAGTAACGGCGGAAGGCCGCTTCGGTAAAACCGTCAGGTTGCTGTATCGCCTTATTCCACCAGGCGAACATACGCTCCAGCGCGTTGTTACCGGCTTCGGCGGCAACAGCCGGCATTGCCAACTGAGCGCATGAAATAATGATCAGTGTCTTTAGTATAGTTTTCACCTGTGCCTCGTCCTCCCAAAACACCTGCATTGATGTGATAAATTTTTTCTAAACGTTTCGCGGCAAAAACTGTCTCAAGCATCACCGCAAAAGCTGCCATTAAAGATAGCAAGTAATACTGCAGTGTCTTCATTCGACTAAATTTGCAGGATTGTTTCAATAACAGTAATTGCGCCGTTTTGTTGCCTTGGGCGCAAAGAAATAAAAACCTACAGTTCTGTGCCATGGATTTGCCGGCCGGCGTGAAAACGATGGGTCGGTATCTCTAACGGCTTGATAGAAACGGCGACACAGCAGAGAAAACGAGCTTTAGTTCGCGGGGATAAACGCCTTGGCTTTAATGGGTCATGGCTGACCGGGTGTTCTGGTTGCGACGTTTTTTATCCTGAGAGTCTTTTGAAAGTTTGGTGCTTCGAGATAGGGAGGGTTGGTGGGGAAGTGCCACACTCGAGATCTGTGCCGCTTGAGCAGGTTTGTACCCTTCGGCGTGAACCGACCCGGGTGGCACAATAGCCTAGCCAAAGGCTAACCCAATCAAAAACCTGTAAAAATGAGCTATCACTGGTAAAACCTCAGCTTTACAGAGCAAAAACTCCCGCTAGAGGTGCTGTCTCAAAAGTTTATTGCTGACAAAAAGCTATCGGTCAGACCTTGCCAAAACCTATACTTCATCAAGTCATATCAACGCATGGAAATATACACATTAACCAAACAGCAACCGGCTCACTCACAACTCGGTATTTCACTTTTCAGATGCGCCTCAATACTCAGCAGCAGGCGATAGGCGCCGACCGGCAACTGCCGCCCCGCCCGTGTTATCAAGCTGGTCTTGGTGGAGTTCAGGATGCCGCTGGTGGTGGGCAGGGCAACCAGGTCGCCGGTCGCCAGTTGGTGATGCACGACCAGTTCGGGCAGAATGGCAATCCCCCTGCCGGATTTGACGAAGTCGGTAATCAGCGTCAGTGAGTTAGTCAGCAGCGAGGGCTCCAAAAACACCCCCTCCTCCTGCTCGGCAATATGAATAATCTGGCGAATACGGTAAGCCTTTTCCGGCAGGCCGATGCTTTCCCCGGTCAATTGAGACAAATCGATGGATCGCTTGCCGCTGAAGGTGTGCCTGGCATTGACGATGACCATCAGCGGTTGCGGCAATACCAGCCGCGCGTGGATTTTCGGGTCGCGCGGTATATCGAAAATCAAGCCGATATGGGCGTCGTCTTCCCGCACCAGCGCCACTACCGAACTGGTATTGGCGACCTCCACCTGCACCTCCATGCCCGGGTAGCTCTGCATGAATTCCTGCAGCATGTCGCTGAAGCGCTGGGTAACATAGGCCTCGCCCACGGCCAGTATGATCTTGCCCGTGCGTATGCTCTTGAACTCCTTGATCTTGGAGAGAAAGGCCTCTTCCTGGGACAGCTTTTCCCGGTAATACTGGCAGGATGCCTCGCCGGCCTCGGTCAGCTTGATCTTGCGCCGCCCCCGCTCTATCAGCGCCAGCCCCAGCTCGGCTTCGAGTTCGGCGATCTGCCGGCTGACTGAAGAGGTCGCGACATCCAGTTCTTCACTGGCAGCCCGCATGGTGCCGAGGCGGGCCGATTCGTAGAGATAGCGCAAACGAATATCGCTCGGCATAGTCGAGTCCTACTGCATAGACGGAAAGTTCATTGCTCCATACGCAACAAAGAGCATAATACATTGTTATTGAAACAGATATCAAATGCTTCTAAGTTGTTAGCCCTACCACTGTGGCCGGCTGTGTCCACCACCTGTCAGGGTTTATAACAATCAAATTGGAATGGAGAGAGATGTATGGACCGACACTCCGTTAACTGGCGGGGCTATATACCAGCCATCACCACGCCATTTAGCAAAGACGGTTTATTTGATGAACAAGCAACCCGGCAACTGCATCGCTGGGTTTATGACAATGGCATGCACGGCATGATAGTGCTGGGGACTCAGGGAGAATGGTTCAGCCTGGCCAGAGAGGAAAAGCAGCGCCTGTTCCAGATTACCGGCGAACAGCTCAGCGGCAAGTTGACCCTGATAGCGGGATGCCACTCTTTTACCGCCGCCGAGGCGATCGAGAATATTGCCAGCGCCGCGGCCAATGGCTTCGATGGCGTACTGGTTACGCCGCCCCCCTACGTGGTTCCCACCGACAAGGAGATACTGACTTTTTACCGCGATATCAGCGATGCCAGTGCCCTGCCGGTGTGCGTTTACAACTGGCCGCCGGGCACCAATGTGGACATGTCACTGGCGCTGCTGGCGCAGATTGCCGAGTTGGACAAGGTCGTTGCCATCAAGAACTCCACCCCCGACAGGGAGCGTTTTCTCGAGGTCTTCTTTGCGCTGAAAGACAAGGTGCGTATTTTCGGTATTCCCATGAACGAACTGGGCATTTCCCTGGTGCGGGAGCATAATGCCGATGGTACCATGGGTGCCGGCGCGGTACTGGGCCGGGATCACCCGGATTTCTTCAATGCCATCTGGGCCGGGGATATCGAGCGTGCCAGGCAACTGGGCGAGCGGGATGAAACGATTATGCGCGAGTGGTTTAAACCGGACTACACCGGTAAATTCGGATCGGCTCAGGCGACTTTTAAAGAAGCGCTGAACCAGCAGGGCCTGCCCGGCGGTTACCCCAGGCGCCCGCTCCTGCCGCTGACCAGCGAGGGGGCGGAAAAAGTGCGGCAAACCCTGAAAAAGCTGGGCAGAATCCAATAGCGTGCAAAGCTGTGATATTGCGGTAATCGGCGGCGGTCTGGTGGGCTGCGCCACAGCCTGTTATCTGTCTGCCGCCGGCGCCCGGGTCGCGGTCATCGAACGCGGCCAGATCAATCAGGGCGCCTCCGGGCAAAATGCCGGGTCACTGCATTTTCAACTGGAATACCGGCTGATACAGCATAAAGACAAACTGGCGGCGGAACTGGAACACTATGTAGCGCTGACAAAGATCGCCATTGCGCAGTGGCGCGGTCTGGAAACCGAACTCGGCTGCAATCTGGAACTGGCGATGCACGGCGGCCTGATGGTCGCGGAAACGCCTGAACAGCTGCAGCTGCTGCAACAAAAAGCCGAGATCGAATCCAGACAGGGACTCGATGTCGAGCTGCTGGACAAACCACAGCTGCGGCGGCGCGCGCCCTATCTCAGTGACAGCATTATCGCCGCCTTGTTCTGCCCGCCCGAAGGCCACTGCAACCCGCGCCTGTTGACACCGGCTTACGCGCAGAAAGCCATAGCCAACGGCACTGCCGTCTATACCCGCTGCAGCGTCGATAGCATTCAGCGCCGCTGCGGAAAATGGCATATCGGCATTGGCGGTCAGGCGGCGCAGGCCTGCGGCGGCAAACTGGCTGCCGACAAGGTATTGAATGCGGCCGGTGCCTGGTCAGGTGAAATCGCCGCCATGGCCAATCTGCATTTACCGATTTTTCCGGTGGGCCTGACCATGAACGCCACCGAGAGAACCGGCCCCCTGATTCCGCATCTGGTCCAGCATGTGGGGCGCAAACTTTCCATGAAGCAGGTAGATGACGGCAATGTGCTGATCGGCGGCGGCTGGTCCGCCCATTTGCAACAGCGGCAGGGCAAGTGGAAATCCGACAGCGCTCCGACTATAAATATGCAATCCGTTTACAGTAATCTGAGTACGGCAGCCGCAGTGATCCCCGCCATAGAATCTCTGCATCTGCTGCGAACCTGGACCGGCACCACCGGCGTCACTCCCGACCAGTTGCCGATTCTGGGAGAAATTTCCCAGGCGCCGGGTTTTTACGTGGCCGCCGGTGGCTCGGGTTTTACCTACGGCCCCAGTTATGCGCGGCAAATGAGCGAGTTAATATTGAGCGGCAAAACATCGTTTCCCATCGACGCCTACTCACCCAACCGCTTCGGCCATATCAATATGTTTATGGGTTAGACAATGGCGGCTCGCATTACACGACAGGTACGACGCAAGCAACCGATCAGCGTCAATATAGACGGCGAGGCCAGCCGCGCCTATGCCGGCGAAACCGTGGCATCGGTGCTGCTGGCCGCGGGCGTCACCGTGTTCTACCGCACCCGCAGCGGCCAGCCCCGCGGTCCCTATTGCAATATGGGCGCGTGTTTTGAATGCCAGGTCAAAATTGACGGCGACTGGCAGCGCGCCTGTATGACCGTGGTGGAGGACGGTATGAACATTACCACCGGCGCCAGAAAATCCGCGCCGTGACGGTGGCGATATGAATACCGAACTGGCGATTATCGGCGCCGGACCGGCCGGCCTGGCGGCGGCAGAGATCGCCGCCGCCCGCGGTATCGACACTGTGGTCGTCGATGAACAGGCCCGTCCCGGCGGCCAGATAAGCCGGCAGCCGCCGGCAGACTTTGCGGTAGAAAACTGGCTGCCGGGCAGTATTTACAAGCCCGTCAAACAACTGCTGGCCGGCGCCGGCGCCCCGGGCGCCACCCGCTGGCTGCCGCAGACGACCGTGCTGGCGCTGCAGCACGACCCGGCCGCGCCTCTGCCACACCGCTATCGGCTGCTGCTCAATAACGCCGGCAACACTTCCGAGCTCGAGGCCAGCTGCGTGCTGATTGCGCCGGGCTGCTACGATATGCCGGTCATCTTCCCCGGCAGTAATCTACCGGGCGTTATGGCAGCGGGCGGTATACAGGCCTTTGTCAAAAGCCAGCAGTTGATACCGGGGGAGCGGTTTTTATTTGTCGGCTCCCACCCGCTGCAACTGATCGTCGCCGACCAGATCCTGCAGGCCGGCGGGCAGGTAGCCGGTGTTGTTTTCGCCCAGCGGCTATCGGCGCTATGGTCGCTGCTCAAATCGGCCCCGCTTTTTATCCGTCACGGCGCCAAGATGGTCTATTTTACCCGCGCATTGATACGCCTGCTGCTAAAACGGGTACCCATTTATTTTTCCCGCACAGTTGTTCAAGCCCACGGCGATCAGCAGCTGCAGAATGTCGATATTGCCGCTATCGGCAGTTCCGGAACGATACAGGCCGGCAGCCGCCGCAATATCGACTGCGACCGGCTCGGTATCTGTTTCGGTTTTCTCGCCTCCTCCGAGCTGGCGCGACAGGTCGGTGCGCGGGGAAGGTGGTCTGCGGCGGGGGGCGGCTGGATTATTGATCACGACCCGTGGATGAGCACGGATCTGCCCGGCCTGTATGTCGCCGGTGAAATCACCGGCGTCGCCGGCGCCGACGCTTCGATCTGCGAGGGCAGGCTGGCGGGCCTTGGCATTGCCCGCGAACTGCAAAAAATCGACGCCGCCAGTGCAGCCAGGCTGGCACAGCGCACACGCACACAACTCAAATCCGCCAACCTGTTCGCCGCCAAGCTGCTGGATTTATCCTACCCGGGAAGAAAGCTGCTGCAACAACTGATGACAGAGCAGTCCATGCTATGTAAATGCGAAGAAGTGTCGATTGCCGACTTTGCGCAGTGCCTGGCGGAGAACCCCTTTATCAACGATGCCAATGCCGCCAAACTGCTTTCCCGGGCCGGGATGGGTTTATGCCAGGGGCGCTACTGCCATTACCATATCGCCGGTCTTCTGGCAGAGACGCGGGGTATCCGGGAACGGCAGATAAAGCCGTTCAATGCCAGGTTTCCGGCAAAGCCGCTAACGATAAAATCGCTGCTGGATAAACGTGACGATCAGCTGCCGTAAATCCCCGCCGGCGATGGCAGTGTAAAATTCCAAACCCCGATACCGCTTACGCTTTTCCCGCCTGCAATTCGCGGCGAGCTTCCTTAGAAGCTGTCCCATAACTCTCGACCGTAGTGAGACGAGAGCTATGAAACCGTTTCTAAGCCTATGAACGACGCTCGAGTGGCGGCAGTCATTCAAGGTGCGGCCAGGTTGAAGTCAGACCAGTGCCAAAAGCGGCAGAATACTCAGGCCGAAAGCGGCCCAAACGGCCTTATTCCAATCCCATAAGCGCCTGCCGTTAAAACAGGAAAACGGAAAAAACGGCAGCAATACATCAAAAACGAGAATGATGACAGCAATCAGGAAAGCTGTTTCAACACCTGGCAACCAGCTTTCCTGTATTGCATCTGAGTGAATAAGCAGGGCCATCACCCAAGCCAGGCCGATCAGACATGCCGATGAAAAAAAAGCCATCATACCCAGTTGCGGTATAGAGTTTGTATATCTCCAGTTATCACCCGCCGGATACACAGAGCCCGGAGCCGGTACAAACCCGCCAAACAGCAGCGCAATGATGGCGGATAAAAAAATTCCCGACTCCCACATTCTAAACTCGCACGCCAACTTCTGGCACCAGGCAACCACCAGCATTGCTGTATGGCGGACAAGATAGAAAATACCAAAGGTAAACAATAAAATTAGTATACTATTCAGTGCCGGATAATTGACATCGCCCCGCCGCCAGGATGCAAGTGTAAGAATTAGAACATGGGCAAGCAGTACAAATGACCACTCCACTCGCGCATCCGCTACCGGCCTCGGGGTGCCTGGCGAGCTTTCCGTCGACCTGGCCCAGATAAAGAAACCAATATCGGAAAAGTGACCGCTGTGAAACCATATAATCGCCAAACCGATAGGGCCGTAAGTATCGAGCTGCTGAAAAAATGAGAGCCTGGAAAAGCCGTTGCGGCTAAAAAGCCGGTTTGAACTGCTATTGTGACCTTCTATACAAGCGAATATCGCCGCACAGCGTTGTTTCTGCAAAAAATCAATCCCGGCTTCTGCCAGCAACTGGCCAACCCCCATACCGGCACAGCTTGGCGAGCAGAACACCCAGGAGACCAGACCGGCTTTTATACCGCCTGGCAAAAAGAATGTTTTCAGGATGATGCCGCCGACAATCTCACCCTTTCTTTCCGCCACTAAGGTGTTCTTCGAGAAAGAGAAAAACAGTCGCATAAAAAGCGGAAAGGCCTGCTTCATTACTGACCTGAGGGTGGCTTCTTCTCCACTTTTTATCGGACGTATCAAGACAGCTTGATCTCTTACACTATCGTTACTGGCCATGCTCTTACCCAGGTGCCTCCAGCTCTGGTTCTCGGCATATGTCTGCCTTATATATGTTTCGCAAATATTGACCACTATACATTGGTGTTCGCATGCATTTCACTCAGTTCAACTGAAAAAAACACTCGAGCAGTATTACGCCTTCTCTATTTATTTACACACTCCACCTTAAGCACCAGCCTCTTGACTGGAGGGTTATCCCCCGTTTCTACAGGCACGCCATTATTTTCCCATGTTCGCCTAACTCTCTTACCTTCACAAAGCTCAGAAGTGATAAACTTGGCATTTGCTCGTGCTATGCTTTTCATATTTCTTGCTGAATCGTGTGCATCATCAGTAACTTCTATGACCCCATACCCTTCTTCCCTGTTGAAAACTACTTTGAACTCCGTTGGCATAGAATCTTCTGGAAGGTTAGTACAACCAGTGCTAAAAACAAATAAAACTGGGATAATTATTTTTTTCACCATAATGTCAGCCTGTAATGATATAAGCGCAGGACGTATTTACAACTCTCAATTAAGTAAAAACCGGCAGATCTGGTTTTCCACCCGCATAACTGAAGTATATGACTAACGCGCAACCGAAAATGCGTATATGTAGTAAAGTGATATTCCGGCTACATATCCTATCTAACGATTATGTAGTCAGAGGTACCCTCAGTTATGGTTGCCGATCCGGAAAGGCAAGAGGTTGCATTGATTTCCAGCTTTTTACCTGCCGCCAGAGCTGAGAGTAATAGTGAATAAATCTCCTTTTTATGCATGTGGTCTGCTGAAATCGCAACCCAGGTAGCGCTCTCGCACCCATTTACGGGGATCGTCTTATCCAGCGATGCGAATATTCTACCGTCGCCGTAAATACCGACATAGTGAATTTCGATATCCGTAACCAAAACTGCATGGGATACTTGGGAAAGACTTAAGAGTAAAACACCAATAAATTTCTTCATCGAAGGACCCTCTTGCTATAGTGGGTTTTACCGTCGAGTTGAAAACCGTCCGGTACGCACTGCAGTATGAAATTTTAACAGAAGGTGTTGGCTTGACACAGCGTATATTTGCCTGGTCAACAGCGGGAAAGCAGTTTCCATACTTGCACCAGCCACACAGAAGGTAAGCCCCGATTATAGGCAAACCATCGTGCCAAGACGTCCTATCTGGCGCTGTGGTTTATAGTCTGGCAGCTCAACCCGGCACTGCTGCGTGCGGGTTTTGATATCAAGCTGCCTTACGCCCTGTGCCAGTTCCGCCTGGAACAGGCCGTATTCATCGGTGACCGCCAGACCCTCGACACCCTCGACCAGGGCATTGGCCAGCGGCTCTCCGGACTCCGTGACAATGCGGCCGAAGACTACGTCAATCCTGGCTACGGCCCACTTGAGACGCTTGACGTTACCCGGATATAAAGTCACCTCTTCTTCCCTCTCTTCATAGGCCAGCAACTGCTTGCCTTTGTCCTTCACTCTAATGCGGTAAGTTTCAAAAGGGTTCAGATTGACAACCGAGATATTGCCGGGTCTGGCGTAACTGCGAACCGAGTCGTCCACGATGACATCAAAGTGGCCGTCATACTTTTCCGAATCCATTTCTATGATCACCGCACTCTGGTTTATCTCACGCCCTCCCATCGTCAGGCCTTCGGCATCGCCAATAATGGTGGTGGTCAATACACCGCTGTAACCCGTTTCAGTCTCCTCGCCCAGTGTCTGCCGATCCACAGACGCGCGAATCTGGGCATGGGATGATTCCCAGTTTACATCGAGATCGGTGGCATCGCCGCCATCCTGGCGCCGCGTATTCAGGCCCATATCGAGATTGCTGGCCAGTATCTGGCGGTCATTCCAGTTGATACTCAACTGCGAAATATCGTCAGCTTGGTTGTCTTTTTGCTGCAGATGGGATTGTGAGGCCCGGTATTGCCAGTGGTTGCTTCTGAAGTTTACCGATACCCGCAGCAAGGCCTGCCATACCCCCTCCTGCTCGGAAAAAGAAAAATCCGTCAGCAGGTGAGATTGATTGGAAAACTTCATTGCCGGCAGGTCGATACTCAGCGTATTAGTGGCGATACGCGCGTCATCCCGCTCGTTTAAGCGGTGCTCAAAGTTGATCCGCCCGCTGCCCAGCGGATGGGTCAGGCGCAGGCTCGCCTGCGTACTGGCCTGCTCACCCAATAGAAACTCATCGTCAGATGCCCGCAGGTCATGGTGCCCGTCGATATCGAGTTTGCGATAGTTGCCATTGAGAAACAGGCTGCCCAGCCTGGCGTTGGCCGAGAGAAAATAGGCGGAATCGCCCCGGGACGTGCGCGCCAGCGATGAGCTGGCATTGAGATATCTGCCCAAATAAAACAATCCCGCCTCAACCAGCTTATCTGTGTCGGTAATGGCCCCCGCGCCCTGCAGGCCCAGGCTGTCAGAAAAGCGGCTGGCATAGCTGCCTCTCAGTAACCAGTTATCCCTGCTGTCGGGAAAGGTATCGTCAGCTTCGTCATCCATCAATTGCCCGACTTCGACAAAGTAGATACTTTGATCGCGAGGTGGAATCTGGCTGGTTTTGCGGTAAAAACGCGTCTCCTCGGAGACCACGGCTCCCCCTTCCAGAATCCTGATGGTAATGTCATAAGCGCCGCTGGGCAGCAGGCTGGTGTCCAAAGCCTGATTGCCGGCCGCATATACGCCGGTGCTTACAAGCCTGCCGTCCTTAAGCAGTTCGACACGGCTGCTATTGGCTAAAAATACCGTCAAAGGCGTGCCCTCGGACAGATCCAGGTCGTTGCGGGTATCCAGCGTACTGGCCACCCGGATACCGGCGATCTGTAAAGGCGGCAGAAACTCGGAATTCTGGTTATCGGTTTGCAATAACCCTATCTGTCGTGACTTGCCTTCAAAATCGTTTTCCCATGCCGCCAGGTCAAACACCAGATCGTCCTGCTTCGATATATTGCTGAACAGTCTCAGCCTGGATTCACCGAGGGCAAACAGGGTACTGCCATTGATACTGTAATCGGATTGACGGCTATCGGCATCTGAGTAAGCCGCCGAGATGCCGTGCATAAACGAGAAGCCGACGTCCGATTGAGGGAGATATCTGGAGATACTCAGGCCCTGCACGCCGAGTTCCTCGGATGATACAAACAGGTCGACCCGGTAGCTGGTTTCATCAAAGATGACACCGGTAACCAGAGCCGGCAGCCTGCCACAGTTGCTTCTCTGGTTGGCCTGGCACAACAGGCCCTCATTAGCGGCCAGCAGTTTAGACAGGCCCTCGAGTGTCCTGTCCCTGTCCAACAGGTTTGGCAGTCTGGCCACTACCTCTGACGGGTTTTCGAAGCGGATTTCTCCGGGGGAGTACGTGGCCATGGTAGAGAGCAGGTACTGTCCGCCGTAATACACATCCACCAGTGTTGTTTGCGGTTCCAGTAAGAATTCGAATCCGGCGGGCACCGCAGCGGATTCTGCGACAACTGCCGGCGCCACAGCGGCTTCCTCCGCCAGGGTCAAAGTCCGGTCGCTAAGCGGAGTGGACGCCGTTTTCCGCGCTGCAGGGTTTTTCCGGCGAGCATCCCTGCCGGCATCCACCCTGTCCCGCATAGCGGCGCTGAGTGTATCGAAATTAAAGGTATATGGGAAACAGTCCCGGCACAGACTGTTTCCCGGGCTGCTCCATACCAATGCAATCAGAAAGATTGATAACACTATTCAACCCGACCCGCGCTCTACCAGACCGCCCATACATTGATCAGCGCCGCGAATACACCGGAATGACGTTGCAAAAAAGCCGGCAACAATGCCGGCTTGGAGTGCTCAACACCAATTCATCCGGGAAATCTAATTCGGCGATACCAGAAAAGTCAGGGTATCCGTATAAGTATCGGGTGATGCAGCATCGATCTCACTTTGCGCCACGGAGATAATCACAGCAACGGGTTCGGTGCCGCCACAGTTTATGGATAAGTTGTCGGCGCTATACCCCAATCCACCCCTGTTGTCGTTTACGCCTTCAGAGAGCGCAGTGCTATCGTAGTTAACCGTGTACTCCATGGTGCCGGAGAGACTATCGAGCAAAAACACGCCGGTGTCACCATTGTTGGTGTCGCCGGTAGAAGTGGCCGTAACGTTGTAGGTACCTGAAAGCGCATTGGTGTAGACACAGAAGTTTTCCGTTACCGTGGCGCCTGCTCCGGGTGTATAGACCAGAGTCTGGTCGTGCATACTGGATATACGAATCAGGTTGGGAATCGTCAAATCGATATTAAAATCCCCTGTGGATGTCGTACCCAGTGTGCCATCGCTGGCGGCCACAGCCGGCAGAGCACTCAGTGTCAATGTAGCAGTAACAATCGCCGATACCATTCTGTTCATAATTCATATCCTCTGTTATATCCGGACGAGTGAGTGTCGGCTCCTCTTTAGAGAAGCCTGCTGTTTCTACAACCTGAATAGTTCTACATAACGGCAGTAAACTAAAAAACCGTGTTCAATACGCCGTAGTTCAATGCACGGCAACTTCCGTTTTTACTTATCTGTCCCGTCGTTTAACTCAATCGTTTAACTCAATCGTTTAACCCAATCGTTTAACCCAATGCTTTGTCAAAAGCACTTTGATGACTTCGCCTGTGTTCAAAAATTAACAGGGTATCCATCACCTTCACTTTAAAATCAGCATCTATAACCAATTAATCTAGCGGTTTAACAAATTTCTTAGAACAATTCTAAGCACTTCTTGTATATCTTATTCCTGAAAAATTTTGTTATTGTTGCTGTTATATCTCGATGCTTTTAACCCGCATTCGCTTTAGACGTACTATATATATAAAAAAAGCAGATCTCAACAAAAGCGCCAGCTTTTTGTCAGCTTCCCGGTGCTACACGCCCTCACTTCCCAAATCGTCAACTCTTTGTCAGTCGCCTGAAGCTGTTGATCACGCTAACATAACTCATTGTTGAACTTGAATTTTTTCTTGCATGCAGACCCAGGGAAAACTTCTTGGATAAGGCCTTTACGCAAGTGAAAAAAAATTTTCCGGCAAAAAACTTTTTAGGATTTTGCTGCGCACTTGTGCTTTTTTTAAGCAAGTCAGGTTATAGTTTAGGAGAAATTGATAACCGTAAGACGGCTTCTGCGCGTATTAATATCCAATTGATCATTCCCCGTTCCATCAAGTTGCAGTCTGCAAAAAATAAAAATTCCCGCCCGCATTTTTTATTCGAGAACCGCAAGAGTCTAAACAAGACAGAACTCTGTTTTGAGCGCAGAGGGATACCTGACTACCAGCTATTAATTTCCCGGGAGCAATACCCCGAGAACACCGATTTCAATACTGCTGCCACCGCCGACGCCAACGGCTGCCACCTGCCCTTCGCAAACTACACCAGCGCACAGTTATCCAGGCTTGGCAAACAAGACCGTCACCCGTTGATCCTGACTGTTTCCCCGCTCTGACAAATATAATATAGGCTGCCTTTGGTCGTTATTGGTTGTGCTGTAACTTTTAATATGTTACAGATAGCACGTTTTTTTGGGGATGTTTGGATGGGCAGAGTCTTAAAGCAAAGAAACGCTATACAAAAATTCAACGCTGCGGTGTTTGCCGGCTCGTTTCTGTTTTTGTTTGCACCTGCCGCCGCCGCTGCCATACAAGGGGAGGCCGGGCCAAGCTCTACGGGGCAAATCGTTTTGCGCCTCAACCTGGAGCCCTTCTATCAGATATCCCGCATAGACGATATCATTCTGCAGGTCACCGACTTTGACAGTCCGCTGAGGCATCGCGAGGCCCTGTGTATCCGCGGCCCGAAGAACAGCGCCTACACCATAACCACAGGCAGTGAGGTGGGCAACCGTTTCGAAGTCGAAGACGGGGCAGGCAATTCCATTCCCTACCAGGTGTTCTTCTATGAAGATATCGAGCTGGCCAACGCCGATCAATTACAGGCGGAGCAACGCTCGAGACCTTATGCGATAAGGGATTCGGGTCTGGAGTGTGACGGGCGGGACAACAGCGCGATAGAGATTTTTATCGATTCGGAAGATCTGCGAAATGCCGACTACGGCATATATAACGGCGTATTGATACTCACTGTGGGGTCCGTGTAGGGCCTGATGCGGATTCACGGCGGGAGTATATATGGGAGCAAGCCATGAGACGATTGGTTGACGCATTGACCGGCATCAAACCCGTTTGGGCTTTGGCCTGTGTATTGAGTTTATACCCGGGCCTGGTGCAGGCGATGTATCTCGACAGGTCTATCGTGGATTTTCTCCCGGGCGAGAGCCCGAGACAGGACGTCAGGGTTATCAACGATTCTGACGAAACGCTCTATGTGCAGGTAGAGGTATTGGAAGTCAGCAACCCGGGCACGGAACAGGAACAGCGCAACCCCGTTACCGACCCCGACCGCATCAGCCTTCTGGTTACACCCAATAAGCTGGTTGTTGCGCCAAACTCGTCTAAAATCGTAAGAATGGTCAACCTCGATGAGCAGCTCACAGCGGAGAAAGTTTACCGGGTAAATTTTACCCCGATCCTCCCTCCCCTGCAGCAAGAGGCGGGAAGTAAAGTACGGCTGGTCGTAGCCTACCAGGTACTGGTGCTGATTTCCCCGCAGGAACCCCGCTACAATCTCGTATCCGATCGCAAGGGCGACACCCTGACATTGACCAATACCGGCAACTCTTACGTCATGATTACCGAAGGAAAGCAGTGCCCCACCGACCCTGCGAGTGACAATATGGCCAGTGGAGAAGATGACGGATGCCACGATCTGAGCGCCCGCAGGCTCTACCCCGGCAACACCTACAGGGTGATACTGCCTTATGACAAACCGTTAGAACTGTCGTTGCAGAGTGTGGCCGGGAATGAAAAGAGGATGATTCCCTAGCACGCCTTCAAAGTGATATTGCCGGGTTGAACACAAAGCTGATTAGAAACTGTTGCATCACTCTCGACCTACTGCGGTGACCGAGAGTGATGCAACAGCTTCTAATCAGGCTCCACGTAAATGGTCACCGTATCGCCGTATTCGCCGGGATCGCGACTGCCGATGTCCGCAGCGTTAACGGAGACCCGCACCGCCGTATTGGTTCCCCCCACATTGCTACAGTCTCTACTGCTGTCCCCGACAAAGCCCGATACTGCGGCGACTATCGCCTCACCCGGGGCGGCGGCAAAGAACCCGCCCCCCTGACTGTATTCCAGCGTATAAGGTATGCTACTGCCTGCCCCCTGCAGATTAAACCGCCCCGCCGCATCGTGGCTGCCATTGCTTCTGATGGCCACCCCGCCATAGCCGTTGCGGAACAGACAAAAATCTTCCGTGGCCTGCAGATTGTCCACGCCATTCCATACCCCCAGGCTGATATCGCTCAGATTGCTTACCTGCACCAGCTCCGGCAGATTGACGGTAAAGTCGACCCGGGCGGTGCACTCGGCAAAGCGGTCATCGCGCCGCAGGCGGCAGACATTCAGCATGAAGGTCTCCGAATAAACCCCGGCACGGGCGCCGGCCAGTTGTGCGGCAGGTAAGGTGATATCGATTGCCGTTTGCGCATTGGCATCACGGTTACAGTGATAGGCGCCGGGAACTCTCGGCCCGGCCCTGCCGGTAACATTGAAATCAGTCATTCTGGTGGTACCGGCGACCGGGTGAGTCCAGTCCAGATAAACCATGAGCCGACTGGTGCCACTACGGATGTAAAAATTGCCCGCGCCATCGCTTGCGCCGTAAGAGCGAACAACCGTGGCGTAGTCGCGCCGATGTGCGGGGCGATTGCAACCGCGACGGCAGGATATCGAGCAAAAAGTATCGCTGCCGACCAGATCTCCGCTGATACCCGCCCAAGCCGCAACGGTAATATCATCCAGCCCCGACACTCTCACTCTGGCAAAGCTGAGACAACTGAATAATACGCTGCTAATAAGCAGCAACAAAAGCCACAACTGCCTGCTCGAGTGATTGAGTTTGAAAGTACGCATATATCAAGCTGCTGTGGTAGAGGGCACGTTTGCGACACTATACTACTTAAATCGCCCGGTGAAAATTACAGGCCGGGAACTTTACCCTGCGGCTTTTATTTTATTACTGGAGGAGATTAACCCGGGGAATTGGCAACCGTAGCGATATAACCCGACTGCCTTTTGATTTCCGCCACAGTAGCCCGGCAGTTATGAAAGTGTGCTTAGGCAAAAAAAATAGCGGCTGATGCAGACACCGGCAAAATCATATATCGCCGGCCGGCACTGCCGGAGATTGTCGCTCGGGACGTTCACTGCGGCACAGGTAATAGCGCCAGGATCAATACCCGGGAGCTGGAAACAGATGTTGTTGGAACCGCGGTGGTAGGCCCTAACCCGGTCAGGGTCTGGGGTTCGAGACTCTCGCCAGCAGGGATGCTGGCGTGAAGCCCCCACGGATGGGTTTACGGCGG